>NZ_FOVP01000015.1 GCF_900115165.1 Roseovarius lutimaris | reverse complement strand
GTGATCATCGGGTCGATCTCGATCTTGCCGTCCATGTACCAATCGACGATTTTGGGCACATCGGTGCGCCCGCGCGCGCCGCCAAACGCGGTGCCGCGCCAGCTTCGCCCGGTCACAAGCTGGAACGGGCGGGTCGAGATCTCGGCCCCCGCAGGCGCCACCCCGATCACGATGCTTTCGCCCCAGCCCTTATGCGCCGCCTCAAGCGCCGTGCGCATCACGCCGACGTTGCCGGTGGCGTCAAAGGTGTAATCCGCGCCGCCGCCGGTCAGCTTGACCAGATGCGCCACAAGATCGCCCTCCACGTCATTGGGATTGACGAAATCGGTCATGCCGAAGCGCCGCGCCATCTCGATCTTGGCCGGGTTGAGATCGACCCCCACGATCTGATCGGCGCCCGACAGGCGCAGGCCCTGGATCACGTTCAGCCCGATGCCGCCGAGGCCAAAGACGATGCTGCGATTGCCAAGCTCGGCCTTGGCGGTGTTGATCACCGCGCCGATGCCGGTGGTCACGCCACAGCCGATATAGCAGATCTTGTCGAACGGCGCGTCGTTGCGCACCTTGGCCAGCGCGATCTCGGGCAGAACCGTGTGATTGGAAAACGTCGAACAGCCCATGTAATGCAGGATCGGCGTGCCATCGAGCATCGAAAACCGGCTGGTGCCGTCGGGCATCACGCCCGCGCCCTGGGTGCTGCGGATCTTCTGGCAAAGGTTGGTTTTCGGGTTCAGGCAATACTCGCATTCGCGGCACTCGGGCGTGTAGAGCGGGATGACGTGATCGCCGGGCTCAAGGCTTGTGACGCCGGGCCCGACCTCAAGCACGACGCCCGCGCCCTCATGCCCCAGAATGGCCGGGAACGCCCCTTCGGGATCGGCGCCCGACAGGGTGAAATCATCGGTATGACAAAGCCCGGTGGCCTTGATCTCGACCAGAACCTCACCCGCCTTCGGGCCCTCAAGGTTCACCTCCATGATCTCCATCGGCTGACCGGCAGTAACGGCAACAGCGGCTCTTGTGCGCATTGAATGTTCCTTTTGTTGACTTTGCCCGACCATGCGGCATGCGCGTGGCGGATTCAATATCCGCGCACAATCGCAGGGACCCGGGCGACGATTTTTCTGCGATCAATGGTGCCCTTCGCGGTAAACCTGATGACAATCCAGACAGCTGATGCCGAGGTTCAGAAGCGTGCTGCGCAGGCCCTCAAGGCTCTGGGTGTCAAGTGCGGCAGTGGCCAGATAGGCACTGTTGCTTTTGCGCTCGAAGTCTTGCCAGTTGTCCCAGATCAGCGGGCGCGCCTCTGATTTCGGATCGGTCTGCTTCTCGCGAAACAGGTCGGGCGTGGCCTTCATCTGGGTCATCAGCGCCTGTTGCGCGGCGCCTGCACTGGCGGCATCAAAGGCGGTCTGGCCCTTGACCATCGAAACGAGGCGATCAATCGCTTTCTTGGAACTTAGCATTGCTTCCATTCGCATCATCACAGCGTGGTTGCGTACCCCGGAATGGGCGAAGGCCGTCGTGGCGAGCGCAAGGCATAAACTGATCAAAACGGCCGGACGGGTAATGACTGTCATCGAATGTATCCTAGTGCAAACGCCGATAGTTTAGCATGTCAGGCCCGCAAGGGAAGAGGGGCGTGGCTCATCGGGGCGGTGGATTCAGAAAGACCAAGGGGCAAACACAATCTTGTCATATGTGCCCGCCGCATTCTGTCTGTCCGAATTTCCCCGGCTCGGTTCGCCGAGCAGACGGATTGGAAAATGGGCCGCGCGCGAATTCGCTTGATCTGGAAGAGCTTCGGCGCAACTCTGTGATCATGAGTTTTCAGTCGATCAGCCCGATACAGGCGCCAGGTACGCCAATGCAGGTTGCGTTTCACCGCACCGAACTTGCGGTCATCCTGTCGCTTTACGGGCGCATGGTGGCTGCGGGGGAATGGCGTGATTACGGCATTTCCTGTCTGCGCGACGTGGCGGTCTTTTCGATCTTTCGGCGCACGGCGGAAAATCCGCTTTACCGGATCGAAAAGCGGCCCAAACTGCGGGCAAAGCAGGGGCAATATGCGGTGATCGGAATTGACGGGCAGATTTTAAAGCGCGGTCATGATCTCAAACCCGTGTTGCGTGTTCTGGAGCGCAAGCTTATCCGCGCTGTGGAGTGAGCGTTTGAGTGCGCTTGAGACAAACGAACCAACAGCGCGTGCCGATTTACGCCTGCGGCTGGTGTTCGGCGGCGGGGCGATGATCGGGCCGGGCAAGGCCGATTTGCTTGAGTTGATCGCGCAGACCGGATCAATCTCGGCGGCATGCCGCGCGATGAACATGAGCTACAAGCGCGCTTGGATGCTGGTCGAGACGATGAATGCCATGTTCCGCGCGCCGGTCGTGCAAAGCGCGCGTGGCGGCGCCAAGGGCGGTGGCGCGACCCTCACGACAACCGGGGAAGAGGTCTTGCGCCACTATCGTGCGCTTGAACGGCGTTGCGCCGATCAGGGGGCGCCCGAGATCGCGGCGATCACCGCCCTGCTTGGCGATATGTCCGGCGAAAAATAACGCTTGTCTTTGACCGCGCCGCACGGGATATTTCCCTTCAAACATAACGAAATCGGAGAGGGCCGCCCATGCGTGCCGCAGTCGCCATTATGCGCCACCTTTGCCTGCTGTTGTTGCTTGCGCCCGGCATTGGGACGGCCCGCGCCGAGACGGCGACAATCGCGGTGGCGACGAATTTTGCCGAGGCAGCCGAGGATTTGATCACCC
This sequence comes from Roseovarius lutimaris, assembly GCF_900115165.1. Taxonomy (GTDB): domain Bacteria; phylum Pseudomonadota; class Alphaproteobacteria; order Rhodobacterales; family Rhodobacteraceae; genus Roseovarius; species Roseovarius lutimaris. The sequence continues at coordinate 126,636 of NZ_FOVP01000015.1, read as the reverse complement.
GGTTCGAGGCGCAGGCCGATCACCGGATCACCCTTGTCACCGGCTCGACCGGGAAACTGTTTGCACAGATCATCGAGGGGGCGCCGTTTGATGCCTTTCTTGCCGCCGATCAGGCCCGGCCCGCGCGGCTAGAGGCCGAAGGGCGGGCTGTCGCGGGATCACGCTTTACCTATGGCGAGGGGCGTCTGGTGCTCTGGAGCGCCACGCCTGACGCCATCGGAACAGACGGCGCGGCGGTGATCCGCGCCAATGATTTCGAGCATCTGGCCATCGCCAATCCCGATCTTGCGCCCTATGGCCTTGCGGCGAAACAGGCGTTGCAGGGGCTTGGCCTCTGGGCCATGGTCAAGCCGAAACTGGTGATGGGACAGAATATCGGACAGGCATTTTCGATGGTGGCAACGGGCAATGCCGATCTGGGCCTGGTGGCGAAATCCTATGCGATTTCAATGCGCAACCGCCAACCGGGGCGCATCTGGGATGTGCCCGAGGCCCTCTATGATCCGATCCGGCAGGATGCCGTCTTGCTAACCCCTGACAATGCCGCCGCGCGAGAGTTTCTGACCTATCTCAAGATGCCCGAGGCGCGCGCGGTGATCACGGGGTACGGGTATCATGTGGAGTGACGCGGCGCCGTTTCCCGACCTCACACCGCTCTGGCTGACCATGCGGCTGGCGGGGATCAGCGTGGTGATCCTGCTTCTTGTCGGCACGCCGCTGGCCTGGTGGCTGGCGCAAACCCGCAGCCGCGCCAAGGTGGCGGTCGAGGCGATCACGGCCTTGCCTCTGGTTCTGCCGCCGACGGTTCTGGGGTTCTACCTGTTGGTTCTGCTGAGCCCCAACAGCATGCTTGGCGGGGCCTGGCGCGATGTGACCGGCACGGCGCTTACATTCTCGTTCACCGGGCTTGTGGTCGCGTCGGTGCTTTATTCGCTGCCCTTCACCGTGCAACCGCTTCAGGCCAGTTTCGAGGCAATCGGCAGGCACCCGATGGAGGCGGCGGCCTCGCTTGGTGCCGGGCCAATGGATCGGTTTTTCACTGTCGCCACGCCGCTTGCGCTGCGCGGATATCTGACCGCGATGGTGCTTAGCTTTGCGCATACCCTTGGCGAATTCGGTGTGGTTCTGATGGTCGGGGGCAATATCCCGGGCCAGACCAAGGTCATTTCGATTGCGATATACGAGCATGTCGAGACCCTTGAATATGCACAGGCGCATCTGTTGTCGGCGATCCTTCTGGGGATTTCCTTTGTGGTGTTGGTGGCGGTCTATGCCGCCAATCGCCGCTTTCCGGTGCATGCGGGATGAGCGGGCTTGAGCTGGATATTGCTCTTGATCTGCCGGGGTTTCGCCTTGAGGTTTCACAATCTTTTGCGCCCACTGGCCTGACGGCGGTTTTTGGCCCCTCGGGCAGCGGTAAATCAAGCCTGCTGCGGGTGATCGCCGGGCTTGAGGCGCGCGCGCAGGGCCGCGTCGGGTTTGACGGGCAGCTTTGGCAAGAGCCGGGGCGCTTTGTTGCTCCGCATCGGCGCGCCATTGGCTATGTCTTTCAGGACGCACGGCTTTTCGCGCATCTGACAGTGGCGGGCAACCTTGCCTATGCCGAGCGACGCGCGCGCAGGGCGGGGCGTGCGCCGGATCGGCCCGGTATTGTCGCGGCGCTTGGGCTTGAGGGGCTTTTGACGCGTCGCCCCTCGGGGCTTTCGGGGGGCGAGGCACAGCGCGTGGCGATGGCGCGCGCCCTGATGACGGCGCCGCGTTTGTTGCTTATGGACGAACCGCTTTCGGCGCTTGACGATGCGGCCAAGGGCGCGATCCTGCCCTATATCGAGGCGATCCGTGATGGCATGCAGGTGCCGGTGATCTATGTCAGCCATTCGGTGTCAGAGGTGGCGCGCCTGGCCCATCACATTGTCATGCTTGAGGCGGGGCAGGTGCGCCGCGCCGGGCCTGCACAGGATATCCTGTCGGATCCGGCGGCGGCCCCGGCCTTTGGCATCCGCGCCGCGGGTTCGGTCCTGCGGGCAAAGGTTCTGGCGCATCACGACGATGGGCTGAGCGAACTTACGGTGGCGGGTGGGCGGCTTTTGGTGCCGGGCTTTGCCGCTGCGATTGGCGCAGAGGTCCGGGTTAGGATTGCGGCGCAGGATGTGATCCTGTCGCGCAGCCGCCCCGAGGGGCTATCGGCGCTCAACGTGCTTGAGGGCGAGCTGACCGACTTGCGCCAGGGACAGGGGCCCGGCGTGATGGTGCGCCTGCGCATGGGCGCGGATCAGGATGTTCTGGCCCGGATCACGCAACGCTCTGCCCGGGCGCTTTCGCTGGCACCGGGGCAGAGGTGTTTTGCGGTGATCAAATCGCTGTCGATTGCGCCGCTTGATGTGGGCGGCAGCGGTGCGGTCTAACCCGTCGCCTTGGCCCCGGCCATCACGCAGAGCATCTCGAACATGATCGACGCGCCAAGAAAGGCGGTGCCGCCAGAGGTGTCGAAGGGTGGCGAAACCTCGACAAGATCGGCGCCGGTGATATTGACCCCCTCAAGCCCGCGCACCACCTGAAGCGCCTGATAGCTGTTGGGGCCACCCACCTCGGGCGTGCCGGTGCCGGGGGCAAAGGTCGGATCGACAAAGTCGATATCATAGCTCACATAGGTGTCGCCGCTGCCGGCAATCTCGCGGGCCTCGGCCATCACATCCTCTGGTCCGCGGGCGTGAAATTCTTCGATCAGGATAAGGCGGATGCCGTTGGCCGCCGCGAAATCGCGATCTTCGGTGTCATACATCGTGCCCCGGATGCCGATCATCACCACGCGTTTTGGATCAAGTAGCCCTTCCTCGACGGCGCGGCGAAACGGTGTGCCATGGGTGTACATCGTGCCGCCGAAATAGGAATGAAACAGATCGGTGTGGCTATCGAAATGGATCATACCAAGCGGCGCGCGCCGCGCCAGCGAGCGCAAGATTGGCAGCGTCGTGAGGTGATCGCCCCCCGCCGTCAGCGGCGTGATCCCGGCACCCGTCACCCCGTCGTAGAAGTCAGTGATCCGCGCCATGCTATCCATGATATCGGCGGGGTTTGGCCCGACGTCACCCAGATCGGCGCAATTGAGGGCCTCGAAGGGGCGCATGCCGCTGGTGGCGTGCTGGGCGCGGATCATGGTCGAGGCATCGCGCAACTGGCGCGGCCCGTGGCGCGGACCGGGGCGATTGGTTGTGCCACTGTCCCAGGGCACGCCGATCAGGCCAAGTTGTACATCGTCGTAACGCGCATGCCCCTGCGGCACATAGGGCAGGCGCATGAAGGTGGGCACGCCGGCAAAACGTGGCAATTCAAAGCCCGATACGGGGTGAAAGAACGGATCGGATGTCATGGTTTTCCTTTCAGGCGTTTGCGCGCGGTAACGGGGCCGTCGCCCTGGGCGTCAATGCGGGCGATGGCGTAGGTGATCGGTTCATAGGCCACCGCCATGTGATGGGCATTGGCATGCAACAGCGTTTCGGCGTCGGCCACCCATGCGACATGGCCTTTCCAGAACAACAGGTCGCCACGTTGAAGGGGGGCATCCTCTGGCAGGGGCGTGCCAAGCGCGCCCTCTTGCGGGCCACTATCGCCGGGGCAGGGGATGGCGCAAGCTAGACACCCGGCCTGAACCAGACCGGAGCAATCAACGCCGAAGGTTGAATTGCCGCCCCAGAGATAGGGCGTGCCGAGGTAAAGTTCGGCCACGCTGACGGGATCGGCCTCGACGCTCTCAAGCGGGCTGAGATGGGCAAGCGGCACGTGGCCTTGCGGTGTTTCGGCAAAGCGCGCGCCGGTGGAGAGCACGGTCAGGCGCGCACCATGGCTCAGGCTAAGGCGCTCGGGCGTTTTGAAATCCGGCTTTGGGTAAAGATGCGTGGCGCGGGCGCTGATGCGGTGGGTGGGAGCGCCGGTTGTCAGTGCGCTTTCGCGCAGATAGCCGTGATAGCCATCGCGCGCGGCGGTGACCTCGGCCCAGCCATCCTGGATGCGCAGGACCGTCACGCCCTCGCCCATCAATAGCTGGCGGTCGCGCGGGCCATCCGGGGCGCGGCACAAATCGGCAATCGGGGCCGCGATCACAGGTGTATCGCTCACAGCGACAGAACCTCGGGTAGCGCCTCCAGCAGGGCGCGTGCGCCCATGCCGACGCCACCCTTGGGCCGTGCCGGGGCCGCTGTCGGGTTCCAGCCGTAGATGTCGAAATGCCCGTAGGGCAGCCCCTCGGTAAAGCGGCGCAGGAACAGCGCGGCGGTGATCGACCCGGCAAACCCGCCCGACGGCGCGTTGTCGAGATCGGCGATGCCGGGTTCGATCATCTTCTCATAGGGCGTGTAAAACGGCATCCGCCAGACCGGGTCGGCGACCTTCGCGGCGGCTGTTTCCAGTGCGCTTACCAGCGGGGCGTGATCGGTGAAATAGGGCGAAAGATCGGGCCCGACCGCGACCCGCGCCGCGCCGGTGAGCGTTGCCATCGAGAGGATCAGATCGGGTTTATCCTCGGCGGCAAAGGCAAGCGCGTCGGCCAGCACAAGGCGCCCCTCGGCATCGGTGTTGTTGATCTCGACCGTCAACCCATTGCGCGCGGTCAGGATATCGCCGGGGCGAAAGGCATTGCCGGCCACGGCGTTTTCAACCGCCGGGATCAGCACCCGCAACTGAACCGGAACACCAAGCCCCATGATCATATGCGCCAGCCCCAGAACCGTTGCGGCCCCGCCCATATCCTTTTTCATCAAGCCCATGCTGGTGCCGGGTTTGAGGTTAAGACCGCCGGTGTCAAAACACACGCCCTTGCCGACAAGGGTAAGTTTCGGCCCGCTGTTGCCCCACCGCATGTCAATCAGGCGGGGCGCGATTTCGGCGGCGCGCCCGACGGTGTGGATCAGCGGGAAGTTATGCTTGAGCAGGTCATGGCCGCAAATGGTTTCAATGCCGGCACCATGTTGCGTGGCGATGGCGGCACAGGCCGCCTCAAGCGCGTCGGGCCCGAGATCAGAGGCGGGTGTGTTGATCAGGTCGCGGGTAAGCGCCTCGCCTGCCGCGATGATTTCAAGGCGGGCGGCATCAACGCCTTCGGGGGCGATCAGCCGGGCCTTGGCCGGGCTTTGGCTGCGGTAGCGTTCAAAGGCGTAATGCGACAAGAGCCAGCCGAGCGCCTCGGTCTCGGCCTGAACAGAGGGCAGGCCCGCAAGGCGATAGCCCCCCTCTGGCAGGGTCGCGGCGCAGCCCGCCAGATGAAACCGGCCACGGGCGCGCGCACTTGCGGTGCCATATCCGGCAAGGGCCAATTCGATGGTGCCCGCCTCGCCGGGGATCAAGAGGGTACGGCCAAGCGCGCCGGTGAAGCCTGCGGCGCCAACCCACGCCTTGATGCGGTCGGGCCGATCTGCAAGCCAGCTTTCAAGCGCATCCTCGGCAATCACATGCAAAGGAATGGCAGAGGCGTCATCGGGTGCGAATGTGAGGCTCATTTCGGCGGACCTTTCGGGCAGATGTTTTTGCCCAGCCTAGCCGCGATTGCGCCGCCTGCAACCCATCAAATGGGCCGTTGATCAAAGCGGTATGTCCTGAAGGTCCCAGATTTCGCAGAGCGAGCGTTCGCCGATCCGCAACAGCCGCGCAAAGGTGGCGGCAAGTGCGGTGCGATCGCCGTTGTCGATACATTCGGTCACATCGCCCGCGACCCGCGCCAACGGCTCCATCCCGATCTGATCGGCAATCGCGATCAGGCTTCTGGTGCTTTTGCGCATATCCTCAAGCCGCCCCTCACGGTGACAACGTTCGGAATACGACAGCCGCGCGGCCAGTTCTTCAAGCGCGCGACAGACCACATCCTCGGCATTGGATTCGCCCAGTTGAAGATAGAGCGCCTCTAGCCGGTCGGCATCAAGCGCCACGGTCTCATCTTGTTTTAGCAAAGTCACCTGTTCCACGTTCTCACCCGAATTCTGTGTTCATAAATATCCCCACGACTGCTGGCATCATTGCAGTGTCAGGGTTTTCAAATCGTTTCGGGCCGGGCGATTTATCCCTCGAATTCTATTCGAATCCAGACTATTCAACACACGAGTGCCCCAAGACCCGGAGAGATCATGGAACACGCCCGCCCTTTGCCCAGCTATCTGGTACACCGTTTTCACGGCTGGAAGGCCACCGCCTATACCGAAAATCAGGCGTGGTATCGCCGTCTTGCCACCGATGGCCAGCATCCGCGCGCGATGATTATATCGTGCTGCGACAGCCGCGTGCATGTCACCTCGATCTTTGGCGCGGATCAGGGAGAGTTCTTTATCCACCGCAATATCGCCAATCTCGTCCCGGCTCATTGCCCCGATGGCGCACAGCACGGCACCTCTGCGGCGGTGGAATATGCGGTCTTGGCGCTGAAGGTGGCGCATGTGATCGTGTTGGGCCATTCCAATTGTGGCGGTGTTCAGGGCTGTCTGGACATGTGTTCGGGCCATGCCCCCGAACTCGAGGCTGAGTCTAGCTTTGTCGGCCGCTGGATGGATATCCTGCGTCCGGGCTATGAAAAGGTGCGCGAGATCAAGGATGAGGCCGAACAGCGCAGCGCGCTTGAAAAAGAAGCGGTGATGGTGTCGCTTGAAAACCTGATGACCTTTCCTTTCGTGGCCGAGGCGGTCAAGGACGGCACCCTGACGCTTCACGGGTTGTGGCATGAAATCGGATCCGGCGATCTGGAACAATTCATCGCCAGCCAGAAAGAGTTCGTCCCGCTTTAGGCGCAGATGCAGTCCGCGCGCGCAAGGCTTGCGCGTGGCGTTTCACTTGGCCTAACCTGCGCCGTAGCGTTCGGGGCCATTTTGCTCCGGCGACGACATAAGGCATGGGGCATGCGCCGTGCTGTGAGTTCAGGGAGAACCGAATGAAGCCGATGACAAATTTCATGCGCACGCTGGCGGCGGGCGCAGTGGTGGCTGTGGGCCTGGCCGGGGCGGCCGTGGCGCAGGACCTCAAGTTTTTCACCATTGGTACGGGCGGCACCGCCTATACCTATTATCCGGTCGGCGGCGTGATCGCCAACGCGATTTCCAAGCCGCCCGGCTCGCGCCCCTGTGATGAAGGCGGAAGCTGTGGGGTTGATGGGCTGATCGCTTCGGCGGTCTCGTCGCGCGGATCGGTGGACAATGTGAACGCGATCAATTCTGGCCTGCGCAATTCCGGCTTTGCCCAATCGGATGTGGCCTATTGGGCCTATACCGGCACCGGCACGATGGAGGGCCAGCCGCCCGCAACCGACCTGCGCACCATCGCGGCGCTGTTTGAAGAGCACATCCATCTTGTGGCGAGCGCCGATAGCGGCATCAACTCTGTCGCCGACCTCAAGGGCAAGCGCGTCTCGCTCGACGAACCGGGCTCTGGCACCTATGTCGATGCCGGGCTGATCCTTGAGGCTAGCGGTCTGTCGCTTGACGATGTGACGGCAGAGGCGCTCAAGGGCAATGCCGCCTCGGATGCGCTGCGCAACGGGCGGATTGATGCGTTCTTTGTCGTGGCCGGATATCCGACCGGGTCACTGGTCGAACTGGCCTCGGCGGCGGATATCAAGCTTGTTCCGATCGAGGGCGCAGGCGCCGAGGCGCTGACCGAAAAGTATGGCTTTTTCGCCCAAAGCGATATTCCGGCGGGCACCTATGAAGGTGTCGGCGCAACGCCGACCGTTGCCGTCGGCGCGCAGTGGTTTACCTCGGCCAAGGAAGATGACGATCTGATCTATGAGATCACCAAGGCGCTGTGGAACGACAATTCGCGCAAGCTTTTGGATGTGGGTCATGCCAAGGGCAAGACCATCACGGCCGAGAGTGCGCTGAACGGCATTGGCGTGCCGCTTCATGTGGGCGCCGAGCGGTTTTATCGCGAAGCGGGCCTCTTGAAGTAAGCCTTTGGCGCATCTCAACTGCCCTGACCGGCGGCCCTTATCATGGGGCCGCCGATTTTTGTCCCGTCCCCTGCCAGAGGCATCCCGGCCATGACCGATGATCCGAGTGACACGCTAAGCGTCGAAAAGCTGCATGAGATCGAGCGCAAGTTTGATCCCGAACTGGCGTTTCGCCCGACCGGCCCGTTGATTGCCGGGGTGATTAGCCTCGCGCTTGTGGCGATGTCGGCCTATCATTTCTATGCCTCGGGCTTTGGGCTGGTGCGCGAATTGCTGCATCGCGGGATTCACCTCTCGTTTGTGCTGGGGCTGGTGTTCTTGCTGTTTGCCTGGCGGCGCAGCCTGAGCGCGGCGTTGCCTGCACCGGCGTGGTATCGCGTAAGCGGTGTGCCGGTCTGGGATCTGGTGCTGGCGGGTCTGGCGGTGGCGGCCTCGCTTTACCTGCCGCTGTTGCCGCCCTCGGTGGTGTCGGTGCGGGTTGGCAACCCGTCAACCATGGATGTGGCCATGGGCACCGCGCTTTTGGTTTTGACGCTTGAGGCGACGCGCCGCTCGGTGGGGCCGACCCTGCCGCTTATTGCGCTGATCTTTGTGGGTTTCGCGCTCTTCGGGCCATGGGCGCCCGGCGCTCTCAAGCATGGCGGGGTAAGCTGGCAGGGTCTGATCAACCACCTTTACATGACCAATCAGGGGATTTACGGCATCGCTATCGGGGTGATGGCGCAATACGTGTTCCTGTTCATCCTGTTCGGGGTTCTGGCCACGCGCATCGGGCTTGGGCAATTGTTCATTGATCTGGCGATGGTGATTGCCGGGCGCTATGCCGGCGGCCCGGCCAAGGTTGCGATCTTTTCCTCGGCTTTCATGGGCACGATTTCCGGATCGAGTATCGCCAATACGGTGACCACCGGGGCGCTGACCATTCCGGCGATGAAAAAGGTCGGCTATCCGGCGCATTTCGCCGGCGCGGTCGAGGCAACATCCTCGACCGGCGGCCAGATCACCCCGCCGATCATGGGGGCGGCGGCGTTCATCATGGTCGAATATCTCGAAATCCCGCTGCGCGATGTGCTGGCGGCGGCGCTGTTTCCGGCCTTGCTGCATTACTTTGGCATCTTCATCATGGTGCATCTTGAGGCGCGCAAGCTTGGCCTGCGCGGCCTGCGCGCCGAGGAACTGCCGAAAATGGGGCTGGTGCTGCGTCAGCATTGGCTGTCGATCATTCCGTTGATCATTCTGGTCTATATGATCCTGAGCGGGCGCACCCCGGATTTTGCCGCCGTCTATGGCATCATCGCCTGTGTCGTCGTGGGGTTTCTGAACCCGGTCAACCGGCTCACGCTTGGGGATCTCTGGCGGGCGTTGGGCGATGGCGCGCGCAATACGCTTGCGGTGGGGGCGGCGGCGACGACGGTGGGCGTTGTCGTGGGCGTGGTCACCCTGACCGGGGTCGGCTTTCGGCTTGGTTATGTGGTGGTGCAGACCGCAACCGATATCGGCAATACATTGGGCGGGCTCTGGCCGCTTAGCTATTTCAGCGTGATGCAATGGGCGCTGTTCGTGTCGCTAATCCTGATCGCGGCGTCCTGTATCATCATGGGGGCGGGGATACCGACGACGGCGACCTATATCATCCTTGTGGCGGTGGCGGCCCCGGCGCTTGCGCAATTGCAGGTCGAGCCGATCGTGGCGCATTTCTTTGTGTTCTATTACGGCGTGCTGGCCGATATCACGCCCCCCGTGGCGCTTGCGGCCTATGCGGCGGCGGGGATCGCCGGGGCCAATCCGTTCAAGACCGGCAACACCGCGTTCCGGCTTGGCATCGCCAAGGCGCTTGTGCCGTTCGTGTTTGTCTATTCGCCCGCACTTCTGATTGTCGCCGATGGCTTTACCTGGGGCGCGTTCACCATCACGCTTGTGGGCGCGATGATCGGTATCGCGGGGCTTGGCGTGGCGTTTTCCGGCTTTTTCCTGACCCATATGGCGCGGGCAGAGCGGTGGTGGGTGGCCATTGTGTCGCTGTTGTTCATCGCGCCGGGGCTCAAGACGATGGCGCTTGGGCTAGTGCTTTGGCTGCCGATCCTGATTCTGCAATTGCGCCGCCAACGGGCGCTCTGAAACGCAAAACGCGCGCCCCGGTCAGAGGGCGCGCGTCTTTTTCATAACCTCTGGTTGGATCAGGCTGCGTCTGCCTGCTTGTCAAACCGGCCATAAAAGCTCTGACCTTTATCGGCCATCTCGCGCAAAAGCGCAGGCGTGGCAAAACGGGGTCCGAATGTCTCGGCCAGTTGATCACAGCGTTCCGCCGCATAGGGCGAGCCGATGATATCAAGCCAGCTGAACGGACCGCCAGACCAGGGCGCAAAGCCCCAGGCGAGAATGGCGCCGACATCGCCTTCGCGGATATCCTCAAGCACGCCTTCCTCAAGCGCGCGCACCGCCTCAAGGACTTGCGCGAACATCAGGCGATGCTGGACCTCGATAAGGTCGGGCTGATCCTCGGCATGCGGGTATTTGACCGCAAGCCCAGGCCAGTATCCCTGACGTTTGCCCTTGTCGTCATACTCATAGAAACCGGCGTTGGATTTGCGGCCCAAGCGCCCTTCGCCCTCCATCCAGAAGATGACCTCGTCAACCGCCTCGTCGGGGTAATCATCGCCCATCGCGGCCTTGGTGGCGCGGGCGATCTTGGCGCCGAGATCAATCGAGGTTTCATCGACCAGTTGCAGCGGCCCCACCGGAAAGCCAAGCTGACGCGCGGCATTGTCGATAAGCGCCGGCGCAACGCCCTCGGCGACCATGCGCAGGCCTTCGTTGATATAGGGAATGATGCAGCGGTTGCAGTAAAAGAACCGCGCGTCATTGACCACAATCGGCGTCTTGCGGATCTGGCGCACGTAATCAAGCGCCTTGGCCACGGCACGCGGGCCGGTCTTTTGACCTTTGATAATCTCGACCAGCATCATTTTCTCAACCGGGCTGAAGAAATGGATGCCGATGAAATCCTCGGGCCTGTCACTGGCCTTGGCCAGCTCGGTGATTGGCAGAGTCGAGGTATTGGTGGCAAAGATACAATCCTTGCCAACGACCTTGAGCACGTTCTTGGTGACCTCTGCCTTGACGGCGGGGTCTTCAAACACGGCCTCGATGATAAGATCACAGCCCGCAAGCGCGGCGTAATCGGTGGTCGCTGTAATCAGGTCAAGCGCGGCGGCCTTCTTTTCTTCGGTAGCCTTGCCGCGCTTGATGCCCTTATCCATGTAATCGGCGGTATAGGCCTTGCCCTTATCGGCGGCCTCTTGTTTTTGGTCGATCAGAACCACTTGCATCCCGGCCATGGCCGAGACAAGCGTGATACCCGCGCCCATCATGCCCGCGCCCATGACGCCGACTTTTTTGACGCGTTGATCGGGTACGTCGGGGCGGTTGGCCCCTTTTTCCAGCGCTTCCTTGTTGATGAAAAGCGAGCGGATCATCGCGCTTGAACTTGGGTTCATCAGCACATTGACGAACCAACGCGCCTCGATCTTGAGGGCGGTGTCAAACGGCACAAGCGCGCCCTCGTACACCGCGCTCAGCAGGGCCTTGGCGGCAGGAAACGCGCCTTGGGTCTTGCCGTGAACCATCGCACTTGCGCCGACAAAGGTCATGAAGCCGGCCGGATGATAGGGCGCGCCACCGGGCATTTTATAGCCCTTTTCATCCCAGGGCTTGACGATAGTGGGGCCGCTCAGAACCCATTCCTTGGCCTTGGCGATCAACTCATCCGCCGGAACAACCTCATCCACCACACCGGCGGATTTGGCCTTTTTCGGGTCGTTCAGCTTGCCCTCAAGCAACAAGGGCGAGGCCCCCATCGCGCCAAGCTTGCGCACCAACCGCGTGGTGCCGCCGGCGCCGGGGAAAATACCGACCATGATTTCCGGCAGGCCGATCTTGGCCTTCGGATTGTCGGCGGCGAAAATCCGATGGCAAGCCAGCGGAATTTCCAACCCGATGCCAAGCGCGGTGCCGGGCAGGGCGGCGGCAATCGGCTTGCCGCCCTTGTTGGTCTTGGGGTCCATTCCGGCCCGCTCGATCTTGCGCAGGATGGCATGCATGCCCATCACCCCGTCAAACAGACCCTTGGCCGGCTCGTCACCCGCATCATCGCGCATCTTGGCAATGACGTTAAGATCCATGCCACCGGCGAAGGAGCCCTCTTTGCCCGAGGTGATGATCACGCCCTTGACGGCGTCATCGGCCAAGGCCTGATCAATCAACGCCTCAAGGTCAAGAAACCCCTGGCCGTTCATCACGTTCATCGACTTGCCAACCGTGTCCCATGTGATGATGGCCACGCCGTCGGCATCGGTTTTCATTGTGAAATCAGTCATGTGTTAGTCTCCGATCTGGTCAGCCGTCAGGGGGCTGCCGTCTTTGCGAGTGAATGTGTTGCCATCGGGGCCCTGGACCACCTTCATGTCGATATCGCTATAAAAGGCGATCTCTGCCGAGGTGCGGGTTCCGATCACCAGAAAGGCGACTGGCTTATCTGATTTGTTGACGAAGTGATGGCCATTGGCCTCGCCCGCCGGGAAGGCGGCACAGTCGCCAACCTGCATAAGGTGCTCGCCCTGATCATCAATCAGGGTGCAGGTGCCTTGGGTGATCATGGCGAATTCGTCCTCTTCCATGTGGTAGTGACGTAGGGATGAAAGCCCGCCGGGTTTCAGAAAAACCAGATTGGCGCCAAACTGTGTCAATCCGCCGGCATCTCCCAGACGCTGACTGGACCGGCCAGAAACAGCCTCGGCCAGTTTGCCGGGATAAGTCGTTTTCGAACGGATTTCGATTTTAGACAGGTCCAGCTTTGGCATTAGACGCGCTCGATGATCGTGGCCGCACCCATGCCCGAGGCGATGCAGAGCGTGGCAAGGCCGACCTCTTTGCCGGTCCGTTCCAACTCATCCAGAAGCGTGCCGATGATGATTGCGCCGGTGGCCCCCAACGGGTGCCCCATGGCAATCGCGCCGCCGTTGACGTTCACCAGTGCCGGATCAACATCAAACGCCTGCTGAAAGCGAAGGACGACCGCTGCGAAGGCCTCGTTCACCTCGAACAGGTCGATGTCAGAAATCGACATGCCGCTATCGGCCAGAATCTTTTGCGTCGCAGGCACCGGCCCGGTCAGCATGATCGTCGGATCGGTGCCGATCTTGCAGGTCTGACGGATGCGCGCGCGCGGCTTGAGGCCCCATTTTTCGCCAAATTCCTTCGAACCGATCAAAACCCCCGCTGCGCCATCAACGATGCCAGACGAGTTGCCGGCATGGTGGATATGGTTGATCCGCTCAAGATGCGGGTATTTGAGTTTGGCGACAGCATCAAAGCCGGGCATCACCTCGCCCATCGCCTGAAACGATGCGTTGAGCGCGCCAAGGGTCTGCATATCGGTGCCGGGGCGCATGTATTCGTCATGATCCAGAATGGTCAGGCCGTTTTGATCCTGCACCTCGATAATCGACTTGGCAAAGCGCTTGGCCTTCCACGCGGCAGCGGCGCGGTTTTGCGATTCAACCGCCAGACTGTCGGCGTCATCGCGGCTAAAGCCGTATTCGGTCGCGATGATATCGGCGCTGATGCCCTGGGGGACAAAATAGGTGTCCATCGCAATGCTGGGGTCAACGGCAATCGCCGCGCCATCGCTGCCCATGGGTACGCGGCCCATCATCTCGACGCCGCCAGCGATATAGGCTTCGCCAGCACCGCCCTTGACCTGATTGGCGGCCAGGTTCACAGCCTCCATGCCGGAGGCGCAAAAGCGGTTGATCGCCAGACCGGGGATGCTCTCATCCAGATCCGAGGCCAGAACGGCGGTGCGCGCAAGGCACCCGCCCTGTTCCATCACCTGGGTGACATTGCCCCAGATCACATCCTCGACGGCATGACCGCTGAGCCCGTTGCGCTCTTTCAGCGCGTTCAGCACCTGTGCGCTCAGGCGTGCGGCAGTCACCTCGTGCAGGGCACCATCCTTGCGACCCTTGCCACGCGGGGTGCGCACAGCGTCATAGATATAAGCTTCGGTCATTGTTGATTTCCCTCTCTTTTATTTCGGTTGTGCATTGCGATCGCATATAGAAACAATGCTCGAATACTCCATCCGAGAATGCCAAACATGCAGGCGAAGACTGCCAGTCCTTTAAGTGGCGCGGAGTCGGTCAATCCCAAGAAAAAAACGGGAATAAACCATGCCAAAAGGATAAGAAACCTTCTGGGTGTGCTAAGTGCATGCCATTCAATCATTGATGCAGTTGAGTAGAGCGAAAAGGCGGTCACTACAAAAATCATTGCAAGCATAAGCATTAGTGCGACAAGCATGCAGATGGCGGCAAACTCGGAAAAAGACCATATTGCCAGAGTGGCAATGATGTAGAGCCCAAGTGTGTGCTTGAGGTACTTCCATTCACCTAGTTCACCGAACATTGCGATCATAATCATCAGGCGCGGTCAGCGGGGCTGCCGGGCATCAGATCGTAGGGATGTTTCCAGCCCGGTGTGTGTTCGATATTGCCGAGCCAGCGGTCGATATTCGGCCAGTCTTTGCGCTCAAACCCGAAAGGTTCGGGGTAGAAAAGATAGCCGCAGCAGCTGAGATCGGCATTGGTCAGGCCGTCGCCCACAATCCAGTCGCGCCCCTCAAGGTGGGTGTTCAACGTGGTATAGGCCGCCTTGAGGCGGCCTTGGGTGAAGGCGATCACCTCGGCCGGGCGCTTGTCCTCGGGCAGAAAGTTCATCAGGAACCGAAGCATGCCGGTCTGGCTGGACAGTTTGTGATTGTCCCAGAACATCCAGCGCATCACTTCGCGCTCCTCAGCCTTGGTTGCGCCGCCGAATTTGCCGGTCTTCTCGGTGATATACATCTGCATGACGCCCGATTGGGTCAGGGTGAGATCGCCATCCACCAGCACGGGCGCCTCACCCATGACATTCAATTCGCGAAATTCCGGAGTACGCGCGGCCCCGCCGAAGAAATCGACGAATTCCGGCTCCCAGTCCAGCCCCGAAAGTTCAAGAGCAAGAGCCGCCTTATAGGCATTGCCACTTTCGCCAAAGCAATAGAGTTTTATGGTCATTTTCCGGCCCCTGATGCTGCGCCTGTGGTGGGCGGGGATTTTGAGTATTTTTGCCAAGAAGAAGCAGAGGATTCACCTGCCATTAACGTTAATGCGATTTGTTTGCGGGTGCGGTACAGGCTGGAGAGCCGATGACCGCCCAAGGAGAAGCCCCGCCCCCTCGCCGGTTTGTGCTGCGCCGGGGGGCGGGGTGGACTGGGCCTTTCTTCTTGGCGAAAATACTCTCGCCGAAGGCAATCCGACAGCAGGGCTTGGGACAGGCTCATACGGTTTTATCCGTCGTAAAGCCACGCGCGATCAGTTCTTTCATGATCTCGTTGGTGCCGCCATAGATGCGCTGCACGCGGGCATCGGCCCACATTTCAGCGATGTCATATTCAGCCATATAGCCATAGCCGCCATGCAATTGCAGGCAGTCATCCAGCACCTCGCATTGTGTATCTGTCAGCCAGTATTTGGCCATCGCCGCCTTTTCGACGCCCAACTCACCGCGCAGGTGTTCGGCGATGCAGTCGTCAAGAAAGGCGCGGGCGACGGCGGTTTTAGTCTGGCATTCCGCCAGTTTGAAACGGGTGTTCTGAAACTGGGTGAGCGGGCCGCCAAAAGCCTGGCGTTCGTTGCAATAATTGATGGTACGGCTCACGGCCCCCTCCAGCGCGCCCTGCGCGCCGCAGGCGATGATGAGGCGCTCTTGCGGCAGCTGTTGCATCATCTGGTAAAAGCCACGGCCCTCTTCACCGCCAAGGATGTTCTCGGGCGGGATTTCGACATTGTCAAAGAACAGTTCCGAGGTGTCCCCGGCATGCAGCCCGACCTTTTCAAGGTTGCGACCGCGGCTAAAGCCCGGCGCGGAGTCGGCTTCAACGACCACCAGCGATATGCCCTTGGCGCCGGCCCTGGGGTCGGTTTTGGCGGCGACGATGATCAGGTCGGCGTGCTGTCCGTTGGTGATAAAGGTCTTTTGCCCCGACAGACGATAGGCATTGCCGTCGCGCACCGCCTTGGTCTTGATGCCCTGCACATCCGAGCCGGCGGCGGGTTCGGTCATCGCAAGCGCGCCGACCATCTCGCCCGAGACCATTTTGGGCAGCCAGCGCTTTTTCTGTTCCTCAGAGCCATAGGCGAGAATGTAATGCGCGACGATGCCCGAATGGATCGGATTGCCCCAGCTTGCAAGATTGGCGCGTGACTGCTCGATACAGATCACCGCCTCATGGCCGAAATCACCGCCAGCGCCGCCATACTCTTCGGGGATCGAGGGGCACAACAGGCCAAGCTCGCCGGCCTGTTGCCAGGTCTCGCGATCCATCTGGCCCTGTTTGCGCCAGCGTTCAAAATGCGGCCCCCATTCATCGGTGATGAATTTCGCCGTCATGTCGGACAGCATCTGGTGCTCGTCGGTCATCCAGTGTGACATTGCCAGCCTCCCCGCTTAGCGTTTGCGCGCGTCCAGTTCTGAATTGAAGACCCGCAGGCGGTGACCAAAGGTATCCTCATTGATCACGCTGTCAAAATTCTCGAAGAGGAAGGACAGTGCCTCGCCCTCGTCCAACCCGGCCTCGGCGGCGAACCTACGCAGGCGGCGATAGCCGTCTTCGGTCATTGCCGCGTTAAAGCGTCGGGTCAGGCGAAAGCGTTTTGGCATCTGTGATCCCTCTCATCATACCGTAGGGTGGGTGAAACCCACGCTGGTTCAGAACTGTTCGGCGTCAAGCTCCATCACAGGGTCGGCCCCCGATTCAATCCGCGCCAGATGCATCGACGTCGCGGGCAGGCGGCGCTTCATGTAGAACCGTCCGGTCGCCAGCTTGGTTTTGTAGAACGCCTCATCCGACGCCCCACCTTCAAGCGCCGCATAGGCCGCCTTGCCCATCCGCGCCCACATCAGCCCAAGGCAGACATGGCCGAAAAGGTGCATGAAGTCATACGATCCTGCAAGGGCGGCATTGGGGTTCTTCATGCCGTTTTGCATGAAATACATCGCCGAGGCCTGAAGATGCTTTGAGGCCTCTTTCAGCGGATCAAGAAAATCGGCCTTAAGCGCCTCGTGGCCCTCGTTTTCCTTGATGAAGGTTTTCACCATCTCAAAGAAGGCCATCACGTGCTTGCCGCCATCCTGCGCAAGCTTGCGGCCGACAAGATCAAGCGCCTGAACACCATTGGCGCCCTCATAGATCATCGCGATGCGGGCATCACGAGTGAACTGCGACATGCCCCATTCCTCAATATAGCCATGTCCGCCGTAAACCTGCTGGGCCAGCACGGTCATGTCATAGCCCTCATCGGTGAGGAAGCCCTTGATCACCGGCGTCATCAGCGAGACCAGCCCCTCGGCGGCCTCGTCATCGCCGCGATGGGACTGATCGATAAGCTGGGCGCCCCAGAGCAGGAAGGCACGCGCACCCTCAATGAACGACTTCTGGTCCAGAAGCGAGCGGCGGATGTCGGGGTGCACGATCAGCGGATCGGCCGGGCCATCGGGGTTTTCAACGCCGGTCACGGCGCGCCCCTGAAGGCGGTCCTTGGCATAGGCGACAGCGTTCTGATAGGCCACATCGGCCTGCGCCAGCCCCTGCATGCCAACGCCGATCCGGGCCTCGTTCATCATGGTGAACATGGCGCGCATGCCCTTATGCTCTTCGCCCAAAAGATAGCCGGTCGCGCCGTCATAATTCATCACGCAGGTCGAGTTGCCGTGGATGCCCATTTTCTCTTCGATCTTGCCGCAGGTCACACCGTTGCGATCGCCAAGGCTGCCATCGTCCTTGACGATGAATTTGGGCACGATGAACAGCGAAACACCCTTGATGCCTTCCGGCCCGCCGGGGATCTTGGCCAGCACCAGGTGGATGATGTTTTCGGCCATGTCATGTTCGCCGGCCGAGATAAAGATTTTCTGACCGGTCAGCTTGAAGCTGCCATCGTCCTGCGGCTCGGCCTTGGTGCGCATCAGGCCAAGGTCAGTGCCGCAATGCGGCTCGGTCAGGTTCATCGTACCGGTCCAGTCGCAGGTGGCCATGCGCGGCAGGTAGGTGGATTTTTGCGCCTCGGTGCCATGCGCCAGAATGGCCGAGGCCGCGCCATGGGTCAGGCCGTGATACATGGTAAATGCCTGATTTGCGGCCGAGAACATCTCGCCCACCGCAGTGCCAAGAACATAAGGCATGTTCTGGCCGCCATATTCCTCGGGCAGGTCAAGCGCTGTCCAGCCGCCGTTGCGCACCTGATCAAACGCGGCCTTGAACCCCGTCGGCGTGCGCACGACACCGTTTTCCAGAACACAGCCCTCGGTATCGCCCACCAGATTGAGCGGCGACAGAACCTCGGATGAAATCTTGCCGGCCTCTTCCAGAACGGCCGAGGTAAACTCGGCGTCAAGCTCGGCGTAGCCGGGGGTGTCGGATGCCGACACATTCAGCACATCATGCAGAACGAATTGCGTGTCGCGGGTGGGGGCGGTGTAGCTTGGCATAGGTCTCTCTCCCTGAAACTATGGTCGCGGCGGTGTTACTCGGCGGCGTCTTTCGTGGTTCTGAGCGACGCGATCATGCGCGTCCCCCAGGTCATCTGTTCGCGAAGGTCGTCAATCGCGGCGTCAAGTTCCTCGCGTTGCTTTTCCATGTCGACCAGCCGTTCGCGGGCCACATCAATGGCGCGGCTGATCTGGGTGAATTGCTGATCGCCCTTGTCATAGAGGTCGAGCAGCTGGCGAATTTCCTCAAGGCTGAAGCCAAAGCGCTTGCCGCGCAGGATAAGCTTGAGCCGGGCGCGGTCACGGCGGGTGAACAGGCGCTTTTGCCCGATCCGCAGGGGAAAGAGCAGCTCTTTTGATTCGTAGAACCGCAGGGTGCGGGGCGTGACATCGAACGCCGTGCACATCTGGCGGATCGTTAGGGTTTCATCACTCATCGGCTTGCCTTTTGTCGCATCTGGTTTGCGGCAATCTGGGTCTCGTTTGTTCTGGTTACAACAGCGCGGCAGGTTTACGTAACCGATACGTCGCGTCACTTTCAGGTTGACGTAAGATCAAGCAAGGTAAGCTGGGGTGGCGGACAATTTTCTTGCGGGCACAACTGCGGATCGGGCGTTAGCCCAGGTTGGCGGCGGTGCTGTCGCGCAGCTTTTTCAGCTCTGCAATCGACTCGTCAAGCTGGGCGCGCTGCTCGGCCAGTTCTGCAAGCTGACGGTCGGCAAGCTCGATCCAGCTTTTCAATTGGGCCTCGGTGCCGTCGTTTTCATAGATTGATAGCCATTGACGGATATCTTCAAGGGCAAAGCCGAATTTGCGACCCCGCAGGATAAGGGTCATCCGGGCGCATTCACGCGGGCCGTAAAAACGCGACCGGCCTTCGCGCGTTGGTTGAAGCAATTCGATATACTCGTAATAGCGCAGGGTGCGCGGGGTCACCTCGTAGGTCGCGCACATTTCCTTGAAGGACAGTCGTTTTTCCGTCATCGTAAAGCCCCCTCTCGCGCCAAGGTTAGGATCAAGCCGGGCCAAGCGCAACCGCCGCCCTTGCAGGTCTTGCGGATTAAGGCCCATAAAGGGCGCAAGAGCATCCCAGAGGGCCAGAGATGAGTGTTGATATCAACAAGATCGCCAAACAGTTCATGGAGGCGCTGCCGCATGCGCGCGCGCTTGGGATGCGGTTACGTCATATGGGTGAGGGCATGGCGGAAATCGAAATGGATTACGATGAGCGCTTTGTCGGCGATCCCGAAACCGGGGTGATCCACGGCGGGGCGGTGTCGGCGCTTATGGATACCTGCTGTGGCGCGGCCGCGATGAGCCATCCCTCGTCGCCCGGCGGCACCGCGACGATTGATTTGCGGATTGACTATATGCGCCCGGCCACGCCGGGGCAAAAGATCAGGGCGCATGCCGAATGCTATCACATCACCCGCTCGGTGGCCTTTGTGCGGGCCCGCGCAATGGATGACGACGACGCCCGCCCGGTGGCGACCGCGACCGGCACCTTTACCGTGGAGGGCAAATAATGGCGCGGCCCCGTCCCGAACCCGTGCAGGTGGTCAAGCAACGCCGCGATGCGGCGCTCAAGGCGCTGGTAGATGGCGTGCCCTATATCCGCTTTCTGGGGGTTCAGTTTGACCGGCGCGGTGATGAGTTGACCGCGATCATGCCGTTCCAGGACAAGCTGATCGGCAACCCGCTTTTGCCGGCCCTGCATGGCGGCGCGACGGCGGCCTTCCTTGAGATCACGGCGATCATCGGGCTAAGCTGGGGCACGCTCTGGGAAGAGATCGAGCGCGGGGCGTTCGATGCCGAGACACTGGTCGGGGGCGATCTTCCGCGCCTGCCCAAGACGATTGATTTCACGGTGGATTACCTGCGCTCTGGTCTGCCGCGCGATGCCTATGCGCGGGCACAGATCAACCGCTCGGGGCGACGCTATGCGTCTGTGCATGTCGAGGCCTGGCAGGACAATCGCGGGCGGCCCTTTGCACAGGCAACGGGGCATTTCCTGATGCCGCGTCGGGATGGCTGACACAGCCGTGTCAATGACCCACAGGCGGGTTCTCAGGATCGCGCTTCCGATTGTGATATCCAATGCGACAGTGCCGATTTTGGGCGCGGTCGATACCGGCGTGGTGGGACAGCTTGGGCTGGCGGCGCCGATTGGCGCGGTTGGCATCGGCGCGGTGATCCTGACCGGCATCTACTGGATCTTCGGCTTTCTGCGGATGGGCACCACCGGCCTGACAAGTCAGGCGCATGGCGCCGGGCAGGTGGGCGAGGTTGCCGCGCTTTTGACCCGCGCCCTGATGATCGGCTTTGCCGGGGGCCTCGCGCTTATCGCGCTTCAGGTGCCGATTTTCTGGGGTGCGTTTCAGCTTTCCCCGGCCAGTGCCGAAGTCGAGGCGATGGCGCGCGACTATCTTGCGATCCGGGTCTGGAGCGCGCCTGCGATGATTGCCCTTTTCGGCATGACCGGCTGGCTTATCGCGCAGGAGCGCACGCGCGCCGTGCTGTTCATTCAGGTACTGATGAATGGCGCGAATATCCTGCTTGACCTGTGGTTCGTGCTTGGCCTCGACTGGGGGGTGGCCGGTGTCGCGCGCGCCACGGTGATCGCGGAATGGAGCGGCCTTGCGCTTGGCTTCTGGTTTTGCCGCGATGCGTTTGCGGTTCCCGCATGGCGCGATTGGCCACGGGTGTTTGATGGCGAACGCCTGCGCAACATGGCGGCGGTCAATAGCGACATCCTTTTGCGGTCCTTGATGTTGCAGGTGATTTTCGTGTCCTTCCTGTTCATGGGAAGCGGCTTTGGCGATGTGACGCTGGCGGCCAATCAGGTGTTGTTGCAGTTCCTGAGCATCACCGCCCATGCGCTCGACGGCTTTGCCTTTTCCGCCGAGGCGTTGGTGGGGCAGGCTTACGGCGCGCGCAACCGTGCGGTATTGCGGCGCTCCGCGATCATGGCAAGCCAATGGGGGCTGGTGGTCTGTGTCGCCCTCGCGATTGGCTTTGCGGTCTTTGGCGGAATGATCATTGATGTGATGGCCAAGGCCCCGGCGGTGCAGGAAACGGCGCGCATCTATCTTGTCTACATGGTGTTGGCGCCGGTTCTGGGACTGGCGGCCTATATGCTCGATGGGGTATTCATCGGCGCCACGCGCAGCCGCGACATGCGCAACATGATGGCGGTCAGCCTTGCAATCTATGGCATTGCGGTCGTCGTGCTCTTGCCGGTGCTGGGCAATCACGGGCTGTGGCTTGCGCTTTTGATAAGCTTTGTCGCGCGCGGCGTCACACTTGGGCTGCGCTATCCGGTGCTGGAGCAGGGGATGACTGGTGAAGGCAGCAACCGCTAGGCCAGCGGCAGGACCAGCGCCACCTGAAGCCCGCCCTGCGGCAGATTGCAAAGCTTTAGCCGCCCACCGGATTGTTCGGCAAACCCTTTCACCATCGACAACCCAAGACCCGGCCCTTCGCCGACCGGTTTGGTGGTGAAAAACGGTTCGGTCACGCGGCTTATCATATCCTCGTGCAGGCCAGGGCCGGTATCTTCGATCAGGATGGCAACCTCGCCGGCTGTCGCAGATGGCGTGGCGCGCAGGCGTATCGTACCACCCGTCGGCATCATCGCATCGCGGGCATTCAGCGCACAATTCAGCAAGGCGGCCTCAAGCAGGTGGCGATCCGTCCTGATCATCATGTCGTCACGCGGAATGGTGAACGCAATCGAAATGCTGTCGGGCAAAAGGCTTTGCAGGGACGCGCGGAATTCGGTCAGGAAGCTGCCAAGCTCAAGATCGCTGCGCATCATCTGGGATTTGCGCGAAAAGGCCAGAAGCTGACGCACCAGATGCGCGGCCCGGTCAACCGAATTGCGCGCCTCGTTCAGCATGACATCGCGGTCTTCGGCCTCTGGCAGCGCGGTCAGAAGGTCAAGATTGCCGCGGATCACGGTCAGGATATTGTTGAAGTCATGGGCGATGCCGCTGGTCAGTTGACCAACCGCGCGCATCTTTTGCGCTTCGGCCTCGGCCTCTTGCGCGAGGCGAAGCCTGGCGCGGGTGCGCATCATCTCAAAGAAGTTGAGAGAGTAATAGGCGTTGATGGCGAGCCCTGCAAAGGCGATGGCGATCATTTCCGAGGGCGTGCCGGATTTGCCGAAATAGGCCAGAACCGCCGCAAGGATGCTCAGGGAAACAAGCACATTGTCACAAATCGCCAGCAATGTAAGCTCGCTGTGGCGGCTAAGGCAATACAGCCCAAGCCCGATGATGCCACAGATCCCGAAGAATTCGTAAACCCTGTTGTCGAGGGTGATCAGATAGATCATCATCACCACGTACCAGCCGGACAGCAGCACGCTCACACACAGGAAAGCCGCATAGGTGCGCAAGCTTCCTGAAAGGCGTCGTGAGGCGAGGGCAAGGATATAAGCCCCGCTCATGCCGATATAGCCAAACCCCCAGATCAGCATGACCGGGTTTTCGGTCTTGATCCAAAGGATCAGGCTTGTCGCGGCAATAATAGCAAAGCGCAGGCCAATTTCGGTAACGGACGAAGCATCGGCACTGCGAAGGCCGTCGATCTGGCGGCTGTAACAGCGCGTCTTGATCATGAGGTGCCTGACGAATACATGAAATACGGAACCGGGTTTTACTAACCTTTAGGATAGGCCGGTTTATGCGCTGTAATCTACTGGCATTCTGTTAATGTGCCGCGATTTGAGCGGATCCACGCGTTTCTTGCAACTCTGGGTTGCGCTCAGTCCGGGGTACGCAAGCGTGAGTTTTGCACAAGCGCCACCGCGATCAGCGGCACGCCCACCGTGAGGGCCGTAACCAGGATAAGAAGAACCCCCAGATCGCTGTAATCGGCGGGTGTTGTCACCGCGCCGGTGACCGGATCGGTGACCTCGCGGGTGATCAGGAACACCTCGTTGAGGTATTTGGTAAACAGCGAGCTTGCCGACAGCGCCAGATTGGTGAACGATGCCATCACCGCAAAGAACGTCGCCTTGAGGTTCGGGGGCGCATTGCGCGCGATCCAGGCCAGCATCGGGATCATCGCGATTTGTCCCAGCGGCGATTCAATGGCGGTGTCGAGAATGGCGATAAAGCGGGCATCGACCACGCCCCCCGTCATCGCGGCGGTGATGTTCTGAATCCCATAGTAAAGCCCGATATTGGGGAGCGACAAAAGCCCCGCCGCCAGCGTCAGAAGCACGACGATATAGACAATCGGCCGGTTGGCCATCAGCGGGCGCAACACCACCATCCCGACCAGTGTCAGAACCGAGGTGATCAGTGACAGGATCGACAAGAATTGTTGATCGAATTTCAGCACGTCAATCTCGAACCAGGTAAGCCCGTCGCCGGGTCGCGGCGTGGCGCGAAAGATGAAGATCACGATGGCGGTGCCGATCAGGGCGCGCGCCGATGCCGGATCAAGCACCGACACCAGCTGACGCATGAGCAAAAGCACAATCGCCATTGATCCGGCAAAGATGATTTCCTGGCCATAGGGCACATTGCCAAGGCCGATGCTCAGCGACAGCGCGACAAACCCTGCGCCGCCGATGAAGTACCACGGGTTCGGGGTGGTTTTCTCGTCCGGGCGTTCAAACAGGGTGTCGGCCTCGGCGTCGCTCAGGCCCCGGCGCAACAGATTGCGGCGCAGGCGGATTTTCTGAACCGCGGCCAAAACCACGCCCGAGACAGACACCAGCGGGATCAAGAGCGCCGCAAGATAGATGTCGGCATAGGTTGCGGATTTCGCGGCAGCGTCCAGCGCCTCGATCCCGGAAAACATGTAGATGTTAAGCACCGCCACCGCGACCGTGCCGGAAATAAGCGCAAAGCGGCCAAGCGTCTGCATGGTGGTGTGCATCGCGCGCGCGTCTTCAAGCGGGATCGCGTCGCCATTGGCGTCAAAGCGGGGCACCGCCTCGACCGACATGGCGTCGGCCACCGCGTCCTGAATGACAAGCCCGCTTGGCGCCAGAAGGTATGAGGTGACGTACCACGCACTTGTCGGCATGACGGCGCGCATGATCTCGGGCTGGGTCAGCACGAGGTACATGATAAAGACCGACAATCCGATCAAGCCTGCGCCGAGATAGACCAAAAGCCATTTCCAGCGCCAGAAAATGTCAACCAGATGCCCCAGCGGCATCTTGAGCGCCCAGGGCAGGCCCGCCCAAAAGGCAAGCCCGGCAAGATAGGCCGCCGAGAGATCAAGGTATTCCTTCACAAAGAAGGTGCCGACAATCATCGTCAGCCCGGAAAATCCGGCGGCGAAATAGATCATCAGCGGCGGCAGGAAGGTCCAGCGCATCTGCCGCCCAAGATCAAAGACAACAGCGTCAATCCAGGTGCCGATAAGTTTTAGCGGGGCCATGCTCTATCTGTCCTGCCTGTGGTTTCCTCAATCTAACGCACGCGCGGGCCTGTGCAATCTCGCGGGCTCAGGGGCCGGGCCAGCGAGCGTTGCTGGCGATTAGGGCGCGGGCGGCTTCCTCTAGAGTGGATTGCGGCAGGATCACAAGCATCTTGGGCGCGGTCAGCGACAGATGCACCGGCCCAAGCGCGGTATTCGAGGTGCCGATTCGCCCGTCCGGGGCAAAGTTCAGCCCGCCGATCGGATAGGCAAGCCCGTCGGAGATGCCCTCGACCGCGCCCATCGGGAAAAGCGAAACCGGGCAGTCGGCCTCAAGGTTGATGTCAATCGACGGCGGCGCCAGAAATACCAGCTCCTCGCGGCCAAGCAGAATGCAGCGTTGCCAAGGGTGACGCACAAGGGTGTTATAGGCGGCAAGCTGATGATCAAGGCGATCCCCGGAAAACCCGATGCCGATGATCAGCGGGCTTGCGATATTGCCAAGGCATTTGTCAAAATCGGTGCTGTCCTGATCGGCAATGGGGTGTTGCGCGGTGCCGGGGATGCGGGCGCGCGCGGCTTCGGAAATGCTGTCAAAGTCGCCGATCACCGCCTGTGGCATGATATCATGGGCAAGGGCGGCATCCGCGCCGCCATCCGCAGCAACCACAATCGGGGCAAGTGCGCGGGCGCGGGCCAAAAGGGTTAACGTGACTGCCGCCCCGCCGATCAGGGTGATTGGTTCATTTTCGCGAACAATCATCGAATTATCACCTTATCGTTGCGCCTAAAGACCAGATGTCACATTCTGACCATGAAATGATACGGTAAAAATCTAGGAATCGGGCGTCTTTGGTCTTGGGTGTCATGGTAAACCCTATCTTTGCAGGCAAGCAAAGCGAGCAATTAATATGGTTGGTTCAAGCAAGATTCTAACAGTCTCCTACGGCACGTTCTCGTGCACGCTGGAAGGTTTTGAGGATTCATTTGATACAATGAAAGCGATTGCGGAATATTTCCGCGATCTGGCGGGGGATGACCGATATTTCGGTGCCGAACCGCCAACCCCGGATGCCGAGATGCTGGCGCGGATCGCCGAGCGGGAAATCGCACGGCGCGTCGAGGCGCATGAGGAGCGCGGCAAGATCGTGCTGCGGGCCGACGCCGAGCTGTCGCAGGCGGTTGCCGTGACCGACACGCCCGAGGAAAAAGCCCCGGTTCCCGAGCCTGAACCACGGCCCGAGGTCGACCAAACGGCCCCCGAAGCGAACGCGGACGAAGGCGAGGTTTCCAAAGACATCCCCCAAGAGATGGCCGCGCCCGCCGCCGTTGAGGTGCCCGAGGGTCTGGAAGAAGAGGCGGTTGCCGAGCCGGAGGCTGTTGACGAAGATCAGGCCGAGACTGAGCCTGTTGAAGAGGAAAAACCTGCCTTGGCCGAGGTTGAGGCCGAAGAGGTCGCGCCAGATCCGAAGCCGGTGCCGGTGCAAGAGCCGCGCGACAGTGAAAGCATCGCCGCCAAGCTTAGCCGGATCCGCTCCGTCGTTTCTAACGACGATCAGAGCTTTGGCGCGGATGAATATAATGAAGACGAGCACGCACAGGACTTTATCGACACAACCGCCGCCGATCTGAATGCGGCCCTGGCCGAAGAAGACGAGGCGCAAAGCCCTGACGACAGCTATTCCATGGTCGAGGTAGACGATGATGAGCTGGCCGCGATCATGGCCCGTGCGAATGCGGATGACGCCACCGATGAGGCGGGCGAAGAGCAAGGCGCGCCACAAGAGGATGAGGCGCAAGAGACGTCGCAAGCCGATGTCGCCGCCGAACCCCCAGCCGAATCCGACGATGACAACGCGTTCGAGGATACGCTCGCCAGTTTGCTGGCCGATGCCATGCCCGCAGAAACAGCAGAGGCCGAACCAGAAGCCGAAGAGACCGCCGAGATCGAAGAGATCCCCGCGCCGGAGGCCGATCTATCTGTGGCCGCCAGTGCAAAAGACGAGCCAACGGTGACACATGCGCGGGTGATCAAGATCAAGCGCACCGAATTTGAAGCGGCTGTGGCAAGTGGGCTTTTCCAGGAAGACGATGACGGCGACGCATCGGACGCAAGCGAAAGCAACCTCTTTGAAGAGGGCGAATCGTTCCTGAGCCCCGAGGAAGAGGCCGAGCTTCAGCGCGAATTGGCCGAGGTTGAAGCTGAGTTTGAAAACGCCCTTGGCGAAGATTTTGCCGATGTTGGTGACGAGGCCGATGATCATGAAGAGGCAGTGCAGGCGAATGCTGGCGATGCCGAGGATGACAGGGCGCCTGAAGAAGAAGCCGCCGTCGAATCCGAGCCTGAAGAGAACCTGGAAGAAGAGCCGCAACAGGGTCGGCGCAGGCTTGAGAATGTCGAAAAACCTTCGGATCTGACGCGGATTTTTGACGAAACGGACAATCAGCTCGATGCACCCGCGTCAAGCCAGCGTCGTAATGCGATCCAGCATTTGCGCGCCGCTGTTGCCGCAACCCGCGCCGAAACCGATGCGGGCGCAAAACTGGGCCGCGGTGTCGACGACACGGCCTATCGCGACGATCTGGCCAGTGTTGTGCGCCCGCGTCGCCCGCAAGTGGTGTCGGATGCCGGGCGCTCTGCCCGCCCCGAGGAAGCACGCCCTGCGCCGCTCAAGCTGGTTGCGGAACAGCGGATTGATACGCCGCGCGAGCCGATTCGCCCGCGCCGTGTCTCGACCACTGACATCGCACCCGATGTTGCCAGCGATGACAGCGATGGCGGATTTAGCGCCTTTGCAGAGGAAATGGGCGCAAGCCAGCTTCCTGAGTTGCTTGAAGCAGCGGCGGCCTATCTTGCCGATGTCGAAGGTCGCCCGCAATTCTCGCGCCCGATGCTTATGGGCAAGTTGAAAGAGGTCGAACAGGAAAGCTTTTCACGCGAAGACGGCCTGCGCTCTTTTGGCCAGCTGTTGCGTCAGGGCAAGCTGCAAAAGCTGTCAGGCGGACGGTTCTCTGTCACCAATGAGACCGACTATCGCGATCCGGGTGCCCGCAACGTCGGGTGATCCCGTTCGGAATATTGCAATTTGAAACCTCCGGCAGGCACTGCCGGGGGTTTTGTTTTGGTGTGCCTGCGGTGATTTGGCCCTTTCTTGCGCTTGCCCGGTCTATAGGATTGCCTGGGTAGTGACGAAAAGGGGCAAGACATGCGGGTGATCGCCCTGAGCGGGGTATTGGTGGTGCTGACGGCAGGCACGCTTTGGGCGCATGCCTCGGAGCAGGGGTTTGTCCTGCTTTTGCCAACGGATGCCTATATCGCGGCCGGTGGTGCCACCGTGGCGGTGACGATCGTGCTTTTGGCGCTCTTGCCCGGCGGATTGGCGGCGGCCTTGTTCCGGCCCGTCGCGGTGTTGGCAACGCGCGGCGTGACCCTGCGCCATCTGATAAGCGTTTTGGCGGCGCTGAGCCTTGGCGTGCTGGTCTGGCGCGGGTTGAACGGGTCACGCGATCCGCTGGTCAATCCGATGCCGCTTTTTGTCTGGGTGGTCTGGTGGATCGCGATGGTCTCGGCGCAGGGTCTGATCTGCAATCACTGGCGCTGGAGCAATCCATGGACCGGACCGGCGGCGATGATCGGGCGTCTGACGGGGATGCGCGCGCCGTTGCGCTATCCGCGCAGGCTTGGGGTTTGGCCGGGGGTGGTGGTTTTTCTGGCCTATGCCGGGTTTTTGCTGGCCGATCCGGCCCCGGCAGATCCGGGGCGACTTGCGGTGATCGTCGGGCTTTACTGGTATGTCACGCTGGCGGGCCTGTTGGTATTCGGACCGGCCTGGATGGTACGGGCCGAGCCGCTGACCGTTCTGATGCGGGCCTATGGGCGCATGTCGCTTCTGGGCCGCGCGCGCGGGCGGCTTGCGATTGGAGTCCCGGGCTGGAAGGTGCTTTGCGGGCCGAAGGAGGGGCTTGGGCTAGCGGTGTTCATCCTTTTGATGCTTGGCAGCGGCAGCTTTGACGGGCTGAACGAAACATTCTGGTGGATGGGTATTCTTGGGATCAATCCGCTTGAATTTCCGGGGCGCTCTGCGGTGATTGTCCCCAATCTGGTCGGGCTTCTGGTGGCCAACGCCGCGCTGATTGCGGGGTTCACCGGCTGTTTGTGGCTTGGCGAGCGGATTGCCGGGGGGACAGAGCCGCTGGCGCGCGTGTTTTGCCGCTATGCGCCGACGATCCTGCCGATTGCACTGGCCTATCATATTGCGCATTACCTGACCTCTTTGCTGGTGGATGGGCAATATGTACTCAAGGCGCTCAACGATCCGCTGGGGCGGGGGGCTGATCTGTTGGGCCTTGCCGATTACCATGTGACCACCGGGTTCTTGAACACGCCCGACACGGTCAAAATGATCTGGCTGGCGCAGGCGGGCACGGTGGTGGCGGGGCATGTGATTGCCATCCTTCTGGCCCACGCCGTGGCGATGCAGCACATTCACAGCACCCGGCGCGCGGTTCTGGGACAGGCCCCATTGGCGTTGTTCATGGTGCTCTATACCGTCTTTGGCCTGTGGTTATTGGCCTCGCCGCGCGGCGCGTGATGCGCAAAAGGCTGGACAAGGGACGGATTGCTTCGCAGACTTGGCCGCAGTCGGCAGATTTGCCGTGTGTTTCAAGATCAGCGCAGAGGACCCCGCCATGAGCACCCCGAACACCCGCCCCGAGACCAGACCTGTCGGCACCACCCGTCGCGGCGCGATGAAAACGCTGGCGGCGGGCCTTGGCGCGGCCAGCCTTCCGATGTGGGCGCGCTATACCAACGCACAGACCGCCGAGCCGATCAAGATTGGCTTTCAGGTGCATCGCACCGGCATCGGCGCGGCCTATGGGCGCTGGTACGGGCGCACCACAGAGGCGGCGGCCAAGTTGATCAATGAGGGCGGCGGCATCAATGGCCGCATGGTAGAGATCGTGGCCGAAGATGATGGCACCGACCCCAAGCGCGGCGCCGAAGTGGTCGAAAAATTCGCCAATCAGCACGGCTGTGATATCGCCTTTGGGACGCTGTTCAGCCATGTGGTCATCGGCTCGGCACCGCGTGCAGGCGAGCTCAAGATGCCTTATTTCGTGGTCTCTGAGGGGCATCACGTCGCCAGCGGCATGTTGAACCGCTATACATTGCAACCCGGCATCACCGATGTCAAAAGCCAGGTGCAGGCGATGGCACCCTACGTGGCGCAGAATTTGGGCAAAAAGGTCACGATGGTGTTCCCGGATTTTGCCTTTGGCCATGATCACCGCGATTTCTTCACTCAGGCGATCGAGGCGCAGGGCGGTGAGGTGCTGGCGCATATCGCCATTCCGCCATCCGAGACGTCTTTTACCAAATACTTCCCGAAAATCCCGCGCGAAACAGAGGTGCTCTATCATGTGATGGTCGGGCCTGCGGTTCTGACCTTCGTGAAAGAGCTTGGCGAGTTTTTCGGCCCCTCGCGCCCGGAAATGTTCGGCTTTATCGACAGCCTTGAAGCGGTGGCCATCGACAGCCCCGGTCTGGAATATCTGGAAGGCACCTATTTGTGGGAGGGCAACCCGCGCCACGCGCAGGTGGATCAGTCAGAGCATGACAAGTTTTTCCGCGCTGCGGTGGGGGTGAATGATGAAGGTGCGTCGATCAGTGATCCAAGCGATGTGTCGACCTATGCGCATATGTTCGGGTGTTGGGAAACGCTTTATGTGGTCAAGGCCGGGATGGAAGCATCCGGGTATCAGGGCACGCAGGACCGCGCCGCTTTGATCGAGGCGGTCGAGGCAATGACCGATATGCCGGAAAGCCGCGCGCACCCACAGGGCGCCAAGCTGTTTAATGGCAAGACCCACCAGGTTTTTGGGCATCAGTATATTTCCAAGGTCACGGGCGGTAAATTGCTTCGCGTTCACAAGACATCCATTGAGGACACGCTTTACCCCGATGAGACCGATTACACGACGCAATCGTTCTGAGGTGGCATTTTCTTTTGTGAAGAAAATGATCCAGAAAATTAGGCGAATTTTCTGGGGCGTTGCGCTTGTTGCCGTGGCGGGCTGTGGTGCGCCGCCACCCCCACCCGAGGCAAGCGATGTAACGCGGCTTGCGGTCGGGATCGGCGCATTGGGTCCCGAGGTTGACCCCGAAGAGGCGCGGCGCGCGGCACAGGTGGCCTATTCGTATTCTCATCAGCTTGCGCAGGAATATGAGATCACCGATCCGCCGATCATCCACAACACCAAGGTCAATATGGGGCTAAAGCCGCGCGGGCTCTGCTGGCATTGGGCACGCGATATCGAGGCGCGCCTCAAACAAGAGAATTTTCAGACGCTGGAACTGCATCGCGCCGTTGCCAATAGCGATAATGCCTTTCGCCTTGAGCATAGCACCGCAGTGATCAGTCGGCGCGGCGATACCTTTGCCCAAGGCATCGTGCTTGACCCCTGGCGCAAGGGCGGAACGCTGACCTGGATGCCCACCAAAGACGACGCTTGGTATAACTGGGAGCCGCGCAACGAGGTGGTCGCCCGCCAACTTGAGCGTAAGCACGGTCAGATCGTCACCGTGACCAAGGATCAGCGCATCGTCATGGGCCAAACCGAGTTTCGCGCGCAATAATCGCATGTCTTGCGTGGAACGGGCTTGCCCCCTGCGGCGATGCCGGGCAATCCTTGCGCCAGAATGGATTTGGGCCCTTACATAGTGCTTGCCTCGCTTGAAGGCGCGATCACGGCGGCGGTGCTTGCGCTGACGGCGGTCGGGCTGTCGCTGGTGTTTGGTGTGATGCGGGTCGTCAATATCGCGCATGGCGAGTTTTTCATGCTGGGCGCGGTCATTGCCTGGTGGATCGCGCATAGCCTTGGCGGACATCCGGCGATCGGGTTTGCCGTGGCGCTTGTCGCCGCACCGCTGATTGTCGGGGCGCTTGCGGTGGCCGCCGATATGACGATCCTCAAGCGGCTGAACTATGATCCCGAGCGCACCATCGTGGCCACCATCGGTGTGCTTTATATCATCCAGCAAATGACCCTGATGGGCTATGGTCCCGATGCGCGCCCGGTCGAGCCGCCGTTCAACACGCGGCTTGCGATCCCGTGGTTTGAGCATGGCGCCGACGGCTGGGCGATGATCTGGCCCTGGGGGCTTGGGACGACAAGTTACAAGCTGGCGGTGATCGGCGCGGCCGTGGTCCTGCTGTGCGGCGTGTGGCTTTTGATGTCGCGCACGCGCTTTGGGCTGGTGATGCGCGCCACGCAGGCGGATCGCGACATGGCGCAGGCCTTTGGCATCCCGGTCGAGCGGGTCTATGCGCTTGTCTTTGGTCTTGGCGCGGCGCTGGCGGCGCTGGCCGGGGTGTTGATCGTGCCCATTCAGCAGGCGCATTACCTGATGGGGGCCGATCCGCTTTTGCTGTCGTTCATCGTGGTGATCATCGGCGGGCTTGGAAGCCTGCCGGGCACCGTGCTTGCCGCCGTGTTGATCGGGTTGAGCGATGGCATCATCTCGGTGTTCTTCTCGCCCACATTGGCGAAAATCCTGGCGACATTGCTTGTCGGGCTTGTGCTTGTGTTTCGCCCGCAGGGCCTATTTGGGGCGCGCTCCGGATGAGTGGCGGCGCGCGGGCGTTTGCGCTTCATGGCGGTTTGATCGTGCTGCTGTTTGTGTTGCAATTCGTTTTGCCCGCCTATCACCACGGCAATCTTGCGCGGATCATGGTGCTGGCCAGTTATGCGGTCGGATATAATATCCTGTTTGGCTATACCGGGTTGCTAAGCCTTGGGCATGCGCTGTTCTTTGCGGCGGGCATGTATGGCATGGGCCTTGGGATCCAGCATCTTGGCCTGACACCGGCACCCGCATTATTGCTTGGGCTTGTGGCGGGCGCGGTGGTTTCGGGCGGGCTGGCGCTTTTGGCGCTGCGCACCACCGGGGTGGCCTTCATGATCGTGACGCTGATGTTTGCGCAGGCCGGTTACCTGACGATCCTTTATTTTGGCGAATATACCCGTGGCGACGAAGGTTTCGTGATCCAGCAGGCACAGCGCGTGCTCTGGGGGATTGATCTTAGCGATGCGGGCAATCGCTATTTCGCCGCGCTGATCCTGTTTGGCACCTGCCTGATGGCAAGCCTCTGGCTGGTGCGGGTGCCCTTTGGCAAGGTTCTGGTGGCGATCCGCGAGAATGAGGAGCGCGTGCGCATGCTTGGCTATGACATCTTCGTGCACAAGCTGGCGGCGATGATCATATCGGGCACCATCGCGGCGGCGGCGGGGGCGTCCTACGGGTTGTTGTTTGGCTATGCGGGGGCAAGTTTTGCGAGCGTTCAATATTCGATCTTTCCGCTTTTGTGGGTCCTGCTTGGCGGTGCCGGCACGGTTCTGGGCCCCTTCATCGGCACGCTTTTCATGTTCTATCTGATTGACCTTAGCTCGGGTGTGACCACCGCCTATATGCTGATTGCCGGTGTGGCACTGGTGCTTTTGACGTTGTTCGCGCCGCAGGGGTTGATGGGCGAATTGCGCCGCCGGGTCTGGCGGGGCTTGCCATGACGCTTTTGACGACGCGGGGATTGTCCAAGCATTTCGCCGGGTTGTGCGCGGTCGAGGGGGTGAATTTCGATTTGCCCCAGGGCGAGGTGCGCGCCCTGATTGGCCCCAACGGGGCGGGCAAGACCACGCTGGTGAGCATGATTTGCGGGCGCATTGCCCCCTCGGGCGGGCAGGTGATCTTTGAGGGGCGCGATATCACCGCGCTTCCGGCGCATAAGCGGATCATGCTGGGCATGGCCTATACATTTCAGATCACCTCGGTCTTTGCCGGGCTGAGCGTTGGCGAAAACGTCGCCCTTGCCGCGCGCCGCCGCCTCAAGGGGGCCGATGTCGGCCTGGCGGTGGATGATGCGCTTGCGCGGGTCGGCCTGTTGGATCGCAAGGCGCAGGAGGCGGGCGATTTGTCCTATGGCCATCAGCGCTTGTTGGAGATCGCCATGGGGTTGGCACAATCGCCGCGCCTATTGATCCTCGACGAGCCGACGCAGGGTTTGGCCGAGGGCGAGATTGCCGAATTCAAGGCGCTGATCCGCGAGCTGGCGGGCAAGACCACGATCCTTTTGATCGAGCACAACATGAGCGTGGTGATGGAGCTTGCAGACCGGATCACGGTGCTGAATTTCGGCGAGATTCTGGCCGAGGGCACGCCCGATGAAATCCACGCCAATGGCGAGGTTCAGACCGCCTATCTGGGGAACGGGTGATGCTGCGGTTGGAGCGAATAAACGCCGGATATGGGCGCGCGCAGGTGCTGCGCGATCTTAGCCTTGAGGTGGCGCCCGGTGAAATCCTGTGCCTCTTGGGGCGTAATGGGGCGGGCAAGACCACCACCATGCAGGCAATCATGGGGCTGGTGCCGTTGATGTCGGGCCGGGTGATGCTTGCGGGACAGGAGATAAGCCGCCTGCCGGCCTACCGCGTGCCGCGCGGCGGTATCGGCTATGTCCCGCAGGGGCGGCGCTTGTTTGCGGAACTGACCGTGGCGCAGAACCTTGAAATCGGGCTGCGCGCGCGCAACAGCGGGCCAGAGGTTCTGGACGAGGTTCTGCAACTTTTCCCGCGTTTGCGCGAACGCTATGGCCAACGGGCGCAGACCCTCTCGGGCGGCGAGCAACAGATGCTGGCGACGGCGCGCGCGCTGTGCCTGCGGCCCAAGGTGCTTTTGCTGGACGAGCCGACCGAGGGGCTTCAACCCTCGATGATCGAGGCGATCCGTCAGGTGATCGTCAAGATGCGCGACGAGGGGGTCGCGATCCTGTTGGTGGAACAGCGGGTCGATGCGGTTTTATCGGTGGCTGACCGGGTGGCGTTTATTGAAAACGGCCGCAACACCGAGACCTTGCCCGCCGAGGCGCTGCGTGCGGATCATTCGATCGTGGATCGTTATATCGGGGTTTAACGCCAGAATTATCGGCTGTATTTGATGAAGGGCGTCAGGGTGCCGATCCGGTCATACAGCTTGCGCGCCTCTGCGTTGAACTCCTGCGTCAGCCAATAGACCGACGGACAGCCATCGGCATCGGCCTGCGCATAGACCGCCTCGATCAGCTTGCGACCCACCCCCATGCCGCGCACTTCCGGGGCGACATAGAGATCCTGTAGGTAACAGGCTTTTTCAATCCGCCAATTGTGCGGGTGATAGATATAGTGAACAAGGCCGACCGGGTTGCGATTGTTCAGCGCCAGAAACCCGTTTTGATCCGGGTGATCGGGTGAGCAGAGCCGCGAAAACGTGGTTTTGTAGATCGTATCGGGCAGGGCGGTTTCATAGAACGTCAGATAGTCACGCCAAAGAGACGTCCATTTCGGTTTATCACCGGTCTGAATGGGGCGGAGTGTGATGGTCATATGCGGCCTGATCATTTGGAACTGTCCAAAGATCAGTCTGTGCCCAAATGCCCGTCAGGACCAGCAAAATCTTGCCTGTTCGTTCGGCATTCGCTGGTCCTTTGGTCGGATTTATTGGGCGGCAACCGCCTTGGGATCGGCGAGGGTCACGATATCCATCATGATGGTGTTGAGTTCGAAATCCTTCGGGGTATAGACCCGCGCCACGCCCATTTCGCGCAGGCGCCTGGCGTCATCCTCGGGGATGATGCCGCCGACGATCACCGGCACATCGCCAAGACCCGCCTCGCGCATGCGTGCCATAAGGTCTTCGACAAGTGGTATATGGCTGCCCGACAGGATCGAGAGGCCGACAACATGGGCCTCGTCCTCAAGCGCTGTGCGCACGATTTCTTCGGGCGTCAGGCGGATCCCGGCATAGCCGATATCCATGCCGCAATCGCGGGCGCGAAAGGCGATCTGTTCGGCGCCGTTGGAATGGCCGTCAAGCCCCGGTTTGCCAACCAAAAACTTGAGTCGACGCCCAAGGCGGTCGCTGACGGTGTCAACGGCGGCGCGGAGATCCTCAAGGCCCTCAGTCTTGTTCGACGGGTTCGCCGATACGCCGGTGGGGCCGCGATATTCGCCAAAGACGGCGCGCATCTGGGCGGCCCATTCGCCGGTGGTGACGCCGACACGGGCACAGGCAATCGAGGGCTCCATCACGTTGCGCCCTTCGGCGGCGGCGGCACGCAAATCGGCTAGTGCCTGTTTCACGGCCCCCGCATCGCGGGCATTGCGCCAGTCGTTCAGCCGGTTGATTTGTTCGGCCTCGACCGCCGGGTCAACCACCATGATGCCGCCATCCTCGGTCTGAAGCGGCGAGGGCTCGCCCTCCTGCCAGCGGTTGACGCCCACAACGACGGTTTCATTGCGCTCGATCCGGCCAAGGCGTTCGGCGTTGCTATCGACAAGGCGGGCCTTCATGTACTCAATCGCATCGACCGCGCCGCCCATGCTGTCGATATTGGCCAGCTCGTGGCGCGCGCCATCCTTGAGCGCCTCGACCTTGGCATCGACCGCCGGGTTGCCGTCAAACAGGTCGTCGAACTCCAGAAGGTCGGTCTCATAGGCCAGAATCTGTTGCATGCGCATCGACCATTGCTGATCCCAGGGGCGCGGCAGGCCAAGCGCCTCGTTCCAGGCAGGAAGCTGCACGGCGCGGGCGCGGGCCTTTTTGCTCAGGGTCACGGCCAGCATTTCAATCAGGATGCGATAGACGTTGTTTTCGGGCTGCTGCTCGGTCAGGCCAAGCGAATTGACCTGCACGCCATAGCGAAAGCGGCGAAACTTCGGGTCGCTCACGCCATAACGGGTTTCAAGGATTTCATCCCAGAGATCGACAAAGGCGCGCATCTTGCACATCTCGGTGACAAACCGGATGCCGGCATTCACAAAGAAGGAAATCCGCCCGGCAAGCGCCGGAAAATCCTCGGGGGCGACGCGCGGTTTCAACTCATCAAGCACGGCGGTGGCGGTGGCAAGGGCAAAGGCCAGTTCCTGTTGCGGTGTCGCGCCGGCCTCTTGCAGATGATAGGAACAGACGTTCATCGGGTTCCATTTAGGCACGTTCTTATAGCAATATTCGGCCACGTCGCCGATCATCTTAAGGCTGGGTTTGGGCGGGCAGATATAGGTGCCGCGCGACAGGTATTCCTTGATCAGGTCGTTTTGAACGGTGCCTTGTAACTTGGTGGTATCGGCGCCCTGTTCCTCGGCGACGGCGATATAAAGCGCCAAAAGCCAAGGCGCGGTGGCGTTGATCGTCATCGAGGTGTTCATCTGATCCAGCGGGATATCGGCAAACAGCGCGCGCATATCGCCAAGGTGACTGACCGGCACGCCGACCTTGCCGACTTCGCCGCGCGCCAGAATATGATCGCTGTCATAGCCGGTCTGCGTCGGCAGATCGAAAGCCACCGACAGACCGGTCTGCCCTTTGGCAAGATTGGCGCGGTAAAGCGCGTTCGAAGCCGACGCAGTGGAATGGCCCGCATAGGTCCGGATGAGCCAGGGGCGATCGGCTTGGCGATCGGACGGTTTGTCGTTCTGCGTCTGCGACATGGTGGGACCTCGTGAATCAGTTTGCGTAATTTTGTTACGTTCCGCTTTGGTTATAGGCAATAAAATGCCACTGTCAATTCGCTGCATTGCGGCATGGACTCATTTACACAGGCATTTACGCGGGGTGCAAACCCTGCTTTCCTGCGCGCATGGGGAATGTGGTGGAAATGCCCGTCTGGGCGCTGATTTTGCTTATTGCGTTTGCGGGGGTCACCTTTGCCTCGCATTTTCTGTTTCCCTCGGTGCGCTGGTTTTTCCGACGGCGGATGGAGCGGGTGGTTGCCAAGCTCAATACCCGGCTTGAGCGTCCGATTGAGCCGTTCAGGCTTGCGCGGCGCCATGACATGATTCAGCGGCTGATCTATGACCCCGAGGTAAGCCGCGCGATTGTCGTCCATGCCAAGGCCGAGGGTATCCCCGAGAACGTCGCCTTTGAAATGGCCCGCCGATATGCACGCGAGATCGTGCCAAGCTTTAGCGCCAGTGCCTATTTCGGTTTTGCGATCCGCGCCGCCAAATGGCTGAGCTGGTCATTGTACCGGGTGCGGCTTGGCCATTTCGACGCCGCCGCCCTGAGCGCGGTGGACAAGGGATCGACGGTGGTTTTTGTAATGAACCACCGCAGCAACATGGATTACGTGTTGGTGACCTGGCTGGCGGCAGAGCGCTCGGCGCTCAGCTATGCGGTGGGCGAATGGGCGCGGGTCTGGCCGCTTAGCCGGTTGATCAGGGCGATGGGGGCCTATTTCATCCGCCGCAAGTCGCGCGATGATCTCTATCGCAGGGTTCTGGCGCGCTATGTCGGCATGGCCACCGATGGCGGCGTGACCCAGGCGATGTTCCCCGAAGGCGGGCTAAGCCTTGATGGCGCCCTGGCCCCGCCCAAGCTTGGGTTGCTGAAATATCTTGTCGAAGAACGCACCCCCGGCGCACGCGATGTGGTGTTCGTGCCGGTCGCCCTGAATTACGACCGGGTGTTTGAAGATCGCCTTTTGGTGGCGGCGCGGCAGGCCGGCGGTCGCAAGTTTCCGGCGCGCATCAGTGTGATCGGGCGCTTTATCCTCAAACAGGTCTGGCTGCGGCTGCGCGGGCGCTATCATCGGCATGGCTATGCGGCGGTAAGCTTTGGCGCGCCGCTGTCGCTTGCGGAATTTGAGCGCGATCATCCGGCGGCGGGGATCGAAGGGCTTGCACAGCTCTTGATGGAGCGGATCGGCCAAGAGGTGCCGGTGCTGCCTGTGCCACTTGTGGCGCGCGCATTGTTGCAGGCCAAAGCGCCGCTGAGCATGGCCGAACTGGAGAAGGCCGTGGCCGACATGGCGGCGGATCTGGATGTGAGCAACGCCTATCTGCACCTGCCGCGCGAGGATATCGGCTATGGCGCGCGGTTCGGCCTTCAGGTCTTGACCAAGCGCGAGATGGTGCAAGAGGTTGGCGGTGCGTATTCGGTGGTCGAGTGCGAGCGGCCTATCGTTGAATTCTACGCGGCCTCGATCGCCCATCTTTTTCGCGATTGCAGCGCGAATTAGCCGAAATTCTGCGCTCGCTCGGTCATAAAGTTACAAAAATGTATCCTTTGGCATTGCATTGTTGCGCATCGCTAGATATTTCAAGGTCAGAGAGGCGCGATTCTGCGTCGCGGCAATTTTGTGACAGGAGGCTTATCATGGCTTTGGATACAGAACCGGGTATTGCGCCCTACGAGGCACCCGAAAAAGACCTGTACGAGGTCGGTGAAATGCCCCCCTTGGGCTATGTTCCCAAGCAGATGTATGCTTGGGCGATCCGGCGCGAGCGCCACGGCGAGCCCGATAAGAGCTTTCAGATCGAGGTGGTCGATACCCCGGTTCTGGACAGCCACGAAGTGCTTGTTCTGGTGATGGCGGCAGGCGTTAACTATAACGGCGTCTGGGCCGGTCTTGGTGTCCCGATCAGCCCGTTTGACGGTCACGGGGCCGAGTATCACATCGCCGGCTCAGATGCCTCTGGCATTGTCTGGGCCGTGGGCGACAGGGTCAAGAACTGGAAGGTGGGCGACGAGGTTGTCATCCACTGTAACCAGGATGACGGCAACGACGAGGAATGCAACGGCGGCGATCCGATGTTCTCGCCCAGTCAGCGGATCTGGGGCTATGAGACGCCCGATGGGTCGTTTGCCCAGTTCACCAATGTGCAGGCACAGCAATTGCTGCCGCGCCCCAAGCATCTGACGTGGGAAGAAAGCGCCTGCTACACCCTGACGCTGGCCACGGCCTATCGGATGCTGTTTGGCCATCACCCGCACGAGCTTAAGCCCGGTCAGAACGTTCTTGTCTGGGGCGCCTCGGGCGGTCTTGGGTCGTTCGCGATCCAGCTTATCAATGCGGCGGGCGGTAATGCCATCGGCGTGATTTCGGACGAAGACAAGCGCCAGTTCGTCATGGATCTGGGCGCCAAGGGCGTGATCAACCGCAAGGACTTTAGCTGTTGGGGGCAATTGCCTACCGTGAACACGCCCGAATATGCCACATGGTTCAAGGAAGCCCGCAAATTCGGCAAGGCGATCTGGGATATCACCGGCAAGGGCAACAACGTTGATATCGTGTTTGAACACCCCGGCGAGGCAACCTTTCCGGTGTCCAGCCTGGTGTGCAAAAAGGGTGGCATGGTGGTGATCTGCGCGGGCACCAGCGGGTTCAACTGTACCTTTGACGTGCGCTATATGTGGATGCACCAAAAGCGTCTGCAAGGCTCGCATTTTGCCCATCTCAAACAGGCGGCATCGGCCAACAAGCTCATGATCGAGCGCCGGATTGATCCCTGCATGTCCGAAGTGTTCCCCTGGGATGAAATCCCCGCCGCGCACCTCAAGATGCTGCGCAACGAGCATAAGCCGGGCAATATGGCGGTTCTGGTTCAGGCCCCGCGCACCGGATTGCGCACGGTCGAAGACGTGGTCGAGGCAGGGCGTTCATAATCAGCATTGAGTTTAGCGACCCGACACCGCCCGCGAATCGTTGGATCGATTCGCGGGCGGTTCGCGTTTAATGCGATTCAATGGTGCCAATCGCTTAGCAAAGCGAGGCCCCGCTATTTCTGGGGAGTTGTTATTCGCGAATAACACTGGATTTCGACGCATGTTATAGTTGTGTTAACCTTTTGTTAACCAATGCTACGCGAGGCTGATAGATGCGAAACGAATGGATACTCGACGTTCTTGCCGATCTACAAACATTCGCCCATGAAAATGGGTTGAGTGTTTTGGCCGAACAGCTGGATGATACACGGCTGGTGGCCGCGACCGAGCTTGCGTTGACTGGGGAAGGACATTCCGCGAATGAACGCGATCCCGCCCGTGCGGTTGGAACAGTTATTGGAGGCTTTGGAACATGCCTCTGACCTGACCGATTTGCAGAGGCTTATCGAGCAATTTCGCGATCTTCTACGCGTTGATCACATGGTCTATCACTGGGTCAGCGGCGCCGGTGACCAATACGGGTGTGGCACCTATTCGCCGACCTGGGTGCAACGCTATCTCGATCAGGATTATGTGCGCGTCGATCCGGTTATTCAGGGATGCTACAAGCTTTTTCATCCGGTCGACTGGAAGCGGCTTGACTGGTCTGGCAAGGCCGCCCGTGCCTTTCAGGTTGAAGCGATCAAATACGGCACCGGAAACCAGGGCTATTCGGTGCCCGTGCGCGGCCCGAACGGCCAGTTTGCCTTGTTCACGGTCAGCCATACCTGCGATGACGCGAAATGGGCGGCCTTTACCGAAGAGCATCGGCGCGACCTGATCCTGATCGCGCATTACTTCAATCAGAAGGCGCTTGATTTCGAGCCTGACCGCAATCCCGGTCAGGTGCAATCCCTGTCGCCGCGCGAGGTTGACGGGCTTACCCTTTTGGCGATGGGCTATAGCCGGGCCCAGGTGGCACAAACGCTGAGCATTTCCGAACATACCCTGCGGGTTTATGTTGAATCGGCGCGCTTCAAGCTTGGGGCGGTCAATACCATCCATGCGGTCGCCCGCGCCACCAGCCGCGGGTTGATCGTGGTCTGAACCCACAAAAAGGGGCGCACAGGGCGCCCCTTTCTATCGGTTTGAGATTGCCCTCAGACCTTGAGATTGGGGATGATCTGTTTCTTGCGGCTCATGATGCCGGGCAGAACAACAGCGTCGCCCGAGACGGTCGCGCCAAAGGATTTTTCCGCCAGGGTTTTCACCAGATCGTTGGGCACCAATAGCGTGGCTTCCTCGTTGAGGATGTCGACCACGAACAACAGAACCTGATCAACGCCATCTTCGGCGGCAACGGCTGTCATGGTGTTCATCAGGCTGGCCTTGCGATCCAGCACCGTCGCGGGGGCTGTGGTTTCAAGAACGCTGACGCGGAACTTGGTGTCGCCAACGCCATATTCTTTTGAATCCATCCGCAGCAATTCGGCGTCTGAAAAGGCCGAGACATCGGATTTCGCGGCGAACATTTCGGCGGCGTAATCGGCGATCACGATACCGAGATCTTCGGCAAGCGCATGGGCGATGGCCTTGTCTTCCTGCGTCGTCGTGGGCGAGCGGAATTCAAGCGTGTCGCTCAGGATACAGGTCAGCATCGCGCCTTTGATGGCGGTCGGCATTTGCGCCATGTCCTTGCCGATCATCTTGTACATGATCGTCGCGGTGCAGGCCAAAGGCTCGATCCGGATGTCGATGGGGCCCTTGGTCTCAAGCCCGCCAACAAGCTTGTGATGGTCGATGATGCCGCGGATATCGGCGGCATTGATATCGGCCGGAAGCTCGGCCGGGTTGTTGGTGTCGACGATCACGACGGGCGCATCGGCGGCAACGCCCTCGATGATCTGGGGCTTGTCCAGCTTCCAGCGGTCCAGCATGAACAGCGCCTCGGTGTTGGGTTCCCCCAACAGGGCAGGGGCAGCAGGGATGCCCTGCACGTCGTTCAGATACCAGGCCCAGATGATGGGCGAGCCGGTGGAATCGGTGTCGGGCGATTTATGGCCGAAAACAAGTGTTGTCATTTGGGGTCAATCCTGTGGGTCTGTCTGATTTGCGCGCTTTATAGGGGGGGACGGATGGTTTGTCACCTGTAATGCTGCACTGCGGCATAATTTCCATATGCAAGGGCGGGCGAAAGTGCTGAATTTTATGGATCAACGGTGTTGACTCCGTTTCGCGTGATCCCTAGCTATGCATCGTTAGCACTCGGGGTGACTGAGTGATAACGACCCCCGTGTAGGGGTCATCGGAAGAAACTTTGAGCCAAGGAGAGCCTCAGAGATGGCATTTAAACCGCTGCATGACCGCGTGCTTGTACGCCGCGTTGAAAGCGAAGAAAAAACTGCTGGCGGATTGATCATTCCCGACAGCGCAAAAGAAAAGCCCAGCGAGGGTGAAGTTGTGTCCTGCGGCGACGGCGCGCGCAAGGATAACGGCGAGCTGATCGAGATGGCTGTAAAAGCCGGCGACCGCATCCTGTTCGGCAAATGGTCGGGCACCGAAGTTACGGTTGATGGCGAAGAGCTGTTGATCATGAAAGAAAGCGACATTCTGGGTCTGATGGCATAAGGCCCGGTTTTCAAACCGCGCTTTTACCTCATCAACACTAGATTATCAAAAAACGGGAGCACCTGAAAATGGCTGCAAAAGACGTACGTTTTTCCACCGACGCCCGCAATCGCATGCTCAAGGGCGTCAACATCCTGGCCGATGCGGTCAAGGTGACACTCGGCCCCAAAGGCCGCAATGTGGTTCTGGACAAATCCTTCGGCTCGCCGCGGATCACCAAAGACGGTGTATCGGTTGCTAAGGAAATCGAACTGGAAGACAAGTTCGAAAACATGGGCGCGCAGATGGTGAAAGAAGTCGCCAGCCGCACCAATGACGAAGCAGGCGACGGCACCACCACCGCCACCGTTCTGGCCCAGGCCATCGTCAAGGAAGGCATGAAATCGGTTGCCGCCGGCATGAACCCGATGGACCTCAAGCGCGGTATCGACCTGGCCACCAACAAAGTGGTCGCTGCCATCCGGGCCGCCTCGCGCCCCGTCAATGACAGCGCGGAAGTTGCCCAGGTCGGCACCATCTCTGCCAACGGCGAAGCGGAAATCGGTCGTCAGATCGCAGACGCGATGCAGAAAGTCGGCAACGAGGGTGTGATCACCGTCGAAGAAAACAAAGGCCTGGAAACAGAGACCGATGTTGTCGAAGGTATGCAATTCGACCGCGGCTACCTGAGCCCCTATTTCGTCACCAACTCGGACAAGATGATTGCCGAGCTTGACGACTGCATGATCCTGCTGCACGAAAAGAAACTGTCGTCGCTGCAAGCCATGGTTCCGCTGCTTGAGCAAGTGATCCAGAGCCAGAAGCCGCTTTTGATCATTGCCGAAGACGTTGAAGGCGAAGCCCTGGCGACCCTCGTGGTCAACAAGCTGCGTGGCGGTCTGAAAATTGCTGCGGTCAAGGCCCCCGGTTTTGGCGACCGTCGCAAGGCGATGCTTCAGGATATTGCCATTCTGACCGGCGGTCAGGTGATCAGCGAAGACCTTGGCATGAAGCTTGAATCCGTCACCATGGATATGCTCGGCTCGGCCAAGACCGTGAACATCACCAAAGACGAAACCACCATCGTCGACGGTCACGGTGACAAGGCAGAGATCGAAGCGCGGGTCACTCAGATCCGTCAGCAGATCGAAGACACCACAAGCGATTACGACCGTGAAAAACTGCAAGAGCGCGTGGCCAAACTGGCCGGTGGTGTTGCTGTTATCCGCGTCGGCGGCATGACCGAAACCGAGGTGAAAGAGCGTAAAGACCGCGTCGATGACGCGCTGAACGCCACACGTGCGGCCGTGCAAGAAGGTATCGTTGTGGGTGGCGGTGTTGCCCTCGTTCAGGGGGCCAAGACCCTCCTGGACCTGCAAGGCGCCAACAGCGACCAGAACGCCGGTATCATGATCGTTCGCAAGGCGCTCGAAGCGCCGCTGCGTCAGATCGCCGAGAACGCTGGTGTTGACGGTTCGGTTGTCGCGGGCAAAATCCGCGAGAGCGAAGACCTCAAGTTTGGCTATAACGCGCAGACCGATGAATATGGCGACATGTTCAAATTCGGTGTGATCGACCCGGCCAAAGTTGTGCGCACCGCTCTGGAAGACGCAGCCTCGATCGCGGGCCTGCTGATCACCACCGAAGCGATGGTTGCCGACCAGCCCGCCAAAGAAGGCGCTGGAGCCGGTGGCGGCATGCCCGACATGGGCGGCATGGGCGGCATGATGTAATCTGCGCCACATCTGTGCTAACGTATTGGGGTCGCCTTCGGGCGGCCCCTTTTTCATGACCGGGTATAGGCTTTGACTTTGCGCCGGCACGCGCGACAAATGTAGAGCATATTTTTATCAAAGGAGATTTCAGATGAACCTGCCAA
Source organism: Roseovarius lutimaris (assembly GCF_900115165.1). GTDB lineage: Bacteria > Pseudomonadota > Alphaproteobacteria > Rhodobacterales > Rhodobacteraceae > Roseovarius > Roseovarius lutimaris. The sequence continues at coordinate 81,807 of NZ_FOVP01000015.1, read as the reverse complement.
CCATGGTAAAAAGTGCCATATCGGCCTGTGCGATGGGCCTTGCGGGGATGCCTGTTGGTGCCGCCGATGTGCCGGTGCCGCCCGCGCGGGTGAACAACCCCGACATCACGCAAATTGAGCTTTTGGCGGCCTGGACGCAGATCACGCCCGACCAATTGCCGGGCCGGGTGGTCGGCGCGCGCGTGCCGGGCGTTGAGCTGCGCTATGTGGTGACGCTGCCCTCGGGCGATGCCAATGCGGCCTGTGCGACATATCAGGTGGCTGGCGCCCAAAGCGGGACCACGGTCAAGGCCCGCGCCACGCTGAGCGGGCACACCCGCGACGCGGATGGCAAGAGTGGCTTTATAAGGGGCGATGCCTACAAGGTTGCGGTGTGCCAGATCGCGCTGGACCAGAGCGCACAGACCGTCAAAATCAACCGCAATGGCAAGGTTGCCGAACTTTATCAGGGCACGCCGGGCAGCACTGCGAAGGCCAGGGCGCAACTGGCAGGGCCTGCGCAACTGGGTGCGCGCACCGACGCGGGCAAGACGCTGAGCGCGGTTTTCATGTCCGACACCGGCTGTCGCGGAAAGTACGAGACCCCGAAGCACAAGAAATTCAGTCGCTACTGGCAGGATTGCCTGAGCAAGGACCCAAACACCTATCCGGATCATCCTGGGGTGATTTACGGATTTGGCGATCTGGCGGGCCGCGTGGCCGGCAAACGGCCCGATTTCATAATGCATGGCGGCGATCATCATTATTTCTATGAGGATGCCGATTACTGGTTCGGCGCGCCCAATCGGTTTGAATACTGGTTGCAGGAATTTCTGGTGCCCGCACAGCCGATGCTGCTGGTGTCACCATTCGTCTTTGTGCGCGGCAATCACGAACGCTGCGATGCGCAATGGTCGGGCGAGGGCTGGTACGAGCTGTTCGGCCCGGGCGATCAGGCCACTTGCCCGACGGGCGGTGTGGGCCCCTGGAGCGCGCCGTGGTCGTTCAGCATCGCGCCGCGCAATGATCAGAGCGTGGACGAGTACACCATCTATGTGATCGACTCCTCGCAGCCCGGACTGGCGCAGGCCAATGGCGCCTTTGGCCCAACCCGGCAAGGCCAGCACTATGTTGCCAACCCGTCAGGCGCCGGGCGTAACAAGCTATGGCTGACCCATTACCCCCCGGTGAAAGAAGAGTATTACAGCGGTGGCACACATGACATTGGCGATCGTTCGATCAGGCATGCGGTGGCCGACGCGCTGTCGAAGGGCTGCGCTGACACGTCCTGCTGGCCCAACGCGGTACTGGCCGGACACCAGCACCTGTTTCAGCATCTGCAAATCTTTGAGGATCAAAGCGATGTTCTGATGGATGTGGTGATTGCAGGCCATGGCGGCACCCGCTGGGACCGGTCCTATATGCCCGGCATCGACGGTGGCTCGGGGCCGTACCTCAAAACCCTGAAATGCGGCACCGATTATACGGGGCGCACGGCAATCTTGCCCTCGTCATCGGGCAAAACGATCAAGGCGGATGTCACGACCGTTACGCAATACGGCTTTGTCACCCTGACCCGCCACAAGAACAGCCAAAAGACACCTATGGGCTGGAAGATGGGGCTGGAATGGTATCCGCAAGACAGCGCGCCGACCGAGGTGCTGAGCGCCAATAGCTGTGACTAGCTGCATGATGCGCGGCCCGCAATTCAGCCGCGAGATGCGGCGTGGCGAAGAACCGGAGGTGGCCGCCTTGTTGCAGCGCGCCTTTGACGGGCAGGCCGAGGCGCGGCTTGTCGACAGGCTGCGCCGGGCAGGCGATATCGCAGGTGAAACCGTGCTGCCTTCGGGCGATGGCATCGTTGGCTATTATGCCATCTCGAAGATGCGCAGCCCCAAACACTGGTTCTGCCTTGCCCCGGTGGCGATTGATCCCGACTGGCAAGGGCAGGGGCATGGCCGCCGGATGATCGGCCTTCTGTCGGAATGGGCGCGCCTGAGCGGATGTTATGTGGTCGTTCTGGGCCAGCCCGGATTTTACCAACGCGCCGGGTTCAGCCTTGAGCGCGCCGTCAGGCTAGGCTCGCCCTATCTGATCACGAATACGTTGCTGGCAGGTCCGGGAACAGATGTGCCAGAACGGACCCTGATCTATCCCAAAGCCTTCGAGAGCCATTGATGCCGCTGTTCTTGCTGACCACTGCCACCATGATCGCCTTTGCCGCCAATTCGGTGCTGAACCGTTTGGCGCTTGCCGGGGGGGGCATTGACGCCGCAAGTTTCGGCGCGATCCGCCTTGTGGCAGGCGCGGTGATGCTGGCGGGGCTTTGCCTTGTGCTGCGCGGGCGGATCAATTTGCGCGGTCCGGGGCGGATCGCCGGGGTGCTGTCGCTTCTGGTCTATATCTACGGCTTTTCAGGGGCTTACACTGCGCTGGATGCCGGGCTTGGCGCGCTGATCCTGTTTGGCGTGGTTCAGATCACCATGTTCGTCGGCGGGCTTTGGGCGCGCGAGGCGATGCCACCGCGCCGTTGGATCGGGGCGATCATGGCCTTTGGCGGCTTGGCCTGGCTGCTCTGGCCCGGCGTCGGCCCGGCGATTAGCCCGCTGCATGCGCTCTTGATGGCACTGGCCGGGGTTGGCTGGGGCATCTATTCGCTGGCAGGGCGGCTCAACCGCGACGCGCTTCAGGCGACGGCGGCGAATTTCATTCTGGCCGCCCCGGCCGGGGTGCTGATTACCCTGGTCTGGCCCGCCGGGCCGGGCGGTGCAGAGATCGGCCACGACGGGATTTTGCTGGCGATTGCCTCGGGCGCGCTGACCTCGGGGGTCGGCTATGCGATGTGGTATTCGATCGTGCCACGGATTGGCGCAAGCGTGGCGGCGGTGGCACAGCTGACCGTGCCGGTGATTGCCATGGCGGGCGGCATGATCTTTCTCGCCGAGGCGCTTGACCTGCAATTCGTGATGGCGACGGTTTTGGTGCTGGGCGGTGTTGCGATCTCGGTCCTGCCGTTTGGGCGAGGCTAATCGCGATAGGTGACGCGCAGCACCTCAAGCTCGACCAGACCGCTGGGTTTGGGCCATTCGACAATATCCCCGACATGCGCCTCGATCAGGGCGCGCGCCAGCGGAGAAAACCCCGCGATCAGGTGCCGCTCGGGATCGGATTCATCCTCGCCGACGATAGTATAGGAGGTCTCGCGCCCGTCTTCATCGGCCACCGCAACGGTTGCGCCAAAGAGCACCTGATCGCATGGTCCCTCGGGCGGAGGCACAAGGATCGCGGTGTTCAGCCGCGCCTCGACATAGCGCAGATCGCGTTCCGCTACGGCCAGCGGGTGCAGGTCATCCAGGAAATCGCGCGCCTCGCGCAGGCGGCTTACCTCGGTCTCAAGGCTGGCGTGACGCGCCTTGAGCGCGGCCAGGCCCTGCGGTGTGACATGGTTGGGGTGGTTGCTGATCGGCAGATCAGGCAGGCGTTCCGGCGTGCTGCCGTCATCCTCTTTGGTAAAGGCCTTGTTCATCGCGCTACCTTACCAGAACTTCGAGTGGATCATACCCCATGCCCCGCGCCCAGGCGACATGCGCAAGGCTGTCGGGCTTGACGCGCAGGCCGGTAATTTCCTCCTCGGTCACAAAACGGCGGCGGTTGACCACCGCCTCGGGGTCTTGCCAATCGTCGCTCAGCGTGCCGTCGGTGATGGTGCAGCGAAAGAAAACCTCGACCTGATGAAAGCCGGTTTCCGGCTGGTGAAATTCGTTCACAAGACAGGGCGGGCCGACGCGGATACGCAGCCCGGTCTCTTCAAAAACCTCGCGCTTTAGGTTGTCGGGAAGCGAGGCGCCCACCTCGGCACCGCCACCCGGCGCGCACCACAGATCGCTTTGATGGCCCGGAAAGGCATTGACCAGCAAAAGCCGATTGTCGTGAAGGATAACGGCGCGCGTGGCAAGGCGTATGGTCACACTGGTATCTCCGGGTGGGAAAAGGGCTGTTCAGCAGGGTCAAATATACCTATCTGAACCACATGAAACAGATGCTTTTCGCCCTTGGCCTTTGTGTCGGCCTGATCGGAGCGCCCGCGCGCGCGGATTGCGTGGTGCTGCTGCATGGGCTGGCGCGGTCCGATACCTCGTTGCTGGTGTTGCAGGAGGCGCTTGAACTGGCAGGCTATGATGTCTTCAGCCCGGATTACCCCTCGACCGAAGAGCGCATTGAGCAGCTCGCCGAAGAGACCCTGCCATTCGGGGTACGGGTGTGCGGCGATACCAAGGTGCATTTCGTGACCCATTCGATGGGCGGCATCCTGTTGCGGCTCTGGCTCAAGGATAATCGGCCCGCTGACATGGGCCGCGTGGTCATGCTTGCGCCGCCCAATCACGGCAGCGAACTTGTTGACGAATTGGGCGGGCTTGAGCTTTTTCAATGGCTCAACGGCCCGGCCGGCGCAGAGCTTGAGACCGGACCGGAGGGCCTGCCGGAACAGCTCCCGCCAGTGGATTTCGAGCTTGGGGTGATTGCCGGTACGCGCTCGCTCAACCCCTATTATTCAAGCGTGATCGAGGGGCCGGATGACGGCAAGGTGTCGGTCGCCTCGACGCGGGTCGACGGCATGGCCGATCACCTGAGCCTGCCGGTGACGCATACCTTCATGATGAACAACCCGCTTGTGATCGCGCAGGTCGAGAACTTTCTGCGCGACGGGGCGTTTGATCATGATCTCACGCTTGGCGATGTCCTCTGGGGTTGGGTCGAGGAATGAGCGCGCTTAGCCTGACGTTGACCGGCGCACAGGTTCTGCGCCCCGGGGGGCTATCCGATGAGCCGCTCGGCATAAGCGATGGCGTGATCGGGGATAGGACGATTGGGCGCGAGGTTGATCTGAGCGGTTATCTGGTGCTGCCGGGGATTGTCGATGTGCATGGCGACGGGTTCGAGCGCCACCTTGCCCCGCGGCGCGGTGCGATGAAGGACCTTGGCGAGGGGTTGATCGCCGCCGAAGCGGAACTGGCCGCAAACGGCATCACCACCGCCACGCTGGCGCAGTTCTATAGCTGGGAAGGCGGCATGCGGGGGCCGGAGTTTGCCGAGCGTGTGTTTGACGCGATTGCACGTCTGCGCGATCAGGTGGCGACAGATCTGCGCGCGCAGCTTCGCTTTGAAGTGGCGATGCTGGACGATTACGCGGCAATGGCCGAGATGGTCGCGCGCCATGGCATCCCTTATGTGGTGTTCAACGATCACCTGCCGCATGAGGCGCTCGACAAGGGCAAGCGCCCGCCACGCCTGCACGGTCAGGCGCTTCGGATCGGGCGCAATCCCGAGAAACATCTGGAATTCATCCAAGGTTTGCATGCCGCCATGGGCGAGGTGCCCGACGCACTTGACCGGCTGAGCGCCGATCTTGTCGCGCGCGGGGTGCGCCTTGGAAGCCATGATGACCGCCACGTTGATCAGCGCCGCGCGGCGCGCGCGCGCGGTGTGAGGATTGCCGAATTTCCCGAAACGCGCGAGGCCGCCGAAGAGGCGCAAAGCGGCGGCGATGCGGTGATCATGGGCGCACCAAATGTGGTGCGGGGCAATTCGCATAACGGCAATGCCAGCGCGATCGAACTTGTGGCGATGGGTCTGGTGGATGCGCTTGCCTCGGATTATCACTATCCGTCGCTCAAGCGCGCGGCGTTTTTGCTGGCCGATGGGGGGCTGCTTGATCTGGCAGGCGCCTGGGGGCTTGTTTCGGCCGGGCCTGCGCGGATTTTGGGGCTTGCCGACCGGGGGCTGCTGCGCGCCGGATTGCGGGCCGATCTTGTGGTGCTTGAGGCGCGTAGCCGCAAGGTGACGGCGACCATGGCCGCCGGGCGCATCAGCTATATGTCCGGCGAGGCGGCGGCGCGTTTTATCGGTTAACCGCGTCGCAAGGGGCCTGCGTCGCGGTTCTGAGTATTTATGGAAAGATGAAAGACGGGGGCTGCCTTATTTGACGATGCGGTTCACATGGCCCATCTTGCGGCCCGGTTTGACCTCGGCCTTGCCGTAAAGGTGGATCGCGGTATTGGCGGTTTTGGCCAGATCCGGCACGCGGTTCATATCGGCGCCGATCAGGTTTTCCATCACCACATCGGCATAGCGCGTGCCATCGCCCAAGGGCCAGCCCGCGACGGCGCGAATATGTTGTTCGAACTGATCAATGGCGCAGCCCTGTTGCGTCCAATGGCCGGAATTATGCACCCGAGGGGCGATTTCATTGACGATAAGGCCGGTGTCAGTCACGAAAAGTTCGACCCCCATCACGCCGACATAGCGCAGTTTGTTGAGGATCTTGGCCGCCAGAAGCACCGCATCGGTTCGCTGAGCGCTGCTCAGGCGGGCGGGCACGGTGGTGGTGCGCAGGATGCCGTCCTGATGGACGTTCTCGCCGGGATCGAAGCAGGCGATATCGCCGGTCTCACCCCGGGCGGCAATCACCGAAACCTCGTGCGAAAACGCGATGAAGCCTTCGAGAATAGCCGGCTGTCCGGCCATATCGGCGAGCGCGGCTTCGGCGTCGTCACGGGTCGTGATCCGTGCCTGTCCCTTTCCGTCATAGCCAAGGCGGCGGGTCTTGAGGATCGCGGGCAGGCCGATTTCGGCCATCGCCTCGAAGAGATCCTCGGCATCGTCAACGCCGGCAAAAGGCGCGGTTTGCAGGCCAAGATCGCTCAGGAAGGCCTTTTCGACAAGGCGGTCCTGACTGACGCGCAGGGCCTTGCGTCCGGGGCGGACGGGTTTGATCTTTTCCAGGATATCGAGGGCCGAGGTCGGGATATTCTCGAACTCATAGGTGATGACATCAACGTTTTGGGCAAAGGCGCGCAGGGCGTCCTCATCGTCGTAACCGGCGGTGGTGACGGCATGGGCCACGTCGCCCGCAGGCGGGTTGGCGCCGGGTTCAAAAATATGACAGCGCAGGCCAAGGCGCGCAGCGGCCACCGAGAGCATCCGGCCCAATTGGCCACCGCCCAGAATGCCGATGGTTGCGCCGGTGGGAAGGGGATCAGTCATCGGTTGGTTCATCCGGAATTGAGGCCGAGAGGGCATTGCGCCATTGATCCAGCCGCGCGGCAAGATCGGCGTCGCCATTGGCGAGGATCGCGGCGGCCATCAGGCCGGCGTTGGCGGCACCCGCCCCGCCGATGGCCATGGTCGCCACCGGAAAGCCACGCGGCATCTGCACGATGGAATAGAGGCTATCGACACCCGAGAGGGCCCTGGTCTGAACCGGGACGCCGATCACCGGCACGCGGGTTTTGCTGGCCATCATGCCGGGCAGATGCGCGGCCCCGCCGGCGCCTGCGATGATCACCTGCAGCCCGCGCGCGACGGCGGTTCTGCCATACTCCCAGAGCCGATCCGGCGTGCGATGCGCCGAGACGATTTTCGTCTCATAGGCGACACCCAGTTCATCGAGAATTTGAGCGGCTTCGCGCATGGTCGACCAGTCCGACTGACTTCCCATGATGATGCCGACTTTGACCACTGTCATATCACGCCCCTTGCAATGAAGCGCGCACTATACTGATCGGCAGGCGTTACGCAATGATGTCCGGATAAAGCCGGTCTTCGATGCGGGCGATGATGTCGCGCAGGTAAAGTTTCTTCTTTTTCAGGCGTTGCAAGGTTAGCTGATCGGCGGTTGCGTTCAGTTGAAGCGCACGAATGGCCTCATCCAGATCGCGGTGCTCACGGCGAAATTCCTCAAGCTCGACCCGCAGGACGTCTTCGGATTTCATCGAAAGATCGCTATAGGCATTCATGGCTGGCGATTCCCTTGCACCGTTGAACCCATAAGATACTGAGTTTACGCCGTTTCGCAAAGCCCTTGCACGCGCGCATCGCAATCCCCATATTTCGGGGGCAGGTTGCCATAACGGGGCCTGCGTAACGGACGGTCGCTTAGAATCAAGGACATGTCGATGACAAAGCTTACACTGGGGTCGCACCCCTACATGCTCGGGTTTGAACAGCTTGAGCGCATGTTGGAACGCAGTGCGAAATCCGGCAATGAGGGTTATCCGCCTTTCAATATCGAACAGACCTCGAACAATTCCTATCGGATCACGCTTGCCGTGGCCGGGTTTGGCGAGGATGACCTGTCGATCACGGTCGAGGATCGCCAATTGGTGATCCGGGGCCGTCAGAATGACGATGCCGAGGCCCGCCTATACCTGCACCGCGGGATTGCCGCGCGGCAATTCCAGCGTTCTTTCGTGCTGGCCGATGGGGTCGAAGTCGGCGAGGCGATCATGGAAAACGGTCTGTTGCATGTTGACCTGACCCGTGCCCAACCCGAACCGGTTGTGCAGAGGGTCAAGATAAACAAGGGGTAAGCCAGGATGGATACCAAATACGACTTCGAGATCAATGAGGCACCTGCGATCGTCTATGTGCGGCCGGTCAAAGTCAAAGACCTGCCCGAGGAGATGCGCGAGCAGGCGGGCGATCTGACCACGCTTTACGCGGTTCACACCGTTGATGGTGAGCGGCTGGCGCTTGTGGGCGACCGCAAGCTTGCCTTTATGCTGGCGCGTCAGAACAACATGAACCCGGTCACGGTTCACTAATCTTCAAGAGAGGCAGGCCCGGCGATGACCAGCTATGTGTTTGACTGGGTCGATGCCTTTACCGATCAGGCGTTCGGCGGCAATGGCTGTGCGGTGGTGCATGATGCTGGGACCCTGACGGGCGAGACCTGTCAGGCCTTTGTGCGCGAAACCTCGCTTGTGGAATGCACCTTTCTCGAGCCCTCCGAGGTGGCCGATATCAAGGTGCGCTATTTTCTTGCCAGCCGGGAAATTCCCTTTGCCGGGCATCCGACGATTGCGACGGTTGCCTCTTTGGTGGCGCGCGGATTGACGCGCGGGCGCGAGCTTATGCTGGAGACCGGCGCGGGGCTTGTACCAATCACGATTGACGCGCGCGAGGACGTGCCGCGCATCACCATGACACAGGTTGCCCCCGTGTTCGGACCGGACCTGCCGCGCGATCTTGTGGCGGCTGTCGGCGGGATCGCGGCGGATGATATCATCGCCACGCCGCAGGTGGTTTCAACCGGTTTACCGTTTTGCATTACGGTTCTGCGCGATCACGACGTGCTGCGTCGGCTCGTGCTTGATCAGGGTGCCCTGGCGCGGTTGGCGACGCATCTAGGGCATGGTGATAGTGATATGATGGAGCCGTTCTGGGTTACTCTGGAGGGCGCAACAGCGGCGGGGGATACGTTTTCACGCCTGCTTATTGCGCCGCCAAGCCCGCCCGAGGATGCCTTTACCGGATCGGCCAGCGGGGCGATGGCGGCTTATCTCTGGCGGCATGGGTTGATTGAAAGCCCGCGTTTCGTGGCCGAACAGGGCCATTGGATGGGTCGACCGGGCCGCGCCGAGATCGAGGTGCTTGGCCCGCCCGATGCCATCACCGGCGTGCGGGTTTCTGGTCAGGGCCGGGTGCTTATGTCTGGGCAATTACATCTGTGAGCAAATCAAAAGGGCCGCCCCGATGGAGCGGCCCTTTGGCGATCACTGTGGGGTGGGGCAATCAGCCCGCGATAAGGCCCATCTGTTCAAGCTTGAGGATCACCTGATGCGCGCAGTTGTCGACATCTGCACCTTCGGTTTCAACGCGCAACTCGGGCGTCTCTGGAACATCATAGGGGTCTGAAATCCCGGTGAATTCCTTGATCTTGCCTTCGCGTGCCAGCTTGTAGAGACCTTTGCGGTCGCGGCGTTCACATTCCTCGATAGTGGTGGCGACATGCACCTCGATGAAGGCGCCGAAGGCTTCGACGTCTTCGCGCACGGCCCGGCGTGTGGTCGCATAGGGCGCGATCGGCGCGCAGATCGCGATGCCGCCGTTCTTGGTGATTTCCGAGGCGACATAGCCGATCCGGCGGATGTTCAGGTCGCGATGTTCCTTGGAAAATCCAAGTTCCGAGCTGAGGTTCTTGCGCACGATATCGCCATCAAGCAGGGTTACCGGGCGACCGCCCATTTCCATCAGCTTGACCATGAGGGCGTTGGCGATGGTGGATTTCCCCGACCCCGAAAAGCCGGTGAAGAACACGGTAAAGCCCTGTTGCGAGCGTGGCGGACGGGTGCGGCGCAGCTCGCTCACCACTTCGGGGAAAGAGAACCATTCCGGAATCTCAAGCCCCTCTTGCAAACGACGGCGCAACTCGGTGCCCGAGATATTCAGGATGGTCACGTCATCCTTGTCTTCGATCTCGTCCATCGGTTCGTATTGGGCGCGTTCCTGCACATAGACCATGTGTTTGAAATCGACCATCTCGACGCCGATTTCATCCTGATACTTGCGGAACAGATCCTGGGCATCATAGGGGCCATAGAAATCATCACCGGCCGAGTTTTTGCCGGGGCCGGCGTGATCGCGACCGACGATGAAATGGGTGCAGCCGTGATTGGCGCGGATCAGCCCGTGCCAGACCGCCTCGCGGGGGCCGCCCATGCGCATGGCAAGGTTCAAAAGGCTCATCGTGGTGGTCGAGCCCGGATATTTGTCAATCACCGCCTCGTAACAGCGCACGCGGGTAAAGTGATCGACATCGCCCGGCTTGGTCATACCCACGACCGGGTGGATCAACAGGTTCGCCTGCGCCTCCTTGGCGGCGCGGAAGGTCAGCTCCTGATGCGCGCGATGCAGCGGGTTGCGGGTCTGAAACGCCACAACGCGACGCCAGCCGAGTTTGCGGAACAGCGCGCGCAATTCGTTCGGGGTGTCGCGGCTGCCGCGGAAATCGTAATGCACCGGTTGCTGAATGCCGGTGACCGGCCCGCCAAGATAGACCGAACCGGCCGTGTTATGCAGATAGTTCACCGCCGGGTGCGCAGAGTCGTCGGCGCCGAATACCTTTTCGGCCTCGCGCGCCTTGTTCGGGGTCCAACGGTCGGTCACCGTCATCGTGGCGAGGATCACGCCCTCCTGGTCGCGCAGCGCGATATCCTGCCCAAGCTCCAGCGCCTCGGCGAATTTTTCGCTGACATCAAGGTTGATCGGCATCGGCCAGAGTGCGCCATTGGCGAGGCGCATGTTGTCGACGACACCGTCATAATCGGCTTCGCTCAGAAACCCCTTGAGCGGGTTGAACCCACCGTTCATCAAAAGTTCGAGGTCGCAAATCTGACGTGGGTTCAAATCCCAACTGATAAGGTCCGCAGCCTCAACTTTCAGTTTCTGTGCGCTTTCGTGCGAGACGTAAAGCTCGGGAATGGGGGCAAGATTTTGGTGTTGCATGGAAACCCTCGGGCAAATTGCAAAGTTAAATTTGGTTGCCGCATGCAACCGTGGTTGCGCGCGAAATAGACCCGCAAAAGGGCAAGTTTCAAGTTAAACAGGCAGCGTTTGGTGAAAAGAGGCGAAAATGCCGCGAATTTATCGCAGTTCAGCATAAAACCGCTACAGAAGATGAGGACGTAGGACGTGCGTTTGACCGCTGCTATGGCAAGCAGTCAAACGCGCGCCTTGTTCAGCCGTCCTGCTCGGCCAGAAAGCGTTCGGCGTCAAGCGCGGCCATACACCCCATGCCGGCGCTTGTAACGGCCTGACGGTAGATGTGGTCGGTCAAATCGCCCGCCGCGAACACGCCGGGCACGCTGGTGCGGGTGCTGCCGGGCTCAACCTTGACGTAGCCGCCGTTATGAAGCTCAAGCGTATCGCTCACAAGCTCGCTTGCCGGGGCGTGGCCGATGGCGATGAACACGCCCTTGCAGGGGATTTCGGTGATCTCGCCGGTGTCCACATGTTTCACGCGCACCCCTTCGACGCCCTTGGGATTGTCGGTGCCGGTTACTTCGTCGAGCGTGTGATGCCAGAGGGTTTCGATCTTCGGGTTCTTGAAAAGCCGGTCCTGAAGGATCTTTTCGGCGCGCAATTCGTCGCGGCGGTGGATCAGCGTCACCTTGGAGGCGAAATTGGTCAGGAAAAGCGCCTCTTCCACGGCGGTATTGCCGCCGCCGATCACGACAATCTCTTGTCCGCGATAAAAGAACCCGTCGCAGGTAGCACAGGCCGACACGCCGAAGCCTTTGAACGCTTCTTCACTGGGCAGGCCAAGCCATTTGGCGCGCGCGCCGGTCGACAGGATCACCGCATCGGCGGTATAGACCGTGCCGCTGTCGCCACGTGCGGTGAAGGGGCGGGACTTGATATCAAGCTCGGTGATGATATCGCCGATAATCTCGCAGCCCATCGCCTTGGCATGCGCCTCCATCCGAAGCATGAGATCGGGGCCCTGCACCTCGGTGTCGCCGGGCCAGTTTTCAACCTCGGTCGTGGTGGTAAGCTGGCCGCCCGGCTCGATGCCCTGCACGAGGATAGGTTCAAGCATGGCGCGGCTGGCATAGACGCCGGCGGTATAGCCAGCGGGGCCAGACCCGATGATAAGGCATTTGGTGTGACGGGTTTCGGACATGGGATATCTCTTTGATGTGCGGTTGCATTTCGTTTGGCCAGAGATATAGCGGCGCCTTGCGCGGCATGTAACCCCTTGCAACTCGGCTTTGCCGTTCCATCTGCCATGGGCGTGCCGGGGAAATGATCTTGCGCAGATGCGAAACATTATTGCGCGCGCCAACCGGCGTGGTATAACAATCGCGAAATCTGAGGGGGATGAGGCATGGCGGTTTCCCGTCTTGATCCGATTGATCGCAAAATACTGGCAGAGTTGCAGGCAGACGGTCGCATGACCAATGTCGAACTGGCCAAACGCGTCGGTATTTCCGCGCCGCCCTGTTTGAGGCGGGTGCGCACACTGGAAGAATCGGGATTCATCCGCGGTTATCACGCCGAGGTGGACGCCCGCGAGCTTGGATTCGAGGTTCAGGTGTTTGCCATGGTCGGTCTGCAAAGTCAGGCCGAGGCCGACCTCAGCGCCTTCGAGACCCGCTGTCGCAACTGGCCGCTTGTGCGCGAATGTCACATGCTGAATGGCGAGGTGGATTTCATCCTCAAATGCGTGGCCCCCGATCTAAGCACCTTTCAGCGCTTTTTGACCGAGGAATTGACCGCCGCCGATAATGTGGCGAGCGTCAAGACCTCGCTCGTCATTCGCGTTGCCAAGGATGACCCCGGCGTGCCGTTCGATATTCTTGAGGCGCGGCTGACCCAATCGGCCTAGCCGCGCGTCGATCAGGCGATTTCCAGACCCTCGGGCGATGACAGCGGCAGGCGCAGATGCGCCATGCTTCCAAATTGGTGCGGCTCGCGGATATGCGGGAACAGCCCCAGAAAAAGCCGGAGCATGTTTGGCCCCAAGCTACGTTCGAACCCCGGCGCGGGATGAAAGCTTTCAACCTCAAGCCCGTTCGCGGTGATCGTGGCATGCCGCCGCAGGCAGAGGTGATAGACGGTTACCGGGCGCTGTGGCCGGATCTCGATGGCGTGGATACCATCCGAAAGATTGCGCGCCGGAGTCAGTACCTGATCGCCACCGATATTGGCCCGCATGTTGCGCGGACGGGTCAGGATGCGCGCGCCGGGCCCGGCGAGAAAATCCGCCATCGGGCGGCCAATGCCAAAGGCATCGGCCATGATCCGGGTCAGGATTGTCGGCTCGAACCCTTGGCTGTCATGCGCGGGGGTGAGGGACATGGACCCGATCCAGGCCACCGGCATCGGTCCGTGCTCTGCGGTCACAAGCTTGGCGCCGGGGGTCAGATCCTCGATCGCCACGGGGCCGCGTGTGGTGGTGATCAGGGTGCCACGGGCAAAGGCGGAGAACGCGGATTCAAACAACGGCAGCGCCGGGCCGACCTGTTCGTCCTGCATGATCTGGCCATCTTCGGCCTGCCAGGATGTGCGGTATTTGCGCATCATCATGGGTTTGCGCTCGGACGGGGCGGCATTGCGGGTTGGCATGCGGGAAACGTCAGAGTTCCGCGCAGGTTGCGCAGTCCAGCGGGGTATCGTCATGTTGTGTCACCTTACTTAGGTCGTCACAACCGCGTCGGCCCCCACCGACAACGACAGAAGGACAAGTTCTGTTTACGTTATCAGGATAGTATGCCGCACGCCGCTAATTTGGGTCAAGTTTTGGCGGTTATTGTCCCGGTTTCGCGGGCAATCACGGATCTGTGCGGGCTTTGTAGCCGATTGATTTTCAGCTTTGCCACATTCTGACTGTCGCCCGCCGAATCGCAGGGCGCATAAGAAACGGCCACCCTCTGGATGCGGGTGGCCTTGGTGTCGCACCGGGTCACTGGGCGACTGGTCTTTTGACACGGGCCATACCGGCGGTCATGGTGACCTAAGCCGTTTTCACCGCCGCTGGCAGCGCCACGATGCGGGCGCGCTTGAGCGTCTGACGTACGCTGCGCTGAAAAGGCAGGGTCGGGGCCTGTTGCTTGCTGTTGTCCACGACCGATTTCAACCATCGTTTCTTCATTGTTCTCTCCTCGGGGCGTCTCGCGGCGCTTGGGCGCATTGTTTCGTTATCTGCAACTATGCTCCCGGTTTGGGGCCAAGTTTTGACAGGGACAAATAAAACTGGAAAAACCTGAGATGTATTGAATGCGCCCGGTGAAAGTGGTTTCATTTTTAATTAAAGTATTGAAAAATTGTGGAATTTTTAAATATCAGTGAGCCAGTTGCGACGCGCGTTGCGGCTTGCTTTCGCTAAATGCGGCGAAAATCTGCGCGCCCTTGCCTGGGTGCTGCCCCAATCAGAGCCGGATCACCGAAATCAACCGACCATAGTCGGCCTCGCCTGCATGGGTGCTCCGGCGATAGGAATAAAACCGGTCTGGATCGCCATAGGTGCAATGGCGTGTCCATTCAGCCTGTCCCACCCCGGCGCGGCGCAAACGGTGCAATCCATAGGCAGGCAGGTCGAATTGATAGTGGCCATTCAGCCCGTTGGCGAAAAACTGGCTGTTTTGGGGGTCTTCGGCGATGAAATCGTCAATAAACTCGGGGCCGACCTCATAGGCGGCCTGGCTGATCGAGGGGCCGATGACGGCGCAGATATCCTCGCGTTTGGCGCCAAGCGCCTCCATCGCGTCAAGCGTGGCCTCAAGCACACCGTCAAGCGCCCCGCGCCATCCGGCATGGGCGGCCCCGATGACCCCGGCCCTGGCATCGCCAAACAGCACCGGCTGGCAATCGGCGGTCAGTACCGAGAGCGCAAGCCCCGGCGTCGCCGTGACCAGGCCATCGGCGCGCGGGCGCTCGGCCAATGGGCCGGTCGCGGCGATGACATCGGCGGAATGCACCTGATGCACGCCAAGCATCTTGTCGGGCTCGACCTGCATCGCCTCGGCGACGCGGGCGCGGTTGATGCTGACGATCTCGGATTGATCCGACGATCCCGCGCCACAATTCAATCCCGAGAAAATGCCCGAAGACGCGCCGCCGCGCCGGGTGAAAAACCCGTGGCGAAATTTGGCCAGACTATCGGCGGTCAGAATTTCGAGCGTCATGTTTCAAGTCCCGGTGGCGGGTTGGCGGTTTTGGGAAAAAGCCCCAGCACTTTGAAGAGCGTCCCCATTTCCGTCGCATGGGTCAAGCGCCGATGTGCGGCGATATGATTTTCAAGGGCCTCACCGTCAAGATTGCGGGCGAGCGCCTGTGCCCTTTGGGTGATGCCGAGGCGTTCCAAAAACACGCCCTGCGCGGTCAGGCGGGAATGCGCGGCCGGGGCGGCGGATCTGGCCAGAGCCTCGAAATCCACATGCGCTGTCAGATCGGCCCCGCCGGGATTGGCCAGCGGATCGGTTGCGGCATGGTCTTTCAACGCCTGAAACGTATCGCCAAGCGAGCGCCAGTCACCATAGTCGATAATCAACCCCGCGCCGCCATGGGCATGGATGCGCGCGCCGATCACGGCAGTGGCGGCCTCGGCGGGGGCGCAGGTCTCGACAAGGTCACCGGGTTTCGTGTCGCTCAGCCGATGCGCAAGCTGTGGCAAAGCGGTCGGCCCGCCAAGGCCAAAGGCAAGCTGGCCGTCGGTTAGCCCGATCAGGCGCTCGCGCCAACCGTCGTCATCGCGCTCGAACTGGCGGATCGGCAGGGCGTCAAAGAATTCGTTGGCGACAAGGTAAAGCGGCAACTCGGGCAGGGTATCTACGCGCTCGTGAAAGGTAATGTCGGGGCGGGCAATCGTCTTGCTCTGGGCCTTGCGCAGGATTGGCGAGGTCTCAATCAGATGAAGTTCTGCGGCGGCATGAAAGCCGGGCACGCCCTTTGTGGCGCGCAGGATATCGGCCATCAGCGTGCCGCGCCCCGGCCCGGCCTCGGCCAGGGCAAACGTATCGGGCGCGCCCTGATCCAGCCAGCATTGCGCAAGGCAGAGGCCGATCAACTCGCCGAACATCTGGCTGATTTCCGGCGCGGTGATGAAATCGCCCGCCACACCAAACGGATCGCGGGTGGCGTAATAGCCATACTCGGGATGCATCAGGCAGGCCGCCATGTAATCGGCCAGCGTGATTGGCCCGCCCTCGCTGATCCGGGCGATCAGGTGGTCCCGCAGCCCTTTCATGCAGGGCGGGACCGTTTTGCCCAGGCGACCATGGCCAGACCAAAGGCGATCATCGGCAGCGACAGCAATTGCCCCATGCTCAGCCCGAACCCACCCATCTGCACCGCATAACCCATGGGATTGTCGGGTGTGATGAACTGCGCGTCGGCCTGGCGGACAAATTCGACGATAAAGCGCGAGACGCCGTAGCCGATAAAAAACAGACCGGTGATCCGACCCGGCTCTTTCAGGGCACCGCGACGATAGGCGAGAAAGACCAGCACTGCGCCAAGGATAAGTCCTTCGAGCGCTGCCTCATAAAGCTGTGAGGGATGGCGCGCGCAAATCCCGATCACATCCGGGCAATCCTGTGCCGCCGCGCCGGGAAAGGCCACGCCCCAGGGCAGGCTGGTCGGGCGGCCCCAAAGTTCTGCATTGATGAAATTGGCGATCCGGCCCAGCAAAAGACCGATCGGCGCCACCATGCAGAGAACATCACCCACCGAGAGCCAGGCAATGCCCTGGCGTTTGGAGTAGAGGAGACAGGCCGTCACAACCCCCAAAAGCCCGCCATGAAACGACATGCCGCCCTGCCAGACCTGAAGGATCTGCATCGGGTTTTGCAGGTAATAGCCCGGCTGATAGAACAGCACGAAGCCAAGCCGCCCGCCGAGGATGACGCCAAGGATCACCCAGGTCAAAAGATCCTCGACCTGCGGCGGGGTCATCGGGGCGCTTGCATCGCGCCACAGATGCGGGCGCTTGACGCTGGCCACCACAAGCCGCCAGCCCAGAAGAATGCCGACGATATAAGACAGCGCATACCAACGCAGCGCGAATTCCATCCCGAAGAGGGACAGGGTGAAAATCTCGGGTGAGATATCGGGAAAGGGGATCATGGCGTGCATGTGCGTCTCTGTGCCTCTGGTCGCCGGGGGAAGTCAACCTTGTGATGGGCGGGTTTAGGCCCATATAAGAGCAGAAGTGTAACGCCGGAGAACCCCATGCAAACCCGTAACAAAGTCCTCGACGATATTTCGCAACTGATGACCAACGCCATGGGCGTGGCGCAGGGGGCCAAGACCGAGGCCGAAACCGCGATGAAGTCGATGATCGACCGCTGGCTTGCGGATCGTGATTTCGTCACCCGTGAAGAATTCGACGCCGTCCGCGCCATGGCCCAAAAGGCGCGCGAAGAAAACGAGGCTCTCAAGGCGCGGCTTGATGCGCTGGACAAGTCGGGAAAATAGGGCGATTGGCGGACGCAGCCGACATGCAGGCTGATCATGATCGTCAACGCCATCATCAAAACCGGCACGCCCTGGCAGGTTCAGCCCGGCGAATAGACACAGTTGCTAGTCGGGCGACAGCATATAGCCCTCGCCGCGCACGGTCTGAAGATAGCGCGGCTGTTTGGGGTCGGATTCAATCTTGCGGCGCAGGCGGGTGATCTGCACGTCAACGGCACGTTCCTGTGCCTGGCCGCCATCGCGCCCCAGATCCTCGACAAGCTTGGTGCGCGTCACCGGCTGGCGCAGGTTCTCGGCAAAGATGCGCATCAGCTGAACCTCGGTCGCGGTCAGCCGGATCGGCGTGCCGCCGCGGCTAAGCTCGGCGCGTTCGATGTCATAGCGCACGGCGCCCATTTGCACGACCTTGAGGGTCGTGGTCTCGGGCTCTGGTTCGGGCACCCGCCGCAGGATCGCATTGATCCGAAGCAAAAGCTCTTTTGGTTCGAACGGTTTCGAGAGGTAATCGTCGGCCCCCGCCTCCAGCCCCTCGATGCGATCCGGGGTTTCCCCGCGCGCCGTCAGCAGAAGGATCGGTGTGCTGTGGGTCTCGCGCAACGCGCGCGTGAGGTCGATCCCGGTTTCGCCGGGCATCATCACATCCAGCACGATCAGATCGAAATCAAGACCGCCAAGAACCCGCCGCGCATGGCCCGCATCGCGCGCGACAGAGACAAGAAACCCGTGCCGCATCAGATACTTTCGCAGCAGGCCGCGAATACGTTCGTCGTCATCGACAATCAGCAGATGCGGGGCTGGATCACTCATACCTCATTCTCCCTGATGCCATAATATCGGCGGCGCAACTCCGGCTCCATCATCGCTTCCAGCACCTGACGAAAGCCCGCGACCGCCTCGGGGCCCGCGGCGCGGTATGCCGCGCGCATCCGGGCGCGTTGGGCATCCGAGAGCTTGCGCTCCAGCGCCTCGCCCGCATCGGTCAGAAACAGATGGCGTTCGCGCTTGTCGGCCTTGCCCACGCGGCTGTCGACCAGGCCGTCCTCGACCAGCGTGCGCAGCACCCGGTTCAGCGATTGTTTGGTCACACCCAAAATATTCAGCAGATTGTTCACCGTCGTCCCCGGACTGCGCGAAATAAAGTGGACCGCCCGGTGATGCGCGCGACCATAGGCCATGGTGGCCAGAATGCGATCAGGATCGGCGGTAAAGCCGCGGTAGGCAAAGAACATTGCCTCGATCCCTTGGCGCAGCTGTTCATCGGTCAGAAACAAAAGGTTTTCGCCACCCTGAAATTCGGCCATGACCAGTCTCCGTTCACAATACTCACGCGATATGTTTCATATTAAGTCAGCTTTGTTGACATTCCAAGGTCAAACTGGTAGCGAATCTCAGTTTTAACGCAATTTAATGTCCGCAACGGCCATAAATTGCGCAACAAATGCAAAGAATGCCAAAAGGAGACGTATGATGTCTGGCTATGATGATCGCGACGGAAAGATCTGGATGGATGGGGGCCTTGTCGATTGGCGTGATGCCAATGTCCATATTCTGACCCATGCGCTGCACTATGCCAGTTCGGTTTTCGAGGGCGAGCGCTGTTATGATGGCAAGGTGTTCAAGAGCCGTGAACATTCGGCGCGGCTTTTGAAGTCGGGCGAGCTTATGGATATGGCGATCCCTTATACCGTGGATCAGATCGAAGCCGCCAAGCGCGAGGTGCTGGATGCCAACAACCTGACCAATGCCTATCTGCGCGTGGTCGCGTTTCGCGGCGCGGGCGAGGATATGGGTGTCGCCGCATCGCGCAACCCGATCCGCATGGCGGTGACCGCCTGGGAATGGGGCAATTATTATGGCGACGCCAAGATGAAGGGGGCCAAGCTTGATATCGCCAAGTGGAAACGCCCCAGCCCCGAAACCATCCCGGTGGCGGCCAAGGCGGCCGGTCTTTACATGATCTGCACCATGTCCAAGCACGCGGCCGAGGCCAAAGGCTGTTCGGATGCCATGTTCCTGGATTATCGCGGTTACGTGGCCGAGGCGACCGGCGCCAATATCTTCTTTGTCAAGGATGGCGAGATCCACACGCCGCTGGCGGATTCGATCCTGAACGGTCTGACCCGCCAGACGGTGATCGGCATGCTGCGCGACCGTCAGATTAAGGTCCACGAGCGCCACATCATGCCGGAAGAGCTTGAAGGCTTTGAACAGTGTTTCCTGACCGGCTCTGCCGCCGAGGTCACCCCGGTGGGTCAGATCGGCGATTATACCTTCGAGGTGGGCGCCCTGACCCGCGAGGTGTCTGAGGGCTATGAGGCGCTTGTGCGCGCCTGACGCGGCTTTTCAAACTCAAGGCTCACGCGCCGTCCGGGAGACCCCCGGGCGGCGTTTTTAGCTGTGCTACAGCCCTCGATCCCGGGTGGCGACCCTGTTTGAACGGGGTGATTCGGGGCGAATTCCGCAACGGCGTCAGACGCCCGCGTTTTTGAGCGTTTTCGACGCTCTCTTTAAACGTGTCGGAAATGTGGCGCCGATGCGGCGGGCTGTTGCGGGTGTATTTTTGCTTTGCGAAGGCTGACCTTAGCCTCAATGCCCGTTTCCCAATCGGCGACAGTAATTCCCTGTTTCGCCGAAGTTTATGGGACCACCGACCGTATTTTCCCCTTTTACAAGAGGTAATGCTCGGCTTACACATTCACTGTTTCTAATATGGCGATAATTGCGGGCGTGACCATGGTTGAGCGGCGCAGCTGCGGCAACAGTATCTCGTTGTGTTTGAGGCCGAAATGCGGCGAAAATTAGATCGACGCATGGGAAATCGAAGGGTCACGAACAGGGCGAAATTGAGGCGTTGGCGGGGGTGGCTAATGGCCAATCTGTCAACTCATTTCGACGTAACTATCGTTAAAGTTGTGTTTTTTCAGTGTTCTTGACTTGCTGTGCCATTATAGGCGATCTTTGATAAGTTAGCTTAAAAGCTGAATAATTTCCCGGCGAGATAGATGTGGGGGCATCTGTTTATCTGCCGAGAAGGCTGCCGAGTAAACTTGATGTCATATGCACTACGGTCGGATTGCGTGCAATCCGGGGCGTCGTAATTCGGTGCAGTTTGCGCCGTAATTCGGCCGTATTTGGAAAGCGTTGGCCGGGCTGTCCGGCCGTCAACGGGTGCAAGGGGTGCTCGTAAGCGTGACGGTTATGAGTTTGTGGATCGTGTACTATTGGGGAGTGCCAAGTATGACTTTTAGAATGCTTCGGGCAGAACCACGCCTGAATACTAAAGATTTTATTCAAAACCCTGCCGTTCTGGTTGACCGGCCACAGGTTTACACCGGCTTTTTCAAGCGGCTCATGGACATTTTGATCGTCCTTGCAGTGGCCTTGCCGGTTGCAGCCGTTGTTGCGGTGGTAGCGGCACTGGTCGCCCTGGACGGGAAGTCGCCCTTCTTTACGCAAAACCGCGTTGGTCGGAATGGCAAAAATTTCCGCATGTGGAAATTGCGCAGCATGGTCGCCGATGCCGAGGCACAGCTTGAAACCTATCTGAATGCGAACCCCGAGCACCGCCGTGAATGGGACGAGCATCAGAAGCTGCGCCATGACCCCCGGATCACCACCATCGGGCGGATCATCCGCAAGACTTCGCTGGACGAGCTGCCGCAGCTTTTCAACGTGCTCAAGGGGGATATGTCGATTGTCGGCCCTCGTCCGATGATGCCGTCACAGCGCGGGATGTATCCGGGCCTTGCTTATTATGCCATGCGTCCGGGCATTACCGGTTTCTGGCAAATCTCGGTGCGCAACGAAAGCAGCTTTGCCGAGCGCGCCGAATTCGACAACAGCTATTTCAAGGAACTGTCGCTGGTGACTGATCTGATGGTGATGATGCGCACCTTCCGCGTGGTGCTTTGCGGCACCGGCTGTTGATCGTCTGAAAGATCACCTTACCCCGGTGCGCGCCGCCAACAGCCGCTCGTGCACCATGCTTCCCCAGGCGCGCCAGTTCAGCCGCGTCTCGTATTCCTGCCGGGTCGTGGCGCGCAACGCGCCATAGGTGGCAGGGTCTTGCAGATAGCCGGTGATCAGCGTCGTGAAGGCCGCCACAGTGTCGCCCTCGGCGGCGATGGCATGACCGTTCACGCCGTCGCGCACCGGCACCCCGCCGACATTCAGACAAAGCGACGGAAGCCCATGCGCCGAAGCCTCGCAAAAGGCGAAGCCGTAGGATTCAAACGATGCCATCACCATGAAATGTGCCGATTTGAGACAGGCGTCGAGCGTCGCACGCTCGTCGGGTCTGGATTTGTCCAGATGCGGATGCACGGTGACGTGGGCATTGCGGTGAAACGCGGGCGGGGTACAGCCGATCACCGTGAGCCGCGCATCATGGCCCAGGGCGCGCAACCGTTGCATGGTTTCAAACGCCACCGGGCCGCCCTTGGCAAACCAGTCGCGCCCCAGAACCAAAAGGTGCAGAGGCGCGCCGGGCGCCAATTTTGGCGGTGCCGCTGCCGTGCCTGGGTCGGCGATATTGGCCCCCCAGGGCACGACCAGCGACTTTGCCGGATCAAGGCCGTAAAGCGCATCGGCCTCTGACTTGAGCCATTCACTCGGCCAGAACAAAAGGTCGGTTGCCTGAAACACCTGTCGTTCGGTCCGCTGGATCAGCGGATCAACAAGGCGCGACACCTTGAGGAATGATCCAAAGGCCGCCCCCACCTCGGAGCGTTTGTAGACCGTCGGTGTCGCATCAGAGGTATAGGCCGTGATCATCGGGTAGGGCAGGCGCAACCTGTGCAGCGACTGAAAGCTATAGGCGCAGAACAGAACGTCATACTGTCCCTGTCGCAAGTCATTGGCCACACCGCGCGCGATCACCCGCCCAAGGGCAAGATGCGCGCGCCAGCGGGCGCGGATCGCTACAGGGTCGGGCAGGCCTTCGATCGCCCGTCGGACGGGCTGTGCCGCGTGCCAGCCAGTGCCAAGCACGCTGACCTCGCCGACATGATCGCGCAACGCCGCCAGAAGCCGGGCATTGCCGCCGGAATAGCTTTGGCGGTCCTCAGGGCTTTGATCGCATAAATAGGCGATCCGAAGGGGCCGTGCCTGCGCCATGCTGTGGCGATCCTTGCCCTTGTCAAAACAATTGGCCCGATACGCGGGCATTGATGCATGCCGCGCGCGAAATAAGACGCTAGCACGTTGAATTTGTTGATATCTGACCCTTTTGGAGCATAGAGTGAACCTGAAATCAACCCCGCGTTGGGGCTGAGCAGGAATAAGGGCGCGGGTCAGGCAAACGAATTTGCCCGCGCTTTGATCAACGACAGATGACGTGGTTGTAAACAAAACGAGGTGCCCGGCGCATTATGCCGAATGGTTTGGCCTATCTCATGCTGGCGGTCTGGCCGCTTGTAACGCTGGTGATGTTTCGTCGCTGGCCGATTGAGCGTGCGCTGATCTGGTCGCTTTTGGGGGCCTATATGTTCCTGCCGCCGCCACCCGCCGCGTTTGACTTTCCGCTGATGCCGCCGCTGACCAAGGAATCGCTGCCAAGCGTTGTCACCTTTGCGATCTGCCTTTACCACTATGGCCGACAGGCGCCGCTCTTGCCGCGCGGACGGGTGGCACGGGTGCTTGTTCTGCTGTTCATTTTCAGCCCCGTCGCCACCGTTCTGGGCAATATGGAACCGGTGTTTTACGGCAGCATCGGCCTGCCGGCCTTGGGCCTCAAGGATATGGTCGCGCTCGTCCTGTTGCAGTTCATCCTGATCCTGCCGTTCCTGATGGCGCGTCAGATTCTGGCCTCGCCGCAGGGCTTGCGCGAACTGGTCGGCGCGCTGTTTGTGGGCGGAATGATCTATTCGTTACCGATGCTGCTTGAGGTGCGCCTGTCACCACAGCTTAACATCTGGATTTACGGCTATTTCCAGCACAATTTCGAACAGATGATCCGCGATGGCGGCTTTCGCCCGATCGTGTTCATGTATCACGGGCTTTGGGTGGCGTTCTTTACCGTCATGGCGATCACCTGTGCGATTGCCCTCGCGCGCGAGGCCGATGGTCGCCGTCGGATCATCCTGATCGGGGCGGCGCTTTACCTGGGCCTGGTGCTGGTGCTGTGCAAATCGCTTGGCTCGCTAATCTATGGCATCTACCTCGCGCCGCTGGCGCTTTTGCTGCCGGTGCGAATGCAGCTTCGCATCGCGGCACTGATGGCGCTTGTCGCGATAAGTTATCCGGTGCTCAAGGGTGCCGGGCTTGTCCCGGTTGACTGGATTCTGGAGCAGGCGGGGCGCGCCAGCCCCGAGCGCGCCAATTCGCTGCGCTTTCGGCTTGATAACGAAGATATCCTGATGGAGCGCGCCTATCTCAAGCCGCTTTTCGGCTGGGGAAGCTGGGGGCGCAATCATATCCTGAACCCCTTTACCGGGATTATTGAAACCGTGACTGACGGGCGCTGGATCATCCTGATCGGCATCTATGGCTGGGTTGGTTACATGGCCGAATTCGGATTGATCGCCCTGCCAATCCTGATGCTCTGGATCAATAGCCGCCGCCTTGCGCGGGATGACCTCTCGCCGCTTTTGGGGCCGGTGGCGCTTTTGCTGGCGGTGAACCTGATTGATATGCTGCCGAATGCGACCCTCACGCCGCTCACCTGGTTGTTTGCCGGCACGCTTCTGGGGCTTGCCGAAAAGATGCGCGATCAAAGCCCGTCGCGCAAACGCCATGGCCCGCTCGGCTGGCGCCCGGTGATGTGAGGGACGCATGATGACAGGGCAAAGACTGCGCGTTCTGGCGATTGCCGAGGCCGCCAATCCCGAATGGGTCAGCGTGCCGCTTGTCGGCTGGTCGCTGGCAAACGCGCTACGCGAGGTGGCGGATGTGCATATCGTCACGCAGGTGCGCAACCGCGACGCCTTTCTGCGCGCGGGCCTGCGCGAGGGGGTGGATTTTACCGCGATTGAGTCCGAGGCTCTGGCCCGCCCGCTCTGGGCGCTTGGGCAAAAGCTTCGGATGGGCGAAGGCAAGGGCTGGACCACGTTGCAATTGATCAACGCGCTGTCCTATCCGTGGTTTGAACATCTCGTCTGGAAGGCGTTTGGCGCGGATATTACCGCCGGACAGTATGACATCGTGCATCGCATCACCCCGCTAAGCCCGACCCTGTCAAGCCCGATTGCCGCCAAATGCGCGCGCGCAGGCGTGCCCTTTGTGCTGGGGCCGCTCAATGGTGGCGTGCCCTGGCCCGAGGGCTTTGATCGCGAGCGGCGGCGCGAACGCGAATGGCTCAGCTATCTGCGCAGCGCCTATAAGGCCCTGCCGGGGCGGCGCGCAACTCTGACCCACGCGAGCGCCATCCTTGTCGGGTCGCGCCATACCCTCGGGGAAATGCCCGAGGCGATGCGCGGCAAATGTGTCTACCTGCCGGAAAACGCGATTGATCCGGCGCGGTTTTCGCACGCCCCCGCGCCCGGGACCGGGCCACTGCGCGCCGGGTTCGTGGGTCGGCTTGTGCCTTATAAAGGCCCTGACATGCTGATCGAGGCGGCCGCGCCACTGCTGCGGGCGGGCACGCTCCGGCTTGATCTGGTGGGCGACGGGCCGATGATGGGCGATCTGCGCGCACAGGCCGAGGCGCTTGGCGTCAGTGAGGCGATCACCTTTCACGGCTGGCTGCCGCACAAGGACGTGCAGAATGTTCTGGCCGCCTGTCACCTCTTCGCCTTTCCCTCGATCCGCGAATTCGGTGGCGGCGTGGTGCTTGAGGCGATGGCGCTTGGCGTGCCGCCCTTGATTGTCGATTACGCCGGCCCCGGCGAGTTGGTGCAGGCCGGGCGTGGCTACAAAGTGCCCATCGGGCCGCGCGAGCGCATTATTTCCGGGTTTCGCACCGCCTTGGCGTTTCTCGCAGAGGATCGCACAGCCCTGGCCGAAACCGGCCAGACGGCGCGCGCCTGGGTGGCGCAGAATTTCACCTGGGATCGCAAGGCCGAACAGGTGCTTGACGTTTATCAGGCGGTGCTTTCGGGTGCGCCGTTGCCGGTATTTTTTGAACGCCCCACGCCCGCCAGTTGCGCGCCATGGGCGCAAGGCGAGGTCCCGACATGAGCGGGCAGGCTGGCGCGATCGGCTATCGCCCCGAGATCGACGGGCTGCGCGCCATCGCCGTTTTGGCGGTGGTGCTCTATCACTTTGGCCTGCCGGCGCTGTCGGGCGGGTTTGTCGGTGTCGATATCTTCTTCGTGCTTTCGGGGTTCCTGATCGGTGGTATCCTCTGGTCCGAGTTGATCGCGACCGGGCGCATCCGCCTTGGCGCGTTCTATCTGCGTCGGATCAGGCGGCTGGCGCCGGCCTATTTCGCCATGGCGGCGGCGTCGTTTCTGGTGGCATGGTTCGTGCTTTTGCCGTTCGAATTCCGCGCCTTCGGCAAGGCCCTGATTGCGGCCACGGTTTACCTGTCGAACGTGAATTTTTACCGCGAGGCGGGGTATTTCGACATCGGCGCCGAGGATAAGGTGCTGTTGCACACATGGTCGCTGGCGGTGGAAGAGCAGTTTTATATCGTCCTGCCCTTTGCGCTTTTGCTTTTGATCCGTTGGCGGCGGGCCTTGCCGACCCTCTTGGCGGGCGCGGCGATCCTGTCGCTGCTGGCCTGCGTGCGCTTGACCGCAACCTCGCCGACGGCGGCCTTTTATCTGTTTCCGTTCCGCGCATGGGAGCTTTTGGCCGGGGTGCTTTTGGCCATCGCCGGTCAGCAAAGGGGCCTGCGATGGGTGGTGCATCCGGTGCTGTCATGGGCCGGTCTCGGGCTTGTTCTGGCGGGCATCGTGTTGATCACGCCGGGGCCGGGTTTTCCGGGGCTTCAGGCGCTTGTGCCGGTGATCGGCACGGTTCTTATCCTTGCCAACGGGCGTGACGCGAACCCGGTCAATCGCGCGCTGTCGCATCCCGCCCCGGTGTTCATCGGGGTGATTTCCTATTCGCTTTATCTCTGGCACTGGCCGGTTCTGACACTCTCGCAATATTGGCGCGGGGGCTATTCGGGTGGCTTGGAAGCGGCGCTCTGGCTGGCGCTCGCCTTCGGGATTTCGGTGCTGTCCTGGCGCTATGTCGAGCGGCCCGTGCGGCGCATGCGCGGCCCCGCGACCCTGCCCTTGGTGGGCGGTACGGTTCTTGCCTCGGGGGTATTGCTGGCGCTTGGCGCGCTGATCTGGAAAGGTGATGGCATGGCGGGTCGTTTTGCGCCCTTTGTGCGCACCCATATCGAGGCCTCTGGTGATTTCAATCAGGATTGGTCGCACTGCGTGGTGGCCGAGGCCGGCCCGCTGGTCGGGGTCGAGACCTGCCCGGTTGGCCCCGATGGCCCGCCCGAGGTTCTGATCTGGGGCGATAGCCATCTGCGGGCAATGAAAGAGGGGGTCGAGCGTGCCGCCTTTGTCGCGGGTCGCCCCGCTCTGGTGATCTGGCATGCCGGCTGTCCGCCACTCTTTGGTGTCACCAAGACCGAGAGTGCGGCCACCCCTGCACAGGATGCCGATTGCACCCGCGCCAATGCCACGATCCGCAAGGGCCTGTCGCAGATCGACAGCCTGAAAACCCTGCTGCTTGTTGGCCGCTGGAGCTATTATACCGAGGGGCAGGGCAGCGGGCTTGATGCCCATAACCGCATCGCTCTTGCGCCCGCGCCTGACAGCAATCTGCCGGTCGGGCCGCAACACACGCTGTTCAACGCCGCGCTGACCCGCACGCTGGCCGAGCTTGCCCCGCAATTCGGGCGCATATTCGTGCTGCGCCAGATGCCCGAGGTGCCGGATTACGACTCGCGCCGGATCGCCCGCGCCCTGGCCCATGGCCGGATGGCGCGCGGCGATGACACCGTTTTCAAGGTGCCCCTGGCCGAGGCCCTTGCGCGCGCCGCGCCCGCCGAGGCGCCGCTTGCCGCGCTTGCCAGCGCCGGGCGGATTACCTGGATCGACGGCTGGCCGCGCCTGTGTGACGTAAATGCCTGTTCGGTGATGCAGGGCGGCGAGGCGTGGTATTTTGACAATAACCACCTCACCAACCGCGCCGCTATCGCGCTCAGCGATCTCTTCGTGCCGGTTTTTGCCGCGCCCGAGGCCGCGCAATGACCGGCGATATTCAAGATACCCTTTGGGATGTGATCGTGATCGGTGCGGGTATGGGCGGCGGGATAGTCGGGCGTCGGTTGGCCGAAATGGGGCTCTCGGTGCTGTTTGTCGAGAAAGGCCCCAACGGGCACCGCGCCGAGCGTCAGGGCCTCAATCCTGATATGGCCGATCCCGTTGCGCGACAGCTGCGCGGCTATTGGCCGGGGCCGATGCGCGCCACGATCAACGGGCGCGCATCGGAATTTTTTGGCCCCCTCGGGGCAGGCGTCGGCGGTTCGTCGGTGTTTTATGCCGCTACGCTTGAGCGCCCTGAACGCCATGATCTTGAGGCCACCGAGGATCGCCCGCACCCCACCGGCGGCTGGCCCGTAGGGTTTGATGCGATGCGCCCCTGGTATGCGCGTGCCGAGGCGCTTTTGCATGTCTGCGGTGAGGCCGACCCCCTGTCGCCGGAACCGCCCGCCGATCTGGCCAAGCCGCCGCCGCTAAGCGCGGGCGACAGTGCCCTGATGACAAGCCTGACGCGGGCGGGGTTGCACCCCTATCGCCTGCATTCCGCGATCCGTTATCTTGAGGGTTGTCATGATTGCCTTGGCGTAAAATGCCCGCGCCCCTGCAAGATGGATGGCCGTTCTGCCGGGGTGGAACCGGCGCTTGCGACGGGGCGTGCAAGGCTGCTTGATAACTGCACGGTCAAGCGGCTTTGCGGCGCGCCGGGCCGGATCAGCCATATCGAGGTGACGCGGAGGGGCGCGGCGTTTGATCTGCGCGCGCGCCGCTTTGTTCTGGCGGCGGGGGCGTTCGGGTCGCCGCGCCTTTTGCTGGCGTCACACGCCGCGCACTGGCCCGGGGGCTGCGCCAACGAAAGCGGGCTTGTCGGGCGCAACCTGATGTTTCACCTTAATGAGGTCTTCGCCCTCTGGCCGCCGCGCGCAGCGCACGCACCCGGCCCCGGCAAGGCGATATCGCTGCGCGACCTTTACCATCGCGACGGTCAGCGGTTCGGCACGGTGCAGGCCATGGGGATTGATGCGGGATACGGCGAGATCGTGCATTTCCTTAACGGGATGTTCGACCGCTCGGCGCTGCGCCATATCCGGCCCCTGCGCCAACTGACCCGCATTCCGGCTTTGATCGCCGCGCGCCTTATGGGACAGGCCAAGGTGTTTGTCGGCCTGATGGAGGATCTGGGATACCCCGAAAACCGCGTGACGTGGGATGAAGACGCACCAGAGGCGCTTGATTTCACCTATCATCTGCACGGTGAATTGCTGACCCGCCGCCGCGCCTTTCGCCGCGCCATATCGAAGGCGTTGCGCGGGCATCGACGGTTGTTTCTGACCCATCAGCCCGAGTTGAATTTCGGCCATCCCTGTGGCACGCTGCGCTTTGGCAACGACCCGAAAACCAGCGTTCTGAACGCCGATTGCCGGGCGCATGGGCTGGATAATCTTTATGTGTCGGATGCCTCTTTCATGCCCTCGTCGATGGGGGTGAACCCAAGCCTGACCATTGCCGCCAATGCCCTGCGGGTTGCCGAGGCGATTGGCACCAGCCTCCCGAAGGACGCAACAGAATGAACGACAGGATCAAATCCGGGATTGCCGTGGTGACCGGCGCGGGCGGCGGGCTTGGCCGCGCGCTTGTGCTTGAGCTTGCGGCGCGCGGCATGCGGGTGGTGGCGCTTGGGCGCAGGCGCGACGGGATCGAGGAAACTGCCGCCCTTGCGCCCCGCGACAGCGTCGAGATGCTTCAGGTCGATGTCGCCGATGCGGGCGCGGTGCGCGAAGGCCTGAGCCAGATCGCCGACGAGGTGCCGATCACCTTGCTGATCAACAACGCCGCCGTCTATCCACGGCGCGATTTTCTCGACGAGACGCCGGACAGCTTTATGGACACGGTCGCGATCAATCTTGGCGGCATGGTCAATTGCAGCCATGCCGCTCTTGAAGGGATGGTCGAGGCCGGGTTTGGCCGGATCATGAATGTCTCGACCTTCGCCGATATCGCGCCGCTGCCGGCCTCGTCCGGTTATGCGGTGTCAAAGGGCGCGGCGCGCATTCTGACCCGCGCAATGATTGCCGATCTAGCCGACCGCTTCCCGGATATTGTGATCAACGACTGGATGCCCGGCATGCTGGCGACAAGGATGGGCGTGGCGCATGGGCTTGACCCGGCGCAATCGGCGAAATGGGGGGCGACGCTGGCGCTCTGGCATGATCCGGTCCTGACCGGAACCGTGTTTGAACAAAATCGAGAAATCCTGCCACCGCGCGGAATCAAGGGGCGGGTCAAGGACGCGCTGTTGCTGCGGCGGCGTCGCCCGCAGATGATCTCAGGCTGAACCGCGCAGGCGCAATGCGCGCAGCACATGCCCCGGAAGGATCGCCGCGCAGCGGGCATAGCGCGGCACCATCCGGCGCGGCTGGCCCAGCATCCGCCATAGCCATTCGAGCGCCATCGCCCGCACCCATGCGGGCGCCCGCACCTGTTCACCGGCGATGAAATCAAGCCCTGCGCCAAAGGCGGCAAAGCCCACATGCGGCAAGCGCGCATAGGCGCGGGCGGCAAAGATTTCCTGTTTCGGCGCACCAAGCGCCACAAGGCAGAGACGCGCGCCGGAGTGTTCCAATCGGGCAATCATCGCGTCGGCCTCGGGGCCGGTTGGATCAATCCCCATCGGCGGCGCAATCTGCGCCGCGATATTGATCCCCGGCACCTGTGCGCGCAATCCCTTGGCCGCCTCTGACAGCACCGTTTCGGTGCTGCCGAGCAAGGCCAGAGGCGCGCCGCAATCCGCCGCGATCCGCACCAGCGGTATCACCATGTCAGAGCCGGGAACCAGGCCAACGGGCCGCCCGGCCAGCCTTGAGAGCCAGACAATCGGATTGCCATCGGCGACGATCATGTCGTGCCGGGCATAGGCCGCAAGAAACGCCGGATCGCGCGGCAATTTGACCAGATGATCGAGATTGAGCGTCGCAAGGGCAAAGCCGCGCCCGTCGTGCAGGTGCGCCGCGACGTCCCGCTCAAGCGCCTCGCGGTCCCGTGGGGCAATCCGGATACACTGTTCTTTGATTTTAAATTCCACGATGATGGCCCCGATACGCGACGTTTGAAAATCAGCTATACCAGCCTTGAAACATGGCTGACCAGAGGGCGAAACCGGGGTCATTTTGCGATTTTGCCGCTTCGGCGTGGCCGGTCGGCATCACGGGGTGGTAAATGCCCCGGAATTCGGGAAAATGGTCGAATTATCGCCATTTTCATGTGCTTAGCGGGGGAATGATGCAGGGTAACGGGCAATGATTCTGGTAAAAGGTGCCAAAAAAGGGCAGGCGGCATGAGCCGCATCGCGATCATAGGCTGCGGTTTCGTGGCCGATCTTTACATGCGGTCGCTGGCCGGTCACCCCGAGGTGACGGTTTGCGCCGCTCATGACCGTGATCCGGAGCGGCTTGCGGCGTTCTGTGCGCATTGGGGCGTGACGCCTGCCGCCGACCTGGGTGCGGTTTTTGCGGCGCTTGGCCCGGAGGATGTGATCCTGAACCTGACCAACCCCGAGGCGCATTACGAGGTCAATCGCGCCTGTCTTGAGGCCGGGCATCATGTCTATTGCGAAAAGCCGCTGGCGATGAAACTGACGCAGGCGCGCGCGCTTTTCGATCTGGCACAGGCGCGCGGGCTCATGCTTGCCTCGGCGCCCTGTTCGGTGCTTGGCGAGGCGGCGCAGGTTCTGGCCGCGGCGGTGCGCCGCGATGTGGCGGGGACGCCCCGGCTTGTCTATGCCGAGCTTGACGATGGGTTTATCCCGCAGGCGCCCTATCGCAAATGGCAAAGCGAAAGCGGCGTGCCCTGGCCTTATGCCGATGAGTTTCAGGTCGGCTGCACGCTGGAACATGCGGGCTATTATCTCAGCTGGCTGATCGCGATGTTCGGAAGGGTCGAAACCGTGGTTGCGGCCTCGGCCAGTGTAATCCCCGACAAGCCGGGCGCGGGCACGACGCCGGATTTCTCGGTGGCGACGCTGTTTTTCGCGGATGGCCCGGTGGCGCGGCTGACCTGTTCGATTGCGGCGCCGCATGATCACCGCATCCGGGTGATTGGTGACAAGGGGGTGTTGCAGGTGGCGCGTGCCTGGGACAACGCCGCGCCGGTGCGGTTCTTTCGCCGCCTGACGATCCGACGCCGCCTTTTGGAGCATCCGTTTGGCCGCCGCATCCGCGCGCGCGGGACGAGCCACCCCAAGCCGGGGCGATGGGGGGCGGCCTCGATGAATTTCGCGCTTGGCCCGGTTGAAATGCTCGCCGCTCTGACCGACGGGCGCGTCTGTCGCTTGTCCAATGAGATGGCGCTCCATCTGACCGAGGTCACCCTGGCGATCCAGAATGCCGGGCGCACGACAGGGCCGCAGACCATGCAGAGCGGCTGTGAGCGCATGGAGCTAGTGCCATGGGCGTGACAGCGCAAAGCGTTCTGATCACCGGCGCCGATGGGTTTCTGGGCCGCGCGGTGGTGGCCGAACTGTTTGGCCATGGCCACACTGTGCGGGCGCTTGTCCGGGCCTTGCAGCCCCGCGCGCGTGGCGACGAGGCCGAGGCGGTGGCGCTTGATCTTGCGGTGGCCACCCCTGCGCAATTGGCGCGGGTTCTGACAGGCATTGACGTGGTGATCCATCTCGCCAGCGCCCTTTCCGGCGAGTGGGCCACGCAGGAACGCGACACGCTTGAGGCGACCCGGCGTTTGACTCTTGCCATGGCCGATGCCCCCGAGCCGCCGCGCCTTGTGCTGGCCAGTTCGATCGCGGTTTACTCTGCGGACCCGGCCCTTGAAGGGCAGGTGATCGACGAGGAGACGCCGCTTGAAACCACCCCACTGGAGCGCGACAGCTATGCCCGCGCCAAGCTTGCGCAAGAGCGGATTGCGCGGGATGCGGGGCTGACGCTGACCATCCTGCGCCCCGGTGCGATCCTTGGGCCGGGACGGGTGATGAACGCGCATCTCGGGGTAGGGATCGGTCCGGTTCTGATCCGGCTTGAGACGCGTGGCGAGGTGCCGCTTGTCGCGCTGAGCGATTGCGCGCGCGCCTTTGCTTTGGCGGCGACCGGCGCCGGGGCGGGCGGGGTGTACAATATCGTCGCCGATACCTGCCCGACCCGCGCGGGCTTTGTTGCGGCCCTGCGCCGGGGCGGTTGGCCGCGTTTTACCGTGCCGCTCAGCTGGCGGGTTTTGCATCGGCTGGCGCGCGCGCTTGCGCCGCTTGGCCTGTCATTGCCGGGGCTTTTGCGCCCTGCGACGCTGCGGGCACGGATGATGCCGGTGCGCTATGGCAATGCGCGCGCCAGATCGGGGCTTGGCTGGCACCCCGAACTGCCCATCGAAACCGCAGTGCAAGCCGCGCTTGAGGTTGCGCCATGACCGGCAGAATTGCCTATCTCACCGGCGAATATCCGCGCGCCACCGATACCTTTATTCAGCGCGAGGTTGCCGCCCTGCGCGCCCATGGCACGGTGGTCGAGACCTGTTCGATGCGCCGCACCGGACCCGAGCATCACACCGGCCCCGAGCAACGCCTTGAGGCGCGCCAGACCTTTCACGTGCTTGAGGCCGCCACATCGCCGATCCGCCTTCTCCGCGCGCATCTAGCCGCATTCAGGCGGCCGAAACGCTGGCTCAGCGCGCTGTGCCTTGCCTGGCGGACAAGCCCCGGCGGCATCAAGCCGACGCTCTATCAGCTTATCTATCTGG
Organism: Roseovarius lutimaris; assembly: GCF_900115165.1. Taxonomy (GTDB): domain Bacteria; phylum Pseudomonadota; class Alphaproteobacteria; order Rhodobacterales; family Rhodobacteraceae; genus Roseovarius; species Roseovarius lutimaris. The sequence goes on along the minus strand of NZ_FOVP01000015.1, from coordinate 48,187 downwards.
CCGAGGCGGCGGTTCTGGCCGATCACCTGCGCCGTCGTGGCATCACCCACCTGCACAACCACATCGCCAAATCAAGCTGCACCGTCGCCATGCTGATGAGCGAGATGTCGGGCATTCCCTATAGTTTCACATTGCATGGCCCCGATATCTTTTTCGAGCCCTACCGCTGGCGCCTGGATGAAAAGATCGCCCGCGCGCGGTTTGTCGCCTGCATCAGCGAATTCTGCCGTTCGCAAGCGATGGCGTTTTCCAAGCCCCAGCATTGGAGCAAGCTTCATATCGTGCATTGCGGGGTTGATCCGGCGCGCTATGACGGTCCCGCGCCGGACGCATCCGGGCAGCTGTTGTTTGTCGGGCGATTGGCGGCGGTCAAGGGCGTGCCGATGCTGTTTGCGGCGCTGCGCGATCTGGTGCCGGCGCATCCCGATTTGCATCTGACGCTTGTCGGTGACGGCCCTGAACGCAACGAGTTGGAGCGTGCGGCGCAGGCCATGGGGCTAACCGCGCATCTGACCTTTGCGGGCTATCGCTCGCAATCCGAGGTGGCCGGGCTTTTGGCGCGATCGACCGCTCTTGTCCTGCCAAGCTTTGCCGAAGGCCTGCCGGTCGTGTTGATGGAGGCGATGGCCGCGCGATTGCCGGTGATCACCACCCGCATCGCCGGGGTGCCGGAACTTGTCGAGGATGGCAAAAGCGGCCTTCTTGTGGCGCCGGGCGATGAGGGGGCCCTGCGCGCCGCCCTCGCCAAGATCCTGGGCAATGCCGATTTGCGCCGCACCATGGGCGAGGCCGGGCGCGCCAAGGTGCTGGCCGAGTTTACCTCGCAGGCCGAGGGCGCATGGCTGGCAGAGCTGTTCCGGGGCTACGCCGCAGGCAACCCGCCAAAGGGAAAGCGGCCGGAAGGGGGCGGCGCATGACCCTCTCGATTGCCGCCGTGATCATTGGCCGGAATGAGGGCGCGCGCCTTAAACGCTGTCTTGCCTCGCTTTCGGGACAGGGCGTGCGGTTGATCTATGTCGATAGCGGATCGACCGATAATAGCGTCGCGGCGGCGCGCGCCGCGGGGGCCGAGGTGGTGCAACTTGACACCGTGACGCCCTTTACGGCGGCGCGCGCACGCTCTGCCGGGATGGCGGCACTGGCGGGGGACATGCCCGATGCGGTGCAATTCGTCGATGGCGATTGCGCGGTCGTGCCAGGTTGGATCACGGCGGGCGCAGAGGCCCTGCAAGGCGACCCCGAGCTTGGCCTTGTCACTGGCTGGCGGTCCGAGCTTTACCCGGAGCGCAGCGTTTACAACGCGCTTTGCGATCACGAATGGCACCGCCCGGCGGGTGAGATCACGGCCTGTGGCGGCGATATGATGGTGCGCGCGACCGCGTTCGAGGGCGTCGGCGGATTTGATCCAAGGGTGATTGCCGCCGAGGATGACGAGTTTTGCGTCCGCCTGCGCAAGGCCGGTTGGCGGCTTGTGCGCCTGACCCTTGCGATGACACGCCACGACGCCGATATGATGCGCTTTGGCCAATGGTGGCAACGTGCGGTGCGCTCTGGCCATGGCTTTGCGCAGGTCGGCGATCTGCACCCTGAATATTTCATGCGCGAGCGACGCCGGGTCTGGCTATATGGCGCTGTCCTGCCGGTTCTTGCACTTCTGGGGCTGATATTCTGGCCGCTTTTGCCGATCGTTCTGGCGGTCTATGCGCTCTCATATCTACGCACGGCGCAGGGATTGCGCCGTGAAGGGATGGCCCTGCGCCGCGCGCTGCATCACGCGGTTTTTCTGACCTTATCGAAATTTCCAAACCTGATCGGCATGCTGACCTATCACCTGCGCAAACGACGCGGGCGGGCAATGCGGATCATCGAGTACAAGTGAAAAGGGGGCATCATCATGGCCACTGACATAAAGGTCGGATTGATCGGGGCGGGCTATATCGCGGGCTGGCATGCCGATGCGTTGTGCGCCACGCCCGGCGTGCGGCTCACGGCGGTCTGTGACCTCGCGCTTGGCGCGGCCGAAGCGCTTGCTTCGGCTCACGGCGCGCGCGCTTTTGGCTCTGTTGAAGAAATGATCGCCTCGGGCATGGTCGAGGCGGTGCATATCCTGACCCCGCCGCAAAGCCACGCCGCCCTGGCCAAGACCTGCCTTGCCGCTGGTCTGCATGTTTTGGTGGAAAAGCCCGTGGCCCTCTCGGGCGATGAGGTGGCCGAGATCAATGCCGCTGCAAAGGCCGCCAATCGCCATTTCGCCGCCGGTCATAATTTCATGGGGCTGCCCGCCTATACCCGTCTCAAGCGCAAGGTTGCGGCGGGTGATCTGGGTCGTCTGTCCAGTGCCGAAATCACCTGGTCGTTTCCACTCGCACCCCTGCGCTCTGGCCCCTTTGGCCTCTGGATGCTGCGCGAGCCGCGCAATCTTATCCTTGAACTCGGGCCGCATCTTTTTGCCTTTGCGCATGATCTGTTCGGCCCCGTGACGGTGACGGGCCTGAGCCTTGGCAAGCCGATTGACCTGCCCGGAAGTGGCACGCGCCCGCAAAGCTGGCGGATCACGGCGCAGGCGGGCGATGTCGATATCGCCTTCAACCTGCAACTGGTGGAAACGCTGGATGATCGGTCGCTGACGCTGCGCGGCTCTTCGGGGGAGGCGCGCCTTGATTACGCGGCGGATGTCCTGACGCTGGCGCATGAGAACACCGCCGATCTGGTGCTCAATCCGTTCCGACGCCAGATGGCCGACGGCTGGGAACATCTGCGCGAAGGCACGGTAAATGCCGCGCGGCAATTCATCTCGCTAAACCGCAAATCGCCCTACGCGCTTAGCTTTCAAGGGCTGTTTGGCGGGTTTTACGCGGCCATTCGTGCCAATACCCCGCTGGATGCGCGGTTTGACGGGGTGGCCGCAGAGGCGGTGATGCGCGCGATTGACGCCACGATTGCCCTGATGCCCGATCAGGGGCGCGAAACCAAGGTGTTCCCCGCGCCGCGCCGCACACCGAAACCAACCGCCCTGGTCATTGGCGGCACCGGGTTTCTGGGCCGCGATCTGACCCGTGCCCTGGTGGCACAGGGTCGTGATGTGCGGGTGCTGTCGCGCGGCGCGCATGGCCCCTTTGCCGATCTGGCCGAGCAGGTCGAAACCTGTCCTGTGTCGCTTGACGACGAGGCCGATCTTCGCGCCGCGATGGAGGGGATCGAGGTGGTCTTCAACCTTGCCCGCGCGCTTGGCACCACCTGGCAGGAGTGCCTAGAGAATGACGTGGCGGTCTCTGATCGGATTGCGCGCGCGGCACTGGCCGCAGGGGTCAAACGCTTTGTCTATACCGGCACGATTGCCTCTTATGACATGTCCGATCCGGCCCAACGGATCACTGAGCAGACCGGTTTTGCCGCCGATATGAGCGACCGCAACCTTTATGCCCGGTCCAAGGCGGAATGCGAGGCGCGGCTTTGGGCGATGCACCGCGATCAGGGGCTGCCGCTTGCCATTGCGCGCCCCGGCATCGTGGTCGGGCGTGGCGGGCCGCTTCAACATTGGGGGATTGGCCGCTGGTACGGCGCGGGGGCGGTTCGGATCTGGGGGGCGGGCAATAACCCGCTGCCCTTCGTGATGATCGGCGATGTGTCGGATGGGCTTATCCGCATGGCCGAACAGGACGCGGCGCTTGGCCAGTCGTTCAACCTTGTCGGCGATGTCCAGCTTTCGGCGCGCGCCTATTTCGAGGCCATTCACAACCGCCTCGGCGCGCGCATCCGCGTGACGTCGGGAAATCTCACAGCGCTTTGGGCGGCGGATGCAGTGAAATCGGCGTTGAAGACCTATGCCCTGCGCCGCCCCGGCGTGACCCGCGCCTCTTTGCGTGACTGGAAATCGCGGGCGCATTTGTCACCGTTTGACAACAGTCAGCCGAAAACGGTTCTGGGCTGGGCGCCAATCGCGAACCGCGAGGCGTTTTTGCAAAAAGCGGTGGATGAGGCCAACTTGATGGGCTTCTGAGGCCCCCGGCGAGGGGCATACAATCTCTCTTTTTCGGTCTCATTGTTGCCGGATTTACCCTGTTTACCTGACCAGGCTGGCAAAGGATTTTCGAATGGCGAAACAGGGCCTTTTCAGGGTGGTGACCGTAACGTGCCGTGGCGCGTCGTTTCGCCCTGGCCGCTGTCGGGGGATGGCGCCATGAAACTGTCGCGTTATGAGGCCTACATGCGCCGCCGCGCTGCGCGCCGCGATGCTCTGGAAAATGCTCAATCCGATACTCCAGTTCAGGAAGATATCCCGATTCCCGATGCCGAGGCGGCCACGCCAGAGGCCGATGAGGCGCCCCTTGCGCTGAACCCGGAAAATATCGAGCCGCCACTGGCGGAAAAACCGCTTGCGCCAGAACCTGCCGCGCAACAGCTGCCTGAGCCTGAGCCTGAGCCTGAGCCTGACGACGCGCCCGACGTTGCAGACGAATCCGAAGGCGCGCCCGAGGTTGTCGTTGTTCCCGTGCCCGACGTTGCCGCAGTCAATGAACCTGCTAAAGCGGCATCAGGCGACGCAGCCGATACGGCGCTCGCGCCGGTGCCCCTGCTCTGGCCAAATCTGCGGCAGGTTCCGCTTGATGCCAGACATCTGGCGCGCAACCGCCTGATTAGTGCGACGCGTGAAGATCCTGCGCATGTGGCCTTTGACGTGCTGCGCACCAAGCTTCTGGCGGCCCTGCGTGCGAAGGGATGGCACCGTGTTGCCATCACCTCGCCGACGCCGGACTGTGGCAAGTCGTTTGTCGCCGCCAATCTCGCGATCAGCCTGTCGCGTCAGACCAGCGTGCATACGGTATTGATGGATCTCGACCTGCGCCGCCCGTCGCTTGCGCGCACCCTTGGCCTCGCTGCGCCGGGGCCGATGGCGTCCTTCCTGACCGGTGATACCCCGCTTGAGCAACAGTTTGTCCGCCCTGCAAAAAATACGCTGAATATCGGGGATAACCTTGCCCTTGGCTTGAACGAACGGGTTGAAACCTACGCTGCCGAGCTATTGCAGGCGCCCCATACCGGCGAGGTTCTGGACGATCTCCATACCCGGCTGCGCCCCGATGTCGTGCTGTTCGACATGCCGCCGGCGCTCTATTATGATGACGTTCTGGGATTCCGGCCGCAATTTGACGGGGTGCTTCTGGTGATCGGCGGTGGCCGCAGTACCGCCCAGGAAGTACGCGATGTCAAACGCCGGTTTGGTGCGGATACCCCCCTGCTTGGTGTGGTGATGAACCGCGCAGAGGACGGCGATATCGCGAAATACGGTTATTGATTGCCCAAAAACCGAAGCGGGATGATCCGCTCGTGGATAAAGCGCAAGATAAAGGGCAGGCTGATCACGGCAAGGACGAAGGCGGCAATTGCCTTGGCCACGCGCTTGCGTCGTTCGTGACGCAGGTGCACGACCGGGATCGTCACCACCGGGCTGATGTCAAGCTCTTGCTCAAGCTGCGCGGCGGTGCGCAGTGCCGGGTTCATGATCTCAAGCAGGATCGCAAGAACAAGCCCTAGAAGAACGCTTGCCACGCCGCCCATAAGCGCAAGCTTCTTGCGGCTGGTCGAGACCGGAATGGCGGGCGGAATTGCGGTTTCCAGGATCTCGAAGCGCTCCTGTTGCTGGCTTTTTTCTAGAACGCTCGACATTTCGGCCTCAACCCGGTTGCGGGTGATGGTGTTAAGCTGTTCCTGCAATTGGGTCTGGTTGCGGACCAGAGCCCCCAATTCGCGTTCAACGCGCGGCGCGGTGGCAATCGCCTCTTCGATCCGGGCGATGCGGGTTGCCACAAGATTGCGCTGATCGGTCAGCTGTTCAACCTGACGTGCGAACACTTCCTGGCGTTGGCGCGCGCTGGATGTTTCAAGCGCAATGATCTGGCGGTCAATCTCCAGCAGGGTCTCATTTAGCGTGTTCAACTGCGTGCGCAATTCGCCCACGCTGGCGGGAAGAGCATCGGCATTGGCGCTTTTGAACTCTGCGATTTTTGCCTCAAGACTGGCGATCTGATCGCTGACGCGCGCCTCTTCGGCGCTAAAAAATTCGAGGGTTTCGCGCACCAGGGCCAGGCGCCGTTCACGGTTCTGGGTGAGAACGGTATCGACAAATTCATTGGCGACATCGGCGGCCTTTTGCGGATCACCAAGGCGCACCGTGACGCTTAGCCCCGAGGGGGTTGTCGCCACGCCCTGAAGCCCGACGGAAATCTGTTCGATCCGCGTCGAAATCCGCAGGTTAAAGATCTTTTGCGGCAGCGGCATATCGGGGACGTCGGCAAAAAGCGCATGCTTGTCGATCACCTTGATCAGGTTGTCGCGCGCCATCAGGCGCTGTTCGATCAGTTGCAGGCGCTGTATCGCATCGGTCGGCATGGCGCGCCCGGTGAAATCGCGGCCCACCTGCGGGGTCTCGATCTGAATGACGGCGGTCGCCTCGAAGGCGCGCGGTTGGTTCAACGCGAAAAACACCGCGCCAATGCACCCCGCCAGCGTGACAAGCGCAATAAGCCACAGCCTGCGGCGCAGCATGCGATATAAATCGGGCAAGGACTGGATCGAACCCATCATCCACCTTTCAGTGTCGTTTAAAACGAAAAACCGCCTGGGGTGCGTAAACATCGGCCAAGTGTCGCGGGCAATGCCCATTTAAACACCCTGCCGACCGAATGCCCCCAAACGGCCCTGACAGATTTTAGTCTAATCTCTGCCTCAATCTAGCGATTTGGACATAATCCCGCCACAGTTTATTTACCCCGGAAAGGAAACACTCTGTTTTTCGCGGGGGTTACTGCGCAGGGAGGATCACTACGGTCAAGATAATCCCCTCGGCGATGACAATATGGCCGGGAATCCGCGCGCCCGCCTGAAAGGGCGGGCAAGCCCGCGTGAAGCAGGCCTCAAACTGTCCTTCGGCAAGATCAATGCTGGTTTCCAGATCGTGAAACTCAAGCGTCTGGCGGCTAAGCGGGTATTGTGCTTTATAGACCGCTTCCTTGGCGCAAAAGATCATCCGGCCCAAAAGGTCATGTACCGTGATCGCGTCGCGCTCGGTGCTGGTGCAGACCGTTTCGATCATATCGCGCGGCAAGGCCTCTGCCGGTTCAAGATCAATCCCAAGGCCGGTGATCGCGCCCTGTCGTGCCACCAGAGCAAGACAGGCACTGCCGCCATGGCTGATGCTGCCAACGGTCCCGGTGGGCCAGACCGGCGCGCGGTCCGGTCCGGGTGAAATCGCGGCGGCCGGCAGATCAAGCGCCTGCATCGCGGCGCGAGCGGCGCGGCGCCCGGCGGCAAATTCGCGGCGCCGGGTCGGGATCGCACGGGCCATCGCGGCGCTTTCCTCGGGCCAAAGCCCGGTCTCGGGGGCAGTCGGATCGGCGGCGCCAACCGCAACCCCCGGCGGCAGCACCGCGCGCAGCGCCGAGACCAGCATCGCCCTAGCCCTGGCGCGCCGCACGCATCGCGCGCCGCCGTTCCATTGCTTCGCTCCGCGACGCGGCGCGCGCGCCAGGAACCGCGGCGGCGGCGGTTTTCGCCTGCTCTGTCGTGGCGGCACTCATGGCGGGGGCATCGCCGCGCGCCTCGGCCACCCGTGCGGCCAGGGCCGCAAGCTTGGGAAAGCGGAAAATGTCGGTGATGCTCAGCGCGTGCGCCGCAAGCTCCTCGCGGATTTCACGATGCGCCTGCACCGCCAAAAGGGAATGCCCGCCGAGATCAAAGAAACTGTCCTGCGGCCCGATCTGGGCAACGCCAAGGATGCGCGACCAGATCGCGGCGATGTCGCGCTCAAGCGTGCTGCCGGGCGCGGCAGAGGTGGCTGCGGTTTGCGGCGCGGGCTGTGCCTGCGTCGGTGCCGGAAGCGCCTTGCGATCAACCTTGCGGTTGGGCGTCAGCGGAAAAGCGTCGATGCGCACAAAATGCGCAGGCATCATATGCGCCGGAAGCGCCGCCGCAAGCCGTGCCTTGAGCGGTTCAATCTCGGCCTGCCCGCGCAGATAGGCCACAAGACGGGTGTCGCCGGGGCTGTCCTCGCGCGCGAGAACGACGGCCTGATCCACCCCTGTACAGGCCTCAAGCGCGCTTTCGATTTCGCCCAGCTCGATCCGGTAGCCGCGCAGTTTCACCTGGGTATCGGCGCGACCGATAAACTCGATCTGCCCATCGGCACGCCATCGCACCAGATCGCCAGTGCCATAAATCCGCCCGCCGGGGCGGAAGGGGTCGGCACGAAACCGATCTGCGGTCAGGTCATGGCGATGCAGATAGCCGCGCGTTACCCCGTCGCCGCCAATCCACAATTCGCCGGGCGCGCCCACGGGCACGGGGCGCATCGCGTCGTCAAGAATATAGGCCTGGGTATTGGCAATCGGCGTGCCGATCGGCGCCACACCCGTACCCGCCACGGCCGGTGCGGTGGTCGACCAGATCGTGGTTTCGGTCGGCCCGTACATGTTCTCGATTGTCGCGCCGGAAATCTGCGCCAGCTCGCCCACAAGCGCGCCCGGCAAAGGCTCGCCGCCCAGCATCAGGTGCCTGACCTGAGACAGAGCATGGCGCGCCTCGTCATTCATCGCGATCATCCGCGCCATCGACGGCGTACATTGCAGATGCGTGACCCGGTGGCGCAAGATCTGCGCCGCGATGGAAAAATCATCCTCGGGGATGCTGCCGACGCGATTGGAGCGGTCTAGCACCTGCGCCAGCGGGCGCAAGCCGTCCAGGACCTGGCGTACCGGAATGCCGTAATCAATCAGGCAGGCAACCTCGTCGACGCCGATCCGCTTTAGCTCTTCAACCCGCGCGACGCAGTCCTCGACTGTGCCGAACAGGCCGGAATCTTCGAAATAGCGCAGAAAGGCGAAATCAAGGATGCCTTCCAATTCCTCCTCGGAGAGCGATCCGAGATCAAGCTCGAACGGATTGTTGACGCCTTCGGGTTTTTTGAAGGCGGGAAACGCCCAGGCATATTGCTTGATCAGCCCGGCGGCAGAGCGCAGGTAATCCTTCATCGGCTCGCGCGCCACGCGCTCGGCCTCGTCACGCGATTGCGCCACATAGGTGTGCAGCATCAGCGTCACGGTGAAATCTGCCGGATCATGCCCCGCCGCGCGCAGCGCCGTATGATAGAGGCCGATTTTCTCGCCCACTTCCGCCACGGATTGCCCAAGCAGATGGGTCAGAACATTGGCGCCATGCGCCCCGGCCTCTTTCCAGGTGGCGGGATTGCCCGCTGTTGTCACCCAGATCGGCAGCTCTTTTGACACCGGGCGTGGCTGGGTCACGACGCTGTGCAGGCTGCCATCGGCGCGGGGGTATTCCACCGCCTCGCCCTTCCACAATTTGCGCAAATCGCGGATTGCGTCAAACATCGCGGGTTTGTTGTCGGGCGGGGAGTTTTGCGGGCGCAGCACGAAATCATCCGGCTGCCAGCCGCTGGCAATCGCAAGGCCCGCGCGGCCATTGGTCAGGTTGTCGATCACCGCCCATTCCTCGGCGATGCGGGCGGGATGATGCAGCGGTGCGACACAGCTTCCGGCACGCACGCCGATGTTTTGCGTCACCGCCGCCACCGCCGCCCCGGTCACCGACGGGTTGGGATAGGGGCCGCCAAAGGCGTGAAAATGCCGCTCCGGCGTCCAGACCGCGCAAAAGCCGTGGGTGTCGGCAAATTGCGCGCCCTCAAGCAGGGATTTGTACTTGTCGCGCCCGGTGCCGTCGTCATTGCCCCAATAATACAGGCTGAACGCCATCCCGCGATCAGAGGTGGCAAGATGGCCCGACGAGACAAGCGCGCGGGTCTCATCGCCGCTCAGCACAAGTTTGAAGCCACGCGCCAGGGCATAGAACAGTTCCAGCACCGAAATGTCGAAATTGAGGCTTGTCACCGCCAGCCAGACCCCCGGCGGATCATGCGCAATGCGCCCGTCCATACCGGCAAAGAAATTCGCCAGATTGCGATGCTCGACCATCACCCCCTTGGGCCGCCCGGTCGAGCCCGAGGTATAGATCACATAGGCCAGATCATCCGCCGTCGCCCCCCCCTCGGGTGGGGTGCCGGGGGCGCTTTCAAGGCGCGGATCGGCGTCAAGGCAGAGCACCTCGGCGCTGGTTTCCGGCAGGGTCTCGGCCCGCGAGGCGTGAGTGATCACCACCGGCGCGGCGCTATCTGTCAGGTAAAGCGCCAGCCGCTCGGTGGGATAGGCCGGGTCCATCGGCACATAGGCGCCGCCCGCCTTCCAGATCGCAAGCGCCGCCACGATCATATCGGCCGAGCGCGGCAGGCATAGCCCGACCAGAACACCGGGGCCAACCCCCATCTGGCAAAGAACATGCGCGGCGCGATTGGCGCGCGCCTCAAGGGCCGCGTAAGAGATCGCCTGATCCTCAAACACCAGAGCCGTGGCATCGGGGCTGCGGGCGCTCTGTGCCTCAATCATTCTGTGCAGGGGCAGGGCGTCATAGGCGTGCGTGGTGCGGTTCCAGCTTTCGGTTACAAGCACGCGCTCGGCCTCGGGCAGGGGGGGCAGATCGCTCACCCTGCTGTCCGGCGTGGCGCGGCCAAGCCCTTCAAGCCGTTTGGCCAGAAGATCGGCCATCGCGGGCGAGAGACGCGCGGGATCATAGGCAAGCGTCGGCGTTGTGGCGAGGTCGAGCGTCGCCACCGTGCCGGGGATAAGGCCGGTTCCGGCAAGGTTCAGGCCAAGTGTGGGCCGATGGGTCGCCTCAAGGTCGGGATCACGGGCAAAGAGATCAAGCGCGAAGGCGCCTTTGGCCTCGGCCCTGGCAAGGGTGGATTGCATCGCGACCTGCAAACCCGCCATGGTCTCGGCCTCGGGCAGGGTCAGCGGCACCCAGGGACAGGTATGACCGGGCTGCTCTGCCTTTGTGACCGCCGTGCCACGATAGGCCAACGTCGCGCCGACCTCACCGCCAAGGCGCGCGGCCCAGACGGCAGCCGCGGCCAGGGCAAGGTCACCGGACAGATCAAGCGCGCGGCGCTCTTCGCCCGCCCCATCCCCCGCCGCAAGCGGCAGGATCACCGGCTGCATGGTGCGCAAGGCGGCGCGCCAATAGCCATCGTTCGGGGCAAGATCGGCCATGATCCGGGTCAGATCGCCCGATGCCTCGGGGCGCGTCAGGACCATGCCTTCTGTGGCCAGCTTGCCGGGATCGACCGCCGTGCCATCCCCGGCGCGCAGATCGCTCAGCCGCAGCGCGCCGACACGTGTCGCAACGCTCAGGTGGGTGTCGGCAACGCCAAGAACCGTGCCGGGGGGGGCGCTTGCAGCGGCCGCGATCTCGGCCTTGCCGACAAGAACCACCTGATCGCCAATCACGATGCGCGCCATGCACAGCGGGTTGAAATATCCGCCATGATCAAGCGCGCGCACCAGCCGGGCAAGATCGCTTGCGGGCTTTGTGAAATCCAGCCAGGCGGCGGCCTCGGGGCGGTCAGCGCGTGCAAAATAGGATCGCGCATCAAGGTCCTGAGCCACGGCGCCGGGCAAGCCGCGCTCAAGCTGATCCATCACGGCGGGAAAGCTGTCAAGCGCCGCACCATAGCATTTGGCGTTGAGGGTCAGGGCGGTGTCGTCGGGCGCGATATCAAACAGGCGTTGTTCGACAATCCGGCCCTCGTCAATCCCGCCTTCGATCAGATGCCAGGTGATGCCGTGCCGCGTCTCGCCATTCATCAGGGCCCAGACCGGGGCGTTCAGGCCCGCATAGCGCGGCAATGGCCCGTCGTGGAAATTGACCGCGCCCTTGGTCGCTTGCGCCAGCACCGCGTCTGGCAAAACCGACAGGTTGGCGATCGAAAAGAGCCAGTCGAAAGTGACCCCGTTCAGCGCCTCGGCCACGCCCGCGCCGGGGGCGATCACGCGCAACCCCTTACCAGTGGCCCAGGCCCGGACATCGGCGTTGCGCGTGACAACCGTCGCAATTTTATGGCCGCGCCCAAGCCAGGCCTCGCCACAGTGCAGGGCCAGTGATTCATTTCCGATCAGAAGGGCGCTCAGCATCGTCTTGTCCTCATTTTTCGGCCACAGGGCGCGCGCTTTTGGGGGCGCTTTGGGGGCCGCGACCGGCAATACACCGCAGGGCCGCGCGCAGATCACTTACCATTAAACTTCGCAGAAAATGCGGCGGGCCAGTAATCGGTTTGCGCCGGAGCACCCGCCAGACCTGTCCCAGAATGCCGCCGCCCAAATGCGCCAGCGTTGCGGTGACTGCATAGGCGCGCCCGTGATTTTTCACAAAATAATGGCGGCGCGAGGCAAACCAGTAATCTGGCACCCGCGCCCATGTTTTCATACCGGTGCTGACCGAGCCGATATGCTCGACCTCGCTTGTGCGCACGAAATGGGTCTGCCAACCGGCCCGCGCGGCGCGCAGGCAAAGATCGGTTTCCTCGAAATAAAGGAAAAACCGCTCGTCAAATCCGCCGATCTGATCCAGCACGTCTTGCCGGATCATCAGGCTTGCCCCGGCCAGCCAATCGACCGGGCGGCTGGCCTCTGGCACGGGAAGGGGCACGATATGGCGTTTCAACAGCCGACTGACGGGGCCGATGCGCGCCGCGCCTTCAAATTCACCGGCAATCGTGGGAAAGCGGAAACAGGTGACATGCGCCGCCCCGTCGGGGCCGTGGATATAGCTGCCGACAAGACCCGCCTCGGGCGTCGCCTCAAGATGGGTCAAAAGCCGGGCAATCGCATCGGGGGCCGGAAAGGCATCGGAGTTCAGGATATAGACATAATCGGGCGGCGCGCCGTCGGACAGCCCGGCGCGCATGCCCGCGTTATTGCCCGCGCCAAAGCCGCCATTGCGGCCCGATTGCACCACGCGCATCCGGTCCTGGCCTTTGGTGGCCGCCTGCATGATCTCGAAGGACCCATCGCCCGACGCGTTGTCGACCAAGACGATCTCGCCCGAGATACCCTGCATCGCGACCTGCGCCGCGCGACAGGATTTCAGGCTCATCTCCGGCGTGCGCCAGTTCAGGATAATGCACAGAACGCGGGGTGTGTCGGTCATTCCGCGGCCCTTTGAACAACAGGCGACGGGGGGATATCCGCCTCGGCGGCATGAATCGCGCGCCGGATGCGGGCGGCCAGAACCCGCACATTGGGCTCAAGCACCATGGAATCGTGATCGCCCGGCACCTCTGTCACCTGCACCTGTGGCGCATAGCGGGTCCAGTCATTGTCGGGCAGCACATAGGCGCGCTCTGAATTCACCCACAGCCCGTTCGAGACCTGCCATTTGCCCACAAGCGGCGGGCGGAACAGATGCAGCGGCCCATCCCATGGGCGCAGGTCATAGCGCGCAATCGCGCGATAGAACGCTGCCTCGATCTCGCTGTCGTGGAACTGATGCCCGGTGGTTGTGGCGGCCTCTTGCGGGCGACGCTTGGCCATCTCCCATTTGATGCGGTTGCGCGCCCAGTGCAGCGGATAAAGCGGGCCGCGCGCGCGCAATTCCTGCCACTGGATAAGCAGGCGATCCTTGCGCGACAGCGCGCGGCGTTGTGGCAGGGGGGTGTCGAGCATCACGACCGCCGCCACCTCTTCGCCCGCCGCGCGCAATTGCTGTGCCATCTCATAGGCGGTGATCCCGCCGCCGGAAAAGCCACCCAAAAGGTAGGGGCCATGTGGCTGAATCTGGCGCATTTCGGCAATATAATCGCGCGCCGCCTCGACCAGATCGTCATGCGGCGCCTCGCCGCCATAAAGCCCGCGCGCCTGAAGCCCGTAAAAGGGCCGGTCATCGCCCAGCAAATGCGCAAGATGCCGCAGGTTAAGGACATTGCCGAACATCCCGGCCACGAGGAAAAACGGCCGCTTCGGCCCGCCTTCGCCCCGGTGCATCGCCACCAGATGGGTAAAGCGGCGTTCCGGCGCGCTTGGCTTGGGGGCATTACTGCGGGCCTCCTGCGGCCCGATGCGCGCCTCGATCAGACCGGCACAGGCGCGGATTGTCGGGGCCTCGAACAGGACAGAAATCGGGAAATCGACCTGCCATGCCTTGCGGATCATCCCGAACAGGCGCACGGCAATCAGGGAATGGCCGCCAAGATCAAAGAAACTGTCCTCGGCACCGACGGTTTCAAGGCCAAGAAGGCTGCTCCAGAATTCGGCGAGGCGGGTTTCGATCTCGCCCTCGGGGGCGACGAAATCGCTGTCAAGATCGGGGCGGTCGAATTTTTGCCCGCTCTCCTCGGGGGTCTGCGCGCCATGCTCGGCCTGCGCGCAGAGCGCCGCGAGATCAAGCGAGGATACCACCACCTGGTTTAGCCCGCTGGCAAGTGCTCGGCGAAACGCCTCTGGCCCCTCACTGGGCAAAATCCCCTGTTCCAGATTGTGCTGCAAGCGCTCTTCGGCGGGCGAGAGGGGCGGTGCCTCGCCGCTCTGACCGGGATCAAATTCAAGGTCTTGCGCGGTGGGCGGGGCGAGGGCAAGCCCGGCCTCCTGACGGCGGATCGCGAAACCGTGGATATCGACAAGAACCCGCCCGGTTGCGTCGCAGATCGTGATATCAAAACTGGCCGTGGCCGCATCGGCGTGGTTTTCACCGGCATTGCGCACCCAGCTATAGATCTCACCGGTCAGCGGCGCATGCACCCTGACCGAGCCATAGGACATCGGCACCCAAAGATGCGTCGGCGCATAGCCCTCGATCAGGTTCATCGCCCAGCCGGTGGCGATATCCAGCAGCGCCGGATGCAGCAGATAGCCCTGCGCAAGGTCGCCCATTGCCCCCTCTGGCAGGCGCAGATGCGCAAGGCCCTCGCCCTGGCCGAACCCCGTCGCCTGCAACACCCGCCAGCGCGGCCCGAAATCCAGGTGCGCCTCTTGCGGGGCCGTGAGGGGGGTATCACCGGCCTCTTGCCAGCTTTCCATACGGGTGCGAATTGATGGCAGGTCAAGCGGCGTCGGGGGCGCGAGCGGTAGAAGGCTCACACCGGCCTGAGCATTGCCTTGCCAGCCATGCCGCCCGGCCAGGGTATGGTCGCTTTGCACCTCGACGTCATAGCCCGCTTCGCTGCGCGCCAAGCGCAGGCGCATGTCGCGGCGGCCTTGATCGGGCATGTCAAAGGGGCGCAGGAACCACAGGTCGCGCACTTCAAACGCGCCCTCTTCGCCCTGTGCGCGGAGCGCCTCGGCCAAAAGCTCAAGATAGCCGGTGCCGGGCAAAAGCGCCTGACCGGCCTTGGTGCGATGCTGATCGAATGCCCAGGTGTCGGCCGCGCTATAGCTGGCGTGAAACAGTCGATTGCCCTCGGCGTCATGGCTTGCCGTGTCGATCATCGGCGCCTTGACGGGAACGCGCGGCGCGGCGATCTCCTCGCCCTTCTGGCGGGCAACTGCCTCGGCGGCCATGCCGACCTTGGCCCAGATGCCCCAGTTCAGCGCAAGCACCCGCGTCTTGCCGCCATGGCGCGATTTGGCATAGGCGTTGAGGTATTCGTTGGCCGCCACGTAATCGACCTGCCCCGCAGGGGCGGTCACCGTCGAGGTTGAGGAAAACAGCACAAGCCAGTCAAGCCGCCCATCGGGAAACACCTGTTCAAGCACCTGAGTGCCATGGATTTTCGGGGTAAACACATCCTCGATGCTGTCCGGCCCCTTGCTCAGAAGCGGCGCATCGGCGATCACCCCGGCGGCGTGGATCACGCCGTTTACTCGGCCAAATCCGGCCTCGATCCGGTCGCGCGCGGCGCTCATATCCTCGATGTTACAGACATCGGCGGTGACCACCATCACGCGCCCGCCAAGCCCCTCTAGCCGCTCGATCGCGGCGATCCGGCGGGCAACGGGATCGCCCGCGCCATGGGTCGCAAGATAACGCGGCCAATCATCGCGCGCAGGCAGCGCGCGGCGGGACATCAGCACGATATTGGCGTTGTTCCGGCGGATCAGGTCTTCGGCCAGCGTCAGCCCGATGCCGCCAAATCCGCCGGTGATCAGAACCGTATCGCCATCGGAAATCGGCGTCTCGCGCTCGGGGATCGGGTGGGCGCGATAGGTCTGTTCATAGCGCCGCGCGCCGCGCAGCGCCGCCACGCGGTTTCCGGGGTCCTGCAACAGATCCTCAAGCACCTGCGCGACAAGCGTATCGGGCACACTGCGCCTTGTGTCGGGCAAGGTCAGATCAAGACTGGCGCAGGTCACGCCGGGCATTTCGCGCGGGATCACCCGCAGCGGGCCCATGATCGTGGCCTTGGCAGGATGATCGAGCGCCTCGCCCTTGACCTGCGCCGCACCAGAGGTGACGGCGCTTATGTGAAGCGGTGTCGGCATGCCCTCATCGGCCATCGCCTGTGCGAGAAACAGCAGGCTATAGAACCCCTGTTCCTGAAGCCGGTGGAAAAAGCTTGATCCGGGACGGTGGCGTTCATCCGCCGTGACCATCCAGAAATGCGCGATCCGGGTGGGGGCACGGCCCTCGGCCACAAGCGCGCGGATCAGTTGGTCATAGCCCTCGCGCCCGCGTTCCGGCGAGAGCGCATAGCGCCCCGGTGCAAGTGCGGCAAAGCCGTCGCCGGGCGTAACATACGTTACCGTATGCTCGGCGCCCTCAAGCCGCGCACCGATCGCTTTGGCAAGCCCGGCGTCATCCTCGAAGATAAGCCAGGTTTCGGTCGGGAGCGCGGCAAGATCGGTCTCGTCGCCGAGATCAACCTCGGCCAGCTTAGGCCGCCAATGGGGTCGATACCCCCAGTCCGCCAGATCGTCATGCCGCAGCGGCCAGTCGGGCGCGGCTTCGCTGCGCGCCGCGCCCGGCGCGATGAAATAAGGTTTGTGCTGAAAGGCATAGCTGGGAAGTGGCACGCGGTAACGCCGTGCCTCGCCCCAGATCTGATCCCAGTCGATGTTGATCCCGACCGCCCACATCCGACCCAGCATCGTCATGAAATATTCGTCATCCGGCACCAGATCATCGGGGTGGCGCAGGGTGCTGATCACCTGATTGGTGCTAATCGCGTCATGTGCCTGCGCCAGTGACGACAGCGCCTTGCCCGGCCCCACCTCAAGAAACACCCGCTCGCCCCCTTCGGCGAGGCGGCCAAGGCCGCTTGCATACTCAACCGTATGGCGCAGATGGCCGACCCAGTAATCCGGATCGGTGGCCTGCTCCGGCGTCATGTAATCGCCGGTGCGGTTTGAGATCAGCGGGATTTGCGGCGCGTTGAGTGGGATGGACTTGAGATAGGCGCGAAACCGGTCAAGGATCGGCTCCAGCATCCGGCTATGGGCGGCGATGTCAATCGGGATGCGCTGTGCCTCGATCCCCTCGGCGGCGAGGCGCGCGGCCAGATTGTCAAGCTCGGCCTGCGGTCCGGATGCGACCGACAATTCCGGCGCATTGACCGCCGCCAGATCAAGGGCGTCGCCAAGCCAGGGGCGCAGGGCCTCGGCGGCCAGCGGCACGCTGAGCATGCCGCCCGGTGCGACCTCGTCAAAGAGTTGCCCGCGCAGATGCACAAGGCCGATGCAATCCTCGAAACTCATCACCCCGGCAAGGCAGGCGGCGGTGTTTTCGCCCATCGAATGACCGATAAGGGCGGCGGGGGTTACGCCCCAACTCTGCCAGAGTTGCGCCAACGCAAATTCGGTGATCATGATCAGCGGCAGCTGCACCGAAGGGCGCTTGAGCCGCTCTTGCGCCTCGGCCAGTCCGGCAGCATCCGGCAACCATATCGCGCGGATGTCGTAATCGAGCCTGGGTTGAAGCAGATCAAGCCCGCGATCCATCCATTCGGCAAAGACCGGCTCGGTTTCATAGAGGTCGCGCGCCATGCCCGCATATTGCGCGCCGCCGCCGGGGAACATGAATACCACCTGCGGATCATGGCCCAATACCTCATGGGTGAAAACCCGGCGCGGATCGCCCTTTTCCAAAAGCGCGGCGGCGGCCTCGTGACTATCGGCGACGACAACGCGGCGGCGATCAAAGGCGCGCCGACCCTCTTTCAGGGTCCAGGCGACATCGGCTAGCGGCTGTTCAGGATGCGCGCGCAGGTGGCTTGCAAGCCGCGCCGCGCCATCGTCAAGCGCGGCCTTGGTGCGCGCCGAGAGGGTGAAAAGCTGAAACGGCCAATCGCCGGGCTCGGATGCGGCGCGCTCTGGTGGTTCTTGCAAAACCGCATGGGCATTGGTGCCGCCAACCCCAAGCGAATTGACCCCGGCGCGGCGCGGATGGGTGCGGCGCGGCCAGGGCGTAGGTCGGTCATTGACGGTAAAGGGGCTGCCATCAAAACCAATCGCGGGATTAGCCGCTTCATAGCCAAGCGAGGGCGGCATTTCCTTGTGATAGAGCGCCAGCGTCGCCTTGATCAGGCTGGCCACCCCGGCGGCGGTATCGAGATGGCCGATATTGGTTTTCACGCTGCCGATGCGGCAGAAATCAACGGCTTCGGTGGTTTCGCGAAAGGCCTGCGTGAGGGCGGCAACCTCGATCGGGTCACCAAGATAGGTGCCGGTGCCATGGCATTCGACATAATCCACGGTTTCGGCGCTTACTCCGGCAATCGCCTGTGCCTCGGCCACGGCAATCGCCTGACCGTCGACCGAAGGCGCAAGGTAACCGGCCTTGGCCGCGCCATCATTATTGACCGCCGTGCCCTTGATCACGCCCCAGATATGATCGCCATCGGCCAGAGCATCGGCAAGTCGGCGCAGCACGACAACCCCGGCGCCCGAGCCAAAGACCGTGCCTTGGGCGCGGTGATCAAAGGCGTGGCATTGCCCGTCGGGCGACAGGATCTCGCCGTCTTTGTAGAGATAGCCGCGCTTTTGCGGCAGCTCGATGGTGACACCGCCGGCAAGCGCCATATCGCATTCGCCGTTGAGCAGCGATTGCGCCGCATAATGCACCGCCACCAAAGAGGTGGAACAGGCGGTCTGAATCGACAGGCTCGGCCCCTTGAGGTCAAGGATATGGCTAAGCCGCGTGGTCAGGAAATCCTTGTCATTGCCGGTATGGCGCAACAGGAACATGCCGACATCATTTACCAGATCGGGGTTGGAGCAGAGGTTGAAATAGAAATAGCTGCCCATGCCGCAGCCTGCAAAAACCCCTATGTTGTCGTCGAAATTTTCCGGCGGGTGCCCGGCATCTTCAAGTGCCTCCCAGGCGGTTTCAAGAAAACGGCGATGCTGGGGATCGAGAATGGCGCTTTCCTTGGGGCCAAAGCCGAAAAACTCGCCATCGAACATCTCGAACCCGTCCAGCGGTGCGCCGTAGGGAACATAGTTTTTCTGGCGGATCATGTGCTGGCTTTCGCCTGCGGCCAAAAGCTCTTCTTCCGACAGTTTGCGGATCGAGCTTATGCCGCTGCGCAGGTTCTCCCAATACTGTGCCACCGTCTGCGCACCCGGAAGATGCGCAGCCATGCCGACAATGGCAATGTCATTGCCGTCGGCCGATGGGGGGATCATGTCATCTGTCATCAAATCCACTGATCAGAAATATAGGTCTGATGATATCGCCAAACAATGCGAAGAATTTGGGGCAACTCCTTGGCAATACCATAGTTTTTGTCTCCCGCTCTGTGCGCTACCACCCCGAGGCGCGGGCCAGTTCGCTGACCGCGTCAAGATTGACCTTGATTGCCAGAACGCCGATCCCAAGCCCGACAAGCGCCATCAGCGCATCATGCAAGGGGTCCCAGGCCCGCATCCGGCGCGCCAGCCAGACCACCACCGGATAGGCAAAAAGCATGGCAACGCCATAACTTATCAGTGCCCCCATAAGGCCGCCCCACTCAAGGCCAAGAATAAGCGCGGCGATCATCACCACGGCTTTGGCCAGCGTCAGGATGAAAAAGCGGCGCGAATCCCCGGCGGCAAGCGAGGCCTGATCATAGGTCATCACGATGATCTGCGGGATCTGCATGATCGCCATCATGACCACCACCGCGCCTGCCATTTCATAACGATCATCATACATCACCCCGACAAGCCAGCCCCCCAAAAGCGCAAACAGCGCCGCAAGCGCCAAAAGCGCAAGGCTGACGGCAAAGCGCATCTGGCGCAGCTTGGCAAAGTTCTCGGGGCTCTCGCCGGGGGGCAATTCACGGTAAATCGGGATCAGCAACCGCCAGGTCAGCATGTTGCCCAGAAGCATCGGGAAAGAGGCCAGGAAAAAGCCGATATTATAGACCCCGAACACCGAGAAACTAAGGTATTTCCCAAGGATAAGCTTATCCGCCTGATTGAACAGAAAACCACAAATCGTGCTCAGGAAAATCCATTTTCCAAAGGTGACAAGCTCTTGCGCGGCGGGCTTTTCCCACATGATCCGGTTGCGTAGGCCGGGCAGGAACACCCAGTAGAGCACCAGCCCCACAAGCGCGCTGACCAGGCCCGAAATCACCAGCGCCCAGACCGATTGCAGCCACCAGGCAAGCCCCACAGCGGCCAGAATGCCCGCAATCTGCACGGCAAAATCAATCGCCGTCACCCGGCCAAAGCGCAAATGCCGCTTGGCACTGTCAAGCCGCGTCGGGTTAAACCCGGTGATCAGCAAAGACAGCCCCGCCACCGGCAAAAGCTGGAGCAGGAGGGGAGCGTCGTAAATCTGCGCCACCGGCCAGGCGAGGGCACAGGCCGCCAGCCACAGGCCAAGCCCGCGCATCATCTGAATGGTCCAGGCGGTGTTCAGGAAATCCGGGTCGTCGCCGCGTTTGCTCTGCATGATTGCCGGGCTGACGCCAACGTCAGAGAATTGCATCAGGCCCTGAATGATCACGCTGACAATCGCCATGATGCCAAAGGCCTCGGGAAACAAAAGCCGCGCCAGAACAAGGTTCGAGGCAAGTCTGAGCACCTGAGAGCCGCCAAAACCGGCCACGGTCAGCGCCGAAGAACGCATCGCCCGAGCCAAAAGCCCGTCCCCTGAGAAAACCTGCGTTACAACGCGCACTCTAAACCCCGTGTTAACCTTTATGGCGGCACCAAACTGATTTGCCCCAGCATTACGGCAGTTTTGCGGAGAATCCATTGAAATCGCAGGGCATTAGCGCCCACGTGTCCATTCGTCGCTGCCTTTGCCCATGCGCACGGCAAGGGCGACGGCGACATAGGCCAGAAACGCCAAAGGCGCGCGCAGCGCGGCACCGATGATCCAAGAGCGCCCCGAGGGGCGCCTGTCGTCATTGGCCAGAAGCGCCGGATAGGCCCGCGCGAGCTCATTTACGCCGCGATCCTGCCTGCGGCGCACTTTGACCAATGCGCCAAAGCCCTCGACGATGGGCCAGCGATACCCGGCCCTGACCGCGACGCGTTCCTCGGGGGCAAAGTTGAGCCGTGCAAAGGTGTCATCCGAGATGATCACGGGCCAATCTCCCCACCGCGCCCGCCCGGCGCGGTTCATGGCGAAAAAACCGCATCCCGGCACGCCGTGGTGAAAGAACGGCACCTGACGGTAAAACCGCGCGTAGAGGCGGCTAAAGGCGTTGTGCGGCGGCGGGATGATCACCTGCCCGCTGGCATAACCGGGGGCGCTGCCGACCAGAGCCTGCGCGATCTGTCCCAGCAAGGGGGGCGCGATTTCTACATCGGCGTCAAGGTAGGCAAGGATCGTGCCGCCCGCCACCCGCTCGCCTGCATTGAGCGCGCCGGGCTTGCTACCCTCAGCCAGATCAAGGACCTGCATCCTCCAGCCGCGGGCCTCTGCGGCGGTGCGCCGGGTTTCGGCCTCGGCCAGGGTGGTGTCGGTGCAGCCATTGGCGACGACGATCACCTCGACCCCGCCCCCGGCCCACTCCGAGGCCAAAAGCGCGTCAAGGCAGGGCCCGATCAACCCCGCCTCGTTATGGGCGGGGATGATGACGCTAAGCGTGGGTTCGGCGTGATCCGTCACCAGAGGGGTTCCAATTCTTTTGCGAGCAAATCTTATGCGCCCGCGCGGCCTGTGCTAAGCCCTTATTTAGAAAACCTTTCAAAAGCGAAATAGCAGATGCCCGAAACCCCGACGATAAAACAGGATGCGCCGCTGAAACTTGGCTATCTCGTGCCACAGTTTCCGGGCCAGACGCATATCTTTTTCTGGCGCGAGCTGGCCGATCTGGCGCGGCTTGGGGTCGAGGTCACGCTATTCAGCACCCGCCCGCCGCCGCCGGGGCTTATCTCGCATGACTGGTCGGCCGAGGCGATGGCGCGCACCACCTATCTTGGTGAAATTGCGCCGGGTCCGGCGCTTGGCGGCATGCTTCATGCGCCATGGCGCGATATTCTGGGCGAGGGCGGCGGCAAGGCGTTTTTACGCGACGCTCTGATCTGTCTGCCCGCTGCGCGCCGCTTGATGGCCGAGTGCCGGGCGCGCGGGATTGATCATGTGCACGCCCATTCCTGTGGTCGCGCCGCGCTGATCTGTGCCTTGGCCCGGCGGATGGGCGGGCCGGGCTATAGCCTGACCTTGCACGGGCCCTTGTCGGATTATGGCCCCGGTCAGCGGTTCAAATGGCGCCATGCCGACTTTGCCACCATCATCACCCGCAAATTGCTGGCCGAGGCCGAGGCGGTGCTTGGGCCCGACCTGCCGCGCGATGTGATGATTCAGCCGATGGGCGTCGATACGGAGGATTTCAAGCGCACAACGCCATACGCTCCGCCCAAACCCGGCGCGCCGTTGCGGCTTTTTGCTTGTGGGCGGCTCAATGTAGTTAAGGGCCATCAGGATTTGCTGACGGCGGTGCGCCTGTTGCTTGACCGTGGCATTGAGGTAGAGCTTGATATCGCGGGCGAGGATGATGCCGGCGGCGCGGGCTATCATCAAACTCTTCAGGCGCACCTTGAAACGCTTGGCCTTGGCCAGAACGCCCGCCTTCTGGGCGCGATAAGTGCCGCCGAGGTGCGCCGCCATCTGCTGGCGGCGGATGTCTTTGTGCTGGCAAGCTGGCACGAACCGCTTGGCGTCGCCTATATGGAGGCGATGGCCTGTGGCGTGCCGACCATCGGTACCGATGCGGGCGGCGTGCGAGAGCTGATCACCGATGGGCGCGACGGCATGCTTGTGCCCCCGAAAGAGCCGGAAAGGCTGGCCGATGCAATTGCCGCTCTGGCCGCCGATCCCGGGCTTTGCGCGGCTTTGTCAAAGGCGGGTCGACAAAAGGTTGTGGATCAGTTCCGCTCGTCTTTGGGCGCCGACGCGTTGATCAAAGGCATGCGGCGCGCGCTTAGATCAGATCGTTAATGGCAAATTCCGCGCCCGGCTCGGCAGTAAATGTCACTGCCTCGATCGCCACAAGCGTGACCTCGCCCTCGGGGCCTTTCAGGATCACGCGCGGGCCATCGCGTCGGCTTGTGTAATCGGCGTGCGCGCCGCTCAGGATCGCAAGATCATGCCCCGCCCCGCCATGCAGCCGGTCATTGCCGCCATGCCCGTGGAGGATGTCATCGCCCGCCCCGCCCAACAGGATATCGGCCTTGGCGGTGCCATTCAGCATTGCGCCGCTGTCACCTGCCCGTCGCGTCAGGCCTTGCAAAAACGTGCCTGACGCGCGGGCGGCGGCCCAACCCGGGGCGGTCTGATTGGCGCGCATCAAGGCATCCCAGCGGGGGTTGGTGTCGTTGAGATGGCGCAGCGCGCCCCAGCTTCCCCATTTTGAAGGCGCGGCAACATCGACAAAGGCATTGAACAGGGTGCCGCCCGCCTCTGACCATCCCGCCAGCAGGTCGTCATAAAGCGCGCCCATCTGCGGGCTGTAATTGAATGCGGTAAAAAAGCCGGTCAGCGCCTCGTTATCCACCGCCGCGCCATGGCCGGTCACATGGCTGCCGCCTTCATACATCACAAGGCGCAGGTTGTGGCGGTGGGCCGCTTCGGCGTGATAGGGCAAAAGCTCCTGCATCAGCTCGCGAAACGATCCCTGCCGCAGACTTGCCGCCGCCAGATCATAGGCCAGATCGCTTGCATGGGCGGCAAGATACGCCTCGCGCGCGGCGCCTGATAACCCCATCTCGACGGTCTTTGCCTCGGCCACCGCGCGGCTTGCCGCGATCCATGACATCACGCGCTCAACCGTGTCCTCACCGCCGAGATCATGGCCGAAATAGCCGGTGACACCATAGGCATCGAACGCCTCGGCAGGGGGGAGCTTCAGCTGCCCGGCCTTGATCGCCAAAGGCGCCTGCAACAGCGGCTCTTCCAGACCGGGCCAGCCGGTATGGGTGGCCGCCACCATGATCAGACGCGCCTTGGCTGCATCGCCAAACACCTCGCGCCAGATCGCCGACATTTGCGCGCCGCGCAGGCCGGTGTATTGAATCCAGCCATCCTCGCCCGCCTCTTCGCCCCAAAGGGCGGTTGCGGCGTCGCGGGCCCAGACCGCCTGTGGAAAGATGAAATTCCAGACCTCGTTCGAATATTCCACATGCGCGCGCAGGTTGGGGTCAAGGTGGTCGCGGACATATTCGGCGAAGGCGCGCATATAACCGTCATCGGCGGCGTGGGGCATGTTGAACCACGGATCGGCCCCGACCTCATTGGCAAGCGCCACCATTACCTCGACCGGAACACCGCGCCAGACATAGCTCGCATCGCTTGGCGTCGGGCGATCCTGCCATGCGGTCTGAACCGAGCCATTGGTGAACATCCAGTCCATGAACCGCAACAGGCGCATATCGGCGATGCGATCGAGCCAGAGCGGGTTGAAGATCACGCCGAGGTCAAACAACGCCAGTTGATCCTCGCGCACAATTGTGATGTTGCGCAGCGGATCGTCGGGATCGGTTTTCAGCAAGCTAAGCGCGACCGGCCCGTCGCCGGGGGTGACATCAAAGCGCACCTCGCGCAGGCGGTAGTTATAGCGCAGGTTATCGGCGCGCCCGGTCACCCGGATCACGCCTTCACCCTCATAGCGCAACAGGTAACGGCCATTGAGATGGCTGGCGCCGGTCGGCTGGTCGGTCAGAATAAACGCCTCAAGCGCCCGCGCGCCCTCGGGGATTGCCAGTGGCCAGCCATTGGCGTCAAGATATCCGCCCGCTTGCAGCGCCTCGGTGCTAAACGCGCCCCATTGGTCGTCGCTATGGCCGATCCAGGGGCGGGCGGTTTTCATCACGTCAAGAAAGGGATGCTGGCTTGACCAGTCGGATATGCCATTCAGACCCATGCCAAGGCTTGGGTTCTGCACCCCGATGCCGGGCAGGACGGCGCTTGCCGTCTTTGGGTCTGCGTCGGCAGGAGCAGCATTTGCCTGCTCGGCGTTCAGTCCGAGCGCCTTTGATATCTCGTCAACGATCTGCGGATAGTTTTCGCGCACCAGCGGGTGCAATGTGTCGGGCAGGGCAAAATCCCTGGGCGGGGGGGCCTCGTAAAACGCGCCATAGGTGACGAGGGCGGCGAGGAAATACAGCGTATCGGTGCCATGCGGCGCATTGTCGGTGAATAGCGCCTCGACGGGCATATCGGCCAAAAGCCCGGTTTGCAGGCCCGACAAGATCGACGAGATCGGAATCAAGGTCACATCCACACCGGGCCGCGCGGCGCGCAACGCCGCGACATAGTCGTCATACCAGTCGCGATACGCGCCCGTTGCATGGGCATGCCAACGCCGTAAACCCCGCTTTGAGGGCGGAAAATTGCGGGCAAATCCGGCCATATCGGGCCAGCCTTCATAAATCATCACCCGCGCGCCGGGCCAGGCCTCCTGGGTCCAGTCCAGCACCTTGAGTGTGGCGGAAAGCGGGCTTTGGGCGTCGGTATTTTCACCCTCATAGGGCGCATCGGGCGCCTGATACTGAATGAAATTCGCGGGGTTGATCATCACCGTGTCAAACCCGGCACCGGCACGCGGCGCGCCCGCCGATTTGACGCCGGGAAAGGACCAGTTCGGCTTGGGCGGTAGCCTGGCAAAATCACGCAGAAAGCCCCATTGACCCGCCGTCGCGAAAGACTTGCCATCTGCGCGCGCCAATTGGGCGAGCCAATAGGGCACCGCGGTGCCGGGGCTGTCGCTGAGGTGATTGATCAGGCTATTGCCGAAAATATAGCTTTTGACGCTGTCACGCTCGGCCAGGGCCGGGGCGGCGCCCGCCGTCAGCACGGCGAGCCCGGTCAGCAAAATCCGTATCCAGTGCATGTTGTTCCAAAGCCCCCACAAACCCCTACCTGGGGCAATATAGCGGCAGTGGCTGTGCCTTGCCACAGTCGGTATCGCCCGAGGCAGGCAGGGGTTTTGAGTATTTTTGGAAAGATGAAAGATAGCCCTGCGAAAAACAGCTCTGTCGCGGCTTTCCCTGAGGTGCGATTTCCGACAAAATGGCGGGATGACGCCTGATGATCTTGTTCTGAGTCCGCTTGGCCTGCGCTTTCGCGGGGCGCGCTATCCCTGTAGCATCGGGCGAGGCGGAATCTCGGCGCGAAAGCGCGAGGGCGACGGGGCGACGCCGGTCGGGGTGCATCGGATTGTCGGCATGATATATCGGCCTGATCGCATGGTCCGCCCTGCCGATTGGGCGGTGCCAATCCGGCCCGGCGATCTTTGGTCGGATGATCCGGGCGATGGCGATTACAACAGGATGGTGCGCGCCCCCTATCGCCATAGCCACGAGGCGCTGCGCCGGGGTGACCCTCTCTATGATCTTGTGTTGGTGACCGACTGGAACTGGCCCTATGCCGTGCCGGGGCGGGGGTCGTGCATCTTTATCCATCGCTGGCGGCGACCGGGGTATCCGACGGCGGGATGTATAGGCCTGCGCCCCGATCACCTGCGCCGGATTGCCGGGAAGATCACCTGTGGGTCGCGGTTGATCGTCAAGGGCTAGCCGTGCTCGCGTTCGCCAAAGATCGCGCTTCCGACGCGGATATGTGTCGCGCCAAGAGCGATGGCGCGCTCAAAATCGCCGCTCATGCCCATCGACAGGCCGCTTATCCCGTTGCGCGCCGCCATTTTCGCCAGCAGCGCGAAATGCAGGCTGGGTTCTTCATCGACCGGCGGGATGCACATCAGGCCCTTGACCGGCAGATCAAGCGCGCGGCATTCGGCCACAAAGCTATCGATGTCGCCCGGCAGAACGCCGGCCTTCTGGTCTTCTTCGCCGGTGTTGACCTGAAGAAACAGATCGGGGCAATGACCGACCTCTTGTGCCAGCCGGGCGATGGTGCGGGCCAGTTTCGGGCGGTCGACCGAGTGGATCGCCTGAAACAGATCAAAGGCCTGACGCGTCTTGTTGGTCTGGAGCGGGCCGATAAGATGCAGGTCGATCCCGTCAAAACGTTCGCGAAAGCCGGGCCATTTGCCGGCCGCCTCTTGCACCCGGTTCTCGCCAAAGCAGCGCTGGCCCTGGGTCAGCACCGCCTCGACCCGCGCATCGGGCTGCACCTTGGAAACGGCAATCAGGGTGACGCAACCCGGCGCGCGCCCTGCATCGGTTTCGGCTTTGCGCATGCGGTCTTTGATCTCGCTCAGGCCCACGGGTCATTTCCTTTCAGAAGTGGCGGTGTTTTACCCATGCCACAGCCCTCGGGGCGGGCACAAGTCCACGCAAGCCTGTCAAACGCCTTGCCCCTCTGGCCCAGCTTGGATAGTAGGGAAGAGAAACAGTGTCGGACGGTGCCATGATCAAATCCCGTATGAATATTGCTGGCCTTTGTGTGGCTTGCCTTGTGCTTTTGGCCGGATGCGGTGGCGTCAAGGATGCAAGGCTTGACCCGGATGCCATGACCGTCAAAGGCGGGCGTGAGGCCAGGCGGCAAGGCGATGGCAGCTCGGTTTTTGATGTCTTCAAGGGGGCCAAGGATGAGGTCCAGGTAAACCGCTTTCTCTGGACGGCGACGCTTCAGGTGCTCGATTTCCTGCCTGTTGAGGCCGCAGATCCGTTTACAGGTGTGATTTCAACCGGTTATGGTACACCTCCGGGGGGTGGTCAGGCCTATCGTGCCACCGTGTTGATCAGTGATCCGGCGCTGGATGCACGGTCTCTGAACGTGGCGCTGCAATCGCGGGGCGGACCGGTCAGCGCCGCCACCGAGCGCGCGGTTGAGGATGCGATCCTGAGCCGGGCGCGTCAGTTGCGGATCAACGCGGCGCGGTTCTGATCCTGAGCGGGCACGCCGGGGCGCTTCCCCGGTGTGGCGTGTCGGGGCAGTCGCAAGCCGGTCCTCGGCTAGAGCGGCTGGTCCATCACATCACCGACCCAAGCGACCTGTCGCGGCAGGCAGATGGTTTGAAGATCATAGCGCGCGCGGATCATCGCACGTGCCGTTTCCCCCAAACGCCTGCGCGCCGCATCGTCATCAAGCAGATCGCAGACCTGATCGACCAGGGCATCACCGTCAAAGAAATCGACAAGCCGCCCGGTTTCATCATCACGGATCACCTCGCGCACCGGTTCAGTATCGCCCGCGACGATTGCCGCACCACAGCTCATCGCCTCAAGCAGGCTCCAGCTCAGGACAAACGGATAGGTGAGATAGACGTGGACGCGGGTGACCTGAAGCAGGCGCAGGAACTGATCATAGGGGATGCGCCCCAGGAACCGGACCCGCGCCCAATCGGCATCTGAAATCTGATCGCGCACCTCGTCGATGAAAATCTGTTTCCAGGTCTTTCCCTTGGGCGCGCGCGCGCCATAGCTTACCTCGTCGCCGCCCACGACAAGCACGGTCGCATTCGGGCGTTCGCGCAAAAGCCGGGGCAGGGCGCGCATGAAAATGTGATAGCCGCGATAAGGTTCCAGATTGCGGTTCACAAAGGTGATTACCTCATCCTTGCGGGTGACGTCGCATTGCCCGTCGATCGTCAGGCGCACATCCGGATCAGGACAGGCCTGAACCGTGTTGATTCCATCATGGCTTAGGGTGATGCGCTCGCGGAAGGGGGCGGGAAAGGTATTGGCCTGAAACGCTGTCGGGCTGATGCCGGCATGGGCAAAGTCGAAATGCAGATGATTGTTGAGGTTCTTGAGCCGAATGCGCAGCGGCTCGGTCTCGGGGGATTTGCTGGCAAATTCAGGGTCAAAGTCAAGATGCGGAAAGCCGGCGTGATGATAAAGCTCGCAATAAAGCCCCATCCGCGCTTTTGGCCAGACATCGCGCAGAAACATCGATTCGCCCCAGCCGGGATGCGCAAGAATAAGATCCGGTTCAAACCCCGCGTCGCGTATTTTGCAGGCCGCGCGATAGCAGGCCTCGCCGCGCGTGACCTTGGTATCCAGATCGACAAGCCAGGGGTGCAGTTTCTGACCATCGCGATCCGGCAGGGCATAGGGCAGAACCCGCACCCCTTGCCAGTCGGTCGGCTTTTTCACCCGCAGGGTCAAAGCCACGCATTGATGGCCCTGTCGCGCCAAAAGCGGGGCCAGATGTTTGTATTGTCCGGGGAAATTCTGATGGATAAAAAGGATTTTCATGAATTCTGCCGCTGCCTCTGTCGTTCGGGTGTTATAATGTGGCTGTTGCACGCTGCAAAGCCCCGCATTTTTGGCCCTAACCACTGGACCCGCGCGCAGCGAGCGCCTATCACCGCCCCAACACCGTGATCACAGATAAGGGGCGCCGTCCATGTCGCGCTATTCAGCCGCTGAAATCGAAGCGAAATGGCAACAGGCCTGGGATCGGGCCGGTATTTTCAAAGCCACCCGCGAGGGCGACAAGCCGAAATACTATGTGCTGGAAATGTTCCCCTATCCGTCGGGGCGCATCCACATGGGCCATGTGCGCAACTATACCATGGGCGATGTGGTCGCGCGCTATAAGATCGCGACCGGGCATAACGTCCTGCACCCGATGGGCTGGGATGCGTTTGGCATGCCGGCCGAAAACGCCGCGATGGCGAGCGGCGGTCATCCCAAGGACTGGACCTATGGCAACATCGCCGACATGCGCGCCCAGATGAAGCCGCTCGGTCTCAGCATTGACTGGAGCCGCGAATTCGCGACCTGCGATCCGGAATATTACGGCCAGCAACAGGCGCTGTTCCTCGATATGCTGGCCGAGGGGCTGGTTTATCGCAAGAACGCCGTGGTCAACTGGGATCCGGTCGATATGACCGTTCTGGCCAATGAACAGGTGATTGACGGCAAGGGCTGGCGCTCGGGCGCCGAGGTCGAGCGGCGCGAGCTGACGCAGTGGTTTTTCCGGATTTCGGACATGGCCGAAGAATTGCTTGAGGCGCTTGACGGGCTTGAAAACTGGCCTGCCAAGGTGCGCCTGATGCAGGAAAACTGGATTGGAAAATCGCGCGGGCTTCAGTTTGCCTTTGGCCTGAATGAGGGCCCCGACGGGCACGACCGGGTTGAGGTCTATACCACCCGCCCTGATACATTGATGGGGGCGTCTTTTGTCGGCATTTCGCCTGATCATCCGCTTGCCAAGACGCTTGAGCGCGACAACCCGGATGTGGCCGCCTTCTGTGTCGAGGCCCGCAAGGGTGGCACCACCGCCGAGGCCATCGAAAAGGCCGAAAAGATGGGTTTCGACACCGGGCTGCGCGCGCGCCATCCGTTCGACACATCTTGTGAATTGCCGGTCTATATCGCCAATTTCATCCTGATGGACTATGGCACCGGGGCGATTTTCGGCTGTCCGGCGCATGATCAGCGCGACTTTGAATTTGCCACCAAATATGGCCTGCCGATCATCCCGGTGTTCGAGCCGGTCGAGGCCACGGACGAGCCGCTGACCGAGGCCTTTGTGCCACCGAAATCCGAGAAAACCCGCTTTGTGCGCGGCTTTGCCGGCGACGAAGTGCAGACCGGCGATGCGGCGGTCAATGCCGCGATTGAGTTCTGCGAGCAGAATGGCGTCGGGCAGGGCGTGACCAAGTTCCGCCTGCGCGATTGGGGCCTGTCGCGTCAGCGTTACTGGGGCTGTCCGATTCCGGTGGTGCATTGCGAGACCTGCGGCGTGGTGCCCGAGAAGAAAGAGAACCTTCCGGTCCAGTTGCCCTATGACGAGGATGGCACGCCGATTGATTTCGGGGTTCCCGGCAACCCGCTTGACCGCCACCCCACATGGCGCGATTGCACCTGTCCTGCCTGTGGCGCGCCCGCGACCCGCGAAACCGACACGATGGATACCTTTGTCGATAGCTCGTGGTATTACGCGCGCTTCACCGCGCCGCATGCCGCGACGCCGACCGATCTGGCCGAGGCCGAATATTGGATGAACGTCGATCAGTATATCGGCGGCATCGAACACGCGATCCTGCACCTGCTTTATTCGCGCTTCTTTGCCCGCGCGATGCAGATCACCGGCCATCTGCCGAAAAAGGCGATTGAGCCGTTCAATGCGCTGTTCACCCAAGGCATGGTGACGCATGAAATTTACCAGACCAGTGATGCCAAGGGTCGCCCGGTCTATCACCTGCCCGAAGACGTCAGCGACGGCAAGCTGGCTGATGGCACGCCGGTCGAGATCATTCCTTCGGCGAAAATGTCGAAATCCAAGAAAAACGTCGTTGATCCGGCCAGCATCATCGCCGCCTATGGCGCCGATACCGCGCGCTGGTTCGTGCTGAGCGATAGCCCGCCCGAGCGCGATGTGGAATGGACCGCCTCGGGCGCCGAGGCGGCCTCGAAACACCTTGCCCGCGTCTGGCGCATTGCCTCCGAGGTCGCCAACGCCCCCGAGACGGCCACGCCAGAGGCCGACGAGGCCCTCTTGCGCGAAATGCACAAGGCCATCGACGAGGTCACCAAAGGCGTTGAATCCTTTGGCTTTAACGCCGCCATCGCCCGGCTTTACGCCTTTACCAACACGCTTGCGCGCTCAACTGCGGGCAAGGCGGCCAAGACCGAAGCCAGCCTTACGTTGGCCCAGCTTATGTCACCGATGACGCCGCATCTTGCCGAAGATATCTGGGCGATGCTGGCGGGCACGGGGCTTGTCGCGACCGCGCCCTGGCCGCTGGCAGATCCGGCGATGCTGGTGGATGAAAACATCACTCTGCCGATCCAGATCAACGGCAAGCGGCGCGCCGAGATCAGCGTGCCGCATGATATGCCGAAGTCGGAGGTTGAAAAAGTCGCGTTGGCCCATGATGCTGTGATCAAGGCGCTGGATGGGGCCCAGCCCAGGAAAATCATCGTCGTCCCCGGACGGATCGTGAATGTTGTCATTTAACCGCCGCCATCTGCTTTTGCTTGGGGCCGCTGCGCTTGGGGCCTGCGGGTTCACCCCGGCCTATGCACCGGGCGGGACGGGCGATGCCCTTCGCGGGCAAGTCGAGGTCGATGCGCCCAACTCCCGCGCGGGATATCTTCTGACGCGTGCGCTTGAGGATCGCTTTGGGCGAACCTCTGCGGCGCGATATGGGCTTAGCTATGGCATTGATCTGCGACAGGATTCGATTGCGATCAGCGCCAGCAACGTGGCCACCCGCTTCAACATGCTGGGCACGGTGACCTATGCCCTGCGCGATCTTGAAACCGGGGCGGTTGTAACCTCGGGCAAGGTTGACAGCTTTACTAGCTATTCCGCCGCGGGCACGCCGGTTGCCACCCTCGCCGCCGAACGCGACGCGGAAACGCGCCTGATGAACATTCTCAGCGAACAGATAAGCACCCGCCTTCTGGCCGCCGCGCCAGAACCGGCGCAATGAAGCTTTCGCCCCGCGATGCGCCGCGCTATTTTACGCGGCCCGAACCGGGGCGCACCGGCCTGTTGATCTATGGCCCCGATGCCATGCGCATCGCCCTTAAACGGCAAGAGGTGATTGCCGCCCTGATCGGCCCCACCGGCGAAGAGGAAATGCGCCTGACCCGCATGTCGGCGGGCGATCTGCGCAAGGACCCGGCCCTGTTGCTGGATGCGATCAAGGCGCAGGGGTTTTTCCCCGGCCCCCGTGTCGCCTTTGTCGAGGATGCGACCGAGGTGCTGTCGGCGCCGATTCTCGCCGCCCTTGCCGATTGGCAAGAGGGCGACGCCCAGATCATCGTAAGCGCCAATCAACTCAAGGCGACCTCGAAACTGCGCAAGGCGTTCGAGGCGCATGCAAACGCCTATGCCGTCGGAATTTACGACGATCCGCCGTCGCGCGCCGATATCGAGGCCGCGCTCGCCAAGGCCGGGCTAGGCAATGTCGGCTCGGGTGCGATGACCGATCTTACCGCGCTTGCGCAGGATATTGATCCCGGCGACTTCCGCCAGACCATGGAAAAGCTGGCGCTCTACAAACTCGGCGATGACACGGCGGTGACGGCCGATGACATCACCGCCTGCGCGCCAGCCTCGACCGAGGCCGATCTTGATGACGTGCTCAATATCGTCGCCGAGGGCCGCTCGCCCGAAATCGGCCCGGTGATGCGCCGCCTCAAGGCGCAGGGCGCACAGCCGGTGACGCTTTGTATCGGTGCCACCCGCCATTTTCGGGCGCTTTACACGGCGGCCTCTGATCCCGGCGGTGCGGCGCAGGGTATTGGCCGCATGCGCCCGCCGATCTTTGGCCCGCGTCGTGACCGTATGCTGCGTCAGGCGCAGGGCTGGGGCGCGCCAAAGCTTGAGCAGGCGCTGACGATCCTGACCGATACCGATCTGCAATTGCGCTCGGCCGGGCAACGCGCGCCGGGCATGGCCCTTGTCGAGCGCGCGTTGATCCGTCTGGCGATGCTGGCGGCAATGCGCTAGGCGCTATGGCATTGCACCTGCCCGCCGTTTGGGCGAAGTTGCGCCAACTATTCATAACAGGGATATATCGTAATGTATGACGTCATCGGCACCCGCGCCAGCCGCGCCTTTCGCGTGCTTTGGATGCTAGAAGAACTTGGTCAGGAGTATACCCACATCCCGGCCGCCCCCCGCTCGGAAGAGGCGCTTGCCGCCAATCCGTCGGGCAAGATTCCGGCGCTGCGCGATGGCGATGCGGTGCTGACCGATTCCGCCGCGATCATGACCTTTCTGGCCGACAAGCATCGCGCGCTGACCAATGCGCCCGGCACCATTGCACGCGCCCGTCAGGATGCGTTCACCCACCAGATTCTGGATGATATCGACGGCGTTCTCTGGGCCGCGGCACGTCACAGCTTTATCCTGCCCGAAGAACAGCGCGTGCCTGAGGTCAAGGATTCGCTCAAATGGGAATATGCCCGCAATATCGCGCGCCTGTCCGACGCCCTTGAGGGGCCGTTTCTGATGGGCGAAGAGATGACTGTTCCGGATATGCTTTTGACCCATTGCTTGGGCTGGGCGCAAAAGGCGGGCTTTCCCGATGCAGGTGAGAAACTGAACGCTTACGCGGCGGCCATCATGGCGCGCCCGGCGTTTCAAAAGGCGGCTGCTTTGCCCTGATAGGCAGCGGCGTGGCGCCCGGCCCAACGCCCGGTCGAGAGGCAAGCGGTCAACAGATATCCACCTGTCGGCGCCTCCCAGTCAAGCATCTCTCCGGCGGCAAAAACGCCGGGGCGGTGGCGGATCATCAAGCCCTCGTCGAGGGCCTCGAACCGCAGACCGCCAGCGGTTGAAATCGCCTCATCCATTGGGCGCATACCGCTGAGACGGATGGGCAGGGCTTTCAGCGGCTTTGCCGGGTGATCGGGCAGGGGGCGGCCAAATTCCATCAACAGCGCCTGTTTCACCGGATCAAGCTTAAGCGCCTTGCGCAGCCGGTTTTGCAGGCTGTCGCGGCCTCGGGCCTTGTTCAATCTGTCGGCGATCTGGGCCTCTGTCATATCGGGCAAGAGATCAAGCACAAGCGGCGCGCCGCTCCGCAGCGCGGCGCTGACCTCATAAATCCCGCCGCCCTCTATCCCGCTTGCGGATATGACAAATTCGCCGCGTGATCGCTGTGATCCAGCGCCAAGCGCGACGCCTTTGACAGGCCGCCCGAAATGGCGTGCCATATGGTCGGACCACTCCACCAGAACCCCCATGTTTGCAGGTCGAAATGCGGCGATGTCGTTGGGGTCGAGGTGTTTGGCCCAGGCCCCGTCCGATCCGAGCCGGGCCCAGCTTGCCCCGCCACATGCCAGAACCGTCACATCCGGAGTAAGCCGTTGCACCCCCTCGGGCGTGTCAAACACATAGCCCGCATCCCAGCCCGCCCAGGACCAGCGGGTGCGGATATCAACCCCGGCATCCCGCAGCTGATTTAGCCAGGCGCGCAATAGCGGCGAGGCCTTCATCGCGCGCGGGAAAACCCGCCCTGTGGTGCCGGTAAAAAGATCCTGCCCAAGGTCGCGCGCCCACGCCTGCACCGCCTCTGGCCCAAACTCGGCCAGCATCGGGCGCAGGTTGGGGGCGGCCGCGCCGTAAGCGGCCAGAAAAGCGCCGAACTCTTCCGCCTTGGTCAGGTTCAACCCCGATTTCCCTGCCATCAGGAACTTGCGACCGACCGACGGTTTGGCCTCGGCCACCACAACCCGGTGCCCGGCGCGCGCAAGCTCGCCTGCTGCCATAAGCCCCGCAGGCCCGGCGCCGATGACAAGCGCCCCTGTCATGACGGCGGGTTGACCCCTTTGTGATGCACGACGCGCTGCGGATAAGGGATTTCGATAGTATTGGCCTTGAGAACGTTCCAGATTGCGAACAATACGTCAGAGCGGTATTTTCCGGTCAGATCCTCTATCCCCTCGACCCAGTATTCCACGCTGAACTCCACGCCGCTATCGGCAAAGGCCTTCAGTTCGCATTCAGGGCCTTCGGGCTCTTGCAGGATAAAGGGAAGCTGGCGCACGGCGGCCTCGACCATCTCGGGAATGAGGTTGATATCGGTCTCATAGCTCACCGAAAACGCTGCCTCATAGCGATGGCGCGTGCCGGCATCGGAATAATTCACCACCCGGCTGGTGATGAAATCCTCATTTGGCACGACGATCCAGCGCCCGTCGATGGTTTCCAGAATGGCGGCGCGGGCGGTCATTTTAAAGATCGTGCCCTCTTCGCCATTGTCCAGCACGACGTAATCGCCAACCGTGGTCTGGCCCTCAAGCAACAGAATAACACCCGAGACGAAATTCGCCGCGATCTGTTGCAGGCCAAGTCCGATGCCGACGCCAAGCGCACCGCCCAACACGGCGATTGCCGTCAGGTCGATGCCCATGATCGACATCAGCAACAGGAAGGCCGCACCGAAGATCACGATCTGGCTGGCCTTCATTGCCAGTTCCCGCGTGGCGGGGCGCAACTCCTCCTGGCGTTTGATGTAATCCTCGGATTGGGTGTGCGACCAGCGCCCGAGCCAGAACAAGAGCGCGCCAGAGACCGCGCCGCGGATCAGCGCAAGGAGGGAAAAGCTGATATTGCCAAGATTGACCGAAATCGCCGCAAGCCTGGCATTGGCGACCTCAAGGAGACCGAAGAGATACAGAATGGCAACCGGCATAAGGACAAACCGTCCCAGCATGCGCAGGAACGGGTCGCTCAGAATGTCACGCACGAAAAGCCGCGCGGCGAGAAACAGGAACAGGCGCTTGCCAAAGGCAATCACCTCGCCCGAGCCAAAGATCGAGCGGGTCACACTCTCGCCGATCCCGGTCAACCCATAGGCCAGAAGCGGCATCAACAGCGGCAGAAAGATCAGCACAGAGCGCCGCGCCGAGGCGAGGATGTTGTCCTGCCCTGCGGGTGGCGTCAAAAGACGGGTCAGGCCAGGGGCCAGGCGACGGCTGATCAGCACGGCCAAAAGATAGGCGGCAACCAAAAGCGCGAACTGCGACCATGCGGCGGGGCTTAGCAGCCAGCCCTGGGCCATCTCCCACCCTTCAAGGGCATATCCCATCGCCTGGGTGATAATTTCTGGCTGCCCGTCCATCACATACCTCTTGTCTTTCGCGCCCTGCGCGCCATCCTCTTGCCCGCAGTGGATGAAAGGATCAAGTCATAGCGTCAGAATTACCAATCTGCCCGCTTTGTGACCGTGCCATTCCGCCGGGCGCGCGGCAAAGTCTGCACCACCTTGTGCCGAAACTTAAGGGCGGCAAGGGCGGCGCGACCGTTTTATTGCATCAGATTTGCCACAATGAGATACACGCAACCCTGACCGAGGCCGAATTGGCGCGCGACTATAGCACGATCGCCGCGTTGCGCGTGCAGCCGCGCCTGGCAAAATTCATCGCCTGGGTCGCAAAACGCCCGCCCGATTTCCACTCGAAAACACCGGGCGGTCGGCGCAAGCGCTAGCCACGCAGAGCCCAGAAAATTTAAAGAATTTTCTGGAACATTTTCTTTTCAAAAGAAAATGGCCGTCAGCCCGCAATGTCAGTGCATGCCGGGACAAAGGTGTTTGATCGCGGCTGCATGACCGGGGCTTGCGGCCAGCGCATCCCTCGCCAGCTCATGCGCCGTCCCGATCAGGGTGTCGCGTGGCACCACCCGGTCGAACAGGCCCCAGCCAAGCGCCTCATCGGTTTTTATCTTCGCCCCCGCCAGCAGAATCATGCGCGCCCGCGCAGGCCCGATCAGCGCGGCAAGGCGCGCGGGATCACTGGGTTGCGGCAAAAAGCCAAGCTTCATCACCGGATAAAAGGCGCCTGCGCCCTCAACCGCAATACGAATATCACAAGCCAGAACCATGCCCAGAGCGCCACCCGCAACCGTGCCATTGAGCGCGGCGATGCTCAGCCCTGGCAGATTGGCAATCGCGCCGGACAGGCGTTCCCATTCCGGGCTGGTGGCAAGACCGGCGCGCGCCGCGTCAAGATCGGCGCCGGCGGAAAACACCTTGCCCGCGCCGGTCAGCACAAAAACCCGCGCCTCTTGCGCGGCCTCGGCAATATCGGCCAGCTTTGCCAGCATCGGCTCGGTCAGGGCATTGGCCTTGTCGGGTCGGTTGAGAGTAGCTGTCCAGAGCCCGCCATCGCGCGTCAGCGTGACACGCTCAGAGCCGCTCATGTCAGGCCAACGCGCTTGCGGATATCCGCATCGCGCAGCGAGATTTCCTGGCCGATGAACTCATCCGCGGCCGCCGAGCACATCCACAAAAGCGCCTCTGCGGGCCATTCCGGGGGGATGTGGTCGGACCAGTCAAGCTGACTGACGGCATTTATGCCGCTTTTCTTGATCTCGCGCTGCATGTCGGTGGCCACCGTGCCCGGCGAAAGGCCCATGACACGAATACCGTGATCGCGATTTTCCAGGTCGCCGCTTCGGGTCAGCATCGCCGCCCCCGCCTTGGAGGCGCAATAGGCGCTCCAGCCGTCAAGCGCGTTGTGGGCGGCGCCGGAACTTATGGTGATGATCGTGCCCGAGCCTTGCGCCTGCATGCCGGGCAGCGCCGCACGCATGCCGTTGAACACGCCCTTGAGATTCACGTCAATCGCATGGCCCCAGGCCTCGGGATCGGCGGTGCCGAGCGAGGAAATCGGATCAATCACCCCGGCATTGCCGATCAACACGTCAAGCCGTCCAAAGGCGGTGTGGCAGGCCGCGACCGCCGCCTCGACCTCCCAATAGCGGCTGACGTCGCAGGGGAGGGCGATGGCGCGCTCGCCTATTTCACCTGCAAGCTCTGCCACCGCATCGCCGTTGCGCGCGGCAAGCGCCACATTGGCCCCGGCGGCGGCGAAAACCCGCG
The DNA here is from genome assembly GCF_900115165.1 of Roseovarius lutimaris. GTDB lineage: Bacteria > Pseudomonadota > Alphaproteobacteria > Rhodobacterales > Rhodobacteraceae > Roseovarius > Roseovarius lutimaris. The sequence goes on along the minus strand of NZ_FOVP01000015.1, from coordinate 9,711 downwards.
CAGTCGCGGCGCCTATTCCCTTGCTGGCGCCGGTGATCAGAACGCATTTGCCCTGCATGGTCATGGTCATCCCCTCTTTTGTCTGCACCCAACTTAATCCCTGCCCTGCCCAAGTTCCAGCCAGATCGCCACTTGACCCGACCGGCGCGACAGCCGAAGCTATGGCCGAATTCGAATTTGAAAGGTGTCATCATGGTCGCTCTCCGCTCCCTCATCGCTTCGGCGACGCTGGTTTCTTTTGCGTTTACCGGCACGGCGGCCTTGGCCGATGTGACGGCTGATCAGGTCTGGCAGGACTGGAAGGCCTATCTTGCCACCTTCGGGTATGAGGTGAGCGGCGACGAGCAACAGTCGGGAAATACCCTTGCCATCAGCAATATCGCGATGACAGTGAGTGTGCCCGACACATCCGGATTTGCCACCCTGCGCATGAGCCGGATGGACCTGACCGAGAACGACGATGGCACCGTGTCGATCATCCTGCCCGATACCACCCCGATTGCCCTTGTGACCGAGGTCGAGCCGGGCAAGACCACGACCGCCACGATGGAATTTGGGCAAAGCGAACTGGATATGACGGTCTCGGGCACGCCGGATGCGATGCAATATGATTACGCCGCTGATGCGATCTCGCTTGTTCTGAACGCTTTGGATGTCGATGGCGAAACGATTGATATTGGCGCGGCGAACATCACCCTCGCCAATATCAAAGGCAGCAGCACAAGCCTTGACGCAGGCGAGACCCGCGATGTCCGCCAGAAAATGACGGCGGGCCCTGTGACCTATGAACTGGATTTTACCGACCCGACCGAGGGTGGGCATCTGGCGCTCACCGGATCATTTGCCAATACCGCGTTTGACAGCGAGGTCAGCCTGCCGCCAGAGATCGACAACACCGACATTGCCGCAAGCCTGGATGCCGGGTTTCGCTTTGACAGCGGCATGACCTATCAGGATGCCGGCGCCGCCTATCGGATCGAGGGCGATGGCGACACGCTTGAGGGAACCACCGCCTCGGCAAGTGGCTCAATCAGCTCCGCCATTGGCGTCGATGGCCTTGAGTATGAGGCCGAGGGGCGCGATATCAGCGTCGCCCTCACCGGTAGCGACCTGCCGTTCCCGGTGACCTTTGGCATGGCGCGCAGCGGCGTTCGCATGCAAATGCCGGTGTCTCAGGGCGAAGAGGCACAGGATTTTGCCTTTGCGATGGAACTTGGCGATTTCACCCTGTCCGACACGATCTGGTCGGTGTTTGATCCGGCGGGCCAATTGCCGCGCGATCCGGCGACGATTGCCTTTGATCTGAGCGGTAAGGGGCGGCTGTTTGTCGATCTTCTGAATGCCGAGCAGATGGAAGACCTTGGCGCCAGCGGCGATACGCCCGGCGAGCTTCAGTCGCTCAACCTCAATAGTCTGGTTGTCGCGGCGGCGGGGGCCATTCTGACCGGCGATGGCGCGGTCACATTTGACAATTCCGACCTGACAAGCTTTGGCGGTGTGCCGGCCCCCGAAGGGGCGGTTGATCTCAAGCTGGTGGGCGGTAATGGGCTTTTGGACCGGCTGATCGCCATGGGCTTTGTGCCTCAGGAACAGGCGATGACCGTGCGCATGATGGTGGGGATGTTTGCCGTTGCCGGCGAGGGGGAGGATACGCTCACCTCGCGGATTGAAGTCAATGAACAGGGCCATGTTATGGCCAATGGTCAGCGGCTGAGGTAATCACGCCAGCCTTGCAGGGGGATCGGGCCGCAAGCACCGCTTGCGGCCTTTTCGCAGGCCCGACCCTTGCGCGACCCTGCGGCGCGGTCTACCTCTGAGCCGCAACAAGGAGAGCGTCATGTCTGAACCCCTCAACGATCTGACCCAGGCCCTGATTGAGGCCGCCCTCAAGGCCGGTGCCGGGGCGGCGGATGCCATCGCGGTTCGGGGCAGCTCGGTCACCATCGACATGCGTGGCGGCACCCTTGAACAGGCCGAGCGCGCCGAAGGGGTCGAGATTGGGTTGCGGGTGTTGATCGGCGGGCGACAGGCCAATGTTTCGGCCTCTGATACCCGCCCCGAAACCCTTGCCACCCTGGCAGAGCGGGCCGTTGCCATGGCGCATGAGGCGCCCGCAGACCCCAATGTCGGGCTGGCCGATCCCGATCAGCTTGCGCGCAGGTGGGACATAGCGGCGCTGGAGTTGTGTGACCCGGCGGACGAACCCGCCCCCGATGCCCTTGCGCAGATGGCGCAAGAGGCCGAGGCGGCGGCGCTTGGCGTGAGTGGCGTGACACAGGTGCAATCGGCCAGTGCCGCCTATAGCGGGCGGACGGTGCATATCTCGGCCAGCAACGGGTTTTCCGGCGGCTATGCGCGCACCGATACCGGCCTGTCCTGTGTGGCGATTGCGGGCACCGGCGCCGGGATGGAGCGCGATTATGATGGCGACAGCCGGATCTTCGCCAGTGATCTGCGCCCGACCTCCGGTATTGGCAGGATCGCAGGCGAGCGCGCGGTAGAGCGCCTTGGCGCGCGCAAGCCGCCCACGGGCAGCTTTCCGGTGCTGTTTGACGAACGCGTGTCGGGCACTCTGATCGGTCACCTTCTGGCGGCGGTCAATGGCGCGTCGGTGGCGCGCGGCTCGTCCTGGCTGCGCGACAAAATGGGCGAGGTTGTCCTGCCCGAGGGTCTGTCGATCATCGAGGATCCGCATCGCCCCCGCATCGGCGGCTCGCGTCCGTTTGATGCCGAGGGCCTGCCGACACGCGCCCGCAGCATTGTGGAAAATGGCGTACTCATGGGCTGGACGCTTGATCTGGCGAATGCCCGCAAGCTTGGTATGCAGTCCACCGGAAACGCGGTGCGCGGCACGTCCGCGCCGCCCTCGCCGGGGACGTGGAACATCGCGCTGACGCAAGGGCCGCATAGCCGCGACGATCTTATCGCGCAGATGGGCACCGGGCTTTTGGTGACCTCGATGATCGGCTCCACGATCAACGCCAATACCGGCGATTATTCACGCGGCGCGGCGGGGTTCTGGGTGGAAAACGGCGAAATCACCTATGCGGTGAACGAATGCACCATCGCAGGAAGCCTGCCCGAGATGCTAAAGGCGATCATCCCCGCCAATGACGCGCGCGCCCATCTAAGCCGCGTCGTGCCCTCAATTCTGGTCGAGGGGCTGACGCTTGCCGGCACCTGATCTGAGCCTGTTGATCGAGGCCGCCCAAGAGGCGGGGCGCATCGCGACGCACCATGCCAAAGGGCCGATTGATCCCTGGGAAAAGCCGGATGGCACCGGGCCGGTGACCAAGGCCGATCTGGCGGTGAACGCGATGCTGGCCGAGAGCCTGCGCGCGGCGCGGCCCGATTATGGCTGGCTCTCCGAGGAAAGCGAGGACACCGCCGCGCGGCTTGGCCATGATCGGGTATTCATCATTGACCCGATTGACGGAACCCGAAGCTTTATCGAGGGCTCCGAGACCTGGGCGCATGCGCTTGCGGTGGCCGAAAAAGGCGTGGTGGTGGCCGCCGTGATCTATCTGCCGCTGCGCGACAAGCTTTATTCCGCGGCTGCGGGGCAGGGGGCTTTTCTCAATGGTGAGCCGATCCGCGCGGGCGCGCGGGCCGATCTTGCCGGGGCCTCTATCTTGGCGACCAAAGCCAATTTCACCGCAGAAAACTGGCTTGGCGGCATCGTGCCAGACCTCAAGCGCGCCCATCGCCCGTCGCTGGCCTATCGCCTTAGCCTTGTGGCCGAGGGCAAGTATGATGCGATGATGACCCTGCGACCCAGTTGGGAATGGGACATCGCCGCTGGTGATCTTATCCTGCGCGAGGCGGGCGCGCAGACCTCTGACCGCAAGGCGGGGCCGCTTATCTTCAACAACCCGGTGCCGCAGGTGAATGGTGTGGTCGCCGCCAACCCGGCGCTCCACCTTGCGTTGCACAGCGCCCTGGCCAAATAGGCGCGCCCGCCCGGTCATTTGGATTTCTGCTTGCATCGCGCCCTGATCCGGGTCCAATGCGCCGACAGGTGACTGGAAAACAGGCAGAAATGACCCGCTCGGACAATCTTACAGGCGCGTTGCTGATGATGGCGTCGATGGCGGCCTTCACGTTCAACGACGCGTTGATCAAAATGCTTGCCGGGGAAATCCCGCTATTTCAGGTGATGTTCATGCGCGGCGTGCTCACCACCATCGCGGTGGCGATTATCGCCTGGCGCATGGGGGTTCTGGGGCGGCCTTTGCCGCGTGCGGATTGGGGGCCGGTGTTTTTCCGCATGGTGGGCGAAATCGGCTCGGCCTATTTCTTTGTCACCGCGCTTTTCAACATGCCGATCGCCAATATAAGCGCGATCATGCAGGCGTTGCCGCTGACCATCACGCTTGCGGCGGCCCTGTTCTTTCGCGAGCCGGTGGGCTGGCGGCGGATGCTGGCGATTGCCGTGGGGTTTGTCGGGGTGATGCTGATCGTGCGGCCCGGCACCGAGGGCTTCAATGTCTATTCGCTTTACGGTCTGGCGGCGGTGGCCTTTGTCACCCTGCGCGATATGGCCACCCGGCGCCTGTCGCGCGAGGTGCCGTCGATGACGGTAACGCTGATCACCTCGGTTTTCATCATGACCTTCTTTGGCCTAGCCAGCCTGTCCGACCCCTGGGCGCCGGTCGATGCCCGCGCCGCGCTTTTGACCGGCGGGGCGGCCTTTATGATCGTCGGGGGGTATCTCTTTTCGATCATGGTGATGCGGGTGGGCGAGGTCGGTTTTATCGCACCGTTCCGCTATACAAGCCTGATCTGGGCGCTTGCGCTTGGCTGGCTGGTGTTTGGCGACTGGCCGCAGACCATTACTCTGATCGGCGCAGGGATCGTGGTGACAAGCGGGGTTTTCACCCTTTACCGCGAAATGCAGGTCAGTCGACGCGCGCGGGCGGCGCAGAAAAGACAGCTTTCACTTGGTCCTCGTCCACGTTGAACTGTGCCTTGAAAAGGGCGCGTTCCTTGTCTGTGAGCGGATGCAACGGGCCGGTCTTGTAATTGGCGGCGGAATCATTGTCGTCATGCTTTGAGCGCAGATACATGTAAGGTGTCGGATTGATCACCGTGGGCATGCTGTGATGCAGCTTGTGATGGGCGAAATTCATTACCGTACGCGGATCGCTTGCGCGAAACAGAACCGCCAGCCCGCAGGCCCAGAACGGGGTCAGCACGTCTTCGGCCATGATCCCCTGATCAGAGAGCTGCACCGAATAGCCGTGATTGAACTCTATCGCCATATAGCGCCATTTCCGGCGCATCGCGGCGCTTTGCTTGACGAACCAGCGCAGGCTGCGGACAAAGTTGACGCCGACCGCATCATCGTCATCAAGCCGGAACTGGATTGATTCGGTCTTGTCGTCGCCCAGCTCTTCCTTGATCGCAAGTTGCATCGCAAGACGGTGGCGCATCGGCACGCTTTCCACGATCTTGACTTGCTCAATCCCCGAGGTCAGATCATAAAGCCGGTCGCGGTAAGGTTTCGGAAGACTTTCGCCGATCAGCACCAGAAAGGTGAAATCCTTGCGCTTCTGGCCGGCAATCGACGGCAGGGTCAGGGTTTCGAAGTGGCGAAACCGCAATTCCATACGCTCCGGCGCATATAAATAGGCCTCACGATCCTCGATCGTGTCATGCATCCGCTTGAATCCGCCAAGGGCAGGATAGGAAAACCGGCAAATTCCGATCACTCGCATCGCAAATCGCTCCAGATGGCGGCCCTTGTTGTCCGCTCTCGTGTCGGATACATCGCACCGAGAGGGCTTTGGTGCAAGCGCGGTTCGGGCTGTTGACAAGCTCTGCGACTCCCCATATACGCGCCCCATCCCGGCACTGGGGGTCGCCCCGTCGCCGATATCAGAACTGAAGTGGTCAAGATCCGGGCCTGTGCCCCGATCCTCTGGAAACCCACCGCGTCGGACCCAATTTTACCGGGTGCGATTGCGGTCTTTGCGTATTGCGGACGCGCGATATGTATTTGATTAACCGCACGTGCGAGCGTGCAGACACATGTGTTGAGAGACGGGGAAAGAACCGGAATGCCAACGATCCAACAGCTGATCCGCAAGCCGCGGCAGCCAAAAGTCAGAACCACAAAGTCACAGCACCTGCAGGGTTGCCCGCAGAAACGTGGCGTTTGTACACGCGTCTACACCACGACGCCGAAGAAACCGAACTCGGCCATGCGGAAGGTTGCCAAAGTGCGCCTGACCAATGGCTTCGAGGTCATTTCCTATATTCCCGGTGAGAGCCACAACCTTCAGGAGCACTCTGTTGTCCTGATCCGTGGCGGCCGTGTAAAAGACCTTCCCGGTGTGCGTTACCACATCCTGCGCGGTGTTCTGGATACTCAGGGCGTCAAGGATCGTAAACAGCGCCGTTCCAAATACGGCGCCAAGCGTCCGAAATAAGAGGATTAAAAGATGTCACGCCGTCACGCAGCAGAAAAACGCGAAGTTCTGCCCGACGCCAAATATGGCGATCGGGTTCTGACAAAGTTCATGAATAACCTGATGATCGACGGCAAGAAATCTGCCGCCGAGAAAATTGTCTACAACGCCCTCAATCGCGTCGAAGACAAGATCAAGCGCGCCCCCGTCGAAGTGTTCCACGAAGCACTTGAAAACATCCAGCCCTCGGTCGAAGTCCGTTCGCGCCGTGTGGGCGGTGCCACCTACCAGGTGCCGGTCGAAGTGCGTCCCGAGCGTCGGGAAGCTCTGGCGATCCGCTGGTTGATCAACGCCTCGCGCAGCCGCAACGAGCACACGATGGAAGAGCGTCTTGCCGGCGAATTGCTGGATGCCGTTCAGAGCCGTGGTTCGGCTGTTAAAAAGCGCGAAGACACCCATAAGATGGCCGAGGCGAACAAAGCCTTCAGCCATTACCGCTGGTAAACCCTAGAGGCAATTCATCATGGCACGCGATTATCCGCTCGACCGCTATCGCAACTTCGGCATCATGGCCCATATCGACGCAGGAAAAACAACCTGCTCGGAACGGATCCTGTTTTACACCGGCAAATCCCACAACCTTGGTGAGGTGCACGATGGTGCGGCCACCATGGACTGGATGGAGCAGGAGCAGGAGCGCGGGATCACGATCACCTCGGCGGCGACCACCACATTCTGGGAACGTACCGAGACCGGCACCGAGCCCGATTCCGAAAAGCACCGTCTGAACATCATCGACACCCCCGGTCACGTCGACTTCACCATCGAAGTCGAGCGTTCGCTGGCTGTGCTTGATGGCGCTGTCTGTGTTCTTGACGCCAACGCCGGTGTCGAGCCGCAGACCGAAACCGTCTGGCGTCAAGCCGACCGTTACAAAGTTCCGCGCATTGTTTTCGTAAACAAGATGGACAAGATCGGCGCAGACTTCTTCAACTGTGTGCACATGATCGAAAGCCGCACCGGCGCGATCGCCTGCCCGATCCAGATCCCGATCGGTGCCGAGAACGAGCTTGAAGGCATCGTTGACCTCGTCACTATGACGGAATGGGTCTGGGAAGGTGAAGATCTTGGCGCAAGCTGGGTTAAGAAGCCGATCCGCGACAGCCTGAAAGATCAGGCTGACGAATGGCGTGCCAAGCTGATCGAGAACGCGGTCGAACAAGACGACGTCGCGATGGAAGCCTACCTTGAAGGCGAAGAGCCCGATCTGCCGACTCTTCGCAAGCTGATCCGCAAGGGTACGCTGTCGCTGAGCTTTGTGCCGGTTCTGGCTGGCTCTGCGTTCAAGAACAAAGGTGTACAGCCGCTTCTGAACGCCGTGATTGATTACCTTCCCAGCCCGCTGGACGTTGTCGATTACATGGGCTTTGCGCCTGACGATGAAACCGAGACACGCGACATCCCGCGCCGCGCGGATGACACCATGCCGTTCTCGGGCCTGGCGTTCAAGATCATGAACGACCCCTTTGTCGGCACCTTGACCTTCACCCGGATCTATTCCGGTGTGATGAAAAAGGGTGACACGCTTCTGAACGCCACCAAAGGCAAGAAAGAGCGCATCGGTCGTATGATGATGATGCACTCCAACAACCGTGAAGAGATCGAAGAAGCCTTTGCCGGCGACATCATCGCACTTGCGGGCCTGAAGGACACAACCACCGGGGACACGCTTTGCGATCCCAAAGAGCCGGTTGTTCTGGAAACCATGACCTTCCCCGACCCGGTTATCGAAATCGCGGTCGAGCCGAAGACCAAGGGCGACCAGGAAAAAATGTCTGCCGGTCTGGCACGTCTTGCCGCAGAAGATCCGTCCTTCCGTGTTGAGACCGACCTTGAGTCCGGTCAGACCATCATGAAGGGCATGGGCGAACTTCACCTCGATATTCTGGTGGATCGTCTGCGCCGTGAATTCAAAGTCGACGCCAATATCGGTGCGCCTCAGGTGGCCTATCGCGAAACCATCGGTCACGAGGTCGAGCATACCTACACCCACAAGAAACAGTCGGGTGGTTCGGGTCAGTTCGCCGAGGTCAAGATGATCATTTCGCCAACAGAACCGGGCGAAGGCTTCTCGTTCGAGAGCCGTATCGTCGGCGGCGCCGTGCCCAAGGAATACATTCCGGGCGTTGAAAAAGGTATCCGTTCGGTGATGGACAGTGGCCCGCTGGCCGGCTTCCCGGTCATCGACTTCAAGGTCGCCCTGATCGACGGCAAGTTCCACGATGTTGACTCCAGCGTCATGGCCTTCGAAATCGCCGGTCGCATGGGCATGCGGGAAGGTCTGCGCAAGGCAGGGGCCAAGCTGCTTGAGCCGATCATGAAGGTCGAGGTTGTGACACCGGAAGAATACACCGGTAACGTCATCGGCGATCTGACATCGCGTCGTGGTCAGGTGTCTGGCCAGGAACAACGCGGCAATGCGATCGCGATTGATGCGAAGGTTCCGCTGGCCAACATGTTTGGCTATATCAACACGCTGCGCTCGATGTCTTCGGGGCGTGCCCAGTTTACGATGCAATTCTCGCATTATGACCCGGTCCCGCACAACATCTCGGAAGAAATCCAGTCGAAATACGCATAACTGCGGTGGGCCACTGGCCCACCCTACCATCCCCCGTAGGGTGCGTGAGGTCACGCACCGCACACGACAATCAAGGAGGCCACCATGGCTAAGGCAAAGTTTGACCGCTCAAAACCGCACGTAAACATCGGCACCATTGGTCACGTTGACCACGGCAAGACGACGTTGACGGCGGCGATCACCAAGTATTTCGGCGATTTCCGCGCCTATGACCAGATCGACGGCGCGCCCGAAGAAAAGGCCCGCGGGATCACCATTTCGACGGCGCACGTCGAATATGAGACCGAGAACCGTCACTATGCGCACGTCGATTGCCCCGGCCACGCCGACTATGTGAAGAACATGATCACCGGTGCGGCGCAGATGGACGGCGCGATTCTGGTTGTGAACGCGGCCGATGGCCCGATGCCCCAGACCCGCGAGCACATCCTGCTGGGTCGTCAGGTCGGCATCCCCTATATGGTCGTCTACATGAACAAGGTCGACCAGGTCGATGACGAGGAACTTCTGGAACTGGTGGAAATGGAAATCCGCGAGCTTCTGTCGTCGTATGATTACCCCGGCGACGACATTCCGGTCATCAAGGGCTCGGCCCTGGCCGCGATGGAAGGCCGTGACGAAGCGATCGGCGAAAATTCGATCCGCGAACTGATGGCGGCC
>NZ_FOVP01000025.1 GCF_900115165.1 Roseovarius lutimaris | reverse complement strand
GCCATCGTGGCCGGCGGCAAAGGCGGCGCCGACGACAAGATCGAAGCCATGAAAGCCGCCGGCATCATCGTCGCCGAAAGCCCCGCAGGCCTCGGCGAAGCCGTCCTCGAAGCCATCGGGTAATTAGCCGACACAGGCTGAGCGCCTGCCGCTCAGCCTGGATAGCCTCAAAAAGGTTTCGTGTATGGTTATGGTAAGCCACGATCATGAGTTTATATTTCTCAAGACGCGAAAAACCGCGGGCACCTCGGTTGAGATGTTCCTGCAACCATTCTGCGCGCCGCCAGGCCATCCAGTTGTCGAGCAGACCCACACGTTAGAGACCCATCACGGTGTCATCGGCATGCGGTTACATCCGCGGCCCAAAGATACGGCCCACCCTGACATGATTTGGTACAATCATATGAGCGCAGCCGCCGTTCATGAAAATCTTGGTGAAGAAAAATGGTGTCGTTACCGCAAAATCACGACCATCCGGGATCCTTTTGACAGTATGATCTCACGCTTTCACTATGTCCGCGGCTGGCAGGGCCTGCCAGCCTTGCCCAATGATCTCGCAGTGCACCGCGAGGCGTTTCGCGACTTTGTTCTGAACAAAAGCGGGCCAAACGATGAGGATATCGTGTTCGAACATGGTAATTTTGTGCCTGACATTCTTGTGCGCTATGAAGATCTTGAAAACGATCTCAAAAAGCTGTGCGAGAAGCTGACGCTTGATGCCTCGCTGACTAGACTGCCGAAAACGAAAGTTACAGCCGAACTTCGGAACGGCTTTTCCATCAGTGATTATTATGACGACGAGACAATATCAGCCGTCGTTCAGAAATTGCGGTGGTATTTTGAAAAGGGCGGCTACAGCCGCCACCCAAAGCCCGCGTGACAAGGTGACAACATGACCGATCAATCCCCCAACGACCAGTTCCATGCCTCCAGCTTCATGCAGGGGCATAATGCCGAATATCTGGAACAGCTTTATGCGCGCTATGCCAATGACCCGACTGCGGTCGATGAAGCGTGGAAGACGTTTTTCGACCAGCTTGGCGATGGCGGGGATGATGTCCGCGCCGAGGCTGCCGGCCCCTCCTGGGCGCGCGCCGATTGGCCGCCAGAACCGAATGACGACCTGACGGCGGCATTGACCGGCGAATATCCCGCCGCGCCCGAAATGAAGGATGCCGGCAAGAAAATCGCCGCGAAAGCAGGCGAAAAGGGCATCAAGCTTAGCGATGAGGATGTGAAGCGCGCCGTGCTTGATTCTGTGCGCGCCCTCATGCTTATCCGGGCCTATCGCATCCGTGGCCATCTTGCCGCCGATCTTGATCCGCTTGGCCTGCGCGAACAGTCGATCCGCCCCGAGCTTGACCCCAAGTCCTATGGCTTCACCGAGGGTGACATGGATCGCCCGATCTTCATCGACAACGTACTTGGCCTTCAGATCGCGTCGATGCGCGAGATCCTTGCCATCGTCCGGCGCACTTATTGTGGCACTTTCGCGCTGCAATACATGCATATTTCAGACCCCGAGCAATCCGCCTGGCTGAAAGAACGGATCGAGGGCTATGACAAGGAAATCAGCTTTACCCGCGAAGGCCGCAAGGCGATCCTGAACAAGCTTGTCGAGGCCGAAGGCTTTGAAAAATACCTGCATGTCAAATACATGGGTACCAAGCGCTTTGGCCTGGATGGCGGCGAAAGCCTTATTCCCGCGATGGAGCAGATCATCAAACGCGGCGGTCAGCTTGGCGTGCGCGATATCGTGATCGGCATGCCCCACCGGGGCCGCCTGTCGGTGCTGGCCAATGTCATGGCCAAGCCCTACCGCGCGATCTTCAACGAATTCCAGGGCGGCAGCTTCAAGCCCGAAGAGGTCGACGGGTCGGGCGATGTGAAATACCACCTCGGCGCCTCAAGCGACCGCGAATTCGACGGCAACAAGGTTCACCTGTCGCTGACCGCGAACCCAAGCCACCTTGAAGCGGTGAACCCTGTCGTTCTGGGCAAGGTGCGCGCCAAGCAGGATCAACTTGGCGACACCGATCGCACGGCCGTGTTGCCGATCCTGCTGCACGGCGATGCGGCCTTTGCCGGGCAAGGCGTGATTGCCGAGGGCTTTGGCCTGTCGGGCCTCAAGGGGCATAAAACCGGCGGCACCATGCATGTCGTGGTCAACAATCAGATCGGCTTTACCACAGCACCACATTTCTCGCGCTCATCGCCCTATCCGACCGATATCGCGCTGATGGTCGAGGCGCCGATTTTCCACGTCAATGGCGATGATCCCGAGGCCTGTGTTCACGCCGCACGTGTCGCTACCGAATTTCGTCAGAAGTTCCACAAGGATGTCGTGATCGACCTGATCTGTTATCGCCGCTTTGGCCATAACGAGGGCGACGAGCCGATGTTCACCAATCCGGTGATGTACAAGAAGATCAAACAACAAAAGACCACCCTGTCGCTATATACCGAGCGGCTTGTGAAAGACGGCCTTATCCCCGAAGGCGAAATCGAGGATATGAAGGCCGCCTTTCAATCCCACCTCGCGGATGAGTTCGAGGCCGGCAAGGATTATCGCCCCAACAAGGCCGACTGGCTTGACGGGAAATGGTCCGATCTCAATGCGCATCGCGGAAAATACGAACGCGGTGAAACCTCTATTTCACCCGAAACCATGGATGAAGTCGGGCGCGCGCTCAGCACGGCCCCCAAGGATTTTCCGCTGCACAAGACCGTGGAACGCCTGCTTGATGCCAAGGCCAAGATGTTTGAAACCGGCAAAGGGTTTGACTGGGCCACAGCCGAGGCATTGGCGTTCGGCTCGTTGATGACCGAGGGCTATCCTGTGCGCCTTTCGGGCCAGGATTGTACCCGTGGCACCTTCAGCCAGCGCCATTCCGGCCTGATCAATCAGGACAATGAAGAACGGTATTATCCGCTTAACCATATCCGCGAGGGGCAGGCGCAATATGAGGTCATCGATTCGATGCTCTCGGAATACGCCGTGCTCGGCTTTGAATACGGCTATAGCCTTGCCGAACCCAACGCGCTCACCCTCTGGGAGGCCCAGTTTGGCGATTTCGCCAATGGCGCCCAGATCATGTTCGATCAGTTCATCTCGTCGGGCGAAAGCAAGTGGCTGCGCATGTCCGGTCTCGTCTGCCTGTTGCCGCATGGCTATGAGGGGCAAGGGCCCGAACACTCTTCGGCGCGTCTTGAACGGTTCCTGACCATGTGCGGCGGCGACAACTGGATCGTGGCCAATTGCACCACGCCGGCGAACTATTTCCACATCCTGCGTCGCCAGATGCACCGCACCTTCCGCAAGCCGCTTATCATGATGACGCCGAAATCGCTTTTGCGTCACAAGATGGCGGTCAGCAAGACCGAGGAATTCACCACCGGGTCAAGCTTTCACCGGGTTCTGTGGGATGACGCGCAATACGGGCTTTCCGACACCAAGCTGGCGGCGGACAAAAAGATCAAGCGCGTCGTGATGTGTTCGGGCAAGGTTTATTATGACCTGCTCGAAGAGCGCGACAATCGCGGCATTGATGATGTCTACCTGATGCGCATCGAGCAATTCTATCCCTTCCCGGCGATGTCGCTGGTCAAGGAACTCGAACGCTTCAAGGGTGCCGAAATGGTCTGGTGTCAGGAAGAACCCAAGAACCAGGGCGCCTGGTCTTTCATCGAGCCCAATATCGAATGGGTGCTGACCCGCATCAAGGCCAAACATTCACGCCCGATCTATGCCGGGCGCCCTGCCGCGGCCTCGCCTGCCACGGGCCTTGCCAAACAACACAAAGCACAACAAGAAGCGCTGGTTGATGCCGCGCTGACCATCGAAGGATAATACCCATGACAACCGAAGTCCGCGTCCCCACCCTTGGCGAATCCGTGACCGAGGCCACCGTGGCCACCTGGTTCAAGAAACCCGGCGATCCGGTCGCAGCAGATGAAATGCTCTGCGAGTTGGAAACCGACAAGGTCACCGTCGAGGTGCCCGCCCCCGCCGCCGGCACCATGGGCGAGATCGTTGCACAAGAGGGCGATACCGTTGGTGTTGACGCCCTTCTTGCAACCATCACCGAAGGCGAGGCCAAAAGCGCGCCCGCCAAGACCGAAAAGGCCGAGAAATCCGAAAAGCCCGCCGCAAGCGCGCCCGCCTCTGGCGGCGACAGTGTCGATGTCATGGTGCCCACCCTTGGCGAATCCGTGACCGAGGCGACCGTCTCGACCTGGTTCAAAAAGGCTGGCGATAGCGTCGAAGCCGATGAGATGCTCTGCGAACTGGAAACCGACAAGGTCTCGGTCGAAGTGCCCGCCCCTGCGGCCGGCACGCTGACCGAAATCCTCGCCAATGAGGGCGACACCGTGCAGGCGGGTGGCAAACTTGCCGTGCTGTCCTCGGGCGACGGGGCCGCACAAAAGGCTGCGGTCAGCGAGCCCACCAAAAGCTCTGATGGTGAACAATACACCACTCCGCCTGCGGGCCGTGACGTCGAAGACGCGCCTTCCGCCAAGAAAGCCATGGCCGAGGCCGGCATAAGCCGCGATTCCGTCACCGGCACGGGCCGCGATGGCCGCGTGATGAAAGAAGACGTCGCCAAGGCCGCAAGCTCTGCAAGCGCCGCACCGGCCCCCGACGCCGCCGCCCCGCGCGCGCCCTCCCCTGCCGAGGATGCCTCACGCGAGGAACGCGTGAAAATGACCCGCCTGCGCCAGACCATCGCGCGCCGCCTCAAGGAAAGCCAGAACACCGCCGCCATGCTCACCACCTATAACGAGGTGGACATGACCGGGGTGATGACCCTGCGCAACGAATACAAGGATGAGTTCCTCAAAAAGCACGGCGTCAAACTTGGCTTCATGTCGTTCTTCACCAAGGCCTGCTGTCACGCCCTGCGCGAGGTTCCCGAGGTCAACGCCGAAATCGACGGCACCGATGTGGTCTACAAGAACTTCGTCCACATGGGCATCGCGGCGGGCACGCCAACCGGCCTTGTGGTGCCGGTCATTCGCGACGCCGACCAGATGAGCTTTGCCGAGATCGAAAAAGCCATCGCCGAGAAAGGCGCGCGCGCCCGCGATGGTAAGCTTTCCATGGCCGAGATGCAGGGCGGCACTTTCACCATCTCGAACGGCGGCGTCTATGGCTCGCTGATGTCCTCGCCGATCCTGAACCCGCCGCAATCGGGTATCCTCGGCATGCACAAGATCCAGGATCGCCCGATGGCAATCAACGGCGAGGTGGTGATCCGCCCGATGATGTATCTCGCGCTCAGCTACGACCACCGCATCGTCGACGGCAAAGGCGCCGTGACCTTCCTCGTGCGTGTCAAAGACGCCCTGGAAGATCCGCGGCGGTTGCTGATGGATTTGTGAGGACCGAAAAATGACACACCTTGCCCATAGTCTTTCGGATTCCGGCTCTGCTTATACCTCAACGGACCTGAAAATCGGACAACTATATTCCCGGAAGCAGTTGAAGTCTGCATATGGCATTTTGGACGCAACCATTAATACCGGCGTGTTCCGGCCATCAGGAAAAAAATCGATCTGGCTTTTTGTTACGGAAGTGAAATCTGCCGACAGAACACCGTATCGGGACAAGCTTGAAGGAGATACGCTGACCTGGCAGGGGCAGACGTCGGGACGAACAGACCATTTAATTAAAGATCACCGGCAGAACGATGATGAACTGATCGTTTTCTTCCGTAAGCACAAGAATGCCAATCCGTCCTATAGTTTTGTATACGAAGGCACGTTCAAGTATGTGGATTGCTGCGAGCGCTACCCGACAACGTTTACCCTGAGTCGAACGTGATCTTTAAATAGCCTTCATGGAGGAAGTCGAGGATCCGCGACCGTTGTTGGTAACCTGTGAGCCGAAATTGCATTACATGTTAAACTTTAGCGCGTTGTAGCACTATCAGAACTCTTAGGTCGGGCAATCTGCCCGCCATCACGAGAAAGCCCCATGACCCCCGAACTCACAGCCCTAACCCTCGCCGCCCTGCTGCAAGTGGTCCAGTTCATCCTCTTCGCGGTTCCTGCGAACCTTGAACTTGGCCCCGGCTATACCAGCTCCGCGCGCGACCGCGCGCCCTCGCGAGAACTGTCGGTCAAAACCGCCCGCCTGCAACGCGCGCTGAACAACCATTTCGAAGGGCTGATCCTCTTCACCATCGCTTGCGCGGTGATCACCCTCTCGAACGGCTCCACCCCCTTTACCGCCGCCTGCGCCTATACCTATCTCGGCGCCCGCATCCTCTATATCCCGGCCTATTACTTCGGCCTGCGCCCCTGGCGCTCGCTGATCTGGGCTTTCGGCTTCTTCGCCACCACATTGATGCTTCTGGCGGCGCTCTTATGATCTTCTTCTTGGCCAAAATACTCCGGGGTGAATGGCCCGGAACGGGCCAGAGGGGCAGCGCCCCTAACGACCCCTGCAACGAAAAGGAAACCCAATGGCAAACTATGACGTGATCATCATCGGCGCAGGCCCCGGCGGCTATGTCTGCGCCATACGCTGTGCGCAACTGGGCCTGAAAACCGCCGTGGTCGAGGGCCGCGAGACCCTTGGCGGCACCTGTCTTAACGTTGGCTGCATCCCGTCCAAGGCCTTGCTGCACGCCTCTCATATGCTGCATGAGGCCGAGCATAACTTTGCCAAGATGGGCCTCAAGGGCAAATCGCCGTCCGTCGACTGGAAACAGATGCTCGCCTATAAGGATGACGTCATCGGCCAGAACACCAAGGGCATCGAATTCCTGTTCAAGAAGAACAAGGTCGACTGGCTCAAGGGCTGGGGTTCGATCCCCGAGGCGGGTAAAGTCAAGGTGGGTGACGAGGTCCACGAGGCGAAGAACATCATTGTCGCAAGCGGCTCTGTCCCCTCGTCGCTCCCCGGTGTCGAAGTCGATGAGAAAATCGTCGTCACCTCGACCGGCGCGCTTGAA
This sequence comes from Roseovarius lutimaris, assembly GCF_900115165.1. GTDB lineage: Bacteria > Pseudomonadota > Alphaproteobacteria > Rhodobacterales > Rhodobacteraceae > Roseovarius > Roseovarius lutimaris. The sequence goes on along the minus strand of NZ_FOVP01000025.1, from coordinate 37,362 downwards.
CTTGGCAAGGTGCCGAAGTCCATGGTGGTGATCGGCGCCGGCGTGATCGGCCTTGAAATGGGCTCGGTCTATGCCCGCCTTGGCACGGATGTCACGGTGGTTGAATACCTCGACGCGATCACCCCCGGCATGGACGCCGAAGTGCAGAAAACCTTTCAGCGTATCCTGAAAAAGCAGGGGCTGAAATTCGTCATGGGCGCCGCTGTGCAATCGGTCGAAACCCTCAAGACCAAGGCCAAGGTCAACTACAAACTGCGCAAGAACGACAAGGAAGAAACCGTCGACGCCGATATCGTGCTTCTGGCAACCGGTCGCAAACCCTATACCGACGGGCTTGGCCTTGCCGATCTCGGGGTCGAGATGACCGATCGCGGCCAGATCAAGACCGATGACCACTGGCAGACGAACGTGAAGGGCATCTACGCCATTGGCGATGCGATTGCCGGTCCGATGTTGGCCCATAAGGCCGAGGATGAGGGCATGGCCTGTGCCGAGGTGCTGGCGGGCAAACATGGCCATGTCAATTACGGCGTGATCCCCGGCGTGATCTATACCCACCCCGAGGTCGCCAATGTAGGTGAAACCGAAGAAACCCTGAAAGAAGCAGGTCGCGCCTATAAGGTTGGCAAGTTTTCCTTCATGGGCAACGGCCGCGCCAAGGCGGTGTTTGCCGGCGACGGGTTTGTGAAAATTCTAGCCGACAAGGAAACCGACCGCATCCTGGGCGCGCATATCATCGGGCCCGGTGCTGGCGATCTGATCCACGAGGTCTGTGTCGCGATGGAATTCGGCGCAAGCGCGCAGGATCTGGCGCTTACCTGCCACGCCCACCCGACATATTCCGAGGCCGTGCGCGAAGCGGCACTTGCCTGCGGCGACGGGGCCATCCACGCGTGAGCTGAGAGCGGGCGCAAATCCCGCTCACAATGTTTTTTGACAGGGCGGCCTGCCTCTGGTGTGCCGTCCTTCAATCGCTCTGAAGGTCGAGGGCTTGTCTATCGTTCACGGGGCCACCAAGCCTGAAGCATTCCTAAGCGCAGGGACGCCCCACAAATCGACAATTGGCTCCGGTCTCAGACGCGCTCATCTACCGGAAATCCCGCCTCGCGCAGTAACGCGTCAGAGGCGGTTTCGACCTCTTCCTCTAGACGTGTCATAAAGACCTCTTTGCCAAGACCGGCCTCAATCGGCTCCAGAAACTCGACCACAGCCAGCCCCGGCTTGCGGTAGATCCCGCGCTTTGGCCAGAACACGCCGACATTTGTGGCCGCCGGCACGCAGGTGACACCCATTTGTTCATAAAGCACGCCGACGCCAATCTTGTAGGGCGCCTTCACACCGGGCGCCACGCGGGTGCCTTGGGCGTAAATGATCAGCTGTCCGGGCTTTTGTGCGCCGCGCGCCACATCCTGGACCATTTTCTTGATCGCCGCCCCGCGTTTGCCGCGATTAACCGGGATACAGCCGATCCGCATGCCATAAAGCCCGATCACCGGCGTCCAGAGAATTTCGCGCTTCATGATAAAGCGCCCTGCCGGAAGTTCGCTATAAATCAGCAGGATATCAAGAAATGACTGATGCTTGGAGGCGATAAGAACCTGCCCTTCGGGCGGCGTGCCACGCACTTCGGTGCGCAAACCAACCATCCAGCGCGCGCTCCAGCGTACCCAACGGCAATAGGCCTTGCATCCCCGCACCGCGCCCTTGCGGCTCAGGATGGCGGCGGGCATGTAGAGCAAGCCGACCACCGGCAGCATCGCATACATCTGCCCGACAAAAACCAGCGACCGCAGCCATTGCACCGCATATCTCATGGCATATCCTTTAGCGTTTTATGTGCCGCCGTGCGGGTGGCAAAGAAAGCCACCACCGCCGCCAGCGGCGGGATCACAAGCGGCCAGAGCCAATGCCAGCCCTGAAAGCCAAGCCCGGTCAGAAACCCGCCCTCGGGTTCCGCGCCCGGCAACATCAGAACCGCCAGACAGCCCAGCATCACCCCAAGCGCCGCACCGCCAAGCGCGCGCAGGGTAAAGCGGCGCACAAAAGCACGGGCAATGAAGGTGTCACGCGCGCCCACAAGGCGCAGCACGCTGATCAGCTGACTATTGGCCGCAAGCGCCGCATTGGCCGCAAGCGTGATCATCGCCGCCACCGCCGCACCGATCAGCACCAGCGACACCCACCCAAGTAGGCGAAGCCGGTCTGCCGCGCGTACAAGCGGGCGCCGCCAGCGGGTGTGATCGTCCAGAACCGCGCCGGGCACTTCGGCGGCAAGGCGCAGACGCAGGCCCTCGGCGTCAAATCCGGCCCCATCCTCGACCACCTCGATAAGCTGTGGGATAGGCAATTGGTCAATCGGCAGGTCCGGCCCGAACCAGGGCGCCAAAAGCGCCGCCTCTTCCTCGGAACTGAGCGCGCGCGCACTGGCCACGCCGCTGGTTGTCTCAAGCAGGCGCAGGGCGGCCTGCGTCTGTGCCGCCATCTGACCCTCGGGGGCGGAAATCCGGATTGTCGAGCTGCGCGCAAGCTCATTTCCCCAGCGATCCGCAAGCCGCCCGGTCGCCAGCGACAGCGCAAGGGCAAAGACCGCCAGAAACCCCATTGCCGCCGCGCTGAACAGCGTCAGCCAGGCGGTAAAGCCGGTGGGCGGTACAACCCGGTCAGCCTGGGCATCCGCCAGCAGAAACCCGGTCACAGGCGACAGATCAAGCTTCACAGATCCGCCCCCGCCAATTGCAGGCGCCGCGAGGCGATCCGCAGCACCCGCGCCTGAACCTGGCTTTTGGCCGCCCGGATCAGCGCAAGGTCATGGGTGGCAATCATGATGGTTTTGCCCATGTGGTTAAGCTCGATCAACAAACGCAACAAGCGCTGCGACATTTCCCAGTCGACATTGCCTGTCGGCTCGTCCGCCAGCACCACATCGGGCGACATGATCACCGCGCGGGCCAGGGCGGCCCGCTGACGTTCACCACCCGACAATTCCGGCGGCAGGGCCCCGGCACGCTCGCGCAAGCCGACCCAGCCGGTGAGTTCCTTGAGATTGGCCGCCTCGTTCAACAGATCACGCCCAGAGACCATCAAAGGCAGGGCAATATTGTCCGACACGCTCAGATGATCGAGAAACTTGCAATCCTGATGGACAACGCCGATGCGTCGCCGTGCCATGGCAATATCATCGCGCTCCATCGCGCGCCGGTCCTGCCCGAAAAGCCGCACTTGCCCCGAGGTCGGCACCAATGCGCCATAGCACAGCTTTAACAGCGTGGTCTTGCCGGCCCCCGACGGTCCGGTCAGAAAGTGAAACGATCCGGGGCTCAGACTTAGCGACAGATCGCTGAGCAATTCGCCCCCGCCATAGCTATAGGCCACGTTTTCAAGCTCGATCACGGCCGCCCCCTAAAATACACACAGCCCCTAAATGCCTCAGAGGTCACACATGTGCAATGATCCTTGCGGCTAAATTCCTTTGCTCTTTTCCCAAGGCGAAGAACAGCCTATGGTATATCTTAATGACAGGAGCCGGGTAACGGCAGCAGGATACAGGTGGCAGGATGCGGCTGATTTGTCCGAATTGCGGGGCGCAGTACGAAGTTCCCGATGAGGTCATCCCGACAGGTGGGCGGGATGTGCAATGTTCCAATTGCGGCGACACATGGTTTCAGAAACACCACGAGAGCGGCGCATCCTTGGATGACGATGAGCAAGCGGCCCCACGCGAGTGGGAAAGCCCCGAGGTCGCGCCCGCCCGCTCAACCCCCGTCACCGAGCAAGAGCCCGAGCCGGACGAAGACGACGAGAGCGCCGAACCCGAACAGGCCGCCGACACCCCGCCACCGCCACCGACCCGCCGCACGGTTGATCCGGGCGTGGCGGAAATCCTGCGCCAGGAGGCCGCGCACGAACAACAGGTCCGCGCCAGCGAAAGCGCGGACGGTCTTGAAACACAGCCCGATCTTGGTCTGGTCGATCCCCCCCTGGCCCCGGATGAGCGCAGCGAACAGGCCCGCGCCCGGATGCAACGGCTGCGCGGCGACGCCCCTGCCGCTGAGGGTGTGACATCCGATGACCCCGAGGATCACTCCGACATTGACCCCTCGTCGCGACGCAATCTCTTGCCCGATATCGAGGAAATCAACTCCTCGCTCACTTCGGCCACTGATCGCGATGAACAGGTTAGCGCCCCGATCCCGGAAGACATCCCCGCACCCAGACGGCGCGGCGGATTTGGCACCGGGTTCCGGCTTTCGCTGGTGATCTTCATTCTGGCCACGCTGGCCTATGTGTTTGCGCCGCAGATCGCCCAGATGCTGCCTGCGGCCGAGGCGCCACTTGACGGTTTCGTCACCGCGGTGAACGGCCTGCGGCTTGGGCTCAATGATCTGATCGGCTCTGCCACCGGCTGGTTCTCGGATATGGCCGCCCCCGCATCGGGCGGATAATCCTCGACGGGGACGGGATATTTTCTCTCAAAGGCTTGAAATCGAGTGCCAAAAAGGGATGCGCCCGCCGGTAGACATGTTATCTTTTGGCGGGAATCGGGTTGCGCAAACACATTACTCACAAAACGTTTTCACAAGACGACCCAGCCCGATCAAACCGATGAGACTGCCGACATTTCCCGTCGGACGATATTCACTTTGGAGTTTAGAATGAAATCCACCTGTTTAGCAATTTCCCTCACCGGCCTGGCCCTGCCCGCCTTTGCGGTCGATCTGGGCGACACCGACAAGGCGATCAAACTGGCGATCAACGATTGGGCCGGGCAACAGATCACCACCCATGTCGCCGGCGATATGCTTGAGGCCGCAGGCTATAGGGTCGAATATGTGCCGGTCGAGTACGACGCCATGTTCCGTGAAATGATCAAGGACAATGTCGATGCCGCGCTTGAAATCTGGCGCGCCACGGCGGTGATCCGGTTCACCGATTACGTGCGTTCGAAAGACATCATCGAGATTGGCGACCTTGGCATTGCCCCGAAAGAAGGCTTGGCCTACCCCGCCCATATGGAGGCAAAATGCCCCGGCCTGCCCAACTGGGAAGCCCTGCGCAACTGCGCCGACGCCTTTGCGACCAATGGCACGGCTGAATTACTCGACTACCCCGAAGACTGGGATACCCCCGGCGCGGATTTGATGACAGCGTTCGAATTGCCCTTCACCGCCAGATCCGCCGCATCCGAAGACGCGCTTGTCGAGGCTTTGGTCAACGCCAGCGAAAACGAAACGCCGATTCTGGCAACATTCTGGACCCCGCATTGGGCGGTTGCCGCCTATGATCTGCGGTTTGTCGAAATGCCCGCAGGCGAGGCCGAGTGCTATGAAAACCCGGCATGGGGGTCGAACCCGAACGAAATCGGCGATTGCGATTTCGTAAGCACCGATGTGGTCAAGGCCGTCGTCAAGGACTTCAAGCGCACATGGCCCGCCGCCTACAAGATCCTCGAAGAGTATCAGATCACCAATGAGCAACAGCAGATGCTGATGGTCGAGGTCGAGCGCGACGGTCGCCCGGTGGAGGATGTTGCCGCCGATTGGATCGCCGCCAATGAAGAAAGCTGGCGCACAATCGTTGATGCCGCCATTCAGTAAACCCTGAGATCAGAAAAACATCGGCCGCGCAGATCACTGCGCGGCCGTATTCGTTGCGACACCTCGTAAATGCGGTCTCAGAACCGCTCCAGCAGCCGCTTGAGATAGTCCAATTCGACATCGGGGCGCGCGCCATCGCCAGAACGGCGGCGAATTTCGTCAAGCAATTCACGCGCGCGTCGATAGACATCTTCGCCCTGCAACAGATCATCCTGCGTGCCCGCCTGACGGCCCTGACCGGGGGTGCGGCCCAGGGGGTCTGACTGTTGCTCGCCGGTCTCGCCAAAGGCCTCGCCCTGACCGCCGGGATTTTGCTGCTCGGCCATCGCCTCGCCCATGTTGCGCATGCCCTCGCGGAGTGCGTCCATCGCCTCGGCCTGATTGTCAATCGCCTCGGCCAGATCGTCATTGCGCAGCGCCTCTTCGGCGCCCTCCATGGCGCGACCTGCCCGGTCAAGCGCCTCGCGCGCCGCCTCTCCAGCCTCACCGCCAAGTTGCGGCAGGCCCTGGCTCTGGCGCTCCAGTTCCTGACGCAGCGCCTCTTGCCGCTCGGCCAGCGAACCGGCCTGGCCCTGTTCGCCCGCCTGATCCTGTTGGCCATTGCCCTGCCCCGGTTGCTCGCCGCCTTCACCGCCGCCCTGCCCTTGCTGGCCGTCATGGCTCTGGCCGCGCCCCTGCCCGCCGCTGCGTCCCTCATTGCCCTGCGACTGGCCCGACTGGGCGCCGGGGTTGAACTGTTCCTGAAGGTCGCGGAAGGCCTGATCCGACAGGCCCTGCTGTTCGCGCAGCGTATCGGCCAACCCCTCCATCGCCTGTTGCCCCGGCGACTGGCCCGGCTGGCCCTGGGTGACCTGCATGTTTTCCATCATCTGCTGGAACTCTTCCAGCGCCTGCTGCGCCTCGGCCATGCGGCCCTGTTCCATCAACTCCTGAATGCGGTCCATCATGTCCTGCAGATCCTGCTGGGTCATCTGCATGGTGTTCTCGGCGCTTTGCTGATCGCCCTGCTCGGGGTTTTCGCGCTGTGCCTGCTGCATCTTCTGGCGAAGATAATCCTGCGTGGCGTCGCGCAATTCCTGCATCAGGCGCGCGATTTCCTCTTCGCTGGCATTGTTCTTCATCGCCTCGCTCAGGCGTTCCTGCGCGGCGCGCATCCGCTCAAGCGCGTCGCCGACATCGCCGTCCTCAAGCAACACCCCCAGATCCCAGAGCGCCTGAGCAATCTCGTCGCGCTCGGCGTCATCAAGCCCATTCGTTGCCGTCATCGCCTCAAGTCGGCGCAGGATCACCCGCATCCGCAGATAGGCCGCCTCGGATCGAAACAGGGTCGGCCCCGGCTTATAGGACACCGCGCGCAACACCTGCGCCACGCGGCGGGCGTTCTGACGCGACCAGAGCAGATCACGGCGCTGTTCGATCACCGCCGCCGCCAGCGGATTGAAAAACCGCCGCGCCGGAAGCGTCATCTGCATCGGTTCGGCCATGCCCTCTTGGCCAACCGCATCCTCGACCCGCACATCAAGCACCACCGGAAGATGCGCCCAAGGGTGCTCTGACAGGTTCTCGATCAGGGTTTCGCTGAACTCGGCCCGATCCCCGGCAATCGGCATCGGCAGATCAAGCTCGATCGGCTCGCGCGGCTCTGGGTCCACGGCAAGACCGTAACGGCGATCAACCTGCGCCAGATCAAGCGCAAAGACCGCCCGCCCGCCGGTCACACCATAGTCATCGCGGGCCTGAAACGGCTGGCTCATCTGCCCGTCAAAGGCGGTTTTCGCGCCCTCTTGCGACAGGCTCACCATCGGCGCCACATCGACAGAGGCCTCAACCTGCCAGCGGCGCCCGCCGGGCCCGTCAATGCGCAATTCACCGCTCTGGCGGATATCGAACCGGTGCTCGGCATCGGTGGCCGCGCCGATGTTCTCGGTCCGCTGTGACACGGTCTCGGCCAGGCTCAGCGCACCGACCTCGCCATAAAACCGCAGGGTGATGCGGCTGCCGACGGGTGCACGCAGGGCGCCGTCCTGATCGTTGAGGTAAAGACTTGGCAAGCCGGTATAGGCGGGCGGTTCAACCCAGCCCTCCCATGTGGGGCCGCTGGCAAGCGCCGCGCCGCTACTGCCGCCCGGTCCCATCTGTGCCACTGATCCGGCGCGCCAGATCGAGCCGAACAAAAGCGCCACCACCAGCCCCAGAAGGGCAATATAGCGCAGCCCGAACGGGTCTTGTCGGGACAGTTTCAGATCGGGTTCGACCGCCCGCGCCCCGGCCGCACGTTTGGCCATCCGCGCCAGATGCGCCCGCCAGAGCGCCTGTGATCCCGGATCGGTCGCGCCAATCGCCTGCTCATCCGCCAGCGCCGCCAAGGGCCGTCCCGGCAGGGCCTCATCCAGTCGCGCAAGCGCCTCTGCCCGGCGCGGAAAGCGAAAATGCCACGCGCCCTGCACCGCAAACACCAGCACCGCAAGCCCGCCCAACATGAGAACCGACCAGACCACCTCGATCGGCGCGATGTCCTGGAGGCCAAGCATAAGCATCGCCGCGCCTGCCGCCAGAAGGCTCCAGACCGGCCAGAACGCCCGCACAAGCCGCTCGGCAATCAGCCCCGCCCACGTCAGGCTAAGGGGCCATCGCAACCGGGCCAGAACCGGAGTCAGGGGGTTTTGCGTCTTTGGCATGCGCCGCACCATTCCTCGGCCTGACGCGCCCATCGCGTCATAGCCATTCTGGAATGGTATCCCGATTTATCATCTCGTCAAAGGTCGGTCTTGCGCGGATCACGGCAAATTCACGCCCATTGACCAGAACTTCGGGGATCAGAGGCCGCGTATTATACTCGCTCGACATTGCCGCGCCGTAAGCGCCGGCACTGCGAAACGCCACAAGATCACCGTCTTTGACCGGCGGCATCATCCGCCCCCTGGCAAAGGTGTCACCTGATTCGCAGACCGGGCCGACCACGTCATAGGGCCGCTGTTCAATGCCGGGGGCGGGTTCGACCACCGGGACGATATCGTGATGCGCGTCATACATCGCCGGGCGGATCAGATCGTTCATCGCCGCATCGAGGATCAGAAAATCGCGCCCCTCGCCCGATTTCACATAGATCACACCGCTGACCAGAATGCCGGCATTACCAACCACAAGGCGCCCCGGCTCGATCTCGATCTCACAGCCCAGATGGCCAAGCGTTTCCTTGATCAACCGGCCATAATCGGTCGGCAAGGGCGGCGCATCGTTGCTCCGGGTATAAGGAATGCCCAGACCACCGCCCAGATCAAGCCGCCGGATATCATGGCCGTCTGCGCGCAGGGTCTCGGTCAGTTCGGCCACCTTCTCATAGGCCTGGCGGAACGGCTCAAGCTCGGTCAGCTGGCTGCCGATGTGCACATCTATCCCGATCACCTCAAGCCCCGGCATCGCGGCGGCTTCGGCATACACCGCGCGCGCCCGCGAAATCGGAATGCCGAACTTGTTCTCTGACTTGCCGGTGGCGATTTTGGCATGGGTCCTGGCATCGACATCCGGGTTTACGCGCACGGTGATGGGCGCCTTCACCCCAAGCTCTAGCGCCACGGCATTGAGCACCGCCATCTCGGGCTCGCTTTCCACGTTGAACTGCCGGATGCCGCCCGTTAGCGCCATGCGCATCTCCTCGCGGGTCTTGCCGACGCCGGAAAACACGATCCGCTCGCCGGGTACACCGGCGGCCTTGGCGCGGGCATATTCGCCCCCCGACACAACATCCATCCCGGCCCCAAGCGCCGCCAGCGTCCTCAGGATCGCCTGATTGCTGGCCGCCTTCATCGCATAACACACAAGGTGCTCGATCCCGGCCAATGCCTCGTCAAACAGCCGAAAATGTCGCGCCAGAGTGGCCGTGGAATAGCAATAAAACGGTGTGCCCACGGCGGCTGCGATCTCGGCCACTGGCACGTCCTCGGCATAAAGCGCGCCGTCTTTGTAAAGAAAATGATCCATCGCCCTCGATTACCCCAGCTTCCGTCCGCCATACCCGCCTAGAGGGGCAAAATGGCTGACTTTCATCTTTCCAAAAATACTCAAATTCCGCCTTGTCCACCCGGACGCGCACGCAAAAACAGATAGAGCGGCAGGCCGCAACTGACGCCAATGCAAAACGTCGCCGGAATCGCAATCAGGCCATGCCACATGCGCCGACGGACCACTTCGGCCAAAATCCAGACCGCAAGGGCAATCGCCGCAATCGTCAGGTCCCAGACTAGCCCGCTCGTGGCCGCATTCGCATGCCAGGCCTCAACCATTCCCGCCAGATCATAGCCATTCTCGCCAAACCACTGGAGGAAATAGACCATCGGATGGATCGCGCCCCAGTCCGCTAGGGCCAGACAGATCCACCTCAAAGCCCAAGGCCCACGCCGACATTCACATTGCCAAGCACCGCGCCGACACTGGTCGTTGCGCGCACACCGCCGTTGCTGCTGACGCCGATGTTGGTGCCAAGCGACGGGCGCACCGGCTCGCCATCAACACCACAGCCCGCCACGATCAAAAGCGCAAGCGCCGCCAGTATGTGCCTTGTCATCCCAACTTCTCCTTCCAGCGTGCGATCTGCTCGCGCACCCGCACAGGCGCGGTTCCGCCATAGCTTTGCCGCGAGGCCACCGAATTGTGAACTCCAAGCACATCATAGACCGATGCGTTGATTTCGCCATGCACCGATTGCATATCCTCAAGGTTCAGGTCCGGAAGATCACAGCCCCTGGCCTCGGCCATCGCCACTAGGCTTCCGGTCACGTGATGCGCGTCGCGGAACGGCATATCAAGCACTCGGACCAACCAATCCGCCAGATCGGTGGCGGTGCTGAATCCGCTGGCTGCCGCCACTTCAAGGTTGGGACGGTTGGCGGCCATATCCTTGACCATGCCCTCCATCGCGGCCAGCGCCAGCATCAGGTTGTCGGCGGCGTCAAACACCTGTTCCTTGTCTTCCTGCATGTCCTTGGAATAGGCCAGCGGCAGGCCCTTCATCACCATCATCAAGGCGACATTGGCGCCGAAAACCCGGCCCACCTTGGCGCGGATCAACTCTGCTGCATCGGGGTTTTTCTTTTGCGGCATGATGCTTGAGCCCGTCGAGAACCGATCCGACAGCATCACAAAGCGAAACTGTGCGCTGGACCAGATCACCAGTTCCTCGGCCATCCGGCTCAGGTGCATGGCACAGATGCTGGCCGCGCCCAGAAATTCGAGCGCGAAATCGCGATCACTTACCGCATCAAGGGAATTCGCCGAGGGCGCGTCAAAACCAAGCTCGCGCGCCGTCATCTCGCGATCAATCGGAAAGCTGGTGCCCGCCAGGGCGGCGGCGCCAAGCGGGCATTCGTTCATCCGCGCGCGCGCATCGCGAATGCGGCCAAGGTCACGGCCAAACATCTCGACATAGGCCATCATGTGATGCCCCCACGTCACCGGCTGGGCCACCTGCAAATGGGTGAACCCCGGCATGACCCAATCGGCACCGGTCTCGGCCTGTGTCAAAAGCGCCCGAATCAGCGCCTCAAGCGCGTGTGCCACCGCATCAAGCTGATCGCGCACCCAGAGTTTGAAATCGGTCGCCACCTGATCGTTACGCGACCGGCCTGTGTGCAACCGTCCTGCCGGGGCGCCGATGATATCCTTTAGGCGCGCCTCGACGTTCATGTGAATATCTTCAAGCGCGGTGGAAAATTCAAACGTTCCGCCCTCGATCTCTGACAAGACCGTGAGAAGGCCTTCCCTCATGGCGCTTGCATCACTATCACTGACAATACCCGTGGCCGCCAACATTGCGGCATGGGCCCTTGAGCCGGCGATATCCTGTGCCGCCATCCGCTTGTCGAATCCGATCGAGGCATTAATTGCTTCCATGATCGCATCCGGTCCGGCGGCAAAGCGGCCGCCCCACATCTGGTTCGAGGTCTTGTCAGTCATGTCTTTTGCCCTTCGGAGGGATATATGAAACTCTTTCGTCAGATCGTCCTTTATATGGCCCTCGCCCTTGGTGCAAATGCCGGCTTTGCCGAGACCCCGGCAACCGCTTCGCTAGAGGCCCTGCGCGACGGCGATATGAAAAAGCTGAACTTCCACAGCGCCCCCGAAGCGGCACCCGATACCGCGTTTGAACGCGGTGAGGGCGGCACCGGAACGCTGGCCGATTATCGCGGGCAATATGTCCTGCTCAATTTCTGGGCAACATGGTGCGCGCCCTGCCGGGAGGAAATGCCGACGCTGTCCAATCTGCAAACCGCCATGGGCGGCGATGATTTCCAGGTCGTGACCATCGCCACTGGGCGCAACGCGCCGACCGCCATGTCGAAATTCTTTGGCGAAATCGGCGTCGATAACCTGCCGCTACACCGCGACCCCAAAAGTGCGCTTGCCCGGCAGATGGGCATCTTCGGCCTGCCCATCACCCTGATCATCGACCCGGAAGGAAACGAGATCGCCCGCCTGCAAGGCGACGCCCATTGGGACAGCGAGAGCGCCAAGGCGATTATTCAGGCCCTTATAGAGGGCGCCGGGGCCAGCTAAGGCCTGGCGGCTCAGCAATCCGCAGCTGTCAAAAGACGCGTGGGTTTCACCCACCCTACGCATCGAGGCGAGAAAGAATGCCACCCGAAACGCCCCTTGCCCGGTGGGTCCAAAGCCTCTAAAGCCTCACCATGCTTGATGATCATGACGATATCCATCCGCTTTTTGCCGGTGCCCCCGCAAGCACCGAATTCAAGAAGCTGCGCAAGCGGATCGTGCGGTACACGCGCGAGGCAATCGAACAATATGGCATGATCGAGCCGGGGTCCAAATGGTTGGTCTGCCTCTCGGGTGGCAAGGACAGCTATACCCTTCTGGCCGTGCTTTATGAGCTGAAATGGCGCGGTCTTTTGCCGGTTGATCTATTGGCCTGCAATCTCGATCAGGGCCAGCCCGGCTTTCCCGCTACGGTCCTGCCAGAGTTCCTCAGGGCGCGCGGCGTGCCGCACCGGATCGAATATCAGGACACCTATTCCATCGTCATGGACAAGGTGCCGCAGGGGCGCACCTTTTGCGCGCTTTGTTCCCGGCTAAGGCGCGGAAACCTTTACCGGATTGCCCGCGAAGAGGGCTGTTCGGCGGTGGTCTTGGGCCATCATCGCGACGATATCCTTGAGACGTTTTTCATGAACCTCTTTCACGGCGGGCGGCTGGCGACCATGCCGCCGAAACTGGTCAATGAAGAGGGTGATCTGTTTCTCTATCGCCCGCTTGCGCATGTGGCCGAGGCCGATTGCGACCGCTTTGCCCGCGCGATGAATTATCCGATCATTCCCTGCGACCTCTGCGGGTCGCAGGACGGGTTGCAACGCCAGCAGGTCAAGCAAATTCTCGATGGCTGGGAGGCAAATTCACCCGGCCGTCGCCAAGTGATGTTTCGCGCCCTGATGAATGCGCGACCTTCGCATCTTCTGGATCCGACGCTGTTTGATTTTACGGCGCTTAAAACCAACTCGGTAAAACTTGACGCAAATCCCGAGGCGATGCCAAAGCTTCGTTAACCGATACGCGCTAGCCTGATCTGCAAAAGCTCAGGATCTGCGATGCAAAATCACCTAAAAGCCCTGTTGCGAAACGCCAAACCTGCGCTTTTGCAAGCCTCTCGCTGGCCACAATCGGTGGCGTTCCTGGCTGCCTCTGTTCTGGCCGCCTATTGGCTTGGGGCGGCGGCAATCCTTCTGGCCATTCCGTTGATTCTGCTGGCCTTTTACCCCAGCCAACGCACGGTTGGCGACACGGTCGACCTCAGGGCGCGCGACGATGGCGACATCAACCTGATGCGCGGCGAGCTTGACCGCGTTCTGGCCCATGCGCGCAAGAAATCCTTTCAAACCGCCTGTCTGGCGATTCAGATTGACGATTTCGAGACGCTTTTTAACCGCTATGGCCGCGCCACCGCCGACATGATCACATCCAGATGCCTTGACAGGCTGGCGCGCGCATTGCGAAGTTCAGACCAGTTGTTCAACCTGTCAAATGGCCAGATCGGCATTCTCCTTGCCCCGGTGCGCCAGTTCGGGCTTGAACCCGCCCTGGAACTGGCCGAACGCCTGCAATCCACCGTCGGAGAGCCCATTTCCCTAAACTCGACAACGGCCTATATCTCGGCTTCCGTCGGTCTTTGCCTTGATGGGCATGCGCCCAACAGCAGTGGCAAATCGCTGTTCGACGCCACCATTGCCGCCCTGGGTGACGCGTGCCGCCACGGCCCCTCGACAGTGCGCGCCTATAGCCGCGGCATGCGCGGCACCGCGCCGCACCGGATTGCGGATGAATTGGAAAAAGCCCTTGAAAGCGGCCAGTTCGTCAGTTGGTTCCAACCGCAGATTTCCACCGACACCGGGCAGATCAGCGGCTTTGAGGCCCTGGCACGCTGGGTTCATCCGCGCGCGGGCCTGATGATGCCAGCGGAATTCTTGCCGGTGCTTGCCTCGACCGGGCGGCTGGAACAGCTTGGCGACGCGATGTTGCGCCACGCTCTCAAGGCGATCCAGACCTGGGACAATATCGGCTTTGACATCCCCCATGTCGGCGTGAACTTTTCACCCGACGAGCTTCGCAATCCGTATCTGGCCGAAAAGATCGAATGGGAACTTGACCGCTGCAACGTTGCGCCCAAACGTCTGGCCGTCGAGATCCTGGAAACCGTGGTGGCCACATCGCACGATGATACGATCACACGCAATATCAATGCCCTGACCGAAATGGGCTGTATGATTGATCTGGATGATTTCGGCACCGGCCATGCCTCGATATCGTCGGTGCGCCGCTTTGCCGTTCACCGCCTCAAGATCGACCGGTCCTTTGTAATGAACGTCGATCGCGACGTCGAACAACAGCGCATGATCTCGGCGATCCTCTCGATGGCCGAGCGTTTGGGGCTGGAAACCCTGGCCGAGGGCGTTGAGAGCGCCGGTGAACACACCATCCTTGCGCAGCTTGGGTGTGCCCATGTTCAGGGCTATGGCATTGCCCGCCCGATGCCGCTTGATGAAACGGCGGATTGGATCATCACCCATCAGGCCAAAGTTCACGCCCCGCCGGTAATTGGTCGAATTACCGGCTGATCCCCGCGATGAATCCCCGCGCAATCCGCCCGAAATCCGGAATCCGCTTGACCTTTTGATCCGCACTCTGTTGAACCGCCCCTGACATGCAACAAAGAAGTGGTCAATGGACATGGATGATCAAAACAAGAACCTAATCCTTGCGACTGCGCTAAGTTTCATCGTTATTCTGGTGTGGTTCGTGGTGTTTCCCCCGCCCGAAGCACCGGCGGTTGATCCAAATGCGCCGGTCCCCACCGCCAGCGAAGGCACCCCTGCGCCCGTGGCCGACGCCGGTGGCGCAACCACGACCGAGGCGACCAGCGGCGAAACCGTTGTCGCCGAGGCCAGTGCGCCGCGCCTGACCATCGACACGCCAAGCCTTAAGGGCTCGATTTCCCTTCAGGGCGGGCGTATCGACGAGCTGTTCCTGAAAAACTATCGCGAAACCATCGAGCCGGACTCTGACATCGTCAGCCTGCTGGCCCCCGTCGGCGCCGATGAGCCCTATTACGCGCTTTATGGCTGGGCCCCCGGTGCCGGCCTTACCGGCGAGAGCGTGCCCGGTGCCAACACCATCTGGAGCGTCGAGAGCGGCGAAACCCTGGCGCCCGACAGCCCGATCATCCTCACCTGGGACAATGGCGCGGGCCTCAAGTTTCGCCGCGAGCTGAGCGTCGACAAGGATTTCATGTTCTCGGTGCATCAATCGGTTGAAAACACCGGCAGCGCCCCGGTCAGCCTTGCGCCCTATGGCATTCTGGCGCGCCACGGCATTCCCGGCGACATCAAGAAATTCTTCATCCTGCATGAAGGTCTGATTGCGATGTCGGATGGTGAGTTGAGCGAAACCGATTACGACGATGTCGAGGAATACCCCTTTAATCCGCGCGAGGGCGCGCCCGCCGATGTGACGCAGGTCGCCGAAGGCGGCTGGATCGGCTTTACCGATCATTACTGGATGACCACGCTCATTCCCGCCCCCGGCATGCCCTATAAGGCGGTGACCAAATTCGACCCGCAGCGCGGGATTTACCAGACCGAGACCGTGCTCGCGACCCAGACCGTTGCACCGGGCGAAACCGCAAGCGCCGAAAGCCGGCTGTTTGCCGGCGCCAAGGAATGGGCGACGATCAAGCAATATCAGGACGAGGAAGGCGTTGACCGCTTCCTTGATTCGATTGATTGGGGCTGGTTCTTTTTCCTGACCAAGCCGATCTTTGCCGTGCTGCACTGGCTCAATGCCGTGATCGGCAACATGGGCTGGGCGATTATCGGTCTGACGCTGCTGATCAAGGCGCTTGTGCTGCCGCTGGCCTATAAATCCTATGTCTCGATGGCGAAGATGAAAGAGCTTCAGCCGCAGATGGAGAAGATCAAGGAAAATGCCGGCGACGACCGTCAGGCGTTGCAAAAAGAGATGATGACGCTCTACAAAAAGGAAAAGGTGAACCCCGCCTCGGGCTGTTTGCCGATCCTGTTGCAGATCCCGATCTTTTTCTCGCTCTACAAGGTGATCTTCGTCACGCTTGAGCTGCGCCATGCGCCGTGGATCGGTTGGATCAACGATTTGTCCGCGCCCGACCCCTCGTCGCTTTATAACCTCTGGGGCATTCTGCCCTGGGGCACACCCGAGCCGGGCTCGGTCCTGGCGCTGATCTTTATCGGCATCCTACCGCTCTGCCTTGGCGTATCGATGTGGCTTCAGCAAAAGCTGAACCCGTCGCCGACCGATCCGACGCAAAAGATGATCTTTGCCTGGATGCCTTGGGTCTTCATGTTCATGCTCGGCAGCTTTGCCAGCGGGCTGGTGGTTTACTGGATCGCCAACAACGTGATCACCTTCACCCAGCAATACCTGATCATGCGCAGCCAGGGTTATAAGCCGGATGTGTTTGGCAATATCATCGCTGGTTTCAAGCGCGGCGAGGCCAAGGCAGAAGCGGACAAGAAGAAGTAATGGCAAACCTCAGCGCCCTTTGGCGCCACCCCATCAAATCGCATGGGCGTGAGGCGCTGACTGCCGTGACCCTGACCAGAGGGCAGGCGATGCCATGGGACAGGCGGTGGGCTGTGGCGCATGACGGCGCTAAGGTAGAGCCTGGCCATTGGGGGCCTTGCGTCAACTTCTCGCGCGGCGCGAAAACCGCCGCGCTGATGGCAATCAATGCTACCTGCGATGAAGCAACCGAAACAATCACCCTGCGCCACCCGGACCGCCCCGACCTGACCTTTCGCCCCGACAGCGAACAGGACAGGTTTCTGGACTGGGTGCGCCCCTTGATGGACGAAAACCGCGCCCAACCGACCCGCATTCATCGGCTGGACGGGCGCGGAATGACCGATACCGATTACCCCTCTGTCAGCCTTCTGAACCTCGCCTCCAACGCTGATTTGGCGCGAAAAATGGGACAGGATGACATCTCTGCCCTGCGCTGGCGCGCCAACCTGCATCTTGAGGGGCTTGCCCCCTGGCAGGAATTTGACTGGATCGGGAAAACCATCAGGATCGGAACCGCAGAGCTTGCGGTCAAAGAGCCGATCAAGCGCTGTCTTGCCACCACCGCAAACCCCAAAACCGGCCTGCGGGATCTCGATACGCTGGCGGCGCTGAACGCGCATTGGGATCATCAGAACTTTGGCATTTATGCCGAGGTCACAACCACGGGCCAGATCACCCTTGGCGACACAGTGCAGGTGCTATGATGCAGCAGCTTCCTTTCCCGATCGCGGACGAGCCCGATCACACCACCTCGGAACTTGGCCGCAAGATGTTTGCCGGCGAGATCGACTTTCTCAAGGGCGTGGTCGACATGTCCGGCCTGCCCCCCGCAGACCGGCTTGAGGTCTGTTTTGCCGGGCGCTCGAATGTCGGCAAATCGACATTGATCAATGCGCTGACCGGGCGCAAGGCGCTTGCGCGGGCCTCAAACACCCCCGGCCGGACCCAGGAAATCAACTATTTCACCATGGCCGACAGCCATTATCTTGTCGATTTGCCGGGCTATGGCTTTGCCAATGCGCCGGTCGCTGTCGTGCAGAAATGGCAGGCCCTGCTCAAGCAGTATCTCTCGGGGCGCCAGACCCTGCGCCGCGCCTTTGTGCTTGTCGATGCGCGTCACGGCATCAAACCCGTGGACGAAGAAATCATGAGCCTGCTCGACAGCGCCGCAGTGACCTTTCAATGCGTGCTGACCAAGACCGACAAGATCAAAGAGCGTGACCGCGAGGCGCTTTTGGCCCAGGTCCGAAGCCGCCTTGCCCCGCATCCGGCGGCCTTTCCCGAACTTATCCTGACCTCCAGCGAAAAGGGCGAGGGGATCGCCACCCTGCGCGCCACCATCGCCACCCTTGAATGACCCTCTCACGCGGCCCTTGCGTGCGACCCGACTTCGGGGAATAACCGCAGGCAACGAGGGACAACAGAAATGAAGACCAGAGATATGAACCGCGATTGGATCGCCACCGCCCGCACTCTGTCAGAGGCCTTGCCCTATCTGCAACGCTATACGGATGCGATTGTCGTCATCAAGCTTGGCGGTCACGCCATGGGCAGCGACGAGGCGATGGATACCTTCGCGCGCGACGTCGTGCTGATGCAACAGGTCGGGGTGAACCCGGTGATCGTGCATGGCGGCGGGCCGATGATCAACCAGATGCTGGACAAGCTGAACATCAAGTCCGATTTCGTCAACGGCAAGCGCGTCACCGACGAGGCGACCATGGAAGTGGTCGAAATGGTGCTGTCCGGTCGGGTCAATAAACGCATCGTCCAGGCGATCAACGCCCAGGGCGGCAAGGCGGTTGGCCTGTCGGGCAAGGATGCCGGCATGATCACCTGCGACCCCGCCAGCCCCGATCTCGGGCTTGTGGGCGATCCCACCGAGATCAATGTCGATTTCTTGCATACGCTGTTCAACGATGATGCGATTCCGGTGATTGCACCACTTGGCGCGGGCCGGGGCGGCGAGACCTATAATATCAACGGCGACACCGCCGCGGGCGCGATTGCCGCCGCTCTCAAGGCGGATCGGCTCTTGCTTTTGACCGATATCGACGGGGTGCGCGACGCCTCGGGGAGCGTCGTGACCGAGCTTACACCGGGACAGATTCGCCAGATGACTGCCGATGGTGTGATCGCCGGGGGCATGATCCCCAAGACAGAAACCGCGCTTGCCGCGATAGAGGGCGGCGTGCGCGCCGTGGTGATCCTTGATGGGCGCGCGCCCAATGCCACGCTGCTCGAACTGTTTACCGAACATGGTGCCGGCTCGTTGATTCGCCCTTAGAGCGGCCATTTCTGCGACATTGCACGCCCCGGCCTTGTGCGGCAGAGGAATTGCGTTAGGTTTTGCGTCATGGAAAACGAAGCCCTCATTCGCCTGTCGGTCTTTGCCGGTCTCTTCACCCTTTTCGCGGTGATTGAGACCCTTCTACCGCGCCGCGCCCGGACCCAACCGCGCAGCACCCGCTGGATCACCAATTGGGCGATCACCATTCTTGACACCCTCACTCTGCGCCTGTTGGCGCTTGCCCTGCCCTTCCTTGCCGTGGGGGCCGCAGTGGACGCGCAAACCCAGGGCTGGGGCGTGATGAACGCGCTAGACCTGCCGCTCTGGCTGACGGTGGTGGCGACGGTGCTGATCTTTGATTTCGCCATCTGGGCGCAGCATCTGATCACCCATAAGATCCCGTTCCTCTGGCGGTTTCACCGGGTCCACCACGCCGACCGCGATATCGACGTGACCACCGCGATCCGCTTTCACCCGGTCGAGATCGGTTTTTCCATGCTGCTCAAGATCGGTCTGGTGTATCTTTTGGGGCCGCCCGCCCTCGGCATCATCCTGTTCGAGATCATCCTGAACGGCACCGCAATGTTCAATCACGCCAATATCCGCCTGCCGCTCTGGCTTGATGCAATGATGCGCCGGGTGCTGGTCACGCCGGATATGCACCGCGTCCACCATTCCGATATCCGCGCCGAACACGACAGCAATTACGGGTTTTCCCTGTCGATCTGGGATCAGATGTTCGGCACCTATATTGCCCAACCGGGCAAGGGCCATGACGAGATGACCATCGGCTTGCAATGGCAGGATGATCGCCCCTCGCGGCTTGGCTGGACATTGGCCCTGCCGTTTCGGCGCAAATGATGCTAGAGAGGCTGCGCGCCCTTGCCGCCGACCTTCGGCTTGCGCCCTTCGGCGTGCTGCGCCTTCGCCCCGGCGAGGTGCCCGGCATGCAAAGCCTGATCCTGCTTGGCCCCGACGAACCGGGCTTTTGGGCGCATTTCACCGCCTCGCCCGAATACGGTGATGGCGCGCCGGACCCGATGAACCGCTGGTCAGAGCGGGTGATCGGCGATCTGGCGGAGACGCTCGGCGCGCAGGCCGTGTTTCCCTTCGGCGGCCCACCCTATGCCCCGTTCATCGACTGGGCCAGGCGCAGCGGGCGCGCGCATCTGTCGCCCGTGGGGCTGTTGGTACACGACCGCGCCGGGTTGATGCTGTCATATCGCGGGGCTCTGGCCTTTGCCGAGCGCTTGCCACTACCGTCCGCCGCCCCTTCGCCCTGTGACACCTGCGCGACGCAACCCTGCCGGGATGCCTGTCCCGTGGGCGCGCTGCAAGGCAGTCATTATGATGTGCCGCGCTGCAAGGCCGATCTGGACCGCGCCGAAAATGACTGTATGACAAAGGGGTGTGCGGTGCGCCGCGCCTGCCCGCTTAGCCAGAGCTATGGGCGGCAGATGGCGCAATCCGCCTTTCACATGAGGGCCTTTCGATGACACGCCACCTGGTTCTGGTGCGGCATGTGAAATCCGACTGGGGAAGCGCCGGGCAGCGCGATCACGACCGTCCCCTGAATGTGCGCGGCAGGGCCGCTGCCAAGGCGCTTGGGCGTTGGTTGCAGGCACGCGGCGCGATCCCCGATGAGGTTCTGTGTTCCTCCGCGCGGCGCACGCAAGAGACCTGTGCGCTGTTAGGTTTGGCGATCGCGCCAACACTCCTCAAATCGCTTTATCTTGCCGAGGCGCATGAGATGCTCGCCGTCCTGCAAGGCGCAACCGGCAAGGCCGTTCTGTTGCTCGCCCACAACCCCGGCATCGCCGAGCTTGCCGAGGAAATCGTGAGCGCGCCGCCCGAGCATGAACGCTTTTCCGACTACCCCACCGGCGCAACCCTTCTGGCGCGGTTTGACATCACCGATTGGCGCGACCTCAGGCCCGGCACCGGACAGATCGAGGATTTCGTGATCCCCCGCGACCTGACCTGAGATACCGCGCGCGATGCAGGCCCCGCTTTTCATCGGTTCCGAGATTTATCGCGGCTCAAGCTATGGCGCGCTGCATCCGCTCAGCATTCCGCGCGTGCCCACTGTGATCGACCTGAGCCGGGCGATGGGGTGGCTCACGCAGGCGCAGTATATCAATAGCCCCCGCGCCAGGCCCGCCGCCCTGACGGCCTTTCACACCCCGCGCTATATCGCGGCCCTACAAGCCGCCGAAACCACCGGCGCGGTCGATGCAGACACCCGCGCGCGCCATCATCTTGGCACCCTGTCAAACCCGGTCTTTGGCGAAATGTTTCGCCGCCCGGCGACCGCTTCGGGCGGCTCGCTTCTGGCCGCCACGCTTTTGGCGCAGGGCGGCGCGGTCTATAACCCCGGCGGCGGCACCCATCACGGCATGGCCGATCACGCAGGTGGGTTTTGCTATCTCAATGACCCGGTTTTGGCGGTCAAGGCCTTCCTCGCACAGAGGCTGACGCGCGTGGCCTATGTCGATATCGACGCGCATCACTGTGACGGCGTGGCGGCGGCATTTCACGGCGAGCCGCGGGTTCTGATGATTTCGACCCACGAGGCGCGCCGCTGGCCCTTTACCGGCGCGCTTGAGGACCGCGCCGACGGTCAGGCGATCAACCTGCCACTGGCGCGCGGCACCAACGACAGCGGCTTTGCCATGGCCCTCAACGAGGTGATCCTGCCCGCACTTCAGGCGATGCGACCAGAGGCGATTGTGCTACAATGCGGGGCCGATGCTGTCACTGAGGATCCGCTGGCGCGGCTTGAGCTGTCCAACAACGCCCATTGGGCCACGGTGGCCGCGCTCCACGCCATGAGCCCCCGCTTTCTGGTGCTCGGTGGCGGCGGCTATAACCCCTGGACGGTGGGGCGGCTCTGGGCCGGGGTCTGGGCCACGCTGAACGGTCATGAAATACCCGCACGCCTGCCCGAACCCGCACGCGCGGTGCTGGCTGCACTTTGCTGGACACGGCAACCAAAGGTGCCGGGGGATCACCTGTTGGACACCCTGCGCGATACCCCGCGCGACGGCGCGATAGACCAGGATTTGCGTCACCAGATCGAGCGGCTCAAGGCGCGGCAGAAAATGTGGGTTTAATCGGCACCGCCCCAGCGGGCCAAACGATCACGGGCAGCGCCGGTAAGTCAAACACGAGCAACAGGCATAGAAAAAGGGACCGGCAATAAACCGGTCCCCTGTTTCTTCTTGGCAAAAATACTCAATCCCGGCTTGCCAAACGGCGCTCGGGTTTTGTCTCAGTGCCCCAAAATCTGGCTCAGGAACAACTTGGTCCGCTCGGATTGCGGGTTGTTGAAAAATTCCTCGGGCTCGTTCTGCTCCACGATCTGGCCCTGATCCATAAAGATCACGCGATTGGCCACCTTGCGGGCAAAGCCCATTTCATGGGTCACGCAGAGCATGGTCATGCCCTCCTCGGCCAGTTCGATCATGGTGTCGAGCACCTCCGAGATCATCTCGGGATCAAGCGCAGAGGTCGGTTCGTCAAACAGCATGATACGCGGGCGCATACAAAGCGAGCGGGCAATCGCCACGCGCTGTTGCTGACCGCCCGAAAGCTGACCGGGAAACTTGTCGGCCTGCTCGGGGATCTTGACCTTTTCTAGGAAATGCATGGCGATTTCCTCGGCCTCTTTCTTGGGTGTCTTACGCACCCAGATCGGGGCCAGGGTACAGTTTTCCAGGATCGTCAGATGCGGGAACAGGTTGAAGTGCTGAAACACCATGCCAACCTCGGAGCGGATCTTGTCGATATTCTTGAGGTCGTTGGACAGGATCGTGCCATCCACCGTGATCGACCCCTTCTGATGCTCTTCCAGTGCGTTGATACAACGGATCAGCGTCGATTTACCCGAGCCTGACGGCCCGGCAATCACGATTCGTTCGCCCTGATAGACGGTCAGGTCGATATCGCGCAGCACGTGAAAGGATCCGTACCACTTGTTCATGTTGTTGATCTCGACGGCGACCTCGTCGGAGACGTTCGACTGTTTTACTGCGGCCATGATACTGGGCCTCCTTAACGGTGTTCGGTCTGAAGCTGACGCTCCAACCACTGAGAATATTGCGAGATGCCGTAGCAGGTGATGAAGAACAGGACGACGGCAAAGCCGAACAGTTCCCAATAGACCCCGTTCCACTCGGCCGACGACAGGATCGGGCCGCGGATCATCCCGACGATGTCGAACATTGAGATGACCGAAACAAGCGTCGTATCCTTGAACAGGCCCACCGCCACGTTGACGATACCGGGGATCGAAATCTTGAGCGCCTGAGGCAGAATGATAAGCTGCATGGACTGCGCATAATCAAGCCCAAGGCTGTCGCCCGCCTCGTATTGGCCACGCGGCAGGGCCGCGAGACCGCCCCGGATCACCTCGGCGATATAGGCCGACGAGAACATGGTGATCATGATGATCACCCGCAGGATCAGGTCAAAATTCGTGCCCGGCGGCAGGAAATACGCCAGCACGACATTCGCAACAAACAGCAGCGTGATCAAAGGCACACCGCGGATGAATTCGATGAAGACCACGCATATCCATTTGATGATCGGCATCGACGACTGACGCCCAAGCGCCAGCAGAATACCCAGAGGGATCGACAGCGACACACAGATCACACCCAGCATCAGGTTGATCATAAAGCCGCCCATATCCCGCGAGGGGATCGCCTCAAGCGCCATGACGTTTGCGAACGGCCCCGAGAGATAGCCCGACACGATCCAGAACACCAAAGCGGCCACGAAGGATACGACCACCGCGATACCGGCACTGGTCTTGACCATCTTGGAATAGACGAAAGCCCCGAACAGAACCCCCAGCAGGGCAAAGATCGGCGTCGACACAGGCCCGCCCCAGATCAACCAGAAGGCGATGAACGGGTAAAGTCCGGTAAAGATCAGCATCTTGCGCGGGAAGATATTGCCGAACAAAAGCGGTGCCGCCGCAATGAACAAAAGCACAAAGGCCAGACCCGGACGCCAGTAAAGCTCGGACGGGTATTTGAAGCCGAACAGCAGTTGATTCCAACGTTCGCTCAGCACCGCGAAACAGCCGCCGGTCTTGCCGTCAAGGATCTCACGGCAGGCCGTAAGGCTAGGACTGTCCCAGACACCATTGAAGAACCATGGCGCCGCAGAGGTGACGATCTGATAGACGACCAAAACCGACACCACCGTCAAAATGCCGTTTGCGGTAGACGAGAAAAGGTTCTCGCGTAGCCATTTGACGATGCCGGTTTCGGCCGCCGGCGGCGGCGCCTCGGGGAGCATGTCGCTGCGCACAAAGGCAAAATGTTCCTGTACCATGGCTCAGCGCTCCTTCAGTTTCATGCTGTTGTTGTACACATTCATCACCGCCGAAATCGCAAGGCTGATGGTGAGATAGAACAACATCAAAAGCAGGATCGCCTCGATCGCGCGCCCGGTCTGATTGAGGGTGATCCCCCCCAGCGTGCCGGTCAGGTCCATATAGCCAACGGCAATGGCCAGCGACGAGTTTTTGGTCAGGTTCAGGTATTGTGAAATCAGCGGCGGGATGATCACCCGAAGTGCCTGGGGCAGGATCACAAGGTTCATGATCCGCTTGGGCCGAAGACCCAGCGACGCCGCCGCCTCGGTCTGGCCTTTTGACACCGCCTGAATGCCGGCGCGCACGTTTTCCGCGATAAAGGCACCGGTATAGATCGCCAGGGCGAACCAAAGCGCAATCAGTGAACCGCGAATATGCAAGCCACCTTGAAAGTTAAAGCCCTTGAGCGCGGGATAATCCAGCGTGATGGGCCGCCCCAGAATGAAGAACATCAGGAGCGTCGGCACCACAAGAATGGCCAGCGACGGCCAGCCTGTCGGCAAAAGCTTCCCGGTGTCATACAACAACTTGGTGGCATAATGGCGGTAATAGAACACACCAAACACCGAGGCCAGGAAGGTCAGTACGACCACCATTGATCCGGGCCCCCAAATCGGTGTCGGGATATAGACACCGCGATTGGTAAAGGCGACCGAATTGAGGAACATGCTCGATGTCGCATTATCCCCCCGGAACGCATTCGGGGCCGGCAGAACCGCCGTCATGATAGTGAAAATAATCAGGATCCAGATCAGAACCGGCACATTGCGGAACGCCTCGACATAGATCGCCATCAGCTTGCGCACGAGCCAGTTGGGCGACAAACGCAGGATCCCTGCGGTTACCCCAAAGATCGTCGCGGTGATGCACCCCAGAAAGGCCACGATCAGCGTATTGATCATCCCCACCACAGAGGCACGCATATGGCTGGATTGGCTATCGTATTCAATCGGTCGCTGGTTGATATCATAGCCCGCCGGCTCACCCAGGAACGAATATGAAATGTCCTGGCCTTGCTCGGCAAGGTTCTTGATCAGGTTGATCCCCAAAAAGGCCATGAGCGCGATCAAGAGGGCAAGAGCGATAAATTGAAATGTATAAGAGCGATACCGGGTGTCGTAGATCAGCATCGAGAGCTGAAACGACGCCTTTGGAGGGTCGGTCATCGTTGTCATCTGGGATTTCCCTGTTGTTCGACCCGGATTTTTTTTCGGCAAATCATGCCGTGGGCCGATTTTTAACTGGTCTCATAGTGAGAGAGGGCGCGGAATGTCCACGCCCTCTCTTGGTCAGGTTTTAGCGGAAGGGCGGCGAGTAGAGGATGCCGCCATCGGTCCACTGGGCGTTCAGGCCACGGGCCAGACCGATCGGGGTTTTCTCACCGATGTTCTTTTCGAACAGCTCGCCATAATTGCCGCCAGCGGCAATCGCGCGCATCGCCCATTGTGCGTCAAGGCCGATCATCTCGCCAAGGTTGCCCTCGGTTCCAAGGATACGGTTCACTTCCGGGCTGCCACCTGCGGCGGCGCCAAGCTCAGCAACGTTCGCGCTTGTGATGCCCATTTCTTCGGCCGCGATCAGAGCGTTCAGCGTCCAACGCGCGATATCACCCCATTCGTTGTCGCCGTGGCGCACAAGCGGGCCAAGCGGCTCTTTCGAGATGATTTCGGGCAGGATGACGTGCTCGGTCGGGTTTTCGAATGCCGCACGGGTCGAGGCAAGGCCCGACGCGTCCGTGGTGTAGGTATCGCAGGCACCGGCAAGGTACTGCTGCTGGCCTTCGGCATTTGTTTCGATCGGAACGGGCTCGTATTCCATGTTGTTCTTGCGGAAGAAGTCCGCAAGGTTAAGCTCGGTGGTGGTGCCGGTCTGGATACAAACGGTCGCGCCGTTCAGATCCTTGGCCGATGTCACGCCAAGCGCCTTGGGAACCATAAAGCCCTGGCCATCGTAATAGTTCACGCCAACGAAATCGAACTTGAGGTCAGTGTCGCGCGAGAAGGTCCAGGTGGTGTTGCGCGCCAGCAGGTCGATTTCGCCCGATGCCAGAGCGGTAAAGCGGGTCTTGCCGGTGGTCGGAACGAATTCGACGGCTGTGGCATCGCCCAGAACGGCGGCGGCAACGGCGCGGCATACGCCAACGTCAAAGCCTTCCCAAACGCCATTTGCGTCAGGCGCAGCAAAGCCAACCAAACCTGTGGTCACGCCGCAGTTCAACTTGCCGCGCGCTTTCACGTCATCCAACGTACCGGCAGCAGCAGCGCCAGCCGCAAGGCCAGCTACAGTCAGCGCGCCCAAAAATACGGTTTTTTTCATTTTTACCTCTTCCTGATTGTCCACCCTTTATGGGTGGTTCGTTCGGCCCTTATTGGCCGGTGTCATACTGTTACCGGGGTGAGTGCCCCATCAGTGCTCGCAAGTTTGTGTGGATTCATCACGAAACGTCAAGTCATTGTTCACGAAAAACACTGGTGAAACCAAGTGTTTCCCTTAAGTCAAGCTTGCCGGGTGGCACGTCGCGTCGTTTCGCGAAATATCGTAAAAGCGCTTGGCGTGCAGAAAGTCAGATTCTTTCCGCGCCGCCATAAATTGCGCCTCTTCATCGCTACCCCATTGCTCTTGCTGCCAGGTTTCGTCAATCCGCGACAGCGCCCAGAGCGTTTCAACAGGATGCAAATCATGCAGGGCGGCAAAGCCGATCACCAGTGATCCGCTCAAGCTCACGAGATCGTGAAAAGCGGTAAGTGCCCAAGAATCCAACGATTCAACCATGTGATGTAGATGCGCAAGCGCAAGCGCATCCTGAGGAGAATGTACAACGCCCACAACCGGGAAAAGTTTAACCTTAAGGACCGAATCGGCCCAATCCAGAAGCGGATCCCAGGCCTCGGCCTGTCGGGCGGTCAATTCCACCGGTGTTTCGGCCCGGTAACAGACAAGATCGGCATCGCCATAATCGGCAATCATCCGGGCCACTTCGGCGTGCTGATGGGCGACCTTGTCGATCGCCGCATTGGCCGAGCGGGTATAGGGCATTTTCGACGGGTCGATCTTTTCGTCCACGGCATCCCATTCGCGGGCAATTTCCCCGGCCAAGGCTCGGGTCGGCACCACCAGCGGCGCCTTGGCCGGGGTGCGCACAGGGCGCGCGTCAAGATGCACGGCATAGCCGTCCGGCGCCTCGGTCACGGTTGCGGTTTTCCAGAACCGCTTGGCTTTCCATGCGCTCATCTCATTACCCCCAAAGCTGGTCAAGCGCGCCCGGCAAGTCGCGAAAATCGCTCAGGATCATGCGGGCCGCGCCAAGCGCCTCGGGGGTATGATAGCCCCAGCTTACACCGATCCCCGGCACACCGGCGGCGCGCGCCATCTCCATGTCAAAGCTGGTGTCACCGATCATCACCGCATTTTCCGGCGCAACGCCGATCTCGGCAAGGGCGGTTTCAATCATCGAGGGATGCGGTTTCGACGGGTGATGGTCGCTGACCTGTCGGGTGACAAAAAGATGCCGCAAGCCGTGACCGTCCAAAAACTTGTCCAGCCCGCGCATTGATTTCCCCGTGGCCACCCCAAGCAGATTGTCGGGCACCGCATGCAGCGCCTCAAGCGTATCGCGCGCATGCGGGTAAAGCGGCGAGGATGTCTCCACGCCCGATTGCGCCCTCAGCCCCATATAGGCGTCCTTGTAGGATTGAACGATCACGGCATGGGTCGTTTCGGGCAACTGCGGCGCCAGACGCGGGATCGCCACATCAAGCGACAGCCCGACAATCCCCAGAACCGCGGCATGATCCGGCGCCGGATGATCGGCGCGCTCGAACGCGTGGGTCATGGCCGCCACGATGTCACCCTGACTATCGACCAGAGTGCCATCCACATCGAAAATGATCAGGCGCAGCGGCGCTGTCATGCCATATCCTCAAGCGGGTCATCGGGGGCCTCGCTCGGGATCCACTGGAACATGTCCCAGGTGCGCTGCATATGATCGGGCAAGGGCGCGGTAAGGTGCAGGATGGCGCGGGTCACCGGGTGCTCGATGGTCAGCGAGCGCGCATGAAGATGCAGTTTGCGGCTGATGTCGCCACCCAATTGCGCTCCCCAGCCATCGCCAAGGTTTTCCTGCCCCGAGCCGCCGTATTTGCCGTCACCGATGATCGGGTGGCCGATCTCGGCCATATGCGCCCGAAGCTGATGGGTGCGCCCGGTGACCGGAATAAGCGCCATCCACGAAGTGCGCCCGCCGGCCGCCTCGATCACCGCGTAGTCGGTGGTGGCGGCCTTGGCGCCGGGGGTGGCGTCCACATCGCGCGGATGCAGGCAGATCATCTTTTCGCCCTCGCCCTTGGCGCCATGACCGGGCGCCTTGACCAGGGCATAGCGGATCGTGCCGATGCGCGGGCTTGGCACACCGGCGACAGCGGCCCAGTAAATCTTGCGGGTGGCACGGTGCCGGAACGCCGCCGTCAGCCCACGCGCCGCCTCGCGGGTGCGCGCCAAAAGCAGGACGCCCGATGTATCCTTGTCGAGCCGATGCACCAGCTTTGGTTTTTCCTCCAACCCAAAGGTCAGCGCCTCGGCCATGCCATCGACATGGCGCGATTGCTTGCTGCCACCCTGCACCGGCAGGCCGGGGGGTTTGTTCAGCGCGATGATGTGATCGTCGCGGTAAATCACACAGGACTGGATCATGCGCGCGTCGGCGGCACTGACCCTGGCGGTATAAACCTCGGGCTTGTCGCCGGGCCGGGGCAGCGGCGGAATGCGCACCTGCTGGCCCGCGACAAGACGCGTGGCCGGTTTGACCCGCCCGCCATCGACGCGAAATTCGCCCTTGCGACAGAGCTTTTCGATCTGAACCTGCCCCAGATGCGGAAACATGCGCCGCAACCAGCGATCCAGCCGCTGATCGCCATCGTCAATCGCGACCGTCAATATCTGAACGCTGCTCATGCCCATACCATCCGTGCCAGCCAGACCCCGAGAACAAGCGCCGCCAGAGACAACACCACCGAAAGCAGCACATAGGCCGCCGCCGCGCCGAGCTGTCCCCGCTCGAACAGGGTATAGGCCTCTAGTGAAAAGGCGGAAAATGTTGTGAAACCGCCCAGAATGCCGGTCATCACAAGCGGATTTAGATGACCAAGATCGCGGTGAAAGGAAAGGACCATGAAACACCCCATCAGAAAAGAGCCCAGAACATTGACAGTGATCACGCCCAAGGGAAAGCCGGGCCCGGTCACGCGCAGAAACGCAAGGGTCGCACCATAGCGCAGGCTGGCCCCGAGCGCACCGCCAATCGCCACCTGAAGTAAGCTTGTCATCATGGCCGCGTCTGTCGCGCGCGCGTCCCTGATTGTCAAGCCGAAGGCGCGCTGAGCGCAGCGTCGCGCGTGTGGCAAGGCCGGGGTGCCTCCAGCGAGAGTATTGTAAAGTTAGAAAGTTGATACTTATCAGTATTATAGTAGAAGTATAAGTCATATGATCTACGTTACTATCAACGTCTCGGGTTCGGGCTGAAAATTGCTTTCAGCTTAAGCAGCGCATCTTCCCGTGAAATCCGTGCCCGCGATCACGCGAAACGCGCAACCTGATCGCAGCGTGGCGTACCGACTTTAACCATCACCGCCCACACACAAGCCTCACTGGCCTGACGCCAGTCAAATATGCTAACGGGTCGGATACTGTCATGCCGCCATACTTGGCTTTCCACTTGTACAGCGTCGCATCGGACATCCCATGCTTGCGGCAAAGCTCAGACACTTTGGCACCCGCAGCATACTCCTGCAAAATCCCGACTATCTGTTCCTCTGTGAAACGTGACTTCCGCATTCTTCGTTGAGCTATGCCCGAAAGTTGGTGACGCCGCCTAATCACGCCGTCACCAACTTTCGGGCATAGCTCAGCCAATAAAGCTCTCCTCTACAATGCGCAGCTTGTCATCATCCGACCAATACCGGCGGCGTTCACCATCGGCAGTAGACAGAACTTCGATTTGGGGGCGGTTGGTAAAGTCGGACATAAGGTCGGACGCACCATCGGAGCGAAACCAAGTTCAGACGGCCGCCCCCCGAGGCATACCTTTCAGGGCCACATCCTGGCACATTGCGATGCCATCTGGGGAGGGCGGCAACCACCCCATCTTACAACAACGAGCGGCCCAACATGCGCATTGGCGGCATCACACCCGCTATGAAACTGAAAGCACCCGCCTGAATTCTACGGCTGAGCCCCATTAAGAATGGCGTGATCACCAACGTCTTATTCGTCTTTTTGGTTTTCACCGATTCCAGAGCGTGTTGCGCAATTGATAAATCCATCAACTGCAATAATCGAATCCGCGCTGCAAATCAGCGGATTAACATCTATTTCTGAGATCAAATCCGCGTGGTCGGACAGCAATTCCGAAAAACGGCATATCACGTCTGCCAGTGCGCCTCGATCCACGGCTGGGAGGTGGCGAAATCCATCAAAAATGTCTTGGCAGCGCAGTCTAGAAATCATTTCGGCGGCTGTCTCTCTATCCACTGGTGCCACTTCCAGGGTTGTATCCTTAACCAATTCCACTAAAATCCCGCCGAGCCCCAAAACAAGCATCGGCCCGAATTGCGGATCGACCCGGCCACCTACCATTATTTCGATACCCTGAGGGATCATCGGTTGTAGAATAATCCTCCCACACCCGTTGTCATCAAGCGCATCCAGCGCCGCCCGAACGTTTGCAAACTCTGCTGCTATTTCGTCAGGTTGGCGCAGGTTCAGTCGGACGAGCCCTGCTTCGCTTTTGTGGGCAAGCCCTTGCACTTCTCCCTTGAGAACGACGGCGCCGCCAAGGCGAGATGCCATTGATAGAGCTTCCTCAACGCTGGTAACCACATAATCCTGAGCGACATTTATCCCGTAGGCAGCAAGTAGTTCCTTGGAGGCCCGCTCAGTCATAGCGCCATTGGCATCGGCAAGCAGGCGTGCCCCAATCTTCTTTGCGTCTGGCGACGAGACCCGGCGTTTAGGCTTACCGATGCGCGCGCGCGCCTCGGCACTGGATTTCCAAGCTGCCAAGGTCGCGAAACATCTATCCATGGTACGGAACCACGCTACATGCCCCGCTTCTTCGGATTCACGTGCTCCAGGTCCGGACGTCCATTCACTGATCCAGACATTGCAAACGATTTTGTTGGCCTTGCGCGCGATTTCGTTCATCTGAACAATGCGTGGAATGGCAAAATCCAGCGCCAGGACGTGAGGGGTTACAAGCGCAGAGAACGCTTCGTCCTTCATCATTGCACTGGCACATTCATTAAACATCTCGGGATCGTTTACCACTTGTGCTGTTACGTCGCTGGGGTTTCCAACACTACCGAAATCCGGGACACGGGCAGCGAGTGTCGCGTGCGTGGAGGGCGCAAGTGGAGGAAGAGGCACCTCATGCTTCTCGGCAGTATCCGCTGCAATTATGGATGCTCCGCCCGAAGTGGTCAGTACAGCCACGCCGTTACCCTGAGGCACCAGAGGCGCCTTGCAGAAAAAGGCCGCTGTTTCCATCATAGCATCGATGCTGTCGACAACGACGGCACCAGCACGGCGGAGGCTTGCGCAACAGGCATCGTGAGAGCCCGCAAATGTGCCAGAGTGTGACATCGCCGCCGCTGCGCCGCCGTCCGAAGCAGCCATCTTGTAAACGATCAACGGTTTTTCAACCGCCGCCGCCCGAAACGCCGCATTAATAAGTTTTGAAGCGTCACGCACGCCTTCAAATGCACAAGCGATCGCGCGGCAACTTTCATCATCTACCAGAAACTCGATATAGTCTGTAATATCGACATCACATGAATTTCCGGAAGTTAAAACGTGTGACAACGAACAGCTTCGTTCGGTCGCTTGCGAGAGTGCTATGCCCAGAGCACCAGACTGACTGATGACCCCAATCGAACCGCGTGGCCAGGGTGTGACCTTGCGTGGGGCAACTTGGAATGTCATTGCGGCGCCCGACCCAATATTGATGACACCAAGGCAGTTCGGTCCAACAATTCGTATGCCGGAGGTGTTCGCGATCTCAGTAAGTTGTGCTTGCACGGCGATATCTTCAGGTTTGGCAGTCTCACCAAATCCAGATGCAAAGATGACAACTCCGCCTACGCCAAATTCCGCACAGGACTCGACAATTTCAAGAACATTATTACGCCCGACAACGATGACAGCACAGTCTGGTGTCTCGGGAAGGTCGCCGAGCCCCGCATAACATCGCTGACCATCTATCGTTTCATAGCGCGAATTTACGGGATAGACGCGCCCATCAAAGCCAACCAAGTTCTCGAGAACCCTCTTACCGAAAGACCCTTCGCGTGGTGACGCCCCAATAACAGCTATCGCTTTTGGATCAATCAATCGCCGGAGATTATCATAACTCGCCGCCTGCAGGTCCTTAGCCATCAGTTGACCCCTCATTCGTATTGCCTAAACTGCTCTTCACGCCATGCTAAGGCAGCCTTCAGTCCTTCGCTGCGCCTTATCTCATCGAATTTCTGGAACTCGGGCGAAACTGAAGCATTCATCAGAGTGCAGGCGTGCATTCCCTGCTCCATCGCAGCGTTCATTCCTTGGGCCATGGCGACCCCATTGAGCGAGCGCTTATTCCATTTCAGGCATTGCATAGAAACTTGAGCCATGCGCTTTGCGATCTTCATCACTTCGTCGTGGAGCTCTGCTTTGGGGTAAACTCGGTTCACTAAGCCAAGGCGCAACGCCTCTTCAACATCTACTAGGTCGCCAGTATAAATCATCTCACGGCAACGGGCGCCAACGATCCAAGGCATGATCATCGTTGTGATACCTGTTGAGAAACGTGTTTCAACGACGCCGAATTGCGAATCCTCAGAGCAATAGCGCAGATCGCACATCTGCGCGAACTCCAGTGCGCCAGCTAAACAATATCCGTCGATCATTGCGATCACAGGTTTAGAGCAGTTCCACACGCATTCAGTGAAATGATGGTTCGCCCGGACGTAATTACTCCACTCCTCAACTGATTTCTTTTCGGCCTGTGCCGCCTCTTTGAGATCATAACCCGTCGAAAAGGACTTACCGCCCTCCCCTGTTAGGACCAAAACCCGCACCTCCGGATCTTCGTCCAGTACATTTACCATTTCTATTATTTCGGAACGAAGTTGGCGGTTGAACGCGTTGAGATTAGAGCCGCGTTCAAATGTAACGAGAGCCACACGGTCTTCAATTTTACAGGATATAAGCTTAGCCAATGCTTTTTCTTTCTTTGCTGTTTGGTGTTTGAGAGGACATCCGTGTCAACAACACCGTTGTGATCATTATTGCGATACCTGCCACGTTTGAGGTGGCCTCCGGGTAGGCAAGAAGAAGGCCCGCCAGGAGCAATGCACCCCGAGCAACCCATCCCTTGAAGCCTTTATCCAAGGCTCCGACTAAAACCAGATACCCTTGCAGGCCCGCCGCTATCAGGACAGTGCCAAGCACTGCGCTTAACACTTCAACTAAGACTTCAAAAATTGGGCCATTCAAAATAAGCGCGGGGTTTAGGACAAAAAAGAATGGCAAGAAGTAGATAATACTTCCAAGCCGCATCGCTTGCAGTCCGGTATTTATTGGTTTGGATCCGGCCAAAGTCGCCGCCGCAAAAGCTCCGAGAGCGACAGGTGGCGTAATGAATGAGATCATGCCCCAATAAAGAATGAAAAGATGTACAGCAATCTTATCAAGCCCCAAGTTGATGAGCGCCGGGGCCAAGACAATTGCAAGAAAAATGTACGCTGCAGTTACGGTCATTCCAATACCCAATACGAAACTGGTAAGAGCGCCCAGAAAAAGCATGAAATAGACATTTCCACCGGCTAACCGTATCAAATCCCCGGAAAAACTGCCGGCCATTCCCGTAACCATAACACCGCCAATGATCAGGCCGACAGCCGCCAGAACGCCGACCAACTCCGCGAGGAGCCTACCATTGGTTTCGATGTAGGAAACAACATCGCTCCAGGAAATCCGGATGTGTCTTGGGAGGTTGGCTACAATTAGCAACAAAGCCCCTCCGACGACTGGGACACGTGTGACCAGATCGGCGGGAAGTTCGTTGCTGTTTACCGCCAAAGCGATAAAGGCACCGATTGCAGTTCCAACAACATAAAACCATGGATCCGCTTTGGACAGCTTACCCAACTGGCTCAGTGCGAGGAGAGTTGCCGTCGCATAAAAGGGCGCCTGAGCTTCTCGCCCAAGGTGGAGCAGTAAGTAAACGAGAAAGAAAAACGCAAAGATATAGTACCAACCAGATTTCACAGTCTCAAGCGCAGATGGTAGCTCATCGGCGGGCAAGCCTTTCAGATCATGACGCGCTGCATATGCATCGATTTGAACGAACAGGCCAAAGAAGTATAGAAAGGAAGGAACAATTGCCGCGACAGCGATCGTTGCATACGAAACACCCAGAAATGATGCCATTACAAATGCAGTTGCGCCCATAACTGGCGGCATCAACACACCACCGGTTGACGCACACGCTTCAATGCCTGCGGCATAGCGTGCTGGATACCCTGTACGAACCATTGCGGGTATCGTCATGGGCCCCGTTGTCAAAACATTGGTGATCACGCTTCCGCTGAGGGAACCAAAAAGCCCACTTGCAACAATAGCTACTTTTGCGGGTCCACCACGCACCCCCCCCAAGGTTGCAAATGCGAGATTGATGAAGAACTTACCACCTCCCGTGGAGCTGAGCGTGACACCAAATATGATGAAGCCGATGATCAGGCTACCAAACACACTCATCGGAATTCCAAGAACTGACTCCTCGCTTAAGAGGTGATAACGCGCGGTATTGATAAAGCTTTGTTCCTGCCCGGAAAACAACGAGGGTACAAATGACGATCCTGCAAATATTGGGTAAAGGGAAAGCAGGCTAAAGACGACGAAAATGGACCAACCACCAGTCCGACGGGCTGCTTCTAAAACAATACCCCATAACACAACTGCAAGGACCGCCGGAACTGTTGGTGAGTAATACTCCCAACCTTCTTGAAGGCTCTGAAGTCCAGTTGCCGCAAAGTAGATAGATATACCTAGAGCTAGGCTGAAAAGCAAAACATCATACCAGGCAACAACTTCTTTAGAAGCGTTAGATGTTGCCGGGAACACGATAAAGATCGCCGACAGAAACACACCTAAAAGCAGATACAGGTAACTGTTGTTCAAAATTACAATTCCTGAAAAGAACTGCAAACTGAATATTTGGTTAACCGATAGGACAAAGCCAACGCATGTTAGCGCTACAAAGATTCCGCGCCAAAATCCTGTAACAGCGCGGAAGCGGCTAGACACCACCTGGGCCTCGGCCGCCTCCATTGTACTCGCTTGTTGCATTATTTTGTCCAGATCGGAGCAAAGCCAGCAGATTGCAGGGCTGCGGCTCGCTCGGACATCCAGGTTTCATAGCTGGATGTCGCCCCAGATTTTCCCCATGCTTCCTCAAGTACAGCTTGACGCTCAAGCAGTTTGGCGTTGTGCGCCTCATATTCGTCGGACCAAACACCGATTTCCTTGAAATATTTCACGGCCCCTTCATGGTAAGGGATAATCCAGTCAAAGACTTGTTTGTCCATAGCGAAACCTGCAGCAGACGAATGACCATCTTTGTAGGAATCATACTTTTGGTGGAGCAGTTTTGTTAGGTCGTAGACCGCCTCTTCACTTTCCCAATCATATGTAGCCAAAATTGGATAACCAAAGGTCGCGCCTTCTAGACTGTTTTCTTCTGAAAGGCCTACTCCAGCGGTCGCTGTATGAGGAACAAACCATGGAGCATTTTCATTCAGGCGCGCCCAATTCTCAGTTTCCGAGTGTGGTGCAGGAAAGAAGTGAAGCCCACGCGGAGACCCCTCTAGCTGAAAGAGCTTTGATGAGTCTGAAGCCGCAATGGCTGCGTCAATGTTTCCATCAATTAACCCCTGGATAGACGCGCCCCAACCTGGTGACGTAACCTTGACCACGTCATCCCATGTCAAACCTCCATATGCGAGCCACCCACTCATACTTTGGTTGAGCGATGGGGCCCCCACCACCCATGAAACGCGTTTCCCGCGTAGATCGGACGCATGTTCAATACCAGCGTCCTTAGCGGTCGCAGCCAAGGCTGTGTTTGAATCCCCCCAACCCATCATCACGAGCCTGACCTTCTGAGGCCCCCAAGGAGATTTTCCGAAATCCAGAACGCCCTCTTGTGCCTGATAGACACCCACGCCAGTTGTTGTGAATGAAACCTGTTTAACGCGAAGAGGTGTCAGCCTTGAAACGTCATTTTTTGCGGGCATCACGCGCATACTATAACCGTCTTCAGCGAAGGCATTCCCGATCGCGACAGAAGCAGCATATGCCGATCCCGACGTTCCATACGACGTAACTGCGAATTCCTTCGGTAGACCTTGCGCGTAGCCTAGTTGAGCTCCGCAAAAAAGGCCAACCACAGCTGGCAGCAAGCTCGTTTTTATTACTACTTTGTACATCATCTCTTCTCCCTTTGGTTTATTATTTATAAAGCCCTAGTCTTACTCTCCGGTAAGCTTGGGCAATTCTCCTTGTCAGCTATGCACCGTGTGTTTGCAGCTTTTTTTATTCAGAGCGGCTCGGGTTATCTATGCATTCAAATTCTTCGCCGTACATCCTAATTAAACGGTTCTTCGTCACCGTATCCTTCTAAATCCGCGCCCAGCACCGCCTCGCCAAAATACGGTCCAAGCCCAATATGTGAAGACTGTGACGAGAACGGTTGAACATTGGCGCAAACTCCTCCCGCTGCGTAAGTTTCAGCTTAAGTAATATAAATTCTTTTGACAGCGAGAAATAATTGATATTAGGGTGAGATTTTTAAACATATAGAGCGCCAATGAATCTTAGATTTTTGACAACCGTTGTCGCCTTTTCAAAGCATCAAACGCTGAACGCGGCGGCGCAGACATTGGGGCTGAGCCATTCCG
>NZ_FOVP01000067.1 GCF_900115165.1 Roseovarius lutimaris | reverse complement strand
AGCAAACGCGCAAAGCCTGATAAGAAAGGCGCTCGCGCCCACATTTGGATGCTACTTTCTGCACCAGAAACACGGTGTTTTTCCACAGAATCGGCGTATTTTGTTGAAAAACTCTTATTGAATTGAGGCTGTGTCACTGATTCAATTGTCCCTAGCAACGGGGGGTAATTTCGATGTTGGGACCAAAGCAAGAAGCACAAGGCGCATTGTTTTACGAGTTCTCGATAGACGATCACGTTCCCCATGATCATCTGCTGCGATCCAT
Organism: Roseovarius lutimaris; assembly: GCF_900115165.1. Lineage (GTDB taxonomy): Bacteria > Pseudomonadota > Alphaproteobacteria > Rhodobacterales > Rhodobacteraceae > Roseovarius > Roseovarius lutimaris. The sequence goes on along the minus strand of NZ_FOVP01000067.1, from coordinate 1,515 downwards.
TGACCGGTTTGTCGACCTGTCCGACATCCGACAGCATTTGTCGGTTTTTTACAGCCATACAGGTCGCCCCTCGATCGATCCCGAACTGCTGATCCGAATGCTGTTGGTGGGGTATTGCCTTGGCATTCGATCCGAACGGCGACTGTGCGAAGAGGTGCATCTGAACTTGGCCTATCGTTGGTTTTGCCGTCTTGATCTGAGTGATAGCGTGCCTGATCATTCGACATTTTCCAAGAACCGCCACGGCCGTTTTAGGGATAGCGATTTGTTGCGTCATTTGTTCGAGACGACTGTGGCGCGATGCATCGCGGATGGCCTTGTCAGCGGCCAACGCTTTGCAGCAGATGCCAGTTTGATCGAAGCTGATGCCAACAAACAGAACTCAACGCCGAAAGAAGACTGGGACATATCTAAGATCGATCCTGCCGATGCGCCACGTGCTGTGCGTGAGTATCTCGACGTACTGGATGATGCGGCGTTCGGCGCAGCGAGTGAGGTTGACCCAAAGTTCACATCTCATTCTGATCCATCCAGTCAGTGGACTGCGGCACGCAAAGGCCCAGCTTTCTTTGCATATTCCACGAATTACCTGATCGACACGGACCACGCCGTTATTGTTGATGTTGAGGCCACGCGGTCGATCCGGCAGGCCGAAGTCGGGTCTGTGTGTACGATGCTAGATCGGGTCAAAGACAAGTTTGATTTGGACCCCGAACGGATCATCGCGGACACCGCCTATGGGTCTGGCCCGATGCTCGGGTGGTTGGTGGATCATGATATTGCCCCCATATCCCCGTGATTGATAAAGCAGGGCGAAACGACGGCACATGGACCCGTGCAGACTTCGAATGGGACGCCGAGAACGACCAATACATCTGCCCGGAAGGCCAGTCTCTCAAGCAGTTCCGTCGCAATTATTCCGACCCAAACCGTGGACCGACCAACACCGGCGTCGCCAAATACCGCAGCCTAAAACTAACCTGCCAAGCTTGCCCATCCAAAGTCAAGTGCTGCCCGAACACCGGCTTCCGCGCCATCACCCGTGAAGAACACGAGGATGCCCGCCAGGTCGCCCGGGGTATTGCCAAGACCAAACAATATGCTGTCTCGATGAAGCTCAGAAAGAAGGTAGAAATGCTCTTCGCCCATCTCAAACGTATTCTTGGGCTGGGGCGGCTCCGATTACGAGGCCCATGTGGGGCAAACGACGAATTCCTCCTCGCCGCAACCGCCCAAAACCTCCGCAAACTAGCCAAGATCTTCCCTGCACCGCAGCAAACGCGCAAAGCCTGATCGGAAAGGCGCGCGCGCCCACATTTGGATGCTACTTTCTGCACCAGAAACACGGTGTTTTTCCACAGAATCGGCGGATAGGGTGCATTCGCTACGGGCGCAAAATCCAAGCCTTCCCTTGAGAGAAAGCGGACATGGCGTATCTGCGGCGAATCCAGCTTTTGAGGTTTCAAACATGGCTATTGTCGATGGTGTAACCTTGAAGCCAGAGGAGAACGACCA
>NZ_FOVP01000045.1 GCF_900115165.1 Roseovarius lutimaris | reverse complement strand
GACAAGAATGTTGCAGCGCGACCGCATGGGTTTAGGTCATCCTTGCGGACCTGGTTGTCAGATCAGACCGACTGTCCATTCGAGATCGCAGAAGCCTGCATCGGCCATGTAGGAAAGGGGGATGCCGCGATCGATACCTACAATCGCACGGCCTACGTCATGAAGCGCGCGCCTTACATGAACGCCTGGGCCGCATATGTAAGCGGAAAAACCTGAACAAAACGTAAACCTGAGTTTAATGACGTCCTGTTAATCATGTCTCATAAAAATAAAAAGAGGACATAAATGGCAGACAGAATATTAAGACAAAAAGACGTTCAGGATATTGCCAGGCTCAGCCGCTCGACTATTTACAGACAGGTCAATGCGGGCACATTTCCGGCCCCAGTCAAATTGACCGACCGCCTCATAGGATGGCACGGCAGTACCATCTCGGAATGGTTGGCCGCCCGCCCGGCGCTTATCGCGCCGGGCGGGGTTTTGATTTTCATGCGTTTGCAGAGCCACATTCAACCTGGCAGACTTGCCTCCAGCCCTCCCTTGTCCGGATAGGGCAGATGCAGCTTGAGATCGAAGCGACCACTGCGGATGACCGCGGAATCGACAGCGTCCACGTAATTTGTGGCGCCAAGCAGGATCAATCCTTCGACGTCCTTGGCCCTGTTGATTTGCTCAAGCAACCCATTCACGACACCGCGCATGTAGCTCGCGTTGAATTCTCGCGCGTCTCTTTGCGAGAAGCTATCCAACTCGTCGATGAAGAGCACCGCAGGAGCGGCCTCTTTTGCCTCTGCGAAGGCCCTGTCCAGCGCAGCAAGCATATCGACTTGATGCCCGTGCTTCTGACAGTCAGAGAATGAAGTACTGATGATCGGGATATCCCAGAGCGCTGTGCGGTCTGACTGTGTTGTAGTGTCGGCGCCACTTCTCGATCAGAATCTGGGCCTCGCGTAGCGAGTAGAAGACCTCACCGTTCAGAAGCTCATCCCGGAACCTGGCATTGAAGCTTTCGCAGTAGCCGTTCTCCCACGGTGATCCTGGCGCAATAAAGGCCGTCTTGGCGCCCACCGCGCCGATCCAAGCGCGTACCTTTTTGGCGATAAATTCCGCGCCATTGTCGGATCTTATGTATTCCGGCGGACCGCGCAGGATGAACAGGTCGGTCAAGGCGTCGACCACATCGACGGAATTGAGTTTACGTTTGACGCGGATCACCAGGGCCTCCTTCGTGAACTCATCGATGATATTGAGCGTGCGATATACCCGTCCGTCGTGGGTCCGATCCTGGACGAAGTCGTAGGACCAGACATGGTTCGGGCGCTCAGGTCGGAGCCGGATGCATGAGCCATCGTTCAGCCAGAGCCGGCCCTTCTTTGGTTGTTTTTGCGGGAGTTTCAGCCCTTCCTGCCGCCAAATGCGTTCGACGCGCTTGTGATTTACATGCCAGCCGCTGTTGTTCAGCATCCCGGTAATCATGCGATATCCATAGCGCCCAAACTCTCGCGTCAACTCAATGATGTCCTCAGTCAGCCGTTCTTCGTCCGGCAAACCACAAGGAACCTTGCGTTGTGTCGAACGATGCTGTCCGAGTGTGCGGCAGGCCCGGCGCTCAGATACGCCAAGGGTCTGCTGCACATGATCAATGCACTGACGGCGACGGGAAGGGCTTAAAAGTTTCCCCGGGCAGCCTCGGCCAGGATCATCTTATCCAGCGTCAGATCTGAAACCGCACGCCTGAGCCGGGTATTCTCGGTCTCCAGCTGCTTCAAACGTTTGAGCTGATCCCGGCTCATGCCACCATATTCTTTGCGCCATCGATAATAGGTCTGCTGCGTCACGCCAATCTGGCGCACGGCATCGGCAATCGAGCTGCCTTGCCCTTGCAACACTTCAACCTGCCGCAGCTTCAGCACGATCTCTTCGGGTTTGTCTCTCTTTCCGGCCATCTCTGGCCCCCCTGAAATGGGATAATACTATCCCAGTTGGTGGACCACTTCAGTGGGGGCACTCCAACAAGGTCTCAGACAACTTCCGCGTCATAACGCACGAGAACTTTCGGGTTTTGGAGTAGACGCGGTATAGCGCCACAAGACCACCGCAGTGACTGTCTTTCATCTAGTTAAAGGAGGGGCGAAAGACGGGTGCGTCATCAAACCATAAGAAAAACTCAGTTTAGCACAGATATCTAGCTGGTGGGGCGTAAAGCTCCACCAGCTAGATCAATGTCAAACCTTGATGTGGTCCTTTGCCAACGCGTGATAGATAACGCCACCAAGGAGCGCGCCAATCACCCAATTGAAGCCAGCCAATATTGCGAACCACGGAATCCAGACGGTCGCGACAGAGAAGATCGCGGCGACACCAAACGCCTTGATCGCGGCGCTATTCCAGCCGTTGTCATAGTGATAGATACCGCCCTCCATATTGTAGAGATCAGCTTCGCTTAGGTGTTCCTTACGGTGGACATAGTAGTCGACGATCATGATGCCGAAGATTGGTGCGAGCACTGCGCCCAGCGTGTTCACGAAACCACTGATGCCTACCTGACTGATGAAGCTCACCCATAAGCCGCCGATCACCAAGGCAAACAGTGATGTGATCAAGCCAGCCTTACGAAAGCTGATCTTATCCGGAGACAAGTTGGCGATGCCGTTGACCGCTGGGACGAAGTTGGCAACTAGGTTGATCCCGACCGTCGCAGCGAAAAAGGTGATCGCCCCGATAACTCCAAGAAGCACGCTGTCGGTGCGTTCGATGATCTCTGTCGGGTTGATGATTGCTTCGCCATAGACCACCGCTGCACCGCCGGTCGTCAGGAGCGCCAGTGCCGAGAACAAAATCATGTTGAAAGGCAAACCGGCTAGGTTGCCCAATTTCATCGTCCGCTTGTCCTTGGCATAGCGCGAGAAGTCGCTGAAGTTGATCATGACTGCCGCGAAATAGGCGACCATTGTGCCAACGATGGCAATGAATCCTTTGAACTCAGTCCAAGCTGTGCCTTCGGGATTGGCAAAGATCGTCGCTGTGGCGGAAAGAAGCTGGCCGTCAGAGCGCTGCCAAAGCACAACTACAAGGCCGATCATAACCAGATACACAAAGGGACCAGCAATATTCAGGAAAGTCTCAACCCAATTCATCCCACGCCAGAAAACAACGATATGAAATCCCCAGACAATTATGAAGGAAATCCAGTCGATACCTGTAAGGCCGAGGATTTCCGCTCCTCCGCTTGCACCTGTAATCGAACGGATCAACAGGGCTACCGCCGTCGAGGCAAAATAGACCTGAACTCCGTACCAGAACACAGCCACAATCGCGCGGAGAATAGCAGGGAGCTTTGCTCCTTGAGTTCCAAGGCTCGCGCGGGCGAAGACCGGATAGGGGATGCCATATTTTTCACCCGCAGCGCCAGACAAGTTAACCATCCACATGACAAAAAACGCAGCCGTGATCAAAGCAGCGAATGCGGTCCATCCACCGACGCCGAACGAAATGAACAGCGATGCCACAAGGGAATACCCGAAGAGCGACTGTATATCGTTTGCCCAGACGTTGAAAATGGCGAACCACCCCCAGGTTTTTTCTTTGGCACCAGCCGGATTTAGTATGTTTCCCTCCGGGTCCATCGTTCCGCCATGGGCGACATGCCCGCCATCAATTGAAGCCATTTCTTCCTCCCTGTAACCGCTAACCGGATACAATTTTGGTTTTCTGCAGATGTCTGCACAAATCGAACTTGTAAGTAACATGTTAGTAGGTATCTTAAGTAATATACTATCAAATACGTCAGTTAACACTTTACGGATTCAATTGAAAATACCGCGGTTGGGTGAATGAATGAGACAGCATACTGAAGGCACACTATTAGCGGATAAAGCTCAACGCGCGCTTTGGGATGCACTTCGAACGGGAAAACTGCGAGACGGCCAGCTCCTCTCGATGACGCAACTGGTCGATATTCTTGATTGTCCGATTGCGGCCATTCGCGAGGCGGTGAAACAGGCCAGTGCACTAGGTTTAGTGTCCACATTACCGAAACGCGGTGTTAAAGTCATGGAAGCGCGCCCCGAAACCATTCGGGACTGTCTCGATTTTCGAATGGTATTGGACATGGAAGGCGCGCGACGGTGGATCGCTAGCGGTACTTTGTCGGAATTGAAATCTCTGCGAGCGCAGCACGATAAGATGTTACACGCGGCCCACAATGGCGCGGGGAACGATCTTCCGCCAAAGGCTATCGAGGTTGACTTGGCCTTGCACAACTATCTGGTCGAGGGGCTGGCCAATCTCCAACTGGCGTCCGCCTATGACGCCAACCGGGTACGTATTGCAATTATCCAGAATGCGCGCCCGTTCGTTCAAGACCGTATCGTATCTGCAATGGAAGAGCACCTTTCAATTATTGATGCCTTGGAAGGTCGCGATGTCGATGCCGCTGAGCACGCAATCCGATATCACTGTCAACAGACCCAGCGTTGGTGGGGCGTGGCCTGACATTTGTAACTTATGCATCGTTGAGACTGGGAATGGCGGGGCTTGCCGACCTCGAAACCCGGCGCGTTTCAGAGGATTGGCTTCGCGGTTAGGGGTAACGGCAAGTTTATAAGACACATGCAGCCATGCCAGAACCGTTTTCGGCCCCGGCATGTCTATATCACACAGCGATCACTGGCCGAAAAGCAGCTCGCGCTGGATCACGGGCGAAGCCTTGGGGTCTAAACCAAACTCGGTCAGGAATTCCGCATACCATGCTTGGGTTTGTCCGGTTTCGTACCAGTAGAAGATCGACGTATCGACCCAATCACGGAATGTTTTGTCAGCTTCTTTGCGGACACCTATGGACGTTGGCGACGAGAACGCAGGTGTCGGGATCACGAGCTGACCACGGCCCAGTTTTTTGCGCGCTGCCAAAAGCGGCGGGTGGAACAGGGACACGGCATCAACCCGGCCTGACTGAAACGCCGCAATAGATGCGCCATTATCGGGGAAACGTTGGATGTCTGCCAGCGGCAGCGTTGCAGTAATGAAGCTATCCATACTGGAGCCTTGGGGCACGGCAACTTTGACGCCTTCCTTGTTCAGATCGGCCCATGTGTCTGCGGCCAGGTCTTCGTTCGCCAACACAGCAAGCGAGATATAAAGCAGCGGGTTGCTCGGGAAATCAATCGATACCGCGCGCTCGGGCTTGGGATCGAGGACCGGCATGAAGTCGATCTTGTTGGATTGAAGCGCTGCCACGGCTGTGCCCCATGTCACTTCAACAAACTCAAGCTCTACGCCCAGAACTTCGGCCATATTCTTGCCGATGGTTACACCAAGGCCGCTATCCCAAGTTCCTGTAGCAGGGTTCTTGCTCCACCAGGGTGGGGCTTGGATCACGCCCATGCGCAACTTGCCAGTTTCGTTGATCTGATCCCAGGTCGATATGTCCTGCGCCGCAACGGGGGACACCGCCAATGTCAGGGCGGCGGCAATACCTGCCAGCCAAGATTTTGTTCGTTGGAACATATGTTTCATTTGTTTTCCTTCCTGTTGGTCGTTTGTTTATTCGGGCAATTTGAAAAGCGCGTGGCCTTCCAGAAATTCTTTCATCCGTTTTGTCTGCGGGTTTCGCAGCAAAGCCTGCGGCTCGCCTTCTTCGTGGATTGTCCCCTCATTCAGGAACAGCACGCGGTTGGCCACATGATAGGCAAAGCCCAACTCATGCGTCACGCAGATCATCGTCATGCCTTCCTCGGCAAGTTGGCGCATGGTTTTGAGCACTTCACCAACCAGTTCGGGATCAAGCGCTGAGGTGACTTCGTCAAACAGCATCACATCGGGGTCCATCGCCAGCGCGCGGGCAATCGCAACACGTTGTTTTTGCCCGCCTGACAGGCGCGAAGGGTATTCCGCCGCTTTGTTAGCCAAACCAACGCGGGTCAGCTGGATCATGGATTTTTCTTGCGCTTCTGCTTTGTCACGACCAAGCACGGTCAGTTGGCCCTCCATGACGTTTTGCAAAACGGTCATGTGCGGGAACAGATTGAAATGCTGAAACACCATGCCGATGCGGGTGCGCAATTTGCACAGATCGCCTTCTTTGTAGGTGACTTTGCCGCGAGCTTCGGTGCCGATGGCTTCGCCATTCAGAAACACGCGCCCGCTCGTCGGGATTTCCATGAAATTGATGCAGCGCAGCAGAGTGGATTTCCCTGATCCGCTGGAGCCCAACAGAACCATGGTCTCGCCAGTATTCACCTCAAGATCGATGCCTTTGAGCACTTCAAGCGGGCCAAAACTTTTGTGTAGATTTTCAACGCGGACAAGTTCGCTCATCGGTCACTCCGGTTTAGTACGCGTTCAAGCGCGTAGGTTCCCTGCACAACCGGATAGAGCACCACGAAAAAGATCAGGGCGACGGCGGTGTAGGATTCAATGGGGTTGTAGTTCAACTCAGCAATCAGTTTCGCCTGACTGAGCGTTTCGATGTAGGCGACGACCGAGGCCAGCGTGGACATTTTGAACACTTCGATGCCCCGGTTCGTCAACGCGGGCAGCACCCGTTTCAAGGCCACGGGCAAGATGATCCGCCGCATGGTTTGGGCAAAATTCATCCCGATGGCTTTGCCTGCTTCCCATTGACCTTTGTCAATGGATTGAATGCCCGCGCGGTAAATTTCGGCAGAAAATGCCATTGTGTTCAAAGAGATGCCCAGAGCGGCGGCCAGGAATGGCGAAGTCTCGATGCCCGTAAGGATCGGAAAGGCATAATAGAACCAGATGATTTGCACCAGCACAGGTGTGTTGCGGAACACTTCGACAAAGGCACGCGCAGGCCAAGCCGCGGCGGGGTGTTTCATATAGCGCAAGATGCCAATGATCAGCCCGCCAAACATGCCAAGCGTAACTGTCACACCAAACATCAACAATGTGCCCTGAAGGCCAACCCAATAGACGCGCCAGTTGGTTAATATAGTTGCGAAATCCCAATTGTGATCCATGTCAGTTCACCGTCCCTTCGCCGGATTTGGCAAGCCTGTGCTCGATTATGATCGACAATTGGCTGAACGCGAAGATCAACACGAAATAGATCACGGCAACCACGGTATAGACTTCAAGCGGGCGAAATGTACTCTGTGCGATACTATTGGCTTGATACATCAGGTCCGTGTAGGCGATGGTCGACACCAGAGTGGTCGTTTTCAACAATTCGATCGAGCGCTCCATAAAGGCAGGGATCATCCGTTTGACCGCCTGGGGCAGGATCACCCGACGCAGACTTTGATTGCGGCTCATCCCGATGGCTTTGGAACCTTCCCACTGACCGTGATCAATTGACTGGATGCCACTGCGGAAAATCTCGGCAAAAAACGCAGATGACTGGATCGAGAATGTCACCACTGCGGCCAAGTAGGGCGTCATGTTGATATTGAACAGGATCGGGAAAGCAAAGAAGAACCAGAACAGCTGAACCAACGGCGGCGTTGTGCGAAAGAATTCGATGATGAACGCAGAGACCATCGAGACAGGCCGCACTTGCGACAACCGCATCAGCGCAAGCGCAAGCCCAAGAGGCACACCAAGTGACAGCGCCAATCCGGTGACTTTTAACGTATTCAATAACCCTAGAAGCAGTATGTCGAGGTTGGCAATGACAGGTGCGAAACTCCATTCCATATCAGCGGGGTTCCTTTTGATGTGTGTGAACGGCGCGCGGCAACGAGGCCTTTGCACCCATGAAACGCGACACTCGATAAGGGTGCAGGTCAATATTTACGGCATTGCCGACGATCATATTTGCGAGAATCTGTCCGGTGCGCGCACTTCCGGTAAGTCCGACATGTTGATGACCAAAGCCCAGATAAACACCTTTGACGGTCGGTAGTTGATCAATGATCGGGATAGAATCCGTCGGCGCGGGGCGGTGCCCCATCCAACGCGTTTCCTTGGCATAAGTCAGCCCCGGCAGAATTTGATGCACACCGCGTTTTAATGCGGCAAATGGCGCTTCGCGACCTTTGTTGTTCAAACCGCCAAACTCAACCCCACCTGCAACGCGCAAACGCCCCTCCATCGGGGATAGGATGAATTTGAAACCTGGAACCAATGTCGGCGATTTGGGCATGTGCGACGCATCCCAAAACTCCAAATGGTATCCGCTTTCGGCCTCGACCGGGATTTTCACGCCAAGTTTCTTGGTCACAAGCGGCGACCAAGCGCCGGCGGTGATTGCAACGGCAGAGGCGTCTAAAGGGCCGTCTGGCGTTACCACGCCGGTGACTTTGCCATTTTCATGCGTGATATCTGTGACTTGGGCCTGTACCACCGAACCACCGGCAGCAGTGAAATGGTCGTGCAGATCAGCAAGATAAGCGCCCGGATCGGTGATCTGGCCGTGCTTGTGCAAGGCGGCAAGGAAACCAAAATCATTCGGAAACAACGGATCATAGGTATCGCGCGCTGCGCCTTCGTGTTCTGTCCATTCAAACCCAAGGCCTTTGCGGATGTCCCATGCCAGCCTTCCGGCTTCAAACTCGGCCCGATCTTTGAACAAAACCGCGAAATCACAGGGTTTGATATGACGCTGCGCAGACGTGCCTTCGGTCAACGATAGATGATCATCCAGACTGTTGCCGATGATCGGAGCCATGGCCGAGGCGATGCGCCGTACGTCAGCTTCGTTTCCGTGCGAGAGGTAGCGCAAGGCCCAGGGCATAAGTTTTGGCAAATAGGGCCAGCGTACAAAGATTGGCTCATTCGGGCTCAGCACCATCTTGGGCAACTTACCGAGTAGCCCAGGCATCGTAACCGGAAGCACCGAAGACGACGCCAACACCCCGGCATTGCCATAGCTGGCACGCTGGGTCGGTTCAGCCATATCAATCAGCGTCACCTGTTGCCCTGCACGTTGCAGCCAAATTGCGGTTGCGATCCCCACCATACCGCCGCCAACCACAACGACAGGCGGTTGGGTTTTGTCCGCGGTATTGAGGGATGCATGCGTCATGTCAGCTTACCCCAAATTCGCTTTCTCAAGATCAGCAAAGCTGCGGTCATATGCATCCAGAACCGGTTGCACATCCTCCATCTGCAAACAAAGAGGCGGCACCATACGCAGCACGTTTTTGAAGGTGCCTGATTTGGACAGGATCAACCCATGCTCGCGGGTCCGTTCAAACACATAAGCCGTGTGATCGGGGGCCGGTTCTTTGGTATCGCGGTCTTTAACCAGCTCAACCGCTTGCATAAAGCCGCGCCCACGCACGTCGCCAATGATGTCATAGCGATCTTTCAGCTGTAGCAGGCCCTCATGCAGCTTGGCCCCGACCGTTTTGGCATTGTTGATCATGTCATCTTCGCGGATCACGCGCAGAACAGCCCGTGCAGCAGCGCAAGCGACCGGGTTCGCGCCATAGGTGTGGAAGATGAACTTGCCCGCCATGCTTTCGGCGATTTCCTTTTTGACAACGACCGCCCCGATTGGGATTCCGTTGCCCAAACCTTTGGCGATGATCATGATATCAGGGACTACATCATGGCTATCGAAGCACCACATTGAATCACCGGTTTTGCCAAAGCCGGATTGCACCTCGTCGATGATCATCAAGCCACCAGCGGCACGTACCTTTTCAGCAGCGCCTTTCATGTAACCCGCTGGCATAGGGATAATTCCGCCGTAGCCCTGAACAGGTTCGATCAACATCGCGGCCAAAGCGCCACTTGTTGTATATGCGATCGTGCGATCGATTTCATCAAGATACGGATCCGTACCCTCGCCGAATATGCCGCGATACTGGTTTGGCTCTGCTGCAAATGTAATATTGGACAGCTGCGCGACGTTGTGGCGAAAACCATGAACACCGGTCACAGCCTGCGCACCATAAGTTGCGCCGTGGTATGAGTTACGCAAAGCGATGATATCGTGATTGCCCGTGTATGCGCGCGACATCATCATTGCCAAATCAATTGCTTCGGCACCTGAGTTTGTGAAATGAACCACCCACTCGTGCCCCGCTGGCATGGTCGCGGCGAGCTCTTCTGCCAAATGCGCAGGAACAGGATGGTGAAACATTGTTGTACAATGGGTCAGATTTTTCACTTGCTCAGTCACAGCCTCAACCACCGCGGGGTGCGCATGGCCAACGCTGATGCACAGGTTCATGCCCAGCAGATCGGTCAGCTTGTTGCCTTTTTCATCCCAACAATACTGCATTTTTCCTTTTTTCAGGATCAGTGGTTTTTGATAGGGCACGAAGGCGCGTTGAGACGCTGCATAATACTTATCACGCTTGTCGATAATGGAGTCCGTTGACCAATCAACGTCGGTTGCTATCTCATTCATTTTCACGATCCTTAAAAGAGAGCAGTGGTGCGTTGCTCAGGTAGGCGCACCAAAATTCTGTGCTTCGACCCGGAGCATTACAAAACTCGATGAGAATTAGAATGGACAGTTTAAGCCAAACTTCAGGACAGATAAGAATCGCCTCAGGCGCGCACTCTTATTGCTTCTGCGGCGATCAATTTGATACCATCCCGGAGCGACGCACGTGGTAAAGCGGTAAACCCGATACGCAACTTACGCTGCCCGTGTGATGGATCGCGGTAAAACGCGGCCCCCTCATCGACCAAAACGCCGTGTTGTTTCAGCCTTTGTGCAAGAATGCTTGTATCAATCCCTTTAGGAGCCGTCAGCCAAACACAGGTGCCGCCCTGAGACACTTGCTGATCAAAATCTGGCAAGTGCTCGGCTAAGGCATCTAAGATTATTTCCCACCGAGATCTGTACCGCCGTTCCATACGGCGCAAATGTGCGTCAAGCGCACCGCTGGCAATGAAGTGCGCCATCGCATCTTGGAGCAAGATCGGCGGATGGCGCATGGTGGATCGCCGGATCGCCTTTGCCTCTCGAATGACATCCGGGTGGGCCACCATATATCCAATTCGGAGTCCAGGCGCGACGCTTTTGGACAGGCTTCCTACATAGACAGTCCTGCCTGACGTATCCAAGGCCCGAATGGGTCTTTCGCGTTTTTGGACAAAGTTCATTTCTGCTTCATAGTCGTCTTCGCAGATCAGGAAATCGTCACGAACAGCACGTTCGCAAAGCTCTAATCGCCTCTTTACTGACATTGTCACGGTGGTAGGGAATTGATGGCTAGGTGTTGTGTAAACCAACCCGACATCTGCCGGTACTTTATCAACGATTAACCCGAACCGATCCACCGGAACGCAAGCCAACTGATTGCCTGCAACCTCAAATGCGTTGCGAGCTTCAGGATAACACGGGTCTTCAATTGCGACGCGACGTCCAACATAGGCATTCAACGTCGCCAATAGTGAAATTGCGTTCTGCGCGCCCGAGGTGACTAGAATCTCTTCCGGCGCGGCATTAATTCCGCGATACCCCAACAGCCGTTGCTGGAGTTGTTTGATCAGATTAGAGCTGTCTGCACCGCCTGCATCACGGCTCCACTCGACAAGACCGGAAGACGCCATCGCAGCCCGCATACTCTCTCGCCATTCCTTTATTGGAAACCATGTGGGATCGATTTGATTGTAAACAAATGGGTAGGGATAGTTGCTCCAATCATTTGGATGATCGACCTTTGCCATGTCCGATGGGCGCAGCAGACCCGCCATCACATGTTCCAGCGGCGAAGGAATGGATGTCTTCTTGTCTTTGGACGCAATGCTTGAACGTCCCAGCTCTGCTACGGCATCATCTACGAAATAGCCGCTGCGATCTCGCGAAACTACAAGACCAATATCTATCAATCTGCAATAGGCATCGTGTACCGTATTGCGCGATACGCCCAGATGGCCCGACAAAGCACGGCAAGACGGCAAAGGCTCGGCTTTGGGAAATAGATCCTGCGCGATCGCGGAACTTATCAGCTCACAGACTTGGTCGCGCAGGCACAACGCAGATGTTTTAGGCAGAGTTAGGAAACGTGCGTTGAGCATTGAGGCGTTCCGCGTTGATCTCAGCAACCTTACCCAATCCATATCAAGTTGCCAACGTGGTGACACCTCGCCCACTGGCGTGCCCCCGTCGGGTGGTCCAGGTTAATTGTTAGTGCATGGTCGGCCTTTGGTCTATCGGAACGAGGCTTTCGGGCGCTGGTGGGCGGTATCCCAGAGCGCTGTGCGGTCTGACTGTGTTGTAGTGTCGGCGCCACTTCTCGATCAGAATCTGGGCCTCGCGTAGCGAGTAGAAGACCTCACCGTTCAGAAGCTCATCCCGGAACCTGGCATTGAAGCTTTCGCAGT
>NZ_FOVP01000046.1 GCF_900115165.1 Roseovarius lutimaris | reverse complement strand
GGCTCGTCCTGTTGCAGCATCATCCACTGCATGCGGACATAATCCTTGGCATGGCCCCAGTCGCGCAGCGCGTCGATATTGCCCATGTAAAGACAGTCCTCGATGCCCTGCGCGATATTGGCCAGCCCGCGGGTGATCTTGCGGGTCACGAAGGTCTCACCGCGGCGCGGGCTCTCATGGTTAAAGAGAATACCGTTGCAGGCATACATGCCGTAAGCCTCGCGGTAATTGACCGTGATCCAATAAGAATAAAGCTTGGCCACCGCATAGGGCGAGCGCGGGTGAAACGGGGTTGTCTCGGTTTGCGGGGTTTCCTGCACCAGGCCGTATAGCTCTGATGTCGAGGCCTGATAAAAGCGCGTCGTCTTGTCCAGGCCGAGAAAGCGCACCGCCTCCAAAAGACGCAGAGCCCCGATCGCATCGACATCGGCGGTATATTCCGGCGCCTCGAAACTCACTGCGACATGGCTTTGCGCGCCGAGATTGTAAATCTCATCGGGGCGCACTTCCTGAATGATGCGGGTCAGGTTCGATGTGTCCGACAGATCGCCATAATGCAGGTGAAGCTTGGGGTTCCGCTCGTGCGGGTCTTCATAGATGTGATCAATCCGCTGCGTGTTGAACAGCGACGCCCGCCGCTTTATTCCGTGAACCTCATAGCCTTTTTCCAAAAGAAATTCAGCCAGATACGACCCGTCCTGACCGGTAATGCCTGTGATCAGTGCTTTTTTCATGCGGCGCTCCTCAATTTACCGGCGGACTTTTTTGCCTTTCTAGCAAGACGGCCCGAAATACACACCCGTTGTTTTCAAGGCCGACAGCGCAGAACATATTGGCCGTTCCCGCCTTGCCCGCCATGTCAACCCGCCGTCACAAGCCGTTGGGCAGGGACCGTTCCCCCTGCTCCGTCAGGCTACCTCTTGCGGCAAGGCTATGGGGGGCATAGTCAGGTGTGGACGGTTCCTGTTTAGCAAGGTTTTTTTGACGTCGTGATCGTCGCGGGTTGCGGTCATGTGTCCAGCCTGTATGCGCGGCACCGATGGCCGCTACCGTTTGGGGAGGACGGCAACCACCCCATCTCAATAATCGCTTCGAAGGGTCGCACAGGCCGACCCGACGGCGAGAAAAATGTATGGGGTGGTTCAAATCCCCCGGCCAGACGCAACAATTTCTCTCCGTCCACGATCAAGTCCATAATGTCTTCCGCCCGCGTCGCCACACAAGGTCAGCCGCTTGCTACCTTCAATCCAGAGCCGACACACATTGGTTCTGGGACGTCATCACACGTGAGTTGATGGCTGCTTGAGCTCCAGCGTTCGGCCTTCGCTGCCATGATCGTCAATAACTTGACGATGCCGATGAGGTAATACATTTCGCTCGTGCTCATCTGAAAGCAAAGAGGCGAACCGCTCAAAAAGTTCAAGACTGATGCGGCAGGCGACAGGTTTCACCCGCGCCGGACTCTTGGGACCTTTATTCTACAAAGAGTTAGCTGGTGGGGTTTTCGTCCAAAACGGTCCTCCGCTACCAATACTTTCAAATACTTACACGAAAAGCGTTTGTATGTAGGGCTTGCCGCCAGCTTTGAGAAACCAAATTTGAATTTCTAACGGCTTGGATGGGTGTATTCGCGATTTCAAGCAACACATCTGCGTGGCACGGCTGGTCGAGTGGGCCCCAGCACGCGAGGTCTTTGCCTCGCAGTTGACGCACAACCGCTACCGAAAACTCGGCGCCGCAGGTTTGCGCGCCTCCAAGGTCAGAGCATATGCAAGTGACGCCACCAATATGAATGCGGCCTGAGGGGATGTTGCGCCAGTTCGACAGGTCTGTTGGTGCAAACAGCGATAGCTGTTCAGTCGCAGTATCGTGACCGCACCACATAGTGTGGCACGACAGGATAATAATCATGCTGTTTCAGAGTCAGGTTTCGATCAGGCAAACGCTCATCAAAATATTTCAGTTGTTCGTTCCGGGTCTTGATCCATCCCCGGCGGTCGCCATCCCGCGCCAGTTTTTCTTTCAAAGAGGGCGGCATCCGTGATGGAAAACCTGTTCTCAATGACTGGCAAATGAGCTGGTCCTTGACGGCGGCGTCTACAAGCTGACCGGGCTTGAGGTCCGAAATATTCACCAAATGGCCCGCTTTGGTTGCCAGGTTGCGAATTTCAAAGGTCAGTGGGGTCTTCAACTCAAAAAACCGGGTACTTTCGCCCGGTCCAAATAGCCTGTCTTCGCCCTGCCAGACGTCTCCGACCGCAAACCTCAATCTGAATACGCCCGGTGGAACAAGAACTTTGAAGAATGCGCCACCGATGATGTAGGCCGCCAGGGCGTCTTTCCCGGTTTTCTCGTCGATCAAGGTCAGAAAGTAATCTTGACCCGCAGGCGTCTTGACCTGAAGCGGAAACACAGCGGGCAAACCGGTCCGGTTCCACATCAGGCCGGTCGTTTGGGCCGGTCGCGCAGACTCGTCTTGTCCGGCACTTGCGAACTCAGGTGGCGCGCAAAGAAACAGCGCGAGCGCAAGTAGTGCCAGGCTTCCGATATGGATCAGTTTTGACAAATCAGCCTCATTGCCAAATTTCCCTCATGCTCCTGACACGGTAAGTATAACAGGTTTTTCCAAACTCGCGAGGGGCGACCCGCCATCTGTTTGCCAGAGCATCCTGATGTATGTCACGCGCCCCTGTCGCGCTATGTCCTGTCGCCCCCTTTGTCTTCGCCAAGCGTTTGCGCATTGCGCATCGTCGGATGGCGTCTGATCGGGGCATTGGGCGGGTGTGACAGCCTTGTGTTACAGGTGTCTTTGACTGGGGCCCACCCGGGACAGCGGGCTGAAGGCCAGCTTTTGATTTCTTGTATTTTTGCGAGTGACTGGCTGGGGTGGTAGGATTCGAAGCCTGACGATCTATTGGTACCCAAATTATGCCGGTCGTCGGCGGTTGGGGCAACGGGTGGGGCGATCGCAATTGCGGACGTTGAAAAAGGCTTGGGCCAATGTCAGGAGTGCGCAATAGCGGAGTTTGCAAAGTCGCGGTCAGCGCCTGCCGGAGCGACGTGACCGGCCCAAACTGGTCGTTCGGTACGATGTCCCGATGCTGCATAAGCAGCCCACACCGTGGACTTTCAATTGTGCTGTTCTCGGCAAGATTTAGCCTGTACGGCCAGAGCGCTGCCGATACCAGAGGTGTTCGGGGAAACTCCGACCACCTCTTTGTGAGTGATGAAAACGTGCACTCGATACCTCTTTAGACCGCTAAGCATACACAAAACAGCTGCGGCTAAAGGGGCAACCAATTAAGTTTTTCGCGTAGGGACATTCAGTCACCCTAAAACTGTTGCCAGACCATGCGCCCTTAAACGTGTTCGAAGCGATGACCTTGCAAGGGTTCCCTAAGAGGTTCGTCTTGAATGGGACGATGTCGTCTCAAATTACCCAAGTCAGCGAAGCAGTGCCTCCTCCGTTCGCAAAAGCAGTAGCAAAATCAATTCTTGCCAGCATGCACAACTAGACTGTAGGTGCTGCCACCTGACCAGCCAGTTCCATCGGGTCACCTGACAACCAATTATCGTACCCATTTTCAGGATGATCGACGTCATACCCAACGGAACCTAAAAGGGCTTTAGTTTCAGCCACCAAGGTTCTTCTTAACTCCTGATCGTCGGCAAGCCTTTCATCTATGTTTTCTATTTCGATCGACCTTCGGAGCGCTCGAATGTGGTCAGAAATCGCCGCTTGCCCCGTCTGTGATTGGGCATTCGGCGTAAGTCCCGTATTATCAAGAATCGGTATCTGCCTTGGCAAAAATAGATAACAAGTTGAGATCATGTTCGGCACATACGGCTCTCTCCTGAACATTGAATAACAAATTGCTGGAAGTTTTTTGACATTGAAATTTGCCTGTTCAGCTAAGTGAACAAGCCACTTTGAGACCCCAAGAGTTATTGATCGCACAAACTCGTGTCCGTTTTCCTGAGACACACGTACCAAATACTGCTCAATGTCCTCGCCATCAGAATAACGCCCTGCTAGCTCATCGGCAAATTCAACATCGACGGCAACGTTTTGCCGTACTTGGTCATAGAGGGCTCTTTGTGCCTCTCCTGATACGCTGTCAGTTTGAACTGGCGTGGTAAGATACAGCAACCAAGGCTGACGGTTTACGTTCAGTTGATAGTCTACAATCGTTCGTATTGCGTCAACGAGCCGCCCGGTTTGGTTTCCGTTTGCATTGGCTATGGGCTCACATGCGTCGATGTTAACGATGCTGTATGGGCCACCTCGTTCCATCAATGTCTTTGCTTGTGAATTGACTCTCGTAATTTCTTCAAGTCGCGAGATGTGGACACCGGATCCCGGTAGCACTTGGGTGCCTCTATCTAATTCAAATTGCTGGGTGTTGCGTCTTAAGCGGACTGCTTCAGTTTCACGTACATAGCAGAAACCAGTATAGTGTAGACTAAGGTTCTGCTCCGCACATACGTCCGCCATAAGTTTCACATCAAGTAAATCCGGACCGGGTAGGGTTAAATACCTTACTGGAGAATTAGCGTCCAGATGACCTGCATCTTTCAAGCGTCCAATGGTACTTTTGGCGTGGCGAACCCACTGGTGCTTTCGCACAAACTGCTTTCTAGGTTTGTGCCATGGCGAAAAACTTAGAGGCTCAGGAGATGCAATCTCTCCTGTATCCTCTGGAAGAGCAAAGTCGTCAAAGCTCTCTTCCGGTACATCTATCTCAATGTTCATGCGTCGTCTTCAAAAATTGTTGCTATATCAAATAGGAGATCGGCACGGCGCTCATCATCAAGCAGCTCGAGAATGCCATATGCGTCCAAAATAATTGAGATCGCTTCGATACGGTCTGGGCGTCCAATCCTCCTTTCTTTGATTCTGGGTTGATCCCACGAAATCTCGTTTCCACCAACCTTGACCGGTAAGCTATCCCCATGATTGAGAGGTCTTGTCTCAATTGTTGGCAAGCCAATGTCATCACCCCGCATTCGTTCCCAAACTTCACCGGCTATGTCAGTCAATTTCGAAGTTACATCGGTGCTAATTCTCTCAATTTCTATTTCGCGCACCTCGCGACCAATTTTTTTGTGCTGGGTCGCAAACTGTCTAAACGCGTTATGAAGCCACTTCTGAATATAGAGGTAGTGGGCATGACTGGTATTGTACGATTCTCGATCGATATTCAGAGCACCATCTAGCCCTTCAAGAACAAAAATCTCGCAAGTTACTTGTTTCTTCCGCGTTTGTTCGGCGATCTGATAGCCAAGAAAATCTGGATCAAATAGAGTTCCGCTCGCGCCGTTGACCCTTATAAGCGCACCTATGCTTTCTTTTGGAATGATTTTCGAATTCCAATAAAGATACGCTTCAAAGGCGAGCTTGCCGCCAGACCTGTCAGCCGAAGCGTCCCCAAAATTGGTCTCAACTTTGCCTGCGAAAAACATCGGACGAGGAAGGTTTTTTGACCCTTGCAGCACTTCCGATAGCTTGACAGGTCTGAAGAGTTCAACTCCGTCGATGAACACAGTAAACTCTGACAGAGGGTCCTTGGTTCCGGCCTCCAATCCCATTGCTGTTCGAATGCTCTGATCGCCAGTAAGATCGATTCTACTGGCTCCGCCTTTAGGTTTGTTTGAAAGCTCAAAGAAATCAAAATTTGTTAAACCTGTGAACTCAAAAGGATGCGTTTCCAAATATTTAATTGGGCTACCTAGACTCAATCTCCACACCATCTTCAGATAATTGTCGAGGTGCGATAGATCGGTTCGGTCGCTGGAGTTCCTGCCAAGTTCAATAGTTCTGTCAAATAGTTTTTGAAATTTCTCTTTTGGACTGTCAGTTGCGGTCCACGGTAAACTTGAAGGTATCGATAATTCGCCGTTCGCACCCACTCTTCCGATATGAAAATTGGGTTTTGACACGATGTCAAATAAGCCAAATGTTTCTTCGTTCTCTTGCTCGTCAAGAGCATCCCATATTTCACGACTTTGCAGTTTTTCCCGTACCGCGCGCTGAATATTCATCAAAACAATAGTTGTTCCATGAGCGTCGATGTCGGAAGTCTTTTCTGCGACCACTTTATAAGTGCCACTCGCGTAGGTCTCGTCGGCTTCATCGGTGTGAGCATTTTCCCGATATGTGTTTATTTTAACAGTGGCCGATATTCTCTCTGAATTGCCTTTGCGCTTCGTAATGATTTGGAAGTGATTTGTAAGTTGTGCAACAGCAAACAGGCCAATCCCAATTTTGCCAATTAGCTTTCTGCCAGAAGGACTTTCTGTAGGATCACTCGTGTTTACCGTGCCCAGCGATTTTCCCCGAAATGTCCGTTTTGAACTGCCACCAATGTTTGTAAGCAGGTCTGCTACAGTCTGGCTATCCATACCTATGCCATCGTCGCTGATCCGCACCTCATTAAAAAATGGGTAGTCGCAGTCAATTGACACTGAAGTCGCATCTGCGTCGTAGGCGTTCGAAACAAGTTCTCGAAATGCCGACCAAGGTTCACGATAGATCCCGTCGGTGACTCTGGCAATGATCCTATCATTTGTTTCCAGACGTCCCTCAGCAGCGGTCCCATCTACAAGACTGTTGCGTATATTACCTTCAAGCTCTTGAGTTTTTTCGTTCACAGATATGGGCAACGTAATGCCTCCAAGAAAATCCAACCACAGCAAGGCTGAATCGAACCTATCAAAATCCTACGATTGATACCTGCTAAAAGCTGAGGGCTCAACTGCTGCTTGCGATCGTTCTATAGATGAGCAGAAAGATCGGTACGCAATAAATCGTCAGCACCCATGCGTCACCTTCGAAATTGATCCGTTGATGTGACAACTACCGGTCTTCAGTGCTAGAAACTTGGTTGGAACAATTCATCCAAGGGTACTGCGCTTGACAGTATTAAATACAATTTCGCACGCGCAGCAAACGTCTCCTCTCCGCCGACACTGCATGTGTTCGACATGCTGTGTCAGGACGATCCGAAGGTCAAGAAGGGCTGCAAGCTGCCGTTTGCTTGGTGTGCATCAAATGGTGGCTTTTTACTTGTCGCGCATGATCACCCCCTCAAACCGAGCAAACCTCCGTATCTAAAATAGGAAGTAGATACAGGAGGATAATCTGATGAAGACCCTAGCTGCCCTCGGCGTTCTCGCCGGGGGTTTTTTATTGTCGCCGCCCCCGAGGTCGGTGGCACTTGCGCTGCTCTGGCTTGGAGCACGGGCGCACCCGGTCATCACACTCGCTGTCGTGCTGGCTGTCGCTCACGCGTGGAGGGCAGGCCATGACTGAGGTGCTGTTCCTGTTGCTCGCGTTCGTCATCGACTGGCGGCTGGGCCTTGCCGTGCTGCTGCTCGATGCTGTCTGGGGAGTGGTCACATGATCGCCCCCGGTGACATTGTGGTGATCAGTGCCGGGGACGACTGGCCGGAGCACCTGTTCCGGGTCGAGGAGGTCTGGGAGGACTGTGTCGGGGGCATCGCGCTCACGGGTCCAATGGCGGGGGCCTACGGGCAACCCGAGTACGACCTGATCGTCGGTGTGGTCGGCAAGGAAGACCCATAACCCAGCGGGTCCCTGAAAACATTCGGAAAATCTCAAATCATCATGAAACTGGGGCGGATGCCCCAAAAGGAGGAAGCATGCGCATAGCTTACGCGTATCTCAAACAACAGACGTGGCTCTATCGCCGCAACTATCCGAAGGCCCTGCAGCCGCTGCTGGGGCAGGCCCTGAAACAGTCGCTGAAGACCGGGGACGCCAAGGTCGCCAAAGCCCGGGCTGCGGAGGTCAACGCGACCTACGAGGAGATCGTGGCCAAGGCCAAACAGGGGGTCGTGGAGGAGACACCCGTCACACCCGTGGCTGCACCGGTCTTCAAGAAGGTGTGCCCCGTGATCGGGAGGTCTAAGGTTGCTGATCTGGCGCGGGAGTACCTGAACGAGCGGTCCGACCAACTGCGGCACGGCGGCTTCAAGTCGGTTCGGTTCTCGGTAGGTCTGCTTGTCTCGTTCCTCGGCTCACGTCCGGTCGCGTCGGTCTCGCGGGACGACGGTCAACGGTTCGTGCGGCTGACCGGGCAGTTGTCGCGGCACGTCGGCAAGTCCGAGCGGCACCGGGGGCTTGGTCTGGAGGCGCTGGTGGCGCGGTCGGAGGGTCCCGCGATCACACCGCAGACCCAGAGGCGGATACTGTCTCAGGTGAGCCACTTCCTGGACTGGTGTGTCTATCGGGGTCACGTGGCCGACAACCCGTTCAAGACGGTCCGGGTCGAGCGGCGGGGCAAGGTCGCGTCCTATGTTCCACCCACCGATGAGGAGGTGCGGCGGCTCATCGACCTGAGCGATCCGGTCCTCGGGAACGTGCTGGTCTTCTGCCTCCTTTCGGGGCTGAGGGCCGGTGAGGCCGTGGGGTTGCTGCGGGAAGACCTGATCTGGAAGGGGAACCTCGGCTGGTTTGTCAACGTCCGGGCGAACCGGGTCAGGCAGCTCAAGACCGATGCGGCCGAGCGGCAGATACCGCTGCATTGCGGACTGATGACCTTTGTTGAGGCTGGGTCGGACGACCGGCTTTTCCCGGACCTGACCGTCGCGAGAGTGACCAAGCGGTTTGCCCGGGTCCGTCGGGAGGTGGGGGTTGAGCGCCCGGGGCTGGTGTTCCACTCGACGAGAAAGTGGTTCATCACCCAGTGCGAGCGGACGGGTGTGCCTGAGCACTTCACGGCGTCTCTGGTGGGGCATCAGTCGGCTCGATCAGAGAACCGGCTGACCTATGGCATCTATTCCGCCGGGATCAGCGACACCCAGAAGCGAGAGATCGTGGACGGGGTGCGGTTGCCGGTATGAGGGACCCGATACCTGACATCGACGCGTTCGAGGAGAGGGCCGCTATCGTGGAATACGACGGCGGCCTTTCTCGTTCTCGGGCGGAGGACGTGGCGGCGCAGGCGCAGGGCTTCCACGATGCTGACCACTACTGGCAGGTTCTGGCCGATTATGTCGTGACCCGCAGGCTGAAATGAGACTACCCTCGGCTGGCTGCGGCTGGCCGGGGGCAAAAAGGAGACATCATAATGCGCGTCTTTAGAGTGACACGGGCCGTTATCCTGGGCGGACTTTTTGCTTTATCGCTTTCGCTCAACGTTGCGACAGTTGCCTTCAACTCGGTCGCGGTGCTGGTGTCGGGGGCGTATGAGGCGGTGACGGGGGCCGCCTCGGTTCTCGGTGGGCTGCGACGTGATGCGGACAACAAGACCAAGAAGATTGCGTCCATGTCTGATGATCTGGTGGCCAAGAATCGGCGCATCGCTTCCATGTCTGATGATCTTGAGATCAGGAACCGGCGCATGGCGTCCATGTCGGATGATCTGGTGGTCAAGGATCGTCGTATCGCCGCGCTGTCAGAGGACGTCGCTCTCCGGAACAAGCAAGTGGTCGGTCTGACCGATGAGGTGACCGAGCTTCGGCAGGCAAAGACCTTGACCTACCGGGGGCAACGTCGGCTGGTCGGAGAGGCTGTTGGGGATACGACAACCAGAGTGTCACGCCGGATAGCTTCGGCGGCTGCGAGAAGTGCCGGGTCAGTTGCGGCTGAGGCGATTCCCGTGGCGGGTGTGGCAGTGGTCCTTGGCGTGACGGCGTGGGAGCTCAAGGATGCCTGCGACACGATGCAGGACCTCCGCGAGTTGGACCTGGCCTTTAATCCTGACACATCGCTTGATCCGGAGGTCTCTGAGGTCTGTG
This sequence comes from Roseovarius lutimaris, assembly GCF_900115165.1. Classification (GTDB taxonomy): domain Bacteria; phylum Pseudomonadota; class Alphaproteobacteria; order Rhodobacterales; family Rhodobacteraceae; genus Roseovarius; species Roseovarius lutimaris. The sequence goes on along the minus strand of NZ_FOVP01000046.1, from coordinate 1,746 downwards.
GGCGAACGGTCCCGAGCGGTGAGGAAGTCTGGCAGACAGTCAAATCGTCACCCGGCAAGGCTTGGGCCTCCGCGAGAGAGCATTTGCCGGACTTGCCCGAGTTGAGCATGCCCGAGCTTCCCGAATTCAGCGTTCCAGACATCAATTGGAGGTTCTGGGACTAACCCCTCGGCTGGCTTCGGCTGGCCGGGGGCGCTTCGGCTCCTTTTTTCTTCTGAGAGCCACGGATTGGGTCATAGGGCACCGCGTGGCGAGCCTGTCTGGGTTGTGCAATCCGAGGACAAATCCGTGCTCTGTGCGGCGCTCTATGGCGGGTGCGACGGGAGGCTTGATGCCGCCTCTGATCGAGCTGTGACACCCCCGAATCTGACGTTTTCTCGAATTACATGAAAGATGGCACCTAAGTATATGATATAAAGCAACAATACTGGAAATATGCCTTCCAGGGGACGCTACAGCAGAAAGCAACCTGCTCGCTGCCCATCACAGGAGACATATTTACATGACGAAAATCAATGAAGATCACCGCCGGGAATTGTCCCGCGCAATCGCAAGCTGGTACGTGCGAAAGGACAACAAGTACTATCGGGTCGACGCGCCGGGTGTGGCGATATCTCAGCCGGACGTGAAGCAAGCAAGCTTCGCGCGCATCCGCAGAGAGTTCCCCCATATTGAGCTGGACATTGACCTGCTACGCGCGGCCTTCAAGGTCGCATTCGGCCTCTACCCTGAGGACACGTCGGAGGCGATCTCCCCATGGTCCGGACGACTCGTCAGCAGACCCGGGGATAGCCGCAGAATCATGCTGGAGGATGGCTTTGCCACCATCAACCTGTGGCGACCGCCCGTCTATCGAGATCGACGGGGCAACGCGGCTGACTGGGGGGCCACGGGTGAGCTGCTGGAGTGGCTGATACCGGACGAGAGCACCCGGAGACACGTGACCGACTGGATCGCGTGGAACTTGCAGAATGAGGCTGACCGACCGACTTGGTCGCTGTTTCTGCATAGCAAGGCCAAGGGAACCGGCAAGAGCCTGCTCTGCCAGGTCCTGGAGGCCTTGTTCGGAGCGGCCAATACCACGTCGCAGAATGGCATCACCAAGCTGACGGGGCGGTTCAATACGACGGTACTGCTGTCCAAGCTCGTCGTCTGCGAGGAGGTGAAGCTCAAACAGGGGTCGAGCGCGGCCAATGACCTCAAGACCTTCATCAGCGAGCCGAGAGTGCTGGTGGAGCAGAAAGGGCAGGAGGCCTACCAGACCGATCAGCACTGCTGCTTCGTCTTCACCAGCAATCACCTGCCGCTATGGTTGGAGGCGGATGATCGTCGGTACTTCATTGTCGACGTCGAGCATGAGGGCCACGCCAGCGGACCACGGACAGAGGCGTTCCAGCAGGTCGTGCGGCGGGTGCAGGAGCAGATTAACGACCCGGTGGCTCTGGGGGCCCTGTATAACGCTCTGATCCACCACGAGGTCGCGGAGGGCTTCAACGCCAAGTCACTCAACACGACGACCCACGCGACACCGGTGATGCGATTTATCCAGGATTCGAGCAGGCAGGTCTCGACTGAGCGGCTGGAGGAGTACCTCAATGGACGGGACCAGAACTTTATCACGCAGAGTGATCTCGTTCACTATGTCCAGTCGACGATGCACGCGAATACGGAGACGATCCGCCACAAGATGCTGGAGCTTGGCTGGCACAAGGTCTCGGTCAAGTGGGGCGGTGTGGACTACGCTCG
>NZ_FOVP01000037.1 GCF_900115165.1 Roseovarius lutimaris | reverse complement strand
ATTTACCAGTGGTGCTTGGATCGACGTGCTTACGGATGCAAAGATCAAGATCAGCATGGACGGCAAAGGCGCTTGGCGCGACAATCGGATGATTGAGCGGCTGTGGCGGTCACTGAAATATGAATGCGTCTACCTCAACGCTTTTGAGACCGGCTCAGAAATGCGGGCGGGCATCGGTAAATGGCTGACCTACTACAACTCTGAGCGCCCCCATTCGACGCACGGGTTATTGACCCCCGATGAGGTATACGCCAACAAAACAGAACCAATGAGATTAGCAGCCTGAAGTGAAACCCTGATCCATCTTAACAAGGCTGCAAACTGGTCGAAAAAGCAGGACCACCTCTCATCAACGAGGCGATCTGCAATTTTAGACAAGAGATTGGTATTCTGCTGAATCAGGACGGCCGCACTCTCATGCGCTTCTTTGAGATGCTTCTCGACCCGCTGCTTCACATCGGCCGACACAGTGTGCATCAAAGACTTGCTATAGCCATGCCACGCCAATCCGCTTTCGCCAAACCCCCAGCGGAGTTCGGCGGAGAGGGCCAGGTCAGTCGCTTGCGCGAGATCGCTATCTGGCCCGACACCGGCGCCGCTTGTTGGGCTGCCGTAGAAATGGATTTCAGCGGCTCGCCCGGCCAGAAGAACCTTAAGCTGAGCACGTGCCAGTTCTGGCGTCAGGATCGGTAAAGGGCGTTGTACAACCATGCCACCATGCGCTGTGAGTTGCGCCCGCTTCGGGGTTGGTAATGGCAAAAGCAAGACGGCCAGAATATGCCCGGCTTCGTGAATGGCGACTCGGCGTAGCAAAGATGGGCTGATCGCCGGTGCGAGATGATCAGCGGCCTCGGTCAGATGCTTTTGCTGCAAACTTGATTTTTCTGCGCGGGCCCGCCCCAAGGCGTCTCGGGCGAGGGCTTCAACGGCGGCGCCGGATTGTCCAATCAGGCGATCGGAAATCGACCTGAGGTCCAGCTGTTCGGTGCGGTTCCGGCCAAGGCTTGCCGCTAGGATAGCCTTGATGCCTTTCGTGTCCGGATAGGGGATATGCAGCTTCAGATCGAAACGTCCGCTGCGAATGACGGCGGGATCGATCGCATCCAAGTGGTTCGTCGCGCCCAGTAGGATCAACCCTTCAATCTCCGCAGCATGATTGATCTGCTCCAAAAGGCCATTCACGACACCGCGCATGTAAGACCTGCTCTGCCCATCGGTAGCACGGCTCGAGAAGCTGTCGATTTCATCGATGAAGAGCACCGCCGGCGCCGCCTGCGCAGCTTCATCGAAAGCAGTCGCGAGGGCAGCGAGCATGTCGCCCTGGTGCCCTGCTTTCTGGCAGTCGGCATACGACGTCGAAATGAGGGGAATGCCAGCCGAACCAGCGATGGCCTTCGCAAGCATTGTCTTCCCTGTCCCCGGCGGGCCATGAAAGACGACGCTACTAGTCACATCAGACCAGGCCAATCGGTCCTGTTGCCAATTGGTCAAATCATCCAGCATCCTATCGAGGTGATGCTGTACATCTCCAAGGCCATGCACGGCATCAAGCGTCACGGCGCTTGGGGCCAATGCTGCACTTGCGATCTCAGCAAGGCGATCCGCGACCAGCAGGGTTGTGGGTTCTTCAAATGCGGCATCGATCTGCGACGGCTCCAGCCGCCTCAGGGCAGTTTGGCTTGGGAGGCGTTTTCGGATCTCGTCTTCGGCAATCTGGCGCGTCGTACTGTGTGTCAGCCGCAGAGTTGCGAGGATCATGTCCGTCGTAAAGCCCGGCCACCTCAGGGTTCTGCGGGTCAGGCTCTGCAGCGATCTTGGCAGTTGCTGCACATGACTGCTGATAACCATGATGGCGGCGTGGTTGCGCAGGTTGCTTTCGATTTTCGTCTGGTACTCGTGTAATAACCGCGTGCGATCTTTCGCGGCCGTGGTCCGGCGCCTGTCGAAAACTTGGCAGCGCAGGTCAACACTTCTCTCAATCGAGACTTGGGTTTTCCAGTGGTCGCTGACCATCCGGATCACCTCTTCGAAAGTGCAACGCATTGCAGGTGATGCGCAGATGACATTGGTAATCCCACCTGGGCGAAAAATGTCGTTCAAAACGTCTTCGTCCTCGATCAGCGCGCTGAGACCAACAGTCGCGATGATCGCGGAGGGGCGCGGCAGGCCGCTTTGCGAGGGCAGGTCTTCATTGATGCAACGCGCCCAAGGGTCTTGCCCTTTAGCAAACTCATGCGCGATCTCAGGCTCGGACAGCGATTCAGCAACAGGTGGGCCACTCACTGCGCCAGGCCTTGTTTCGACAGTGACTGTCGAGCCATCCTCCGGTTGAGCTTGTAGGAAGTCTTGATCATCATCGTCGATCTCATCGACGACTGAATTCCACCTGAGCCATTCCGCTGTGCAGAACGCCTCAGCGCTGGATTTTGCCAGGTCCATGGCAAAATCATAATGGTTTGAGGTCGGTCCATCTCTATCATGTGTCATAGGTATTTCCTTTTCTGATCAATATTGAGCTGTTGGGGTGGTGTCGGAGGTGGTCGCGTCACAGGACGCAAGCCCAATGCCTTCAAGCGCATCATCGAAGCTGCGCCGTGGATAGGCCCGCAACCCGGGAACATCAGCCACGAGAAATGATTGTGTTTGTCTTCGATCTGCTGTGAACCTGACGACGTTTTCAGACAAAGCAACGAGGGCGAGCAGATCATAGTCGCTGCGATCATAGGGCCGAACACCAGTCGGCGACCGGTGATATCCTTTGGATACATTGAAATGAAATGCGCCGTTGCGCGGCTTAGAGCATGTCTTGATCTGAACGCGCAGCAACGCATCTGGGTGATAGACGATACAGTCTGCCGGCATAAATTCAGGTAGTTGCGCCGAGACCAGACCGATGCGCAGCAGAACACTTTCTACCAGCAGCTCACCGGCGCGGCCAATCCATTTTGCATTTGCTGAAAGGGCTCGTCTGGGAACATGCGGAAAGTCGCGAAGGTCGTGTCCAGGTGGTGGGATTTGAGGCTCGAACAGCTTTTCGAGCCCGCTTAAAGGCGGTTGAAATGTCATATGTAATGATCCTTTTGGCAATAGAGTGCCCCAACCGGCACCTTGGCACCGGTCGAGCCGAGTAAAATGACGTTGAATTAAGTGCGACTACGCCGCGATGGACTGCGACCAAGGAAGCATTGAAGCGTCCGCTTCCGCGATCTGCGCACCAGTGAGGCAGGCCATGCGATCAAGACACTCATGTGCATCTGCCAGAAGATAGTGGATTTCTGGAGAATGGAGGCGTTTCGCTTCATCGAGGCAAATCGCGCTGCGGGATAGCACATCATTCAATTCGATCAGGGATGTAGACCGGATCGCACGAGCGACGAGGCGCGACATCCGATGCAGAGCCAAGTCACCGGCGTCCTGCGGAGCAAGCGAGGCCAGGTCGTCCGCATCTTCAGCGATGGCGTGCCAGACCGCATCTGCATCTTCGGTCCAGTCAAAGGCAGGGTCATAATCAGTGTCGTCGAACCAGATTTCTTCTTCGAGCGAAGAATAAAGGTTGGATACAATATCCGCAAAACGGGGTTCAAAAAATGATGTTAGCTTGGAAGCGGCTTCCTGAGCCCGAATAGCAATGGTAGTATAAATATCAGACATGATGATCTCCTCTATAGATCTGAATGTTTAGAGCAAGGTAAGAGCACCACCTCTTGCCTTGCTCGCTATATTATGATATCATCATATCAATAAGTCAACCCTTAATTAGGATTTTTTGATATGACAAAGATGGGACGACCAAAAGTCGACACGCAAGCCGTCATGCTTCGCCTTCACAGCGACCTAGTGAAACAAATTGATGACTTAAGAAGAGAAGAAGAGGATCTTCCGACCAGGCCGGAGATGATCCGACGCATAATTGACGATTGGATGGAAAAAAATATTAAAACTGAAGGGAAAATTTAATAAGTTATTCAGAATAATATTTCATGGCAGCCGACTCATAAAACTCGATCCACAGGCGCACCGAGGCCAGCTTGATCATTGCGAGAAAGTTGCGTGAGGTTTTCTCGTACCGCGTGGCGATGCGGCGGAAAGAGGCTTTCAGGCGCCCGAAGAAGCGCTCGATTTTGTTGCGCTCTTTGTAGAGTTCGGCGTCGAAATCCTTGGGCAATTTGCGGTTGGATTTGGATGGGATGACGGCGATTGCACCCTGTTCCCTGATCATCTCACGGATCCAATCGGCGTCATAGGCCTTGTCCGCCAGCATGTATTGACCGGGTTGCAGAGTATCCAGAAGGTGCTTGCATGGGCGCGCGTCATGAGCCTGACCTATTGTTGACCCGCCGTCGCTAACTGCGTTCAATCTTGTCCTCTCTTGCCCTTGGCCGAAGGTACTTCGCCTGCGGCCTTGAACTCATCGTGCGCTTTGTCCCAGTCACCAGTCGGGAAGGCTGCCCGCACCGCCAAGAGAAAATCATTTTCTTTCAAAGTCTCGAAGGTGACGTCTTTGTAGTCCAACTCGAGCGCCATCTTTTTAATCAGATCTTCGGCAAGCGGGAAGACGTGCGCCAATTCTTCATCTAGCCATGCTTCCACGTCGCCGCCGAATAGGCCAACTGCTGCATCTGGTGGCTGCGCTTTCGCAAGCGGAGCGTAATGATCGACAATTGCCTTTCGCGATTTATCCAGCTGCTCCTGCAACTCCGCAGCGACCTTAGCCTGATGAATCACCAGCTCGGCACGTAGGGCATCTAGGCGTTTCTCGAAGTGCGGTTTCGCTGACTTCATAATGGCACGACCAAATTTCTTACCAAGCGATGGTGTGAAATCCTTTCGGAGCTTAGCGACTTTGTCAGCAAGTGGCTTGGACGACAGACTACTGTTCTTTTCGATCAGATCGAATGTTGTCTTCAATCGGCCCTCCAGTTCCTCGCCGCCGCCCAGTTCCTGGATGCTCGGTGGGATTGCGATACGTCGCCTTTCGATTGCAGCATTGTTAAGTTCTACTTCAACGTATTGAAGCCTTGCGTTGTAGACACGAACCTGTCGCGCCAGATCGAAGTTTGCCAAGGGCGCCGCAGCTATGTTTTGCTCGATCGAATGGACAGCAGCCTCACTTATTGGCTTCGATGAAATCTCGACTTTGATTTCGGACAAACGCTGCTTCTCCTCGACTGTCGTGGCCATTACGATCGCCGCCGCTTTAGCTCCAGGAGACAGCCGCGCTAGCGCTTCTTTGACTTGATCTTTCGAGAGTCGCATCCCATTCATACCCAGCTCTGCACGATCTTCTGCTTCCAGAAACAGTGCGGTCGGGGTAAATGAAAACCCTTCGCCATCGGCGACAGCCAACCCCATGCGAAGTCCGGGGGTCGTTGTCACATTGATACCAGCTACTTTCAGAGCCTTGACCGCTTCAAGATCACCAAAGCCCATTCGCAGCACACGCTCGTCGAAATCAAGGCAGACGATGATCAGATCGGGCCCGATCCGGGCTGCTGCGGCGACAAGCGCTTCGGCAACTTGAGGTTGAATTCCCGGACCCGCATAGCAGATGACGCCTTGGGCTCGACCAAAAAATTCAGCCATGTCCTGCGAAGTAAATGCCCGAAAGAATGACATTAGTTTTCCTCTCCATGTTCGCCCAATTTGATTTGGCCTAGATCAGATCCTCATGATCTGACCAGACCTGAAAGAACTTTTCGAATTATCGCCGGACATCATCCCAGAAATGCAGGCACGTCATGCGGCGTCATCAATTTCGTCGGGCGGGTAAAGAGCTACCAGCGACTGATGCAAAGCGAGCTTGGCCTCGAAACCGGGTTCGTCCCGCAGGCTTTCAATATCGAAGGCCCGACAATAGGCCAGGTCCGCGGCAGACATGTAATTGGCATGGACGAGATTTGCGGTCACTTCATCGCCCGGCACAGCAAAGGACCATAGCTCTTCATCGGCCCGGTCAGCCAGAAATCGCTGATACAACTCAAGGATCACCGGCTCCATATGCGCCTCGATGTTCCCAACCTCCTTCATCATGTCGGCAATTTCAGCGTCGATGGCAGCGCGATCATTGAAGAAGACCGTACCAGTCGGGTGGGCAATCTTGTTGCGGCGCCTCACAAACTTGGCGAATTCGCCAACCTGTTGGTTGGTGCAGCCGATAAGCTTGAGAAACCGGAATATCTGGCTTTCCTTGAGGCGGTCGTAGAACTTGAACGGGCTTTCGCAGTCCATCAGGCTGCCTTCTTCGTCAGAACGGAAACCGACCATTGCCATGGCAAATGGATCGGGCCGCGCCAAGCGAATTTGCCAGATCGAGAAGCTTACGAAGCTCATGTAGAGCAGATGAAAGGCGAGGCTGGCAAACTCGTATCGCTCGGACTGGTAGTTCGTTTGGAAGGCCGACCAGAGAAAATCGAGATACGCTTGTTCACTGGCGTTCGCCAAGGACTGAGGAAGATAGGCGCCGAGTTCCAGAGCTTCGTCCATCAGGCTACCCTCAGCTCGCGATCGTGCTCATGGTGGGCGACCACCCAATTGGCCCAAGACCTAACAAACGGTAGGAAATCGACCTCGCGCACTGTCACCAACCGATAGGTCTCGGCAGTGGCCCGCTGCTCATCGTTTTCTTCATACCGCGAAAGAAAAGCGATGTGCTGGACACGCGCGCCTCCAGTTTCAACCCCATCTTTGTCCAGGTAAATGATGTTCCCGTGAGCCAGAGCATTTCGCAGCACCCGGAACACCTCGCCCACACTCCGCCGCTGGATCGTATTTGCATCAACGGAAAAGGACGGGTGGCCACCCTCGCCCTGCCAATCCCGAGCCTCATTCGGATCGCCCATGATCCGCGAGAACCGCCACTCGCCTGGACCATTGCCTGCCCAGAAATCAGCCGCCTGCCATTTCTGCTTTTCCAGCTTCTTGAGCGCGGCTTGAAGACCGCCGCCGTCTTCTTGGTTTAGGGGATGTCTGTTGCTGGCACGCTCCCACGGAACGAGAAGAATGGAGGACGCAAGCATGACCGAGAAGGTCCCGAAAAGGTCACGATCTTGGGCGATCGGTTCTAAGGCATCTAGCAATTGCAGGCAGCGCTCGGGATATTCGGTGGCGAAGCGGTTCGGGATCATTCGGCTGCCTCCTTGGCTTCGCCCCAAACACGGGCGATGGCGGCGGCGATCTTTTTCTCGAAACGGGAGATTAGGTCGCGGTTGCCGTTGACAAGGGCCTGCTCGGTTTCGATTTCGGCGACGATTGCTTGTTGCACGTCAAGCGGCGGCACCGAGAACTTAATTTTCTTTAATGCCCCGCCGTTAAACTGCGGCTGCCCTCCGCCCGTCATAAGCGAATTTGCTTGGCTCCAGTATTCTGAACTTTGGGCGAACGCCCAGTAGAATTTTGGCGCTACTAGATTCGGCGGGAACCGCAACCGGATTAGATAAGAGGCGAAGACTGCGGGATATTCCTCCACGAACATCATGGTCTTTCCGAACGTCGCACCCGTCCGCGCAACTAGCAAGTCGCCTTGGGTTAGAAGCGATTTCTCCGCATCAGTGGTGAGATCAACAAACTTGGGATCATCAGGGCGCAACATTCCATCGGCGGAGATGTCCGTAATCCTGATGAAGCGTGCCTGCCCCTCTGCCTCTGCGCTTGCCGTGAAGCCATATTCGGGGGTACAAATTTCTCCGAGCTCCATCACCGGCCACTCAGGATCAACCGGGATGTGGGGGCGATAGTTTTCCAGGACGGCGCGCGCACCATCGATGACGCGCTGATAGCCCTTAATCTCGGCCACAATCTCACGCTGTGCTTCAAGCGGCGGGAGGGGCATTAGGAAGTTCTTAAAGTACCCTGAATGGAAGCTCTGAACAGTCACTCCCGGCTTAATGCCCTCGGCCAGTATTTCCTTGCTTCGACATTTTAGGTTCCAAAACAGGAAATGTGGCAGAAGCAGATCACTTTCCGGCACCAGTGCGACCAAGTCTTGATTGAAACACATCTCGCGCGCGGCAAGTGCGACTGGAAAAGAATGTTGCAGGATGCCTGAGCGAACCACGCACAAGATAGTATCCCGCTGAACCAAAGACGTCGCACTTTCCGCTACTGCATCTCGTGACACATGATCAATTGTATCAAAGATCACATCGGACTTCATGTCTTTAGGGGATACCCAAGGAATATCCCCTTCCCAAAAGGCTGAGTTGGCCTTTGAAGGTGTTCCGCCACTCAGTCTCTTGGTTACATCCCCTAGAGGAACCATCGGCCAAGCGCGCTTTACTGCGATCTTTTCCTTGTAACGCTCAACACTCAAGTTGAAGTCACCGTCCTCAGCCAGCTTCGTTCGTGCGACTGCCTCACCGAGCGGGCTGTGCAATTCTACACCGCCACCCGCCCGAGCGTCTTGCAACCAAGCCGAAAGATCAGCCTTCACCTGCGGCAGGTTCGAACCCTTTACGCCTTTGCGCTGCGCACCGAGGGCAAATCCGTCATTCTCGATTTTGAAAAACGCTACTTGCTTACTGGCCTTGGCCACGGCGCGGTCAAGGATCAGGATCGAGGTTTTCACGCCGGAATAGGGGTTGAAGACGCCAGCAGGCAGCGAGATGACCGCCGCGAGGTGGTTCTCCACCAGCATCTTGCGCAGGGCAACATAGGCACTTTGGCTCTGAAAGATGATCCCCTCTGGAACGACAATCGCGGCACGACCTTGGGGCGACAGGTGTTCCGCGATGTAGTCGACAAACAGCACTTCGCTGCGTTTTGATTGCACCTGAAACCGCGTGTGCGGTTTGATCCCACCTTTGGGCGACATGAAGGGCGGGTTGGCGAGGATGACATCGGCCATCTCTTGCCACTTATCTTCGGATGTCAGGGTGTCGTACTCTTCAATCTTGGGATCAGCAAAACCATGCAGGTAGAGGTTCACAAGGCTTAGCCGCACCATATCGGGCGAGATGTCGTAGCCATAGATGTTGTTGGCAAGGCGCAAGCGATCCTCTTGGGACAGCTTGTCACCGGGATAGCGCAAAGGGCTTTCCAGCGCCTGCTCGGCGGCGTCCTCGCCTTCGGACATCGTCGACGCGCTGGGCGCGGTCGTCGAGTTCTGTTTCAGGATGTGCTTGTAGGCCGAAATCAGAAAGCCTGCCGTGCCACAGGCCGGGTCCATGATGGTCTCGGTCTTCTTCGGGTCGATGATCTCAACCATGAAGTCGATGATGTGGCGGGGCGTTCGGAATTGGCCCGCGTCGCCCTGGCTGCCCAGAACCGAAAGCAGGTACTCAAACGCATCGCCCAGCTTTTCGCTGTGATCATAGGTGAAGCTGTTGATCTCGCGCAGGAACGACCGCAGCGTTTCGGGGTCGCGGTAGGGCAGATAGGCGTTGCGGAAAATGTCCCGAAACAGCTTTGGCAGCCCGTCATTCTCGACCATCTTGGTCAGGGCTTCTGAATAGGTGTTGAGCATGTCTTGCCCCGACACGCCAGGGGCAACCAGTTTAGCCCAACGGTAGCGTTCATAGTCTTTGGTGAAGAACCGTCTCTCGCCGCCCAACTCCTCGGCCTCTAGGTCCATGTCATCCATGAACTTGTAGATCAGCGCGACGGTGATTTGTTCGACCTGACTTTTCGGATCGGGCACTTTACCGACAAGGATATCGCGGCAGGTGTCAATTCGGCGTTTGGTGTCAGTGTCTAACATGAGGGTCTTTCATCAAAGGAACGGGTTCAGGGACACATAGTCCTTGATGTATTCGGGGATACGTTTGCGCCACGCGGCGGGCACCTCTTTGAGGTCTCGCGTGGTGAAACTTGGGTTTACGTTCAGATCGGCGAAATGGCCAGCATCGATCTTGGCACGGACATGGCCATCGCGGATGTAAGCCTCGAAGAAATAGCGCATTTCACGGATGCGGTCGGCCTCTTCGGGCTTCTGATCGGCGAGAAACTTCTGGAATTCATCCTCGATCAGTTCGGCTTTATTCTTGAAGCCGGGGATGAAGCCGAACGCCTTTTCGACAAGTTCCCGCACCGAGATGCGGCGGTCCACCCCAGCAGCCTTGCGGAGCTTCTCAAGGGTGTAGAAGTCGTTGGGCTTGTCGAAGAGTTCTTCGATGACGTGGCGGGTTGCGGCTTCCCAATTCTGGGCTGCGACTAGATCGGACAGTGTTGTGTCAGCTCGGGCAGCCGCCTCGAATTTGCGGAACAGTTCGCGATCGATCCGCATACCATCGGCGCCGATCTGTTGCTCAACCTGGCTGACAACATCGTCGGGATCAAAATGCTCGTAGGTTCCAATCCCACCCGGCCCGGTGGTCTGCCCATCTCCCCCTTCGCCGCCCGATGACAGCGGCATCGTAGACGGCATGGGCAGCGTCAGTTCTTCGTCATAATCGAATTTTTCTTCGAAGTATTCGCAGTTGGCGAAGAAGTCGAAGAGGCGGTAAGCGGTCTTCTTGACCTCCCCCATCTCCGCGCGCCTGGCAGGATCGAACATTTCCTCGGCAAAGTTGTGCTTTCGGGTTCCCCGGCCCTTGATCTGTACAAAATCAGACGGGGAAAAGATTGGACGCATCAAGGCAAGATTGAGTAGATCGGGGCAGTCATAGCCTGTCGTCATCATGCCTACCGTGACGCAAACTCGCGCCCGGCTGGTGCGATAGTTCTCTTCAAAGCTACTGTGACCGCCCAGATTGTTGTTGGCAAAGTTGACGGTCATTTTCTGAGAATCAGTAACGTGGCTTGTTACCTGCATTGCAAAGTCGGAATTATATCGTCCGGGCCAAAGTTGATCAGCCATCTCGTTCAGGATCTGCACCACCTTTGCGGCGTGGTTCTGGCTGACCGCGAAAGCTATGGTCTTCCCGAACTCGCCCGATATCGGATCACGTGATCCATGTTGGAGAAGCGTCTTGCAGAATGCGCGGTTGGTTGGTTCCGCAAAGAATTTCTTCTCGAAGTCCCTTCCTGCAAACGCTTCTTCAAGTTCGTTGCCATCCTCATCGGTCGATGTGACAATGAACCCCGCATCAGAGAGTAATTGGGTTGTGACTCCGGTTCGCGCATCAACCACGTAAGGATTGATGAGAAAGCCACCCCTTACACCATCGATCAAAGAGTACCGAAAAGTCGGCTCCCCAGTATCGCAGCCAAAGGTGCGGTATGTATCAAGCATCATTCTTCTCTCTGTTTCTCGCGCATCGCGGACAGAGTTTCCGTTGCTTGGTTGCTTTAGATAGTCTTTAGGTGTCGCTGTAAGGCCAAGCTTATAACCGATGAAGTATTCAAACACAGCTCTGGCGTTTCCGCCGATCGAACGGTGCGCTTCATCAGAGATAACAAGATCAAAATCCGTTGGCGCAAAGAATCGACGAAACTTGTCATTGAATAGAAGCGACTGAACAGTCGTGACCACAATGTCAGCTTTGCGCCAGTCGTCACGCTGCTCCTTGTAAATCACCGAAGTGAAATCATTTTTTAGATATGCTTTAAATGCCTTATCGGCTTGTACCTCCAACTCCAGGCGGTCCACGAGAAAGAGCACTCGCTTTGCATTTCCAGTCCTCAGAAAGAGTTTTGTGATGGCAGCAGACGTAAGTGTCTTTCCAGTACCGGTTGCCATTTCAAAGAGAAAACGGGTCGCCCCCTTTAGAGCATCTTCCTGAATCCTCTGAATTGCGCGCTGCTGGTACTTACGAAGAAATCGCAGTTTGTGTTTTTCTATAAACGCATCGCGCTCTTCTTCAACTCGCCAGCTTGCTTGAGTTTCGTAACCGGGCAATTGCGTCAAGGCAATGTAATCAAGACCAACTTTCTCTGCGGCCAGCCTCTTGGCATCTGGCGCGAAAGCATAATGATTTCCGATTTCGGTTGGGCTTGGAAATTTTGAGATTACTGTCGGATTTCCCTGCTCCAAGTCCCAGAGATAGTGTATATTTCCGTTGCTCAAAATCACGAAACGCGCGTTTTGAGATCGCGCATATTTCCTTGCCTGCTCCTTGGCGGACAGCGGATTTTTTTCTTCAGACTTTGCTTCCAGAACGATCAGAGGCTTCCCCATTGCATCCAGCAATAGGAAGTCGACAAAGCCATTCGTGACTTTTTCTAAATCTTCCCCGAGTGCAGTCAAATCCTGTGGCTGCAGCTTCACATTCGGCTCTAGCACAATGTTAGCAGGCCCATTTGGCTCGTCGAAGAAACGCCATCCTGCTGCCTCTAGCATCCGGTTAATCTTTATACGTGCTGTCGCTTCTTTGCTTTTCAAGAATTAGTTATCCCGCCCCAATGCGATGCCTGATGGGCATCACCTTCATTAATAAGGACGCGTCGAGCACGCACTCCCCTTTAGATTGACCACGGAAACGGCATTGCTGTCAAAGTGCTTTCCTGACGGTAGTGGCTCAATTCTCCCCTAAGCCCGGCGCAATTGCGCGGGGTGACGCAGCCGGGCGGTGATTTGCTGCTGACGTGGCTTCGGCGCACCCGGGCGAGCAGTGGCGATAGCTGGGTGTTGGTCGAAGTGCCTCTGGGCGAGACTACCGAAGCCTATGATTTGGAAGTCCTGAACGGCGCGGCAGTGGTGCGGACGGTGAGCCCGCGATCGGCGCGCTACTTACCATTTGTTCAATAATTTGGTCGGTAGCCGAAAAACGATCGCGGTAGGTAAATTTCCCATGGCAAATATTCGCTGAAACGAACGTGTTCACTTGCTGCAGGCTGGACCTACTTATTGGAAAAGACCGCTTCCAAGACTGATCCATAATCTTGAGACAGACGTCATCTGCCTTGACCTGAACTGTCGAAGACATGAGTTGAACGGCGGGTTCCAACAGACTCCACTGGATCAGGCGCTTTGACGGGTTAGGAAACCCGCTCAGCAATTGGCTATACGTTGGACAAGTTGATCTGCGCGCACTCACTCCCGTGAGTGCCGTTTGGGGTCCAGCAATGATATGAAAAAAAGTTCAATGCTAGAAACCAGGCCGCTGCAGGCTTTCAATGGTGACCCGGATCATCGATTGTGTTCGCTCGCGCCATTTTTGTCCTCGATAGAACATTTTTCTTGGCAAGACTTGACCATGCCGGTGCTCAAGCGCATCCTTGCTCACCAATCGGACCGACAGAAAATCGCGCTATGTTCTCCCTGTGTTCTGTGCTAGGGTTCAACTAGATATTGACGCTTCTGCAGCACCGTATACTATCTGAAGTGAGGCTGCACAAAATGTGGGTAGAAAATTGGAAATGTTAGCGACGAACACGACAGGCCTAAATCCGAACGCAGCGATGACTCCAGATAGATTTGTCGAGGCCATAGTCGCAAACTTGGTCACAAGAGATTGGCGTGGAATCTCACCTCGTGACCCCAAAACTCGGCAGGCCCTTTCAAATGTTGTTGACCTCCTTGATGAAGCAATCGCAGAATTTGAGGAAAATCAGGTCAAATGGAGCGAGCTTGTTCAGTGGGTTAGAACTGCGAACCGAGTTCGGCCGTCTTCACTTGGGGGGGTCGAGGGATGGGAGCACCAGTTAAGGTCGGCACAAGGATATTGGACGAAAATTAATAATCCCAGCTATGAGGTTGTAGACTTCGCGATTTCCAAGACTTCTGCCGCAAACGAACTCGCCAAACTCTCGGAAGATCAGAAAAAATTGATTAACAAGGCTGTCGACGTGTTTTTGTTATCGCATTCTGAAGCTAGCTGAGCGCTCAATTGTCTGAAAGAAGCGCAGCAAAGGCATCATTCAAATCAAGGGTAGAAGGGGCCAGACAACTTAGCCTCGAATGGTTTGAGAACGCTTCCTTTGCATCTCATATCGAACTCGCTCTCGACGAGATTGGCTTCACGCAGGACTACGTGAACTCCTGTATTGCACTTGGCGAACATCGTCCAAACAAAGAGAAAGCAATCAAGGACTCCGTTTGGGGCATGATGCTCTTTGATGGGTCGTCTATGCGACTAATAGACTCTCCCATACTCCAGAGAATGCGGAGAGTTCGTCAATTAGGCTTCTCTTTTTTGACTTACCCGTCCGCTGAACATTCGAGATTTCCACACTCGATTGGCATGGCGCACGTTGTATCTCGCTTCGTCGATGCAATCGACCGAAAGCGATCTCCCTCTGAAATGCAGGACGGACTAGACGGATACAAGACATTCGCTGATTTATCCCCTCTAACAAGAGAAGAGATGATCCACGCAGCCATCATGCACGACGTTGGTCACCTGCCATTTTCACATGCTCTCGAGAGTGCGATCATTGCAAGTAAAGAACGATTTGAATTTGGTGGTTGCTCCTATCAGGATTTCAAAGACTTGGCTGAGTACAAATTAAAGGCCGAGATATCTCTTTCTGAGGCGCTTTCACTGGCCGTGGTGTTGTCACCACGTTTCGGAAGTTACTATTCCAATTATGTGCGCTCGCAACCCGACGAGGACGCGCAGTTTCGCTTAGCTTGCTTAATCGCGGGACAAAGAGTCTCAGACAAGTGTGGTAACATTCAAGACATCATTTCTTCTTCGTCAGTCGACGCTGACAAGATTGACTATGTTAACCGCGATGCCGAGGCCTGTGGTATTCCTATCGGTGTAGATGTTTCGAGGGTTTTTCTCGGTAGTAGCATGATCGGCCTTCAAGACTGGAAGGCCAAAGAACTTGGATACGGAGGTGGTGACCGCATGGTCTTCGCCCTAAACGCTTCAGGCTGGGACACATACGATGAAATAATAAGAGCTCGGTCTGTTTTGTACCAGCGCGTGTATTTACACGCGGTAACAAGGACCTCCGAAGCAATCGTTGCAAGGGCATTGAAGCTCAACTCCCAGTATTCTCTGGAGACCGGGACAGGAGCAGATGCACGCTATAAAGACGCTGTGTTTCTTTGGTCTCATACCGATGAGTCCTTTCTGACAGGTCTATCTGGCGTAGAGAATAAAGAAATCTCGCAGCTTGCGCTCTCGATTATGCGGAGAACGCTTCCCAAAAAGGCATGTGCCCTTGGCGCGGTAATCCTAGAAAGACAGATACCGATTGGTTCAATTCTGCCGCGGCTATTCGGCCCAAAGTCGGGTTCGGATAGTGAGGCCACCTTAGACAAAACGGTTTCTTCACCATTTCAGGATCTCTTCACTCGTGGCGGTGACGACCTTATCGATAGTGTCGATTTTGAGAACCAAATTCGATCGGAAGTTGAATCTATTTCAGCAAAGATTAGAGAGGTCGAAGCTGGACGGGGGAACAAGAACAAAAAGGAGAGGAGCCTAATTCCCGAGGGGGAACCGCCACAGGTCTTCTTTATCGCAATTGCAGCCCTTGACCAAAAACTGATTGAAGCGCCAGTTTTTCAACACGGGGAGCTCTTGACGGCCGACAACTTCACCAATGTAAGGGGGGTGAGCGACGCTGGCGATTTCTTTCGCCAAATCGGCTTCATAATGGCGGCATCCGAATGGCGGGAAGTTGTGTGCCTTGCTACACGTTCAGTAGTCTTTCGCAGGTCAGAACAATTTAGCAGAGCGTCAATTTCCATCAAGGGAGATTCCGAATTCAGTCTTACAAAATCGCCGCAGGAATTTTCTGTATATCCTTTATCTATAGTCAACCTTGACGCAGTAACACGGCGAACCAGCATCAACGTGAAACGTCTTAACAGGATTAATGATACACTGATAGCTGGTGGGTATTATGATCATGTTCCTCTTTTGGCACCGAAGTTTGATTCTGAAGAGGCGGCAAGCGCAGCCGAAAAGTACGGAAAATTCAATGGAGAAGGTGGTTGGACGATTGACAACGAGACCACGACGGCTTTTCTAAATCAATTTCCACCGAAACTTAGAGAGGACATGGTTAAGCTTCTTGCCGAAGGTACGTTCTTGGACCGGAATGAGGTCCTAACGAAAGTCCGCATCGCTATAGACAATTTGAAGAGTAGAGTCGCTGGTAGGTCTTACCTAGTTCCGCTTTCTGCAAGCAGCGGGGGAGAGACTTGGTCAGTTGCGATGAAAGAATTTGCTTCAGACGATAAGCTATCTGCAGAGGCTTCTCTTTCGTCCGCGCTCAGAAGTTGCGGACCAGATGACCAGATCATTTTTGTCGATGACAACGCTGCTTCAGGTACGCAGTCTTGTGCCCAACTCTATTCTTACTGCGTTGCCAACAAGGACGAATGGCCTGAAGAGTATCGGAAAGAGAATGCTCTATTCGGGCTCTTGTCCGAAGAAGAAATTAAACAGTTCAAAACCGTCCCGATCGGCATAGCAGTGGCCGTTGGCCACCAAACTGCTCACGAGAGGCTTGAGGCCACTTGCAGCGACCTTGGTATTTCTCATTTCTCCGGAATTGAGTATGCAGAGCAGATAGGAGAGAAAGTCCACATTCCAACAGAACTGAAAGAGTTTCTTTTATCGGTTGGCAAACAGCTCTTTGCCTTGGATAGATATCAAACAAAATTCGACGATCTCAGCTCTGAAAAGCGGGCGAAATGTCAAGAATATGGTCTCGGTTATAGCGGATTTTGCGGGTTAACCATCCTTGCTTCCAATGTACCAACCTCCACACTTACACCGATTTGGATGCCGGGCATTGTCAACGGACGCCCTTGGCAGCCACTTGCAATTCGCTGGGGAAGACTGCGAAATCTCACTTTGGCTTAGAGCCACTGACTCTGTATTTCCTTGCTTTGGGATGAGCATCAACGGAACTTATCGCCGCTGCGATCTTTTGGAGTGGGCCGAGACACGTCGCCGCGCGAACACGACCTACGGCGCAAAGTATTGAGTTTTGCCCGTGCGGGGTTGGCAGCGCCGCGCGGGATTTTGGGGCCGGATGGCTTCAACAGGGCGCGGGGTCAAATGCCATCCCGCGCCCATATTACATCCAAATTCAAGATCACGGAGATACCACCATGTCAAACCTGCTGACCACAAGATCAAGATTGGCCTCGTAACGGCGACAATCTGGAGCAATGACGGCTTCTATTCAGTCGATCTGTCACGCTCTTACAAGACCGGCGAAAACGAATGGAAAAACACATCGGGCTTTTTTCAGGCCGATCTGTTGAACGCCGCCAAATGCGCTGAACGCGCTGAAATCTGGATCAGTCGCCAGCTTTCCAACCGTCAATGACAAGCGCCGGGCCTCTGCGCCCGGCCCCAAAACAAAAGCTGCCCCGCCGGAGGCTCTTCTTCGGGCGCGGCAGCGCCCGCACTCCCCTCACAACAGCGACCAACGGCGGCGATGCCGCAAAGAGGGGGGTCTTGTAACACCCCCCTCTACCAATACAAAATCGTAAGGCAGCGCAAATGAACGCGGATATTCTGCACAGCGGCTTTGACGGGCTAAGACTGACCATCGAAACCGATATTCCCCCGGCCTTTCGGGAACGCCTGAGCGCGGCCAAGGCCGAGGCGGTTGAGACCAACCGCGATTGCATTCTGACCTTTGACGAGATTAGCCTTGGTGTGCGGCGCAGCGGCGGCATGGCATTCTCTGCCCATACCGGCGACATGGGCGCGGAATGGTATTTTCTGGACCCGGAAAACCGCCCGGCGAACAATCCCGGCATTACCGTTGATTTCCGGGCTTTCCTTCTGGCAACCGGAGGCCTCAAGGCGGCGCAAGATCACCTTGAAGCCTGCATGCGAGCATTTGGTATCCTCTATGGTGAAAACCAAGTGCGCGTCACCCGCACCGACTTTGCGATAGACTTTCTGGCCCCGTGGTTCGAGCCGGATCGCAATCACCTAGTCTTGCCGCCCAAGACCAAAGCCGTGGAATTTACCGGCCCGTCAGAAAGCGAAACCCATGCGTCGGGAACCCGCGTGACCGGCCTGCGCGCGGGCAAGGGCGAAAGCCGCCAGCTCGTGATCTACGACAAGCGCGCCGAGGTAATCGAAAAGGGCAAGGCCGGTTGGCTGAAAATCTGGAATGCGAACGCGCAAGTAAATGGCTGACTTCATTGCTTGAACGCAAACCAGCGCGCCTTGCAACCGTCGCTATGGCCAATAAAACAGCAAGGATAGTCTGGGCAGTTTTAACCCGCAACGAACCTTACAACCCGCACACCGCTTGAGAGGAACAGAAACAATGAGTTAGCAAGACCTGCGAAATGATGGTGCATAAGAGGTGGTCCTGCTTTTTCGACCAGTTTGCAGCCTTGTTAAGATGGATCAGGGTTTCACTTCAGGCTGCTAATCTCATTGGTTCTGTTTTGTTG
>NZ_FOVP01000008.1 GCF_900115165.1 Roseovarius lutimaris | reverse complement strand
TATCAACGACAGCTGCCAGACATTCGCGGCTGAAGTCGTCGATCACGTTTAGAATGCGGAACCGGCGACCACACGACAGGCTGTCAGACACGAAGTCCAGCGACCACCGCTGGTTCGGCCCCTGAGGGACCGCCATCGGTGCTCTGGTGCCCACTGCACGCTTGCGTCCGCCGCGCTTACGGACTGTTAGCCCTTCTTCGCGATAGATCCGGTACAGCTTCTTCCAATTCACCGCCCAGCCTTCACGTTTGAGCAAGATGTGCAGTCGCCGATACCCAAAACGCCGTCGTTCAGATGATAGCTCCTTCAATCGGTTTCGCAGATCAGTGTCCGCTGACCGCTTCGACACACGCCGATAAACACGCGGGTCGATCCCAGCCAAGGCGCAGGCCCGCTTCTGATTATATCGCTTTTCTTTCATGGCCCAGGCCGCAGCATTGCGTCGCGATCCGGGCCTCAAAAGTTTTTTCCCAGCATTTCCTTAAGCGTCGACACATCCATCATCTGCTCAGCCAGTAACTTCTTCAGCTTGGCATTCTCGGCCTCAAGCGCCTTCAGCTTTTTTGCGTCAGACACTTCCATTCCGCCATACTTGGACCGCCATTTGTAAAATGTCGCATCGCTGACACCATGCTTGCGGCAAAGCTCCTTCGCGCCAAGCCCAGCCTGATGCTCTTTCAATACCCCAATGATCTGTTCTTCGCTGAAACGGCTTCTCTTCATCCTCTATCTCCTTGTTGGAGAACAGGCTAACTCAAAACACCGGACTTTTCAGGGGAGCAGGTCAATCTCGATGCGGACCCAAAACCAAAAAAGAAGCAAATCTTGAATTGGTGGAAGTCAATTGAGCAACGATCTTTGGAGCTGTCGCTTGAGTTCAGTCACGTGAGTCTGACTGACGTCTCAAACTGTTATCCCTCGATCTATACCCATTCCATCGCATGGGCGCTTCATGGGCGGGAACACGCAAAGAAGCACCGACATGATAAGAAATTGCTTGGCAACCAACTTGATAAGCTCATCACAAGCTCGAGAGAGGGTCAGACGAACGGAATACCGCAGGCCTCTCTTTTGTCTCACTTGGTCGCGGAGTTGATCCTAGGATATTGCGACACTTACATCAAGAAGAAGCTCGACGGTTTAACTGGCATTGTCATACTGAGATACCGTGATGACTATAGAATTTTCGCGAACTCAGACACAGATTGCGCAAAGGGCCTCAAGGCCATTTCTGAGTGCTTGAATATCTTCGGTATGAAGCTGGGTGCCTCGAAGACATCTCGCACATCGAATGTTGTTCGTGGGGCTGTCAAACAAGACAAAATCGACGCGCTATCCTTGGCGCGGCGTCAAACCACTTTGCAGAAGGAACTTTTGCTGATCCATCGGTTCTGCACCGAAAAACCGGGCTCCGGTGCCACTAAGTTCTTAATCCGCGAGTTTTTGGACAGGCTTGAGGCGAGGCTTCACAGAAATGCTTGGAAGATTGAAAACCCAACTGTTCTCGCCGCCATACTGTTGGATATAGCCGCCAAAACGCCAGCCGTTTTTCCGGCTGTCGCGACGACGATCAGCAAGATCATGCTTTACCTTAAAGATTCCGACCGTGATGGCCTTTTTAATCTTGTCGGAAAACGAACGAACAGGATACCAAACAATGGGTATATGGAGCTTTGGTTGCAGAGGATTGCATACCCTAACCACCTCGGCTTTCTAAGTACTGAGCCGATGTGTGGTCTGGTAGATGACGAAACCGCTCAAAGCCTTTGGTGCAACTCGTGGATAAGGAAGGACGAAACTAGGCTGAGTATTGAAAGATATTCGATTGTTGACCGCTCAGTCTTGGATAACCTTCCCCCAGATATTCAGAATGAGGAGTTTGATGCATTCTGGAAGGAATACGGCTGATGCTTATCGGTGCACGAATTGCCAAGAATGCTGCGTTAACAATCAAGGTCCGCTATCACGAACCTGCATTGCAGCGTTGGATCGTTCGGCGAATGTCGGTAAAAGGCCGATCATGTTGTCGGCCAGGTATGAAAGTCTGGGCATCTCGCTGCACCGCAGAGGTCCGCTGAGTGCTTGAGCCCAAAATGTCTATTGTTGTTGTCGTGAATCTGCCAACTCGACACCCTCGTTTTCCAGTTGCATACTCTTAGACTAAGGCGATTTGGCAAAGTGGATCAATTATGACCGGCGAAACAAATCTGGATGAATTAATTAAGTCCCTATCTGCGGTTCTCGTCGAAGGTTTGTATGTTTTTGTGACGCTTAAACCCGATCAGAAACTGGCAAGTATTGAACCTCGGATGACCTTCAGAGAAGCAGAAGGTATCACCTATATCCTATTGAAGTCTGAAGCGGAAACGCATGGGCTATCATACGAGTTTCCGTGTCGGATGATAACACTAAACATTCATTCGTCCCTTGAAGCTGTCGGATTTATGGCTCGGATTTCAACAGAGCTTGCAAAGCATGACATGGGCGTAAATCCTGTCTCAGGCTTCTTCCACGATCATCTGTTTGTTCCAGAAGGCCGCCAGCACGACGCGATGAACGTTCTACGGAAAATGTCAGAAAGCTGACTTCTTACGCAAACGGCAGCTTCGTCCCGCTGACCGACGTCTAAGCCGACAAAATGCTGCGCGATGCACGAATGGCCGGTCTCGTGACGTTGCAACGCAGCGATAGACGAACTGGCCAAGGTCCGTTCTGGGCCGGTCACGTCGATAACAACGACCACGGTTCTCAAATTTGCAGCGACCGCTTCCTGCGCCTTGCAACTTTAGCATCTCCAGTCGCTCTTGGGCATTGACAGAAGCTATCATGGACGGGCCGGTTCCGTCCTACCCGCCTTCATCCTTATTTGACCAGCAAGCATGGACTGCACGCAAATGCCCACTTTTCACATCTGCGTTTCATCACTGTTGCGCCCCTTGGCGCGACCCTTGGATGAAGGGTCCAATGTCATGATTTTCGCAGTCAGCTTGCGGCGTGTTTTCGCGATGCGCTCACGCAGGCCTTTCGGCAGTTGTACCGCGATCTCGACAATGGTCTGATCCGCCTGCTTGATGTCCTCGACTGCCGAAGCAACCTGTGCTGCCGCGGTGGCTTCAGCTTCCTTGCGTGCCCGACGACGCAGGACGTTGAACGCCATACGGAACGCCTTTCGCGCTCTCGCGATGCCTTTTGACGGCTCGTGGCCCGGTCCTGTCGGTTCACGTAGCATTTCAGGCATGGCCGTGGCGTCGCCGTCACTGACAGGGTCATCCGCCGATCCCTTTGCAAGGGCTTCTGAAAACCGGATGATATCCCCGGCCTCGCGGGCGCGAGATGCTGTTTCACGGCGCCTCTTTTCCACTTTGGCGGCCTCTTCCGCCAGGCGCTTTTCCTCCATCTGACGCCATTTTGCGGGACGGACATGGCGGCGCTTGGCCGGTGGTTCTTTACCGTTGGCGAGTGCGTCACGAATAGCCTGCTTGCGCCGCTCACCTCGCACCAGCCCGATATCCTCAAACTGAGCGCCAACGCTATCCTGCGCTGTCTCATAGTTGCGGATCAGTGGATGAACGGAAGGTTGCAGCATACGACAATCAACGCCGTATTTTCGCACAGCCGCGCGCGGCAGGATCACGGCATGGATGTGATAGGCCTGCTCATCGCGATCCGCACGGGCATGTATCACATCATCGCCAAAGTTCGTTTGGAGCCAGTCAATCGCCAGGCGCTCGAAGTCGTCCTCGCGCTGCGTGTTGAAGAGTTCGTCGCTATCCTCGGTCGCTTCGAACCACTCCTTGTTCGCCGTCAGGATCACCTCACGTAGCGGCCCATGACGAGATGCGCGCCACGGGTCTCTCGGGCCTTCCGCAAGCCGTTGTTTGATAGCCTTACGATCCTTGCGCCGTTCCAGATAGTCGAGTTCAGCCGCAAACATCTCTTGCCTTATCTCCTGGATCTCCAGCTGCGCCGTCTCTGCCCAGTCGTTCTCGCCGAGCAGACGCTGGTTCAAACCCGAGCGCTTCCGATCGACATGACCGAGATCGCCGCCTTTCCGCAGCCGATGCGCTTCATAGCCTGCGAGATCGCCGGGTGTCATGCCCTCGAAACGCAGCACGACCGGATATTCCTTTTTCGACATTCCTGACCTCCAAAAGCTGAGGTTCAGGACTTGGTGCTATGTGGAATTTGTCGGAAGAAGATTTCAGGTGAAAGCGTTTGCGGCAGGTGCGGGGCCATTACTCACTAAACAGGACGAATTCTGGCACCTGCGGTGCCTGCCATTCGTCCTGCCCGTTCGCCCGGGGCTCCGCCCCGGAACCCCGCGCCTTCGGCGGGACCAAAGAGGCGCACCGCCCCCTCTGGACACCCCAAGGCAGGGTCGTCGTTCGCCACTCCCCCTGCACCCCCTGGCGCCTACCCGGCAGGCTTGGGGACCGTTCCGCACGCCCCAAGACCCCCTGATCCCGGGGGAGCGTCGTTCCGCACTCCTCCCCCAAGCCCCCACCTGCTCGCGCTGCCCACGCGGGATCGAAAGGGGGCTGCCCTCTCGACGCTCTCCCCCGAATACCTGGCAGTGGAAACACCACCCCCTTGGGGTTCGCTACCCAGAGGTTGAACCGCTCAAACATTAGAGGTTTGGCCGTAATCCCGTGCTGCACGCGCGTTGTTGACGCGCAGCACGGGATTACGGCCTTCCGGAATTGATCCAGCCGGGCGTCATCACCCTAACTCTGAATGGAGACGTCAATGCAATCCACATCAAACCTCACGTCCTGGCAGGTCGGCCTCACAACTGGCGATGTCGTCCGGTTCCGTTTTCCCGTCGATGATCCTGACAACCCCGACGCGAAGGCAAAGCGCCGCCCCTGCCTCGTGATGGGCGTTCGCTGGTTTGGCGGGCGAAAGTTCGTCGAGATCGCATACGGCACCGGAGCAATGACCCGGCAAATCGCGGCTTTGAGATTCACGTCAAGGGGGGACGGGCAAAGGCACAAGCCGGTCTTACCTGCCGTACCCGTTTCATCGGCACGCGCGCCATTATCGTGAGCGTTAATCACCCCGGATTTGAGCCGGACCCGGAAACAGGGACCCCCATCACGGGTCACCTTGAGGCAAAACTCGTGCAGCGACTTCTGTCCGTCAAAGCCACGCGACGGGCACACGGAAACACAGCACCATCGGCAATCAACGCACAACGTCTGCGGGATCAAAACCGGGAACGGCAACAAGCGGCGCGCGGTTTTCCGGAGCGGAACCGCGGTTCGCGTGTTGCCACCCCCTAAACCAAAGCAAGGAATATAAAATGCATCATCCAGACCCCCATACATGCGACACCATCGAGGGACGCGCAGCGCAGGCCTTCGCTGCCTCGCGCGACTGCGTTACCGCTCTGAACACGGATATCATCCCGAGCTTGCAGCCAAGGGAGCGAAGCGGCCCCAAGCGCCTGATCGCCGCCATCGAACACCGCCGCATCTTCGATAAGGAAACCCTGAGCGAACTCGATGTGCTTATCGAAAAAGTCTTCCGCCTGATCCTCGACGGCTCGACAAATGTCGAACAGTTCGTCGCCGATGAATGTCACACCGACGGCGGCGGCACGATAACGCAATTGCATCGGGCCCCAGAAGCAGAAGCGCTCGCGCGCGCTTTACCCTTTCTGCTTGAGTTCAACCAGGCGCTTTTGGATGTTCATGATCTGATGCACGCCATCCGCGCGGTCGACGAATTGCGCCAGCGTATCTGATCAAGATCTGTGCGGACGTCAGTCCGCTCAGGCGGGCACGCCAACGTTCAACTCTCTTTTTGTTGCTTTGTTGAAGGCGTGTCCGGCTCTGATCCTGCGCGGCCCTCTTTGCGAGGCCGCGCAGGACAGACCCGCGCCGCTATTCGTATCCGGAACAGGGGTTCTCTGACGCGGCTCATGGTGGGCCCGCGCACCACGAAAGGTGATCCCCAATGAAACACTCAACAAACATAAATGCCTTGCTCCGGCATATGAACAGAGCCAGCGATTTTTTGCGCTGGCTTCAGGATGAGGGCGATGCTCTCATCCTGAAGCCAGCCTCCTCGGCGGCGAGTCCTGGCAGAAGCGTGCCCTGGCGGTGGTCGTCACAGCGCGAAAGGGCGGTAATATTGCGGCCCGGCGTAACACCCTTGCTGCATTGAACCGCCTCTTAAATGGAAGTTACGCCAGTCTGCTTGAAGGCCAGGAGGCGTGGCTGTTCTCAACGCTGCACCCGGACGATCCGAGTGCAACCCGCGCGATGCTCTGTGCGGAAGCACTCGACCGCGGTCTGCGTGCGCTGGAAGCATTGCGTCTCGCAGGCATCACAACCCTCGGAGACGTGGCATGATGGCGGTCGCAGAGAAAACCACACTCCGCCAGGCCCGCGATCTCACGCGGCTTGTCGCACAATGGAACGCTCTATCCGCCACGATCATGGGTTTTTAAGGTGAGGGCGTGACAACATAAAATGTGACGGGGCCGCCGTTGGCGGTCCTGTCACTCACGGCCCCGAGCCGACCTTGGCCCCACTGTCCGAATGCTGCGGTGCGGCCCGTCGAAGCAGCCGTTCGCGCATGGCGCAGCATTTGCTCGACTAAAACGTCGGTGTGCGCACATAGCAGCCACTTACTTGCACGAAGTGAATGTCCGCTATGTTAGGATTTTTCCCTGCAATCATCCTTTACAGAAGATCGGAGGCCTTTGCATGCCAAAGTCTGTGGCCGCTTCAAAAGCAGCAGCCATCTGTAATAGCAACCCTTCCTGAAAATGGTCGCCGACAAGCTGAAGGCCGATTGGCATACCCTCGGGGGAAAAACCACAAGGTACTGCGACTGAAGGCAATCCGGTATAGCTAAATGGGATCGTGAATTGCCGACCACGGCCAAAGTCCTGTGCGGCGGCATTCAGAAGCGGTGCCGTTGTTGGCAGTGATGGTGTCAAAATGGCATCAACCGATTCGAATACCTCCTTGATCTCTGCCAGCACGCCGGGTCGCTCTGCGATTCGCGCCTCATACTGCTCTCGCGTTACCGCCGATCCATCCGCAATGTTGGACGTGACGATTGGTCCGAATAAACGTTCGGCATCAGGGGTCGAACGAAACTGATCGCCAAGTATCTGATTGAATTCGTAAAGCAGGATTTCGCTGAACAACGCAGCATAGTTAAGCTGGCCCTGAAGCAACGGAACCTTGATATTCACAATCTCAGCGCCAAGGCTAGCAAAGGTATCGGCTGCCGCGCGAACAGATTCTTCGACCGGCGCATCGATATCGGTAAGTGAATAGTTCTCTACCAAACCAATCCTCAGACCCTTCACGCCCTTGTCAAGGTTTTTAGTGTAGCTGAGCCGAGGTTGGGCGAGTGAAGAGTTTGGATCATTGGGATCAAAGCCTGCCATCACATCAAGAAAAATTGCCAGGTCGCGAATATTCCGCGCAAGCGGCCCGGCGGTATCAAGACTGTGAGAGCGAGGGTAAACGCCGTTGAGACTGACGAGACCGGATGTCGGACGAATGCCCGCAATTCCAAGCCAAGAGGCGGGAACTCGGATTGAACCACCGGTGTCGGTGCCCGGCCCCCCAAGGCAGAGACCTGCTGCGATTGCCGCTCCTGTCCCGCTTGATGATCCTCCGGGGGATCGCTCCAAATCCCAAGGGTTATGGACGTCGCCAAACGTCGAGTTTGTGCCTGACACACCTGCCGCAAAAGCATTCATGTTGGTTTTGCCAATGATAACGCAGCCAGCATCTTTCAATTTTCGGATGATCGTGGCATCGCTATCGGACATCCGGTCTGCAAATGCCTCAGATCCGACGGTGGTGAACGTCCCGGCGACTTCAAACAGATCCTTGACCACGATGGGTATGCCGTGAAGAGGGCCGCGGTCCTGACCTGCAGCAAGTTCAGCATCCCGCTCTTCGGCGGTCGCAAGGGCTTCGTCATTTAGGATTGATATGAACGCGTTCAGCTTTGGCTCAAACTCGGCGATACAATTAAGATAGGTTTGCGTCAGTTCGCGACATGACAGCGATCCTGAACGAAATGCCTCACCCGCTGCAGTCACGGACTGAGGCAGACCCGGGGTAGGCTGGGCATTTGCCGTCCCCGAAAGACCGAAACCTCCGGCTCCAACTGCAAGTGCTACTCCGCTGACCCCCGCCAACATCTCACGACGGCTCCATTCGTTGTTGCCATTGTCATTCATTCCCAGCTCCTCCTTTTATTTCCTTCGTTTTGGTTGTGTACCTGAGTTGGAGATTAGTTCACCTCGACGTCTTGATCTGTAAGCCGGCTGACACAACTGAAAATGTTTTCATCTCGCGCTCGCGTCTGATTAAAGAAATGCGATAGTCTTAATGTTAGTAGGTTTTTGCGCGGATCGCACAGCCCACTTAGCGGAGGCGAGGCTGCCAACCTCTGATCCGTTGAAGAAGGAAATATTGAGATGTGCGAATATACTCTGAACCCAGAGAACAGTCTTGGTCCAGTACTTAGCCCCAGTGATATCACAGCTATCGCGGCCATTGGTCGAGAGGCTGTGTTTGAAGCTGGCGACCCCATCGTCGAACAACACGAAACTGCCGCGCAGATCCACATCCTGATGTCGGGTCTGGTCAAAACCTCCTATGTCAACGCCGCGGGCGGCGAAACTGTCATCCGCATCCATCTCAAGGGCAGCATAATCGGACTATCGACACTTACGTCACTGCGGCACTTCGATGCGACTTCGCGGGCGATGAGGCTCAGCCGGACCATCATGGTGCCGACGTCGGCTTTCCTTTCATTGCTCGAAGTACGCCCTTCGCTTAGCGTCGCGCTGATTCGTCTGTTGGTGGGACGGTTGAGTGACATGCACTTCCGAATAGGGGAGCTTCAGCACCAAACCGTTGAGCGACGCCTGATACATCTACTCGTGGCACTAAGTAGTCCGAATTCGAGCACGCCTCGACCGCTGAAACGAACACTGATTCCATTCACTCATGAGGAATTGGCTCAGATGATCCAATCCCGAAGACCTACTGTCACCGCCACCTTGGCCCGGCTAGCCGATCGGCAATTGGTGCAGACGTTGCGGCGGTCGTTAGTGGTCATCGACCGCGCTGCGCTGATCGCATCACTGAATGGCGGGGAAAGCACCCCAGGATAAGGGTGGATAACGTCCTATATGCGGAATGATCTGTAGATTTAGCATCAGGTCGTTGTCGTGTCGGGCATTCCACGAACTGCTCAACGGCGAGTTGTTTTACACTTTACGCGAAGCCCAGATCTTGATCGAACGTTGGAGACATCACTACAACACAGTTAGACCGCACAGCGCCCTGCGCTACCGCCCACCCGCGCCAGAGAGCGTGATGCCGATAGGGCCAGAGGCCAGCCATGCACTACACCTAGTACCTGGAAAGCTGGTGGACTTCGCAAAGCCCGCTTCCTGCGCTTTGCTGCCTTTGGTGGACGGTGCAGCATGAGTGGGTGGGACTTTGATCCCCTGAACGGCCACTTTCCCGCTTCTGAGGCGAAAGCCGAGCACTTGCAACGAATTCACATTTCCCGCCCCGACCGACGTTCGCAGCGATGTGATTTCGCCAGCCTTGCATACGCCGCAACAGCGTTGAAGTCCCGCTTTTTGCAACGCCGGAGCCGGACGCAGCACCGGGCCGATTTCGATCACGCAGCACTTCACGATCTGTCTTTATCAAAAATGGCCCGCGTGGATATCACCACGCGGGCCTTAGATGTCGAACTTGCCGAGGCATCTGTCTTTCACGCTGTGGTTGTTTCGTGTCCACAGCCGAAGGAGACGAGAATGCACCTCACGAACCTGATCGACCTCATCGCCGAAGTTGCCGCCAAGCGGGTTGCCAAGGAAGGCAAGCAAGAGGAGGACACTCCGGACGCCGTGAGGATGTTATGGCGGATGATTCGGGCGGCAAGATGGAACGGATGTCATAATTTCACCCGTTTTCTCGGGTTTGGACGGGTGCTGGACAGGGCTGCATAAGATCCGCAAGATGACCTGCCTGCGCGATAGAAGGAGTGACGACGAATGATCGAGACGAAACAGCCCAAACGCGTGGCCATCTATGCCCGGTATTCCACCGATATGCAGAACCCCAAGTCGATCGACGATCAGGTCCGCGAGTGCCGGGCGCACGCCGAACGGGAAGGCTTTTCCGTCGTTCAGGTGTATTCCGATATGGCACTCAGCGGAGCCATCAAAGGGCGGCCTGGCGTTGAGGCCCTGCAAGCGGCCATGCGCGCTCAGCAATTCGATATCGTGCTCTTCGAACATCTCGACCGCCTGTCGCGCGACCTTGAGTTTCTGATGGGGTTTTACAAGGAAGCGCGTCACTGCGATACGGAGATGCACCAGTTGCGCCGCGGCAAGTTGGGCATTTTCGACATCGGCATTCTCGGCACTTTCGCGCAGATCTTCCTTGAGGAGCTTTCCCTCAAGACGCATCGGGGGCTTGTCGGCAGGATCGAAGCCGGCAAGAGCGCGGGCGGCTTGTCCTACGGCTACAAAACGCAGCGGGACGACGCCGGTAATGTGATCAAGGGCGAACTTGTGATTGATGCCGATGAAGCCGCGATTGTGCGTCGCATCTTCACGGAATACGCCGCAGGCAAGTCGCCGCAAAAGATCGCCGCTGATCTCAATGCAGAGGGCGTCGTTGCGCCACGCGGTCGCGGGGCCGGCAGCGGGCACTGGAAACAGAATACCATCTATGGGAACCGCGCGCGCGGCACAGGCATCCTCAATAACGAGCTTTATATCGGCAGACGCATCTGGAACCGCTCTCGATATACCAAGCATCCTGAGACCGGCAAACGCCTGTCGCGCCCGAACCCGCAGGATGAATGGAAGCTCTTTGAAGCATCGGATCTGCGTATTGTCGATGAGGGCCTCTGGACCGCCGTAAAGGCGCGGCAAGAGGCGATCGACCTCACCCGCAAAACGGCCGAACGCGAAGGCCGGTCCGGAGCCGGGGCCGCACAGAGCACCCGCCGCCGAAAGTATCTTCTGTCAGGTCTTCTGACCTGTGGGGCCTGCGGCGGCAATCTCACCGTGGCTGGCAAAGGCCACCGGCGACGCTATTATTGCGCCAATGCCAAGGAGAAGGGAGAGGCCGTCTGTCATGGCATGCCGGGCCTCAGCGAGACCGACGCCGCCGACGCGATCCTGAGCTGCCTGCGCAGCAGCCTTATGCAGCAGGAGGCCTATGAGCAGTTCCGCGCCCGCTTCACGGAAAAGATGCAAGCGCAAGAGCACGACAGCGGAGACGCGTTGCGTCGGCACGATGCGCAGATCAAGGCAAAAGAAGCCACGCGCGCCAATGTGCTCAAGGCCGTCGAGAACGGCGAATACTCGTCGGGGCTGATCGCGCATTTCAACACGCTCGATGCGGAACTCGACGCGCTCAAGGCCGGGCGCCCGGCACTGGTGCCCGTCCCGATCGATCTGCCCGACGATCTGCCTGGGCTTTATCGCAGCTATGTCGCGAACCTCACCGCGACGCTCACGGACGAGGAAGTTTCCGGTCCAGCAGCGGACGAACTACACAGCCTGCTCGAGGGGGTCGTGGTGTCGTGGAACGCCGGCGAGGCGGTTCATGAGCTTGAGCTTCGGGGTAAGCTATTGGAAATGCTCATAAAGACAAAGCCCGCCGGAAAGGCGGGCTTTATTGCGAATGCGCGTTCGCTAAAACTGGTTGCGGGAGTAGGATTTGAACCTACGACCTTCAGGTTATGAGCCTGACGAGCCGCTTTAGCCGAAAGCAATTTTCAGTCCAAACACGAGACGTTGATAGTAACGTAGATCAGATAACTGATGATACTACTATGGCACTGATAAATAGTCACTTTCTCAGTTGACAATACTCCCGCCGGAGGCGTCCGGCGGGACAGGCACGATCAACGGCCGCGAATGCGCGGATCAAGTGCGTCGCGCAATCCATCGCCTAGATAGTTGATGCTGAGCACGGTGAGCGAGATTGCAAGGCCCGGCCAGAACACCCGCTCGGGATAATCCTGAAGATAGACCGTGGCATCGTTCAGCAATCGCCCCCAGGTCGGGAAGTCGGGCGGAAACCCCAGCCCCAGAAACGACAGCGCGCTTTCGGTGATGATCGCATTGGCAATCCCGAGCGTGGCCGAGACCATGATCGGCGACATCACATTGGGCAGGATATGCCGGGTGATCAGGTTGTAATTCGTGGTCCCGATCGAACGTGCCGCAAGAATGAACTCGCGCTCCTTGAGGGCCAGAACATCGCCGCGCACGATCCGCGCCGTGGGCATCCAGCTTGTCACGCCGATGGCCACCACGATCAGGATGAAAATGCCTTTCTCCGGGCCAAAGGCGCCGTTGAGCGTTTCGCGAAACAACAGCACCATCACCAGCAAGAGCGGCAAGAGCGGCAGCGACAAAAACAGGTCGGTGAGCCGCATCAGCGGCCCGTCAAGCCGTCTGAAAAACCCGGCCAGCACGCCGACAAGGCTGCCAAGCCCGAGCGCCAGAAGCATCGCCGTCAAGCCGACTGCGATAGAGGTCTGCCCGCCCGCCATCATCCGCGCGAGGGTATCGCGGCCCAGTTGATCGGTGCCAAAGGGATGCGCCCAGCTTGGCCCCTGATTGCGCGCGCGGACGTCGATAAAGGTGGCGTCGATCCCCCAGAGCCAGGGCCCGACAAAGACCGCCGCCATGATGACGAAAAAGATGAACGTCCCGATAAGGGCGCCGCGATGGGTCTTGAACTGATCCCAGACATCGCGCCACTGGCTGTGCGGTGGGGCGGTCGGCTCCGGGTCGGTCAGGGCGGTGATGGGCTCGGGCGCATCAGTCATAGCGGATCCTCGGGTCAAGCACGCCGTAGAGGACATCGGCGACAATATTGAAAAGAACGATCAGCACCGCCAGCATGAAGGTGACGGTGTGTACCATCGGCAGGTCATTGGCCTGAATGGCGGTGATCAAAAGCTGGCCAAGGCCGTTTACCTTGAAAATCTGTTCGGTGATGATCGCCCCGCCAAAGATCTGGGGCACGCCAAGCGCGATCACCGTGATCACTGGAATCATCGAGTTGCGCAGCACATGCACCATCACCACGGTCATCTCCGACAGGCCCTTGGCGCGCGCGGTGCGCACGTAATCCTGATTGAGATTGTCGAGCATCGAAGCGCGCATGAAGCGGCTGATCTGGGCGGTGGTTTGCAGCGCCAGCACCATCACCGGCATCACCATCTGCATCAACTGCTGTTTGAACGTCGCCCAATCGACCACCACAAGCGTGGTGTCATAAATCGACGGTAACCAGCCAAGCTGAACCGAAAAGATCACGATCACCAACACCCCCGAGAAAAACGGCGGCACCGAATAGCCGACCATGGTGATGAAGGTGCCTGCCTGATCAAACAGCGAATATTGCCGATAGGCCGAGTAAATGCCGATAGGTAATGCAATCAGAACGCCGACCACATAGGACATCGCCACCACCCAGAGGGTCTGGGGCATGCGTTGCACGACCACATCCATGACCGGGCTGCGAAATTGCCAGCTGAGCACGCGTTGCTCGCCGCCCGCAAGATCTGTGCCAAACAGCCAGTCGATAAATACCATCGGCTCGATCACGAAAAACTGCCACATCCATTTGAAGAAACGGATATGCGTCGGCTCGCCCAGGCCAAGCGCAAGGCGCATTTTTTCCTTGACCTCGGGCGGCACCGTCAGGGGCACTTCCGCCATCGGATCGCCGGGGGCAAGTTCGAGCAACAGGAAGATGACAAGGCTGATGAACAAAAGCGTCGGGATGGCAAGGACAAGCCGTCGGATTGTATAGGTCAGCATGCGCGGCGCCTTTGTAATTCAGTCGTCTTCGGGGGGCAAAAGGGCAACCGCCCCGGCATTGCAACCGGGGCGGCGCAGGGTCAGGTCACTCTTTGATGCGATACCAGTCGGCGGCATTCCAAAGCTCGGTATCCCATGTGTTCAACTCGACGCCACCAAGCGTATTCGAGCGCGCCGAAACCCGGCCACGATCCACCAGCCCCAGGATGACATAGCTGTCCTTTGTCAGCATATCATTGAGCTTTTTGGCGATCTCACCGCGCTTGCCAAGATCTGCCGTGCGGCCCAATTCCTTGATCAGCTCGTCATAGGCCGGATCGCAATAGCGGTTGATGTTTTCGCCCTGCCATTGGCTTTCGGGGCGCGGCGCCTTGTTGCAGGTCCGCGAGGCCAGATAGGATTGCGGATCGGTGCCGTCAAAGTTGTTGGCGTACATTTCAACGTCGGCATAGAACTTCTGAAAGGTGTCCGGGCTGCCCGGATCACCGCCGAAGAAGACCGATGCCGAAATGTTGCGAAGCTCGGTTTCCACCCCGATTTCGCCCCACCACTGCTTGATTAGCGCCTGAAAGTCCTGACGCACAGCATTGGTCGAGGTCTGAAACAGCAGCGACAGTTTCTTGCCATCCTTGTCGCGGATGCCATCGCCATTGCTGTCGGTCCAGCCGGCCTCTTCCAGAAGCGCCTTGGCACCTTCAACGTCCTGTTCCAGGCAATCGGTGTTATCCGAGGCATAGGCCGCCGGGGCAGGCACAAGGTTACAGGTCGCGCGCCCGGCCTTGCCATAGCCGATTTCGACCAGAAGCTCGCGGTCGATCGCCTTGCTGAGCGCCTCGCGGACGCGCATATCGCTCAGGATGGGGTGCGGGTGCTTGGCGGTTGCGCGCTCGCCCTCGGGCAGATCCGGCGAGGGGTCGGTCAGGTTGATCTCGATTCGCTCGACCAGCGTGCCAAAGGCCGACAGGGCCACGCCCTTGCCGGCCGCTTCCATGTTGGCAATCACATCGGGGGCAAGTTGCAGGTTCCAGGCATAATCGAATTCGCCGGTCTCAAGCACTGCGCGGCCCGCCGCCGTCGCATCGCCGCCGCCCTTGAAGGTCATGGTGGCGAACCGCGGCTTGGCCGGGTCGCGGTAATTGGGGTTGGCCGAGAGCGAGATCACGTCATTGGGGCGAAACTCATCCACCTTGAACGGGCCGGTGCCGATAGGCGAAAAATTGGCATCGGTGCATTCGGGGGCCTTGGCGCCAAGACAATCGGCAAATTGTGCCGCCTGAATGATCGGCGCCTGACCGCCCATGAAGGGACCATAGGGGTTGGGCTGCGGTTCGGCGAAGTGAACCGTCACGGTCAGGTCATCGACCACCTCGACCGACTCGACGCCCTCAAATTTCGCCAGTTGTGCACAGCCGCCATCGGGGTGCATGCAATATTCGGCGGTAAACTTTACATCATTTGCCGAAAACGGGCTGCCGTCCGACCAGGTCAGATCCGGCTTTATCTTCCAGGTGATCGACTTGAGATCGTCAGAAACGCCGCCGTTCTCGACGGTGGGAATCTCTTCGGCGAGAAAGGGCACCATCTCTCCGGCCACGTTGTAGCGGCCAAGCGGCTCAAGAACGAGACTTGCCGCTTCGCGTTCCTTGGTGCCCCCCGTCAGATAGGGGTTCATGATCGACGGCGCCTGCCAGTAGATCAGGTTCACATGGCCGTCGGCGCCGCGCTCGGCCCAGCCCGCGCTTGCAAGGCAGGTGGTGGCGGTGGCGCCGAGTAAAAGGGATTTCAGGGTCATCGGGTGGTCAATCCTCCGTTGTTGGACAGCGCGTTCAATTGGCCGTCTCGTTAAGTCGCACCCTCCCGCAAGGCGGGGCGGGGGTGGCGGTCGTCACGGGGAACGGTCGCACCGGTTGTGTCCGGCGCTGGCGCTGCATCCCCAGACAGCAGGGGCATCACAAACCGGATCGGTATAAAAAGCAAGCACCTCTTCGCGCAATTGCAGAACTTGCCGGTATGTGTGCCTGTTCGTTTGACAGCGGGCGCGCAAACTGAGTAGCGTTTGTGCAATCTCCTTCCGAGTGCAAAGGGCAAGGCGCATGCTTGATCACCCAATCGCCCGAATTGAAAACCTGCGGGTCAGTTTTCTGACCAAGGATGGCCCGGTCGTGGGGGTCAAGGACGTCTCGTTCGATGTCAACGCGGGCGAAACCGTCTGTATCGTCGGCGAATCCGGCTCTGGCAAATCGGTGTCATCGCTGTCGCTGATGCGACTGATCGAATATGGCGGTGGTACGATCGCGGGCGGGCGGATGCTGTTTGATCGCAAAGAGGGCGGCGAGATTGATCTTGCCCAGACCGATCAGAGCCTGATGCGCACCATTCGCGGCAATGAAATCGGGATGATCTTTCAGGAACCGATGACCGCGCTGAACCCGGTGTTTACCGTCGGGCGCCAGCTTGCCGAGGGGCTTCGGGTGCATCGCGGCATGGACAAGGCACAGGCGCGCGCGCGCTCGCTTGAACTGCTCAAAGAGGTTCGCATCCCCGAGGCCGAGCGTCGCCTCGATCAATACCCGCACGAATTATCCGGCGGCATGCGCCAGCGGGTGGTGATAGCCATGGCGCTTGCCTGCGCGCCGCGCCTGCTGATCGCGGACGAGCCGACAACCGCGCTTGACGTGACCATTCAGGCGGAAATTCTGGCGCTTATGGATCGGCTCAAGCGCGAAACCGGCACCGCCGTCATTTTCATCACCCATGACATGTCGGTGGTGGCGCAGATGGCCGACCGCGTCGTGGTGATGTTTCGCGGCACCAAGGTGGAAGAAGGCCCCGTCGAACAGATTTTCGAGGCGCCGACCCATGATTATACCAAGGCGCTTTTGGCCGCCGTGCCCAAATTGGGCGAGATGCGCGGCACCGCCTATCCCGAACCGATGAAGCTTTTGGGGCATGATGCCAGTGCCGTCAAACCGATTGTTGGCAGCGAGGATTTGTTACTTGAGGTCAAAGGCCTGACCACGCGATTTTCGGTCAAGGGCGGGTTTTTCCGCCGCACGATCGCCAATGTCCACGCGGTCGAGGATCTGTCGTTCACCCTCAACCGGGGCCGCACCCTGAGCCTTGTGGGCGAATCCGGCTGTGGCAAATCCACCGCCGGGCGCTCGATCCTGCGGCTGGTCGAGCCATCAGCCGGCGAGGTTGATCTTGACGGCGTCGATATCATGGCGCTCGATGCGGCGGCCCTGCGCCGGGCGCGGGTCGATATGCAGATGGTGTTTCAGGATCCGTTTGCCTCGCTCAATCCCCAGATGAAGCTGGCCGATCAGGTGGCCGAACCGATGCGCAACTATGGTCTTGTCAGCCGCTCCGAGATGGATGACCGGGTGGCGATGCTGTTTGACCGGGTCGAGCTGCCGCGCAGCTTTCTGCGCCGCTTTCCGCATGAGTTATCCGGCGGGCAGCGCCAAAGGGTGGCGATTGCCCGCGCGCTTGCGCTCAACCCGAAACTTATCGTCGCCGATGAGGCGGTCTCGGCGCTGGATGTCAGCGTTCAGGCGCAGGTGCTCAACCTGATGATGGAATTGCAGGCCGAGCTGGGCCTGAGCTATCTCTTCATCAGCCATGACATGGCCGTGGTCGAGCGCGTCAGCCATGATGTGGCGGTGATGTATCTTGGCCGCATTGTCGAACGCGGCCCGCGCCGCGCGGTCTTTGAAGACCCGCAACATCCTTATACGCAGGCGCTGCTCAAGGCGGTGCCGATCGCCGATCCGCGCCGCCGCAAATCCGAGAAGGATCTGAATTTCAAACCGATCCCCTCGCCGATCCACCCGGTGGATCATGACCCGGGCCCCTCGGTCTATCACGAGGTGACGCCGGGCCATTTCGTATTGACCTCTGACAGCGGATATTAGAATGACAACGCGCCTAAGCCCCTATGAGTTAATGGAAAAGCTGGTCAGCTTTCCCACCGTCAGTCGCGACAGCAACCTGCCACTGGTGGATTGGGTCGAAGGCTATCTCAACAGCCATGGCATCACCGCGCATCGCCATTATGACGAGACCGGCGAAAAGGCGGCGCTGTTTGCCCATGTCGGCCCCGAGGTGGCGGGAGGCGTTGTCCTGTCGGGGCATACAGATGTGGTGCCGGTCGATGGCCAACCCTGGGCCGGTGATCCGTTCACGGTGGTTGAGCGGGACGGCAAATATTACGGGCGTGGCTGTTGCGACATGAAGGGCTTTGACGCGCTCGCGATCTGGGCGCTGGTCGAGGCACATCAGATGGGCGTCGCGCGGCCTCTACAACTGGCGCTGAGTTACGACGAAGAGGTCGGCTGTGTCGGCGCGCCGCCGATGATCGAGCGGATGCTTGAGGTGCTGCCAAAGGCAGAGCTGGCGATTATCGGCGAGCCCTCGATGATGCAAACGGTGACCGGCCACAAGGGCGGGATTGGCCATAATGTGCATGCCATCGGCTTTGAGGTGCATTCCTCGCTGATGCATACCGGGGTCAATGCGATCATGGCCTCGGCACCGCTGATTGACTGGGCGAACCGGATGAATGCCGAAAACCGCGCGCGCGTGCCCTCCGAGCTTGCCGCGATGTTCGAGCCCCCCTGGACAACCGTGCATGTCGGCATGATCGAGGGCGGCACGGCCCATAACATCACCGCCAAGGATTGCCGCTTTGGCATGGATTTCCGGGTGGTGCCGGGCGAAGACCCCGAAGAGTGGAGCGCGCGTTTCATGGCCGAGGTGGCCAGGGTCGAGGCCGCGATGCAGGCGGTTCACCCCGAGGCGCGGATTGATGTCACACCGAAATTTCTGGTGCCGGGTCTCAAACCCGAAGAGGGCGGCGCCGCCGAGGCGTTCGTCCGCCAGATCACCGGCGACAATGCCAGCCATGTGGTCAGCTATGGCACCGAAGCCGGGCAGTTTCAGGAGCGCGGCTATTCGGCGGTGATCTGTGGCCCCGGAAATATCGCGCAGGCGCACCAGCCCGACGAATTCATCACCAAGGCCCAGTTCGAGGCCGGGCACGAGTTCATGCGTGGCCTTCTGGCCCGGCTGAACCGGGCCGGGGCCGCCTAGGGTTTATTGCGCTTGGGGGGCGTAGAGCCGCCAAAGCCCGGACGGCCCTTGGGCGGGCCGCCTTTGCCAGCGGGCTTTTTACCCGGACCTTTGCCAAATGGCTTGCCGCCGCCCGGTTTGCCCGGTTTCGCGGCCGTGCCCGGCGGGGTAAAGCGGCGGCTGGAATCGGTTGCGGGGTTGTGCTTTGGTTTGGCGGGATCTGCGGTGCGATCCGCGGCTTTGGCATAGGGTTTTCCGGCGGGTTTTCCGGCGGGTTTGCCAAAGGGCTTTCCGCCAGCCTTGCCAAACGGCTTGCCGCCCGGTTTGCCCGCCGCCTTGTCATAGGGCTTTGACGCTGGTTTTCCCTTGGCGGCCCCTGCCGGTTTGCTGTCCCAGACCTTTTTGGCCGCCTTATGGGCGGGTTTGTCGCCGGTCTGCTTGCGCAGCGGCGTGACCGCGCCTTCTTCCACCGCCTTGGTCATCGGGGTGGATTTGGGCTTGTCAAAGCGCGCCTTCTCCGCGCGGGGCTTGTCACCAGATTTATCGGTCGCCGGTTTTTTATAGGCCGGTTTCTCCGAGGCGGGTCTTGCTGCGGGGGCCGCATCGGCGCGCGGTTTATAGCGTGCGCTGTCGCCGTCATTGTCACGTGCTGGGCGGGCATCGCGGCGCGGGCCACGGTCATCGCGCGGCGGGCGCGGGCCAGAGCTGCGACCAAGATCGGGCGCGCCCTCGACGCGGCGCACGTTCACGCCATCCTCAAGCTTGCCGTCGGCCCCAATCGCGGCCCAGAATCCTGTGGCGCTGGCCTCGGTCAGCTCAACAAATGTCTCGGTGGGCTGAACCCGGATCGCGCCGATGCAATCCTTGTCCAGATTGCCCGCGCGGCACAAAAGCGGCAGCAACCATCGCGCCTCGGCCCGGTCATTGGCACCAACCGAAAGGGCAAACCAAGTGCTCGGCCCAAAGGGCTTGTGCTCTTTGGCGGGCGGGCGGCTGTCGGGCGGGCTTAGCTCTTCGGGCGCGGACCAGCTTGACTGATAAAGCCGCAGATAGGCCGCCGCGATGCGCTCGGGGCTGTGGTTGGCCAAAAGCTGTGTGGCAAAGGCCGCCTCGGTGGGCGAGGGCTCTTCGGTCCAGACCGGATCGGACAACAGCCGCTCGTGATCGCGCGCCTCGATATCCTCGGGCGTCGGCGGGGTCGTCCACTCGGCGGTGATCTTGGCGAATTTCAACAGCCGCTCGGCCTTTTTCAGGGTCTTGGCCGGAACGATAAGGGCCGAAATCCCCTTGCGCCCGGCGCGCCCGGTGCGCCCCGAACGGTGCAAAAGTGCCTCGGAGTTGCTTGGCAATTCGGCGTGAATGACAAGTTCGAGATTGGGCAGGTCGATGCCGCGCGCCGCCACATCGGTGGCCACGCAAACCCGCGCGCGCCCGTCGCGCATCGCCTGAAGCGCATGGGTGCGTTCGCTCTGGCTTAGCTCGCCGGAGAGCGAGACAACCGAAAAGCCGCGATTGGCAAACCGCGCGGTCAGGCGCGCCACGGTGGCCCGGGTATTGGCAAAGACGATCGCGTTTTGCGCATCATGATAGCGCAGCAGGTTGATCACCGCGCTTTCGGCATCCTGCGGCGCGACGCGCAGCGCCTGATAGGTGATATCGGCGTGCTGCTTGGTGCCCGATTGGGTGCTCACGCGCACGGCGTCGCGCTGAAACTGTTGCGCAAGCTTGGCGATCATCGGCGGCACGGTGGCCGAGAACATCAGCGTGCGCCGGTCCTCGGGCGCGGCGGCCAGCATGAATTCCAGATCCTCGCGAAAGCCAAGGTCGAGCATTTCATCGGCCTCGTCCAGCACGACCGCGCGCAGCGAGGTCATGTCAAGCGAGCCGCGCTTGATGTGATCGCAAAGCCGCCCCGGCGTGCCGACGACGATATGTGCGCCCCGGTCCAGCGTGCGGCGCTCGTCGCGCATATCCATCCCGCCGACACAGCTTGCAACCCGCGCGCCGGCCTCGGCATAAAGCCAGCTCAGCTCGCGCATCACCTGAAACGCCAACTCGCGCGTGGGCGCCACGATCAGGGCCAGCGGCGCTGCGGCGCGGGGCAGGGTCTCGCTTTCGCCCAGAAGGGTCGGTGCGATGGCAAGCCCAAAGCCCACCGTCTTGCCCGAGCCGGTCTGGGCCGACACCAGCAAGTCAGAGGTGGCAAGGTCTGGGTCTGTGACCGCCTCCTGCACGGCTGTCAGGGTGTCATAGCCGCGCGCGGCAAGGGTTTTGGATAGGCTGGAGATGATCATTGATGGGTCTGCTTTGGTAGGGGGAAGGGGCGCATATGGGCGCAAGCCGCGACCCATAACGGACATGTGCGCGGATGTATATGGCCAAATGCCCGCAGGGGGCCCGCGCCCCCCTTGCCGCGACGCCGCGTTTGCGCCACGCTATGGGCAAACCTCACAGATATCAGGAGATCATGCGTCATGGCCGTCAAGAACCGCTTTGCCGAATTACACGATGAGATCACCGCCGTACGGCGCGACATTCACCAGCATCCCGAGATTTTGTACGACACCCATCGCACAAGTGCGCTGGTGGCCGACAAGCTTCGCGCCTTTGGCTGTGACGAGGTGGTGACCGGCATCGGGCGCACCGGTGTGGTAGGCGTGATCAAGGGCAACAGCACCGGGTCAGGTAAGGTGGTGGGGTTGCGCGCGGATATGGACGCGCTGCCGATCCATGAAAACACCGGCGTGGAGTATGCCAGCAAGACGCCCGGCGCGATGCATGCCTGCGGGCACGACGGGCATACGGCGATGTTGCTTGGCGCGGCGCAATACCTGGCGGAGACCCGCAATTTCGATGGCACCGCCGTGGTGATCTTTCAGCCTGCCGAAGAAGGCGGCGCAGGCGCGCGCGAGATGTGCGAGGACGGATTGATGGAGCGGTTCGGCGTGCAGGAAGTCTATGGCATGCACAACTGGCCGGGGCAGCCGATCGGATCTTTTGCCATTCGTCCGGGCAGCTTTTTCGCCGCCACCGATCAGTTCGATATCGAGCTTACGGGCAAGGGCGGCCATGCGGCCAAGCCGCATGAGACCGTCGATACCACTGTGATGGCGGCGCATCTTGTCACGATGCTTCAGACCATCGCCAGCCGCAATGCCGATCCGGTGGATCAGGTTGTGGTCTCGGTCACCTCGTTTCAGACCTCATCGAATGCCTTCAACGTTATCCCGCAAAAGGTGCATCTCAAGGGCACGGTGCGCACCATGAGCGCCGGGATGCGTGACCTTGCGGAAACGCGGCTTAAAGCGATTGCCGAAAGCGTGGCGGATGGTCTTGGCGGGCGTGCCGAGGTCAGCTATTACCGGGGCTATCCGGTGATGATCAACCACGAGGAACAGACTGAATTTGCCGCCCAAGTGGCGCAAAAGATCAGCGGCGCGTGCAATGAGGCGCCGCTTGTCATGGGCGGCGAGGATTTCGCCTTTATGCTCGAAGAGCGGCCCGGCGCCTATATCCTGATCGGCAATGGCGACACGGCAATGGTGCATAACCCGGATTACAACTTCAACGACGAGGCGATTCCCGCAGGCTGTAGCTGGTGGGCGGGCATTGTCGAAGACCGGATGCCCGCGACACATTGAGGGCGGGCAGGGGGCGCTGCCCCCAGCCTGAGAAAATTCGGCGAATTTTCTCAGGCTCCCCCGGAGTATTTCTGGAAAGATGAAAGTCGGGCGGGGGCTGTTGCAAGCTCCGGCCCGGGTTCAGGTGCCGAAAACGCGGGCGAAGATCGTGTCGACATGTTTGGTGTGATAGCCAAGGTCGAATTTTTCCTCGATCTCTGCGGCGCTCAGCGCCTTGAGAACGTCAGCGTCGGCCAAAAGCTCGGTTTTGAAATCCTTGCCCTCTTCCCAGACCTTCATCGCGTTGCGCTGCACCAGCTTATAGGCATCCTCGCGCGACACGCCGGCCTGGGTGAGGGCGAGAAGCACGCGTTGGCTCATCACCAAACCGCGGAATTTGTTCATGTTGGCCAGCATGTTGTCGGGGTAGATCACCAGTTTTTCGACAACATTTGTCAGCCGCGCCAGAGCGAAATCAAGCGTCACCGTGGTATCCGGGCCGATGGTACGCTCGACGGAAGAATGCGAGATATCGCGTTCGTGCCAGAG
This sequence comes from Roseovarius lutimaris, assembly GCF_900115165.1. Taxonomy (GTDB): domain Bacteria; phylum Pseudomonadota; class Alphaproteobacteria; order Rhodobacterales; family Rhodobacteraceae; genus Roseovarius; species Roseovarius lutimaris. The sequence goes on along the minus strand of NZ_FOVP01000008.1, from coordinate 147,765 downwards.
GGCGACATTTTCCATTGCCGGGATCACCGACATGCGCACCAGGCGGGCCAGACCGGTCAGGTTTTCGGTCAGCACCGGGTTGCGTTTATGCGGCATCGCCGAGGAGCCTTTTTGCCCGGCCGAGAAGAATTCTTCGGCCTCAAGCACCTCGGTGCGTTGCATGTGGCGCACTTCGATGGCGATGTTCTCGATCGAGCTTGCGATCACGCCAAGCGTGGCGAAAAAGGCTGCATGACGGTCACGCGGAATGACCTGGGTGCTGATCGGTTCGGGGGTCAGGCCAAGTTGGGCGCAGACATGTTCCTCGACCGCCGGGTCAATATTGGCGAAGGTGCCGACTGCGCCCGAGATCGCGCCGGTGGCGATCTCTTCGCGCGCGGTTTTGAGGCGGCGCAGGTTGCGATTCATTTCGGCGTAAAACCGTGCGAAGGTCAGGCCCATGGTGGTCGGTTCGGCGTGGATGCCGTGGCTGCGCCCGATGCGCACCGTGTCTTTATGTTCCTGAGCGCGGCGTTTCAGAGCGGCCAAAAGCCCCTCCAGATCCGCAATCAGGATATCGGCGGCGCGGGTCAGTTGGACATTAAAGCAAGTGTCAAGCACGTCCGAGCTTGTCATGCCCTGATGCACAAAGCGCGCCTCGTCGCTGCCGACATGTTCGGCAAGGTGAGTAAGGAAGGCGATCACGTCATGTTTGGTCACCGCCTCGATTTCATCAATCCGGGCGACGTCAAAGGTCACGTCCCTGGCTTTCCAGACCGCCTCGGCATTGGCGCGCGGAATGACGCCGATATCGGCCATCGCGTCGCAGGCATGGGCCTCGATCTCGTACCAGATGCGGAATTTGGTTTCGGGCGACCAGATGGCGACCATGTCGGGGCGGGAATAGCGGGGAATCATCGGCGATCCTTGCAAATACAGTGACAAACGGGGTTCGTCGCGCTTGTAATGCGTCAGGCTGCGCGCGGCAAGCCGGGCCTTGTGCGGCAAAGCGGCTGGGGAATGCAATTTGGGGATGCGGGCCGGATTCGCATCGGCTAAGACTGCCGCATGACCGAGATTTTACAGACAAGCCTGCCCTATGCGGCAAATCTGGCACGCCCCTTGCCGGGGATCGCCCCCCTGCCTTTGGCCGAGTGGCTGATGGTGGATGAGGCCTTTGGCGCGCAAATGCAAGAGCGCGCGCGGCTGTTGCGCGATCAGCGCGCCGATGTGCTTGCGGTAACGCCCCAAGGCGCGGCGGCGGCGCAGGAATTGCTGGACTATGTGCTGGCCTGGCTGGCCGAATATGCGCCGGGCTATGACATCCGCGCGGATCAGGCCACACGCCCCGATGGCATCAAGGTCAAGCTGGATCACGGCGATCCGATGGGCACGCTTGGGCATCTGGTGCAAGAGGATCTGTGCCTGTTGGAAAAACAGGGCGACGAGCATGTCTTGACGGCTGCCGTGCTGTGTTTTCCGGCAAGTTGGCGGCTGGCCGACAAGATCGACCGCCCGCTGACGTCGATCCATGTGCCGGTGCCCGAATATGACGCGGGCCTTGCGCGGCGGGTGCAGCGGCTTTTTGACGGGGTGCAGGTTGATCGCCCGCTCTGGCGGTTCAACGCCCTGCGCTACGCCGACCCGAAGCTGCATCAACCGCGCGCGCGTCTTCAGTCACGTGTCACGGGCGGGGCGGATTATCCCTATCTGCGCTCAGAGCGGCAATGCGTGTTGCGCCTGCCCAGGACACGGGCCTGTGTGTTCTCGATCCACACCTTTGTGCTGGACGAACGCCTTCAGGTGGCAAGCGGCGCGGCCTCGCGCAGAAACGTATAGGTCAGAAGCGCGGCGCCGATCGGGGGCGCGTGCAGGAACAAGGTCACCCCGAAGGTCACAATCGTCAGGCGTATCGGCACAGAGGCCTCTGGCAGGATCAGCTGTGCATCGTCCACATCATCCGGCGGGCGGCCCTGGCGCGGGGGCGCGGTTTTCGCAGATTTACCCTTGGTGGCAGCCTTTTTTGCCTTCGTGCGCGTCGCCCGGCGGGCGCGGTCCATGGGCATATCGCCCGAGGTGCTTGCCAGCAATTCGAATGTGTCATCCATCAACCCGCTGGCAATCGGTTGATTGGCTGCACCGCGCAGAACCGCATCAAAGGGCAGGTAGTCGCGCACCCGTTCAACGATGCGACGCAGCAGCAGGTCATAGGTCTCTGCCTTGATCGGGGTCGGGCGCCTTGCGTCTTTGGGGCCGACCGCGATCACAAGGTAGTGCGGCGCGTTTTCTGAGAGCGACGGCAACCAGCCAAGGGCGATGCGCAGGGTTTCGCGATCAATCAACGCAATATCCTCGCCATCCCAGGTCAGGCTTCGCACCTGCGTCGAGAGGTGTTGCAAGGCGATGTCGAATTCCTCGACGATGTCAGGGAAATCCATCCCTGGCAGGTCGTGATATTCCAATGCGGCAATCTGGCCGTGGGGGTGTCTGCTCATGGTGTGGCCTGTTGATCTTGGGGTTGAACAAGGGGAACCGGTCAAACGTGGCACAAAAGAGAACGTCTTGTGGCGAGGCGCGGCTAAGCGGAGGGGCGCCTAGCCCCCGTCGATGCGCGCCGCCATGATCGCAATCGCCTTTTGATAGACGCTTGCGGCATTCCATTGCTGGATGACGGCGAAATTGGGCTGGCCCTCGCGATAGCCCTGGCCGGGCTGCCAGCCCTTCTGGCGCAGGAAATTCGCGGTCGAAGCCATGGCGTCGGCAAGGTCATAGAAATCGATCCGCCCGTCGCCATTGGCATCAACGCCATAGGTCAGGGCGTTGCCGGGCAGAAACTGGGTATGGCCCAGCTCGCCGTGTCTGGCGCCTTTGGTCTGGGCGGTGATCGCGCCCCTATCGACCAGCTTGAGCGCCCCAAGGGCATGCGGGCGAAAGAAATCGGAACGGCGGCAATCATAGGTCAGGGTCACGATCGCCGAGACCACCTCGCTGTCGCCCATAAAGCCGCCAAAGCCGGTTTCCATGCCATGAATGGCAATCAACACGCCGGCCTGCACGCCAAAGCGCTTCTCAAGCGCGGCATAGAACGCCGCGTTGCGGGCCTTGCGTTTGCGCCCCTGGGCCACGATCGTGTCGGCGCCGCGCACTTTCATGAATTTATCGAGCGAGTAGCGAAAGCTTTTCTGATTGCGATCCGCCGCGATGGTGCGGCTGGCATAGCGGGCATCTGCAAGTGCCGCCAGGCCGCGTTGCCCGACGCCCTCGCGTGCGGCCTCTTTTGCAAAAGCGGCTTTCCAGCCGGAAAACCCGTCTGCCGTATTTCCACAGGGCGCGGCCGTGGCGGCCCCTGCAAGACCAAAGCACAGAGAGAGCCCCATCAGAACGGGCCGGATTATATAGTTTGGCGACATCACAACACTCCTGTAAAAACCAATCGCCGCAAGTCTAGCCGATTGCCGGGGTTGCACAATGGCTCTGCCTGGGGAAGAGGTCGCCATGGGTTATCCCAACAGGCTCTGAAGGGCGCTCATCGCACTTGCGGTGGTCCCAAAGGTCTGAAACGTGATGAACGTCCCGGTCAGCGCCGCCGTCTGCGCCGTCAACCGCAGGTTTTCACCGCGCAGCAGGTTGAAAACAGCAAGGGCGGCCGCCATCGGCAGGGCAAACAGCCCCAGAGTGATGGTCAGCAGCCAGACCGAGAGGCGCAAGGGCGTGGTCTTTTCACGGATATCATCGGTGCTGTCGGGCCGGGCAATCTGATCCTCGCGAAAGGTTGTGCGCAGAGCGCCCTCAATCGGGTCATCGCACGTCAGACGGGCCTGAAGCACATGGTTGGTTTCCTCGATGCCAGGCAGGGTGTGGCGCCGTGGCATGGCCTTTGGCGTCTCCATGACGACGTCGCATGCAAGATCCTCATTGGCCGGTTCTTCCTCGGGCAGGGTCGTGGCCATTTCAAAATCGGCGCTGCTCAGGAGAGCCCGCGGGTCAATCCACTGAACATAGTCGGGCGACAGGCTGCGGTGCAGGGTCTGAAGCACATGCGCCATGATCGACTGGTTGCAGCGCTGGTCCTGATCTTCATCCGGGTCAAACCGGGTCAAGGTCAGTGCCAGAAAATGCGCGGCAGGGCGACCAAGGGCGGCCACGTGGTAGTCGGCCTTGATATCAATGCAGAGCTCGAAATCAGCCGTGCGTATCGTCACCGTGTCATCCGAAAGGACCGAAAACCCGCCAACCTGCGCGTCAAGCCTGTCCAATGTGGCGCAAACTCGATTTCCGATCATCACGATGTCAAGTGTTCTCGTACCGAGAAATACTAGCCCTGACGTAACCCTGTGAGTGGTTCTGGTCATGGTACAATCCGTCCATAGGTTATCAACCCTTCAAGGAATAACCGCCAAAGTTGTATCTCTTTTGTTTCAAATATGAATAGTTTGAGGCAATCACCCGATTTTGGTGGTTTTGGATCGAATTTGGTAACAGTCCCGTGAAAAAAAGAGAGCGTCCCGTGTCGGGGGCGCTCTCAGGGTGTGATATCGCGGCTAATTTGTGGCCGCGGGCCGCCTTAGCAGCTGTAGTACATGCCGAACTCGACCGGGTGGGGTGTGTGCTCGTACTGATGCACCTCTTCCATCTTGAGGGCGATATAGCCGTCGATCTGATCCTTGGTGAACACGTCACCGGCCAGAAGGAAATCGTGATCGGCGGCAAGACACTCAAGCGCTTCGCGCAGGCTGCCACAAACGGTGGGGATGTCCTTGAGTTCTTCGGCGGGCAGATCGTAAAGGTTCTTGTCCATCGCTTCGCCGGGATCAATCTTGGATTTGATACCGTCAAGGCCAGCCATCAGCAGAGCCGCAAACGCCAGATAGGGGTTGGCCGCCGGATCGGGGAAGCGGGCCTCGACGCGCTTGGCCTTGGGCGATTCCGTCCACGGGATACGAACGCAGCCCGAGCGGTTACGGGCCGAATAGGCGCGCAGAACCGGGGCCTCGAAACCGGGGATCAGGCGCTTATAGCTGTTGGTCGCCGGGTTGGTGAAGGCGTTCAGCGTTTTGGCGTGCTTGAGAATGCCGCCGATGAAATACAGCGCTTCCTGGCTCAGGTCGGCATATTTATCGCCTGCGAAAAGCGGCTTGCCGTCCTTCCAGATCGACATGTTCACATGCATGCCTGACCCGTTATCACCATAGATCGGCTTGGGCATGAAGGTGGCCGATTTGCCATAGGCATGGGCGACGTTGTGGATCACGTATTTGTATTTCTGGATCTCGTCGGCCTGTTTGGTCAGCGAGCCAAAGATCAGGCCAAGCTCATGCTGACAGCTGGCCACTTCGTGGTGGTGCTTGTCAACTTTCATGCCAAGGCGCTTCATGGTGCTGAGCATTTCGGCGCGGATATCTTGCGCGTCATCCACCGGGTTGACCGGGAAATAGCCACCCTTAAGGCCCGGGCGGTGACCCGTGTTGCCCATTTCATACTCGGTATCGGTGTTCCAGGACGCATCAACCGCGTCGACTTCATAGGACACCTTGTTGATCGAGTTCGAAAAGCGAACGTCGTCAAACAGGAAGAACTCGGCCTCGGGGCCAAAGAAGGCGCTGTCGCCGATGCCAGAAGATTTGAGGTAAGCCTCGGCTTTTTCGGCGGTGCCGCGCGGATCGCGGGGATAGGATTCACCGGTGTCGGGCTCAACAACCGAGCAATGCACACAGAGCGTTTTCTCCGCATAGAACGGATCAACATAGGCGCTTTCGGTGTCGGGCATGAGTTTCATGTCGGAGGCTTCGATCGACTTCCAGCCGGCGATTGACGAGCCGTCAAACATGAACCCTTCGTCAAGGAAATCTTCGTCGACCAGATCGGCGACAATGGTGACGTGCTGCAACTTGCCGCGCGGGTCGGTAAAGCGGATGTCGACATATTCGATGTCTTCATCCTTGATCAGCTTGAGAACTGCGTCCTTGCTCATTCTCTTGTCCTTTTCTTACTGGAGTAGGGGTTACAGCGCGTCCGAGCCGGTTTCGCCGGTACGGATGCGGATGGCTTGTTCGACCGGGCTGACAAAAATCTTGCCATCGCCGATCTTGTCGGTTTTTGCCGCGTCGATGATGGCTTCGATCGCAGCATCGACCTGATCATCGTCAAGCACGACGTCGATTTTCACCTTCGGCAGGAAATCAACGACGTATTCGGCGCCACGGTAAAGCTCTGTATGGCCTTTCTGACGGCCAAAGCCTTTGACCTCGATGACCGAGAGGCCCTGAATGCCCGCATCCTGCAAAGCTTCCTTTACCTCGTCGAGTTTGAACGGTTTGATGATCGCTTCGATCTTTTTCATCGGCTCGGGCCTCCTCGGCTGTCGTTTCGCGATGTGCAGATCACTTCTCAGGGGTATGCTCAATCGGTTAGGGTCGGGAATGTGGGTGAAAACGGCGGTGAAAATCTACGTCGCCCAAAAAATAGGCAGTATGCGCATAAAATGCGCGAAATTGAATCGCAGGGATTGATGACATGACCGAATTACTCACCGCCGCCCAGATGCGCAGCCTTGAAACAGCCGCAATCGAGTCGGGTGAGGTGACCGGTCTGGAGCTTATGGAACGCGCCGGGCGCGGCGTGGTCGAGGCGGTGTTCGAGGAATGGCCAGCGTATCGCAACGCTCCTCAAAGTGTCGCAATTTTATGCGGACCCGGCAACAATGGTGGTGATGGGTTTGTCGTGGCGCGGTTGCTGTATGGAAAAGGCTGGCAAGTAGGTGTTTTTCTTTGTGGTGACCCCGAGAAACTCCCGCCGGATGCCAAAACAAATTACGAACTCTGGGTGGCCGACGGTCCGGTGGCGGAACTTTCGGAAAAAGCGCTCCGGGCGATGCCTTATACGCTTTACATAGATGCCTTGTTTGGCACGGGTTTGACGCGACCACTGGAGGGCGCCGCCAAGGATGTTATTTCACATATGGCGGGCCGCAATGGCGATGACTTCAGCGATGCTCTCATTTGCATTGATGCACCGTCGGGTTTGTGCACGGATAGTGGCCGTATTGTCGGGAGCGACAGCTCTGGCTTTGCAAATGATATCAATCGTTTTGCCAAACTCACGGTAGCTTTCGACAGTCCCAAAGCCGGGCACTTTATTGGCCATGGTCCGGGTTTGTGTGGCAAGCTTGTTGTCAAGGATATCGGGCTGCAGAACTGGCGGTGTTTCCAGCCAAGCAAGAATGCCAAGCCCGGCAGCAGGCCCTTTGTCCTGCGCGACGGGAAAGCCGTGGGCATACTTCGCCCGCAGATGTTGGAACTCATTGGGCCTGACCGTCTCGTCGATGATATTCGCTATCGGTATCAGCCTGGCTGGCCTTGGGACAGTTTGGGAAAAGCAGGATGGGGCAATCACAAATACTCTCACGGCCATGCACTGATCCTTTCCGGCGGTGCAGGCAAGACCGGCGCGGCGCGGCTGGCGGCGCGTGGTGCGCTTCGGATCGGGGCAGGGGTGGTGACGCTTGGCGTGCCGCCCGTCGCGCAGATGGAGGTGGCAGGGCAGATCACCGCGCTGATGTTGCGGCGGATCGAGGATGCGTCGGCCTTGACTGCGGTGCTGGCGGACAAGCGGATCACTGCGCTTTGCCTGGGGCCCGGGATGGGGATAGATCAGCGAGGCGAGGCACTGGTCAAGGCGGCACTGGAGGCGCGTGGGTTTCACCCACCCTACGAGGGACGGTCGGTTGTATTGGATGCGGATGCGTTGACGCTGATTTCGCAGGATGAGGCGCTGTTTGGGATGTTGCACGAGCGGTGCATTCTGACCCCGCATGCAGGGGAATTCGCGCGGTTGTTTCCCGATATTGCGGCGAAACTAACTGCACCTGCGGTCAGCGGACCGGCCTATTCCAAGGTCGATGCAACCCGCGAGGCGGCGAAGCGGGCGGGCTGCGTGGTACTATTCAAGGGGCCGGATACGGTTATTGCGGCCCCCTCGGGCGCGTGCAGGATAAGTTCGGCGCATTACGCGCGCGCCGCACCCTGGCTGGCGACCGCCGGCTCGGGTGACGTTCTGGCAGGGTTTATCACCGGGCTTTTGGCGCGGGGATTTGCGCCGATGCAGGCAGCAGAGACTGCCGCCTGGCTGCACGTGGACTGCGCGCTTGCATTCGGCCCGGGCCTGATTGCCGAGGATCTGCCCGAAACCTTGCCCGCAGTCTTGCGCGCGCTTGAGGTTTAGGGCGTGGCGCGTTCATTGGAATTCACGCGACATGCTCTGACGTATTGAGTTCGCATGTTCGAGGCGCTCAAAAGCGGGTCCGCTACGACAGCCATGAGCAGTTGCAGGCAGATCTCAACGACGTCTTGGCGGCATAGAATTTTGCGCGACGCCCGAAGACATGCGGCAGCCTCACCCCATACGAATACATCTGCAAATTCCGGACATCAGAGCCGGAAAGAGCCAAACTCGATCCACCCTATCAGATGCCGGGACTGAACACCTAGCGTTTGTGGCGGGTTTTCTTGATGGTCTTGTTGCCGCGCGGCCCGGTGGCGACCGGGGTGTTGACGCGGTTTTCCGTATCAAGCTTGCGCCAGCGTTCCAGACGGCCCGGATCAAGCGTGCCTGCCGCAACGGCGGCCTGCACCGCACAGCCTGGCTCATGCGCGTGGGTGCAGTCGCGAAACCGGCACTCTGGCGCAAGCTCGGCGATCTCGGCAAACAGCGTGTCGAGTCCGGCGCCGACATCGCTGACGTGAAGCGAGCGCATGCCGGGTGTGTCGATCGCCAGCCCGCCACCCTTGACCGCGTGCAGTGAGCGCGAGGTGGTCGTGTGGCGCCCCTTGGCGTCATCCTCGCGGATGCCGCTGGTGGGTTGCGCCGCCGCGTCGTCCTTGGCGGCAAGGGTGTTGAGCAGGGTCGATTTGCCCACACCCGACGAGCCGACAAGCGCCACGGTCTGACCGGGCGCGCACCATGGCGCGAGGGCGGTGGCGGCCTCGGGGTCTTTGGCGTTGAGCGTGACCACCGCGAGCCCGCGTTGCAGGGCCGCCGCGCGGCTCTGGTAGCTTGCGGCATCCTTTGCCATATCGGCCTTGGTCAAGAGGATCACCGGCGTCGTTCCGGCCTCATTGGCAAGGGCAAGGTAACGCTCAAGCCGCGCCGGGTTAAAATCGGCGTTGCAGGAGGTGACGATGAAGAGCGTGTCGATATTGGCGGCAATCAGCTGCGGCGCGCGGGTGCCCTCGGTGCGCCGCCGCAACAGTGATTTCCGCTCGAGTCGGCGGCTGACGGTGTCGGTCTCCGGATCGACAAGAACCCAGTCCCCGACGGCGAAATCGGTGGTGCTGGCATGGGCGGGCAGGTTGAGCTTGACAGCGCCCGAGGGCGAAAAGGCAGTGACCCGCGAGCGATGCACGGTCGCGATGCGCATCGGTGCAAGCGCGGTCTCATCGGGCGTTACCTGATCCTCAAACCCCTTTGACCAGCCGAGGGCGGCCAGGGAATTGGGAGAGGGGGGGCGGGTCTCTGTCATGTCTGATGCATGAATGCGGCGCCACTTGGATGCAAGCTTTTGTTGCGCAAGGGGCCGCAGGGCGCGGCGCATTCTGGCAGGTGTGGAGGCCTCCGGCGGGAGTATTTTGGCCAAGAAGAAGCCCGGGACAGCCGATTTTCTTTAATTTATCCGGGGTGCCCTTAAAATTGCATCTTTCTGTGGTATGTCATCTGGCAGAGGCAGGCAAAGGGAGCGATGCAATGAACGTCAATCAGATTGTCACGATGGTGATGCGCATGGTCATGCGCCGCCTGTTGCGCGGCGGCGTCAATGCCGTTGGCAAGAAGATGAACCGTGGCGGTGGCGCCGCCGCTGGCCCCGATGGTCGCAAAACCGCACAGCGCACGCGTCAGGCGATGAAGCTTGGCCGCAGGATCGGACGGTTCTGAGGCGCGCCTAGCTTTTGAAATGCTTGCTGAGCTTGAGGCCCTGACCCTGATAATTCGAGGCAATGCCCGCGCCGTAGAGCTGATCGGGGATCTCATACATTTTCTCATAGACCAGCCGCCCGACGACCTGACCATGTTCGAGCACGAAGGGCGCCTCGTGGCAGCGCACCTCAAGCACGCCGCGTGAGCCGCTGCCGCCGGCCGCATCATGACCGAAACCGGGATCGAAGAAACCCGCGTAGTGCACCCGGAACTCACCCACCATGGCCACATAGGGCGCCATTTCGGCGGCATAGTCCGGCGGGATATGCACCGCCTCGCGGCTGACAAGAATATAGAACGCGCCGGGATCAAGGATGATATGGCCCGCCTTGGCATGGACCTCTTCCCAATAGTCCGAGGGGTCGTAATGGGCGATCTTCTCGAGGTCGATCACCCCGGTATGGGGTTTGGCGCGATAGCCGACAAGGCTGCTGTCGCTGGGGCGCAGATCGACCGAAAAGCCAAGGCCCTCGTCGATCACGGCGGTGCCATCGACCAGCGGGCTTGCGGCATGAAGCGCGCGCAGGGCCGTATCATCCAGCGTCGCATGGCCCTGGCGAAAGCGGATCTGATTGAGGCGCATGCCGGGACGCACCAGCACCGAGAAGGAGCGCGGGCAGATTTCGGCGTAAAGCGGGCCGGCATAGCCCGGCGGCACGCGGTCAAATTCGACGCCACCATCGGTGATCATCCGGGTCAGAAGATCAAGCCGCCCGGTCGATGATTTGGCATTGGCCACCGCCTGCACGCCCTTGGGAAGGGCCAGAGACTCCATCAGGGGCACCACATAGACACAGCCCTTTTCCAGAACCGCGCCCTGGCTCAGGTCGACCTGGTGCATTTCAAACTCGGCCAGCCGCTCGGCCACGGTGCGCCCGGAGCCGGTGAGGAACGAGGCCCGCACCCGGTAGGCCACGGCGCCAAGACGCAAGTCAAGGCTGGCGGGTTGCACCTGTTCGGGCAGGATGCCGGGTCTGGCACCAAGCGCGCCATCGGCGATCATGGCCTTGATTTGCTGGCTGGAAAGAACCCCGGTCATCTTCGCCCCCTATGGCAGCCCCGCATCTTTGGCGCGGTGCCCTGGGGGGGGCAGATGGGCGGGATCGTCGGTTGAATTGGTCGGGCTAGCAGGACTCGAACCTGCGACCTTCCGTCCCCCAGACGGACGCGCTACCAGGCTGCGCCATAGCCCGACGATGTGGACGTCATACTGGTTTTCAGAGCGGGGACAAGGGCTAATTCCCACTTTTTAGTCCCGGAGTTGACCATCTTGCGATTTCGCAGCCCCAAGCGCCGAGAGCCGGGCCAGCACAGGCCCGAGACGTGCGGCGGTTTCGGGTGAAATCGGGTGTGGCAGGTCGGCCAGGGCGGCAAGCGGGCCGGGGTCGGCGCTGACCTTGTCTGTTGCATCCTCGGGCAGGTCCGGTTGGGGCAGGGGGGTGGGCTCTTTCAGGGCCGCAGCCTCGGGCTCCGGTTCTGGCTCTGCTGCCGGTTCCGTTGCGGCTTGTGCCTCTGGCTCCGGGGGCGCGGTTTCGGCTATGATCTCACGGTCGGGGTCGGTCACTTGCGGGGGTAAGTCTTCGGGCTGTTGCTCTGATCCCGTATCCGTAGTGTCGTGATTTGCGTCATCGAGGGCGTGCGGGGGCGTTTCATCGGGCAACCGCGCATCCTGCGGGATCGGGCTGTCGGTCTCGGCGGGCGAGGCGGTATCCTCTGCTTCGGCGGTCGCTGCAGTCTGGTCTTCCGGGGCGTCGAGGATTTCAGGCGGTGCCGGGGCGGGTACGGCAGGCGGCGCATTGCCCCCGCGTTCGAAATTCAGCACCTTGGCAGGTTCAGACCGCTCTGGTGCCACGTCGAGGGCGATATTGCTGGCTTCGCCTTTGGTCACCTCATCCAAGGGCTGCGACAGATCCGAGACATGGCGCACCCCCTGTTCGCGCAACAGCTTTTGAGCGCCCTTGATGGTCATGCCCTCATCGTGCAGCAACGCCTTGATCCCGCCCAGCAAAAGCATGTCGGCGGGGCGGTAATAGCGGCGGCCGCCCGCGCGCTTGACCGGCTTGATCTGCGAAAACTTGCTTTCCCAGAACCGCAGCACATGCGCCGGAACCTCCAGCCATTCGGCAACTTCACTGATCGTGCGAAAGGCGTCGGCGGATTTTGCCATCGGCTCTGTGCCCCTCAGCTTTTGTTGCCGGCCGCGACGCGATCTTTCATCAGGTGCGACGGGCGGAAGGTGAGAACCCGGCGGGGGTTGATCGGAACTTCTTCACCGGTCTTGGGATTGCGGCCAACGCGGGCCGTCTTGTCACGCACGGAAAATGTGCCAAAGGACGAAATCTTGACTTGCTCGCCGCTCACCAGAGCGTCCGACATGTGATCAAGCACGCTTTCGACAAGCTGTGATGCGTCGTTGCGTGACAGGCCGACCTCTCGGAAAATGGCCTCACTCAAATCCATGCGCGTCAATGTCTTATCAGTCATCAGGTCCCCCCTGTTTTTGAGCAACCTTAGGGCCGAAGGATTTTCCGAGTCAATGTCAACGACTTACACAGCGGGGTTAAAGCGCGCTTTTTTGCGCATTTTCGGTGATTTACAGGCGCAGAAGCACCGAGCCCCACGCCAGACCGCCGCCAATCGCCTCTGAGAGCACGAGATCGCCTTGCTTGATCTTGCCGCTCTCCACCCCCACCGACAGCGCCAGAGGGATCGAGGCCGCCGAGGTGTTGCCGTGATCCTGCACCGTGACGATCACCCGATCCATCGGCAGGCCCATCTTTTTGGCGGTGCCCTGGATGATGCGAATGTTGGCCTGATGCGGAACGATCCAATCGACATCGCTGCCGCTCAGCCCGACTTTGGCAAGCGCGGTTTCGGCGGTCGAGGTCAGCTTTTCCACGGCCTGACGGAACAGCGGATTGCCCTGCATGCGCAGCTTGCCCGAATCGCCGGTCGAGGACACACCGCCATCGACGTAAAGCATGTCGCGATAGCGCCCGTCGGAATTGAGATCAGCCGACAGAATCCCGCGATCGGCATTGCTGCCGGTGCCGTCCTGAAGGCCAAGCACAAGCGCGCCGGCGCCATCACCGAACAGCACACAGGTCGAGCGGTCGGTCCAATCCATGATCCGGCTGAAGGTCTCGGCGCCGATCACCAGAAGGCGCTTGGCCTGACCGGCGATCAACAGGGCGTTGGCATTGGCCAGCGCATAGATGAAACCGGCGCAGACCGCCTGAACGTCAAAGCCAAAGCCGCGCGTCATGCCAAGCTCTTTTTGCACCATGGTGGCGACTGAGGGAAAGGTCAGATCGGGGGTCGAGGTGGCCACGATGATGCCGTCGATGTCATCAGCGGTAAGCCCGGCGTGCTCAAGCGCGGCGCGCGCGGCGCGCACCGCCAGATCGGACGTGGTCTGGCCTTCGGCGGCAAAGCGTCGCCGCTCGATGCCTGATCGGGTGCGAATCCATTCATCCGTTGTGTCGAGGGTCTTTTCAAATTCCGAGTTGGGAACAATACGATCCGGCAGGTAATGCCCGACCCCTTCCACAACGGCACGTACAGTCATTCAGTCTCACCGTCGATTACATTATCCGAGGGCGCATCCTGATCCAGAGAGGCCGCAGATGCAACCCGCGCCGCAAGCCTTTCGGAAAACCCTGATTGCGCAAGTTCAAACGCCAGCTTGATCGCCGAGGACACGCCGGTCGCATCCGCCGCACCATGCGATTTCACAACCGTGCCGTTCAGCCCAAGAAACACGCCGCCATTGGCGCGCCGCGGGTCGATCCGCTTTTTCAGACGTTGCAGGACAGGGTAGGCGACCACAGCGGCCAGCCGCGACAGCAGGGAATGGGCAAACGCCTCGCGCATCAGATCGGCAAACAGCTTTGCGATACCTTCGCCGGTCTTGAGGGCCACATTGCCGGTAAACCCATCGGTGACAATCACGTCACAGGCCGTGCCCGGAAGGTCGCGCCCCTCGACAAAGCCGATAAATTCGAACTCCGACGTGCGGGCATTGGCTGCGATAAGGTCATAGGCCTCTTTCAGCTCGGTGCGTCCCTTGTGCTCTTCCGTGCCGACATTCAAAAGCCCGATCCGCGGCCTGGCAAGACCAAAGCCGTTACGGGCATAAGAGGCCCCCATCAGCGCGTATTGCATGAGATCCTTGGCATCGGCGCGAATATCGGCCCCGCCATCAAGCATGATGTTGAACGACTGCGGATTCTGCGAGGGCCACATGACCGCAATCGCAGGCCGATAGATACCGGGTAGCTTGCGCAGCCGCAGAACCGACATCAGCATCAAAGCCCCGGTATTACCGCAGGATACGCAAACCGTCGCCTCGCCCGCGCGCACACATTCAAGCGCCGACCACATCGATGTCTCGCGGCCGCGGCGCACAGCATGCGCAGGCTTGTCTTCCATCGTGACGACTTCGGGCGCGTCGCGTATCTCGACACGCGCGGCCAACCCTTTGCGCTTGGCAATAAGGTGTTCGAGGTCGTCCTTGGGACCGTGCAGGATAAAGCCGATATCAGGATTGCGTCTGGCAGAATCGGCAATACCGGCGACAACGGTCGCCGGCCCCTGATCGCCGCCCATGGCGTCAACCGAGATGATGGTGCGCCCTGCACCCGCCTTGGATTGATCCCTGCGAGCGGTCATGCAGCAATTCGCCTTTTTATCGCTTACGCCGCGTCGTCATCCAGATCGATTTCGTCGGCCATGGCCACGACTTCGCGGTCGGCATAGTGGCCGCAGGATGCGCAAACGTGGTGCGGGCGCTTGAGCTCGCCACAGTTGGGGCATTCGTTGGGGTTGCCTGCAACCAATGCGTCATGTGCGCGACGGTTGTTGCGGCGTGATTTCGATACTTTGTTCTGTTGGACAGCCATGTCTCAACCTCAATTCCTGTGGGCCGATCCGGCCCTGTTTCACGAGTGTTCGCGGCTCATAGTCTGTTACGAGCCGCCGGTTCAACCCTAAATTCCGATGAGAGCGCGAAAATACAGCGATTTGTTGCCGGAGCAAGCGATTCTTGGTGCTATTCGTCGTTTTCCATTTTGTCGCGCAGCGCGGCCAACCCGGCAAAGGGTTTGGTGTCTTCATCCTCAAGCGGGGTGATGCCATCCTCGGCCACGGTGATCTGGCCGAGTTCGGCGCCGTCGCTGCGCGGGTAATCCGGCAGCGAGAGCGCAAGCGCCTCGATCATCACGCGATTGAGGTCGATTTCGTTGCCAAGCGGTTCGATCGTGTCATCCTCGGGCATTTCCACCTCGTCGCCGGGGGCGACCTCGGGCTCTTGCAGTTCTGCCAGGAAACGGCGGGTGATCTTTTCATCAATCCGGCTTGTGACCGGATCGAGCGTGACAACACAGGGCTGCACCACCGTGGCGCCAAGATCGGCAAGCAGCAGCCAGTCGCTGCGCCCCTCGGCCGTCAAGGTGCCACGAAAGCGCAGCTTGCGCAGCGCCGACAGGTCCAGCTCTTTTGCGATAAGCGCCATTTCGGCCTTGTCCGGGGCCAGATCAAACGCCACGGGCCGCTTGATCGAGAGGTCAGAGACACGGAGCACGCTTTGTTTTCGAGGCGTTTGCGACATAGTCACCCTTGCTTCCTTTCTTGAACCATTGCACCACCTTGTTGTAAGCGGGATAAAAGCCGCGTTAGGCCAAGACAAGAGGGCAGAGATGACAGCTATCAGAAACCGGGTGGTCAGCGCCATGGCGCTTTGCTGTCTTATCGTTGTGACCGCCTGTTCGGCGACCTACAGAAACCATGGCTATGCGCCGCTTGACGAGGATATGCAAAACCTTGTCGTGGGCGTCGATACCCGTGCCACGGTGGACGATACGGTTGGGCCGCCGTCTCTTTCAGGGATGCTGGGGGATGGAAATTACTATTACGTCCGCAGCCGCGTGCGCGAATTCGGCATGTTCCGCCCCGAGGTGGTCGAGCGTCAGATCCTGGCGATTTCGTTCAACGAGGATGACACGATTGCCAATATCGAGCGCTTTGGTCTTGAGGATGGCAACATTGTGCCGCTGTCGCGCCGGGTGACCGATTCGTCGGTGATCAGCAACGGCTTCTTGCGTCAGATGCTTGGCAATATCGGCAATATCAACCCGCTTGACGGTTTGAACTAATCGCGGATCGGCATGAGAATGCGGTAACTGCTTGTGCTATGCCTCGTACCTGACGAGGATCAGACTGGCCTTAATGGGTGGGATCATGGCGCATTCTCAAAGCACAAGATACCGGGTGCGCGTGGCGCAGGATGGCCGCGATATCCGTGCTGCACAGCGCCTGCGCCATCTGGCCTTTGCCCCGGTGGTTGAGGCCGATCTGGATTGCGATGCGTTTGATCCGCTTTGCACCCACTTCCTGATCGAAGAGCAGAGCGGCGGGCGGCTTGTCGGTTGTTTTCGGATGTTACCGCTGTCGAGCGGCGTCGAAATCAACCTGAGCTATGCCGCGCAATTCTATGATTTGGCAAAGCTTTCCAGGTTTGTCGGGCCAATGGCAGAGCTGGGGCGCTTTTGCAGCCTCCCAGGGGTGCAGGATCCCGATATCCTGCGCCATGCCTGGGCGGCGATGACGCGCCATGTGGATCGCACCGGGGTTGAGATGCTGTTTGGCTGTTCATCCTTTCAGGGCACCGATCCCGCGCCTTACCGCGACAGCTTTGCCTTGCTGCGCGATCGCCACCTTGCGCCCGAGGTGTGGCGCCCTCGGGTGGGCGCGCCAGGCGTGTTCCGCTTTTGCGAGGGGCTCGGCGGGCATGAACCCGACCCCAAACAGGCGCTGCGACATATGCCGCCTTTGCTGCGCAGCTATCTGGCAATGGGTGGGTGGGTGAGCGATCACGCGGTTGTCGATGCGCGGATGAATACGCTTCATGTCTTCACCGGGGTTGAAATCAAGGCGATTCCGCCGATGCGCAAGCGGCTTTTGCGCGCGCTTGCCGCGACCTAGGGCGCGCTCGGCGCACAAAGCGCGCCGACCTCCGCCTTTCGCTTGACGCCCCCGAGGCCCCGAGATAGCCCGCACTCATGGCACGCGCACCTCTTCTTCAGCTCACCGATATCTCGCTTACCTTTGGGGGTGAGCCGATATTTCATGACCTTTCGCTTGTGGTTCAACCCGGCGACCGTGTGGCGCTTGTCGGGCGCAACGGCTCTGGCAAATCCACCCTTCTCAAGGTGATGGCGGGGCTGGTTGAGCCCGACAAGGGCGTGCGGGTCGTGACCCCGGGAATCAGCGTTGGCTATATGGAGCAAGAGCCTGATATGAAAGGCTTTACCACGCTTGGCGACTATGCCGTCAGCGAGTTGGATGCCTCCGAGATGTACCGTGTCGAGATGGCGGGCGAAGGCTTGAAATTCGACCCCGACCGCCCGGTTGCCACCGCCTCGGGCGGCGAGCGGCGGCGCGCCGCCCTGGCCAAGCTGATGGCCGAAGCGCCGGATCTCATGCTGCTCGACGAGCCGACCAACCATCTTGATATCGAGGCGATCGGTTGGCTTGAAGCCGAGCTCAAGCAGACCCGCAAGGGCTTTGTCCTGATCAGCCACGACCGCGCCTTCTTGCGTGAACTTACGCGTGCAACCCTCTGGATTGACAGGGGAATGACACGCCGTCAGGAAACCGGATTCGAGCATTTCGAGGCCTGGCGTGACAAGGTTTGGGAAGATGAAGACATGCAGCGCCACAAGCTTGATCGCAAGATCAAGTCCGAGGCCCGTTGGGCCGTCGAGGGAATCAGCGCCCGTCGCAAGCGCAATCAGGGCCGGGTGCGCGCCCTGCAAGACCTGCGCGCCGAACGCTCCAGCCAGATCAAACGTCAGGGCACTGCCGCAATGGCGCTTGAGGCGGGGCCGTCTTCGGGTCGCAAGGTGATAGAAGCGATAAATATTTCAAAAGGATACGGCGATAAGCTCATCCTGAAAGATTTCAGCATAAAGATCCAGCGCCGCGACCGCGTGGCCTTTGTCGGTCCCAATGGTGTGGGCAAGACAACACTTTTGAAAATGCTGCTGAAAGAGATCGAGCCCGATGAGGGGACGGTGACCACAGGCACCAACCTTGTGCCCGCCGTCTTTGATCAGGCCCGCGCGCAGCTTCACCCGGAAATGTCGCTTTGGGAAAGCCTCACCGGGGACGTGGATATGCGCGTTTCGGGGCAGGCGGATCAGATCATGGTGCGCGGTGTGCCGCGCCATGTGGTCAGCTATCTCAAGGATTTCCTGTTTGACGAACGCCAGGTCCGCGCGCCGGTCAAGTCCCTCTCGGGGGGCGAAAAAGCCCGGCTTTTGCTGGCCAAGCTGATGGCGCGGGAAAGCAATCTTCTGGTGCTCGATGAGCCGACCAACGACCTTGATATCGAAACGCTGGACCTGTTGCAGGAATTGCTTGACGATTATGATGGCACCGTTCTTCTGGTCAGCCACGACCGCGATTTTCTTGATCGCGTCGCCACCACCACCATCGCGATGGAGGGCGACGGGCGCGCCACCGCCTATGCCGGCGGGTGGAGCGATTATCGCGCACAGCGCAATGCCGGCGCATCAGGGATTACGGATAAAAGTCGCGATAAATCAAGGCAGAACAAGCCAGAGTTAAAGCAAGAGAAAGCCACCAAACCGCAACTGTCCTTCACCGAAAAGCACCGTCTTGAAGAATTGCCCGCCGTGATGGAGCGGCTTCAGGCCGAGATCGCCAAGCTGGAAGAGCTTTTGGCCGATGCCGAGCTGTTCACTCGCGAGCCGATCAAGTTCAAAAAGGCGACCGAGGCCTTGACCACACGCCAGGCAACATTGGCAGAGGCCGAGGAAGAATGGCTTGCCCTGGCTGAAAAGGCCGAGGCAGAGGGTTGATTTTCGCGTAGATTCCCTAGCTCTTGAAACGGAACAGACCGAAACAGGAGCCCGCGCAGATGAAAGACAGGATTCGCCTGCTTTACGAAGGCCGCAGCAAGCGCGCCACGCGGTTCCGCTATGCGTTGCTGATCTTTGACGCGGCCACGATCCTGTTTTTTCTGGCCACGGCCACCATGGCGTTCACGCCGGGGCTGCTGGCGATAGATGCGGTGGTGGCGATTCTGGTGCTGGCCGATATGATCTGTCGGTTCTGGATTGCGCCCAACAAGATACGCCACCTGCGCCAGATTTACGTGATCGTGGATATCGTCGTTCTGGCCTCGCTGATTGCGACGCCGTTTCTGGGGCAGGAGCTGGCGATGCTGCGGCTGTTGCGGGCGCTGCGGCTTGTGCATTCCTATCATCTGTTGCGCGATCTGCGCCGCGATTCAGCCTTCTTTCGCCAACGCGAGGATACCATCGTTGCCTTGATCAACCTGTTGGTCTTTATCTTCACGATGACGGCGGTGGTGTTCATTCTGCGTGGCGGTCAAGAGCCGGGCCTTGAGACCTATGTTGACGCGCTCTATTACACCGTCGCCACGCTGACGACGACCGGATTTGGCGATATCACCATGACAAGCGGCCTTGGGCGGCTTTTGTCGGTGGCAATCATGGTGGTCGGGGTAGCGCTGTTCCTGGGGTTGGCCAAAGCGATTTTCACGCCCGCCAAGGTGCGCTACAAATGCCCCGATTGCGGGCTGACGCGCCATGACCCGGATGCGATCCACTGCAAGCATTGTGGTCACGAGCTTAAGATCGAAACCGAAGGGGCCAGTTGAGCCGACTTATCGCATCCGCAATGCCCCATCCAGCCGGATCACCTCGCCATTGAGATAGCCGCATTCGACGATAAACCGGGCAAGCGCGGCATATTCCGCCGGATCGCCTAGCCGCTTGGGGCAGGTCACATCCTGCGCCAGGCCGTCCTGTACCTCTTGCGGCAGCCCCTTGAGCATCGGCGTGAGAAAAATCCCCGGCGCAATTGCCATCACCCGGATGCCGTCACGCGCCAGATCGCGCGCCATCGGCAGGCTAAGGCCCACGATCCCGCCCTTTGAGGCCGCATAGGCCGCCTGGCCCTTTTGCCCGTCAAACGCCGCAACCGAGGCGGTGTTGATGATCACGCCGCGCGCGCCATCGGGGGCGGCTACGTTTTGGGCGATTTCGGCGGCGGCAAGGCGGGCGACGTTGAAGGTGCCCACAAGGTTGATGTCGATGGTGCGTTTGAACGCCGCGAGGCTGTGCGGCCCGTCGCGGCCAAGGGTCTTTTCGCCGATGGCGATCCCGGCACAGTTCACGGCGGCGGTGATCTTGCCCATGGCGGCCTTTGCGGCGGCAATAGCCGCACTTACCGAAGCCTCGTCGGTGACATCGGTTTCAACGAAAGTGGCGCCGATTTCGGCGGCGACGGCGCGACCGCGCTCGCCGTCGCGATCAAACAGCGTCACCTGAGCGCCCATCTCGGCAAAGTGGCGTGCGGTGGCCTCGCCAAGGCCGGAGGCCCCGCCAGTGATGATTGCGGCTGTGTCCTGAATGCGCATGGCGGTTTCCCTTCAGTAAATGAACATATGTTCAGATAACGCTTGCGCGCGCCCCTGTCAAAGGCGGCGTTCGCGCAGGCGCGTGATCAGTCCAAGCCCCAGCACCGTGAGCAGGATGCGATAGATATGGTGCAGCGTGACAAAGGCGGGATTGGCATTGAGGCTAAGTGCGACAAGCGCCATTTCGGTCACCCCGCCAGGCGCAAAGCTGATCAGCAGAACATCGACCGGCTCTGCGGTGATCCGGTGCAGGACAAAAGCAAAGCCGCCGCCAAGCGCCAGCATCATCGCCACCGACACGACCGACAGGCCCGCGCCGCGCAGGATCATTGCGGGGTTTAGCCCGGTAAAGCGCATGCCAAGCGCCGTGCCAAGCACCATCTGCGCCATATTCACCAGCCATTGCGGGATATCGAGGCCAATCACCCCGGTCAGCGACAGCACCGCCGCAAGCGCCATCGGCCCGGTCAACTGCCCGGCGGGCAGGCGCAGCAGATGCCCAAGCCCAAGCCCCGCCAGCCCGGCAATCGCGATCACCGGCAGATCGGACCAGGGCACATCGGCGCGCGCCAGTGTCATGCCTGCAGAGCTTCCGACCGGGGCGCCAAGCCAGAGCGACAGGCCGATCGGCACCGCCGTCACCACCACGATGACACGCAGGAATTGTTGCAGCATCAGCCGGGTCATATCCGCGCCCGCCGCCTCGCCGAGGGCGATAGATTCGTATAACCCGCCGGGCGTGCTGGCGTAAAAGGCGGTCACCGGATCATAGCCGCCCAAACGGCGAAAAATGGCATAGCCCATGCCATGCGCGAGCGCGACAAACACCGTCAGCGCGGCAAAACTATAGATGAAATCATGCGCTTCGGTGAACAGCGCCGGTGTCACCTGCGCCCCGATCATCAGCCCGATAATGGCAATGAACGCCAGCCGAAGATGCTTTGGAAACCCATAGCCCACAGGCAGGCGATGCGGCAGCACCGTCGCCACAAGGGCCGAAACCGCCAGCGGCCCAAGCATGAAAGGCAAGGGCACGCCGATGATCTGTGCCAGCCCGCCAGAGGCGGTCGAGAGGCCGAGCAGGCCAAGGGTTGTGATCAGGTGGCGCATGGCCCCAGTTCAAGCATCGCGCGCGCGCCGCTGCAAGAGGGCGCGCGCCTGTCAGGCAAAATCGACAAACCTGTTGAACGGCATTTCACGCAGCCGCGTGCCGGTGGCGGCAAAGATCGCATTGGCCAGGGCAGGCGCGGCGGGGGGCACCGGCGGCTCGCCGATGCCACGGATATTGTCGGCGTTCTCAAGGCCGCGCACCACGATCTCGGGGCATTGATATAGCCGCATGCCGGGAAAGCTGTCGAAATTCTCCTGCTCGGCGGCGCCATCCGAATAGGTGATCTCGCAATTCATTGCATGGCCAAGGCCAAAGATCACACCGCCTTTGACAAGCCCTTCGAAATTGACCGGATCAAGGATACGCCCGACATCGGCGGCGACATAAACCCGGTCGATCCTGATCCCGGCATCGGTATCGCTCACCTCGATCACCTGCGCGCAGGGCACCCCGAAGGACAGGCAAAAGGCAACACCGCGCCCACGCCGCGGCCCAGGTGTACCACCCCAGTTCGACATTTCGCCAACTGCCTCAAGCACCTTGCGTGAGGGGGTATGATTGCACAGGCGCAGCCGTTCGGCCAAGGGATCGGCCCCCGCCGCATGGATCAGCTCATCAAGAAGACAATCGTGGAAAAACCCGTTTGACGAGGCCCCGACCGAGCGCCACGAACTGATCGGCGCCAATTCCGGCGCGCGGTATCCGGTGACGCGGTAATTGGGGATGTCAAAGGGCTGATCCCAGGCGCCGGCCACGATCTGAAGGTCGGGCCCCGGCACCGGCAGGCCTTGGCGGCCCATCTGCGAGGTCATGACCGAGGGCATGGCGATGCCAAGGTCAAAACTCTCGACCTGTCCGCCCTTGACCCGGCCCCGACCGCGCGCCATGGCGATCTGGCGCGGATAGTCATGGGTCATGTCCTCTTCGCGCGAATAGGTCAGCTTGATCGGCGTGCCGGGCATCGCCATCGCCAGCCTGGTGGCATGGCGCACCACGTCATCCTCTAGGCGGTGGCCAAAGCTTCCGCCGATCATCAGGGCGTGAATATGCACGTTCTCCGTCTCAACGCCCGCGATGTGCGCGACGTTTTTCTGAACGAAACGCGGGATCTGCGTGCCGGTCCAGACGTCAACCCGGCCTTCGCCGACAACAACCGTGGCATTGACCGGCTCCAGCGGGGCATGGGCAAGGTAGGGCGCGCGATATTCAAATCTCAGGTCGCTGTCTTCGGCCAATGCCGCGTCAACATCGCCGACGTTGCGAAACCGGCTGTCCTGCTGATCGGGCGTGAAGCTCTCGCTGAGCGCGCTCCAATGACCCGCCATGTCAGCGGGGTAGGGCGCGGGGCCCCAGTCGACATCCACCGCCAAGGCGGCCTGAAACGCGCGCCAGGTGTTATCGGCGATCACGCCGATGCCGCCGGGCAAGGGCACGATCTTGACCACGCCGCGCATTTTCTCGGCCTCGGTGGCGTCAAAGCCAAGCATCTCGCCGCCCTGTGCCGGGTTGAGCCTGATCGCGCCGTGCAGCATGCCGGGCGGGGATTGGTCGATGCCATAGTTCTGTGTGCCAGTGGATTTCGCCACGATATCAACGCGTTGCATCGGCTTGCCAAGCAGGCGCCACTGATCGGGCGCGCGCAGGGTGACGTCTTGCACCGGATCAAGCGTGGCGGCGGTGCTGGCAAGCGCCGTATAGGGCACGCGCGTGCCATCCGGCAAGATCACCGCGCCGCGCTCGGTGATCAAGGCGGCCACGTCAAGCCCGTGGATCTGCGCCGCTGCCGCCTTGAGCGTTTCGCGCGCCACCGCCCCGGCCATGCGCAGTTTTTCATAGCCATCGGGCACGGTGGTTGAGCCGCCGGTGATTTGCAACCCGAGAAACTTGATCGGCGCATCCATCACAGAGCGCGTCGTTGTCGCAAGAAGGCTGTCGTCGGTCGAGCGGAACGGCACCGCATCGCCCGCGAGCGCGGTGTTGTAATAGGCCGGGCTTGGCGCGCCGGGATCGGTCCTGATTTGGTCAAGTTCGACATCAAGCTCTTCGGCGATAAGCGCTGCCTGAACAGATGTTGCGCCTTGCCCCTTGTCGGCGCGCGGGGTGATCAGGGTGATGCTCTGCGCGGTGATCAGCACATAGGGCGTCAGCGCCGCCGCGCCCTCGGGCAGATCATTGAGCAGCGGATTGTCGTGCGGGGTCTTGTATTTATAGACGCCAAAGGCGACGCCCCCGGCAATGGCCGCAGAGCCGATCAGGAATGTGCGCCGGGCGATGGTTTTGAGGCGTCCCATGGCTTATCCCTCGCTCAGCTTGGCGGCGGCGGTCTTGACCGCCTCGCGGATGCGCGGATAGGTGCCGCAACGGCACAGGTTGCCCGACATTGCGTCGTCGATCTCGGCGTCGCTCGGGGTTGGGGTCTCGGCCAGCAGGCTGGCGGCCTGCATCATCTGGCCCGACTGGCAATAGCCGCATTGCGCGACCTGATGCGCGATCCAGGCGGCCTGAACCGGGTGCGGGGCCTCGGGCGTGCCAAGCCCCTCGATGGTGGTGATGGCGCCCCAGACACCGCCCGCGGGCACCTGACAGGATCGTACCGCCTCGCCGTCGATATGCACCGTGCAGGCGCCGCATTGCGCGATGCCACAGCCGTATTTCGGCCCTCTCAGGCCCAATTCATCCCGCAAGACCCACAAAAGCGGCATGTCGGGTTCCAGGTCGTTGATCTCATGCTCGGTGCCATTGACGGACAGCTTCATGCTCTTGCCTTTTCTCGCGGTCTCTTCACGGCAAAATATAAACTGTTTGGTTTAGGTGTCCAGCGTCGAAGGTCTCGCGCTGCCAGTGCCGGTGCCGGTGCTGTGCGCGGGTGGGGGGCTCTCGCGCCACGGATTTGCTCAGAGCTTTTTGCCCAATCCAAGCTCACCTGACGAGAGGACAGGGGAGGCGTCGATATTTTGCGCATCCAGCATGTCCGCGACGCGTTCAAGCGACGACACAAGTTGCGCCTGCTCCCAATCCGCAAGCCCGGCAAAGGCGCGGACATAGCGTTGTTGAAGCGCATCAGGCGCCTTTTCAAGCGTGCTATGGCCAAGGTCGGTCATCAAGACGTTGATCTGGCGGCGGTCAAGCTCGGAGGCTTCCCGTTTGACCATGCCGCGCGCCACCAGCTTGTCGACCAATGTCGTGATCGTCGCCTGGCTCACGCTCATCTGCTTGGCCAGGGTCTTGGGTGTGGCGCTGGTCTTGTCGTCGACGATCTGCATGACCCGAAGCTGTGCCGGTGTCACCCCCACGGCCTGCGCAAGATCGCGCGCATAAAGCTCTGTCGCGCGCAGGATGCGTCGCAGGGCGATCAGGCTTTCGTCGGTACGGTCGTATGATTTTTCTGTCATGACCTATCTTTGCACGAAGCCTCGAAATCCTTCAATCAGTGAAATACCTGCGTAGGTGTTTCGTAATTGTAAAGTTAATGCGGGAGTGATGATTTATTTAGTGAATTATTAAAATCGCCAATAATGCGCTTATAACGGCATAATGCCGCATTTCTGAGGAAAAGTAGTTTTACTGTTGAAGTAATTCGGAGGCTATACTATTTTATAAATCGTAATAACCAAGGAGCGCGCGAGCAAATGCCGAAAGACAGCTATACTGACCCAAAGTCTAAACCAAACCTGCGCAAGCCCGATGCAAGTGACGGCGCCGCAATTTGGGAGCTGATTCGTGCCTGCAAGCCACTTGATGAAAACTCGATGTACGCCAATCTGATTCAGGCCGACCATTTCAGCGATACCTGCGTGGTCGCCGAGCTGGACGGAGAGATCGTTGGCTGGATATCGGGCCATATGATTCCGGGTGAGGACGCCTTTTTTGTCTGGCAGGTCGCCGTGAGCGCCGATGCCCGCGGCATCGGCCTTGGCAAGACCATGCTTCTGGACCTCGTCAATCGCGATGAGACCAGGGATGCCACGACTCTCAAGACCACAATCACCAAGGATAATGACGCCTCCTGGGGGCTGTTTCGTAGCTTTGCCAACGACATTGGCGGTGAGCTGACGGATGCGCCCCATTTCAAAAAGGACGCGCATTTCGACGGCGCCCACGACACCGAACACATGGTGAGCATCACCCTGCCGCGCAGGATGAAGCTCAAGCGCGTCGCCTGAATACCCCCCCCCTCTCACGACGTACCCTCAAAAAGGGAAAGGACACCCCATGACCAAAGACATGGCACAGAATACATCTATCTATAACCGCCGCGAGAGCGAGGCCCGCTCTTATTGCCGCAATATGAAGGCGACCTTCACACAGGCGCGCGGTTCTGAACTTTTTGATGTCGACGGCAACCGCTATATCGACTTTCTGGCGGGCTGTTCATCGTTGAACTACGGGCATAATGATCCCGACATGAAGGCCGCCCTGATGGATCATATCGCTGGCGACGGCATTGCCCATGGGCTTGATTTTCACACCGATGCGAAAGGCGCCTTTCTCAAGGCGTTTGAAGAGAGCATCCTTGCCCCGCGCGGCATGGATTACAAGGTGATGATGACCGGCCCGACGGGGACCAACGCCGTTGAAGCGGCGATCAAGCTGGCGCGCAAGGTGACCGGTCGTCGTAATGTGATCGCTTTTACCAATGGGTTTCATGGCATGACCATGGGCGCTCTGGCGCTGACCGGCAACGCGTCCAAACGCGGCGGCGCCGGCACCGGCTCGCTCAGCGATGTCACCCATATGCCGTTTGAAGGCTCACTTGGTGAAGATATCGACACGCTGGAATTGATCGACGCAATGCTGTCGAACCCGTCGTCGGGCATCGACGCGCCTGCGGCCTTTGTGTTTGAGCCGATCCAGGGCGAGGGTGGGCTTAATGCCGCCTCCGATGCATGGATGCAGGGCATCGAAAAGATCGCCCGCAAGCACGGCGCATTGCTGATCGTCGATGATATTCAGTCGGGCTGCGGTCGCGCGGGCACCTACTTTTCCTTCGAGAGCGCGAAGATCGAACCGGATATGATCACCCAGGCAAAATCGCTGTCGGGCTTCGGCCTGCCGTTTGCGGCCTTGCTGATCAAACCCGAGCATGACATCTGGAAGCCGGCCGAGCACAACGGCACGTTCCGCGGCAATACCCATGCCTTTGTGACGGCCCGTGTCGCGATGGAGAAATTCTGGTCGGATGACCAGTTTGAAAAGGCGATTGCCGGCAAGGCTGTGGTGCTGACCACTGCGCTCAACGACATCGCCGGGCTTGTCGAGGGCGCCAGCCTCAAGGGCAGGGGCCTGATGCAAGGCATAGATGTCGGCTCGGGCGATCTGGCGGCTGCGATCTGCGCAAGGGCCTATGACCTTGGTCTTGTGATCGAGACCTCGGGGGCCAACGACGAAGTCATCAAGTACCTCGCCCCGCTCACCACCTCGCCTGAGATCATGCGCGAAGGCTTTGATATCCTTGCGCAAGCGACCAGCGACGTTACAAATGAAATGAAAATGGCTGCGGAGTGATAGCAAAATGATCGTACGTGATTTCAACAAACTACAGGGCACGGACCGCCATATCGCCGATGCAAAATGGACGTCAACGCGCATGTTGCTGGCGGATGACGGAATGGGCTTTTCGTTCCACATCACAGTTCTCGAAGCGGGCTCGGAACATACGTTCCACTACAAGCACCACTTTGAAAGCGTCTATTGCATGAAGGGTAAAGGCTCGATCACCGACATTGCCACCGGCGAGACCCATGAGATCAAGCCCGGTGTGATGTACGCCCTGAACCTGCATGACAAACACATCCTGCGCGCCGAAGAAGAGCTGCACATGGCGTGCTGCTTCAATCCGCCGGTGACGGGTACGGAAGTACACCGCGAAGACGGATCCTACGCGCCAGCAGAGGAGCTTGCCTACTAAACCGGCAAGACAGACTATGACCCATACTGTCGAGAAAATCGGCGGGACATCCATGTCCCGTGTGAATGAGCTAAAGGATACCCTGTTTATCGGGTCCCGTGAGAGGGACGACCTGTATGGTCGCGTGTTCGTGGTCTCTGCCTTTGGCGGGATCACGAACCTGCTCCTCGAACATAAGAAAACGGGCGAGCCCGGCGTTTATGCCCTGTTTTCCAATGCCGATACCGACCACGGCTGGCATGAGGCGCTGACCCGTGTCGAGGACGCGATGCACAAGCTACAGCGCGAGGTGCTGACCCATCCGGCCGACATCGAGCAGGCCGACAGCTTTGTGGCCGAACGTATCCTTGGCGCGCGCAACTGTCTGATCGATCTACAGCGGCTGTGTACCTACGGCCATTTCCGCCTGTCGGAGCATATGTTGCAGATCCGAGAGCTTTTGTCAGGGCTGGGCGAGGCCCATTCGGCCTTTGTCACCACGCTTTTGCTGCACCGCGCAGGCGTGAACGCCCGCTTTGTCGACCTGTCGGGCTGGCGCGACGAGGGCGATGTCACCTTGGAAGAGCGTATTTCCAAGGCGATGAACAACATCGACCCGCATACCGAAATGCCGATCGTCACCGGCTATGCGCAATGCGCCAAGGGGTTGATGCGTGAATTCGACCGTGGTTATTCCGAGGTGACATTTTCCAAGCTCGCCGCGCTGACAGGCGCGCGCGAGGCGATCATTCACAAGGAATTTCACCTGTCGTCCTGTGATCCCAAGATCGTGGGCGAGGGCGTTGTGTGCAAGCTTGGGCGCACCAATTACGACGTTGCCGATCAACTCTCGAATATGGGGATGGAGGCGATCCACCCGCAAGCCGCCAAGACCCTGCGTCAGGCGGATGTGCCGCTTCGGGTCACCAATGCGTTTGAGCCCGACGATTCCGGCACCCTGATCGACGACCAGCCGGCCGATGTGCCCGCGGTCGAGATCGTGACCGGCCTCGATATCGTGTCGCTGGAAGTCTTTGAACAGGATATGGTTGGCGTCAAAGGCTATGATGCGACGATCCTTGAGATCCTGACGCGCCATGACGTGCGGATTGTCTCGAAGGTCTCGAACGCCAATACCATCACGCATTACCTTGATTCCTCGCTCAAGACGATGCGGCGGGTCGAAAAGGATATCGCCAAGGCCTTTCCCGCCGCAGAGATTTCTACCCGGACGCTGGCGATGGCCTCGGTCATCGGGCGCGATCTGAGCGGTCTGTCGGTGCTGACACGCGGATTGGTCGCGATTGCCGATGCCGGCCTCTCGGCCATCGGGGCAAGCCAGGGGCCGCGCAATGTCGATGTTCAGTTCATCCTCGACCGCGACGCGCTGCAACCGGCCATCAAGGCCATGCATAGCGCCTTCATCGAGACCAATGAACCCTGCCTCACCCGCGCCGCCTGACAAGGCGGGCGGGATTTATCCGGATTGAGGGGCAACGGGCAAACCTTGCGCCAGGCGGCTGTTTCTGCGGGCGTTGCCCCCGACGCCGACCGTTTGATTATGGGCTGCCTCAAGCCTGTTTCTAACGATCTGCCTAGGGCCACTTGAAAGCTACCTGACCCCGGCGTTTAAAAGCGTTGGGTCTTTTTTTATGCGAGTGCCCGCAAAATTAGCCGAATAGCAATCGGAACGATTTGCAGCGCGGTTCCGCCTGCAATGAACAACAGGCCGCGTCGCGCCCCGCGCGAAGATGCAAGCAAGTTTTGCACCATTGGCAATTGAAGTTTCTCTTCATTGGTTCCGCCAACCACACGAGAAAGCCCAATATTAATTGCGTCGGCTTCCTTCAAAATGACTGCGCGGGCCGTTATCCAAGCCCCGGCCAGCGTAATCGCCAAACCTAAACCCGTAAGAATGTCCGAAGTAATGGTTTCCATGCTCAATTCCTTGTAGTTTCCGGGAACTATGTAGCGCAGCCGATGTGCCAGGGTCTTTCGCTAATGGTCGTTCGGCGGGTCGCTTCGAAGTTTTATCACAAGCTTCGCCATAACCGCAGTTAGTCCTGAAGCCATACGCCATACCTGAAAAAGTTCTTCATGAAGTTCTTCCAAGTCGGCAATCATCACGTCGCGGCCTTCGTCGGTTTGTATCTTGAAGTTGTGACGCTCATAGAAGCCGTGGTTTAGGCGGTTTCGCGCTTTCAAAGCCGACGCAAAGCGTTCCTCTAAGTGTTCATCGAAGGCAACTTTGCCTCTAAGAACCCCAAGTAACCGTCCAAGTGTATGCGCTTCGATTTGGTCAAGTGCTTTCCGGGCGTTCACCGGGTCGGGCGTCAAATGCCAACCGTTTTCTATCGCACTTACCGAAAGCAACAACGTTCCAAGTTCCGTTTCGAAAAGTTGCGCCGCTTCGGCGGTTATGCCGAATTTTGCATAGAGTTCGTCGCGTGTTGCCATGTTTGCCCCGATCACGTTTCGGCGATCTTAGCGGGCCGGAAAGCTTGTGGGCACCCTGAAATCATCGCGTGAAAACTGACATTAGATCGACAAAAACCCACTAATTGGGAGTTTATTCGGCAATTTTAATGGCAAGTGGCGGAGAGACAGGGATTCGAACCCTGGGATCCCTTGCAGGATCAACGGTTTTCGAGACCGCCCCGTTCGACCACTCCGGCACCTCTCCGCGGGGGTCTGGTGGGGGGCGTTTAATTGCCTTTGGCGGGGGGGGCAAGGGGTTTTGCGTTGTTTGTCGGGATAAATTGCCTAGGTTGGAGACAGCCGCATTTTCAGACTCCCAGAGAAGGACAGACCGCAATGCTTGTGACCCCGATACGCCAGATGCCGCGCCTGGCGAGGATCGTGTTTCTCGGGGCGCTGATCGTGCTGATCGGCCTTGTGCCGCTGCGCGCGGCCGACCGGGACCGGCTTGAGGCGTTTCTTGAGGTGACGGGATTTGGCGTGGCGCTTGACAGTATCGCGCTCGCCGCCGCCGATGCGCCTGCGATGCTTGGCCTTTCGGCCAGCGATTTCGGCCATGACTGGGCGCGGGTGGCCGGCGAGGTGTTTGATACCGGGCGGATGCGCAGCACTGGCCTTGATATCCTCTCCGAGACCCTGAGCGACGAAATGCTGATTCATGCGGCGGATTTTTACGCCTCTGACCTTGGCCAGCGGCTTGTGGCGGTCGAGAATGCCTCGCATCTGGTCGAGGATGACGACGCTAAGCGCGCCGAGGGCGAGGCCTTGCTCGCCGAGACCGAAGCGGCGCGCCTCAAGGTGCTGCGCGACATGAACGATGCCGTCGACGGGGCCGGGTCGGGCGTGCGTGCGGTGCAGGAAATTCAGCTTCGCTTTTTGCTGGCGGCCTCTTATGCGGGCGTGCTTGAGAGCGGGCTGGACGAGGGCGCCTTGCGCGCCGTTCTGGCCGAGGGCGAGGATGAGCTGCGCGAGGCCTTGCAGGCCTCGGCCCTGGCGAATGCGGCCTATACCTATCAGGAACTCGGCACCGACGATCTTCGCGCCTATGTCGAGGCGTTGCAGCATCCGCTTATGGCGCAGGTCTATGAGCTTATGAATGCCGTGCAATACGAGATCATGGCCGGGCGTTTCGAGGTTCTGGCGGCGCGGATGGCCGATATGCATCCCGGTCAAGAGCTATGAGACAGCTTGCGCGCATCACGCGGCGGGCACTTTTCGGGGGGCTGGCCGGTCTGGTTTTTCTGGCAGGCCCCGCTCTGGCGGACCGTGCCGGGGATGTAAGCCGCCTGATAACGGCGCTGCGGTTTGAGGAAACCATCGAGATCATGCGCGACGAGGGGCTGCGCTATGGCGGTGAGGTGGGCCAGGAAATGCTGGCCGAGGGCGAGCTTGCCCGATGGGATGCGATTGTCGCTCAGGTCTATGACCGCGATACGATGCAAACCAAGGTGACCGAGGGGTTTACTGCCGCCCTTGACGGGGTCGATCTGGCGCCGCTTCTGACCTTCTTCGAGGGGCCGGGGCAGGAGATCGTCGCACTGGAACTGGCGGCGCGCAAATCGCTGCTTGATCCGGAAGTCGAGACGGCGACCGAAAAGCTTTACAGCCAGATGGTCAAGGACGGCGATGTTCTGGTCGAGCGGGTGGATGTCTTTATCGACGACAGTGACCTGATCGAGCGCAATGTAACCGGGGCGCTCAACGCCAATCTGGTGTTTTACACCGGGCTTGCCGACGGCGGTGGGTTTGATCTGCCAGAGGCGGATATGCTGGCCGATATCTGGGCCCAGGAAGAGGACATGCGCAAACAGACCGAGATCTGGCTCCGCTCGTTTCTGGTACTGGCCTATCAGCCACTGGCGCGCAGCAAGCTTGAGGCCTATATCGCCCTTTACCAGAGCCCCGCCGGGCGCGATCTGAACCGGGCGCTGTTCGCGGCCTATGACGGGATGTATGAGGATCTGTCCTATCAGCTTGGTCGCGCCGTGGCGCTTCAGATGCAGGGCGAGGATTTATAGGCGATATCGCGCAAGGATTGGGGTGATGACCCTTGACTTTCACCCGGCTTTCCAGAATAAGCGCGCAACCCGGCGGGATGATCTTGCCGGGTTTGTTTTTGAATGACGCCCGAGGGGGCGCGCAGTTCGAGGTGGCCACAAGGCCAGAAACGCCCGGAATTTCGGGGACCACAGAGCGCGGAGACGAAAGAAGGAAATGCAATGTTTGCGGTCCTCAAGACCGGTGGCAAGCAATACAAGGTGTCCTCAGGGGACATGCTTCGTGTTGAAAAGCTTGCAGCGGATGCCGGTGAAAAAGTTCAATTTAACGAGATTCTGATGCTGGGCGGCGACGCACCTGTTGTCGGCGCGCCTTTCATCGAGGGCGCCGCGGTTCAGGCCGAGGTCGTTGATCAGGTCAAGGGTGACAAGGTCATCAATTTCGTCAAGCGTCGTCGTAAGCACGGCTCGCAGCGGACCCGTGGCCACCGTCAGCAGCTTACTCTGCTGCGCGTGACCGAGATTCTGGCCGATGGCGCGGAAAAGTCCGGCGTCAAAGCCGCCATGGGCTCTGGCTCGGTCTCAGCAACGGCACTGGCCTCGGCTGAAAAGCCTGCCAAGAAAGCCGCCGCGCCCAAGAAAGCCGCGAAAGCAGCCGCCGGGGGCGACGATCTGTCGAAGATTTCTGGCGTTGGTCCGGTGATTGTGAAAAAACTGCATGGTGAAGGCATCACAACCTTTGCTCAGATTGCCGAATGGACCGACGCGGACGTCGATGCAATCGAAGAGAAACTGTCGTTCAAAGGTCGTGTGGGTCGTGAAGACTGGATCGCACAGGCCAAAGAACTGGCTAAAGGCTAAGGAGAGACCAGATGGCACATAAAAAAGCAGGCGGTTCATCCCGTAACGGTCGCGATTCTGCCGGCCGTCGCCTTGGCGTCAAGAAATATGGCGGCGAAGCTGTGATCCCGGGCAATATTGTCGTGCGTCAGCGCGGCAACAAGTTCTGGCCGGGGCAGGGCGTTGGCGAAGGTAAGGATCACACGATCTTTGCCAAGGTCGAAGGCGCTGTGAAGTTTCATAAGGGCCTCAAGGGCCGCACCTTTATTTCGGTCCTGCCAGTGGCGGAGGCCGCTGAATAAGCTGACCTTAAGGTTGTTTTGAACATCAAGGGGATCGGCGATACCGCCGGTCCCTTTTCATTTTGCGCAGGAGGCAACCCGAGATGGGCGTTGCCGTGATCAGTTTTCTGGCGTTTGGCGCGTCTCAGGTGGGCACACCGGGGCCGGCCAATATGGCGCTATTGGCCACGGGCGCGCGCTTTGGCTTTCGCGCAGCACTGCCGTTTGTGGCAGGCGTGGCGCTTGGAAAACAGCTGATCATCTGGCCCATCGGCTTTGGCCTGATGGGGTTGGCGGCGCAGGCACCGGGCGTCTTCGCGGCGCTGAAATGGGTGTCGGCGGCCTATATCTGCTGGTTGGCCTGGAAGGTGGCGCATCTGCGTCTGGATGGTGGAAAACCGGTTGAAACGCCGCCAGGCTTTGTCGCCGGGTTGATTGTGCATCCGCTTAATCCCAAGGCCTGGGCGATGATTGTCACGGGATTTACCAATTTCGTGACACCGGGCACCCCGGCCTTGCAGGCGACTGCCTGGATTGCCATCTGTCTATTTGGCTTACAGGCCATTCTTCATCCGATCTGGACCTATGGAGGAGACCGGATCGCCCAGACCGTGGCGGGGACCACGGCTGAGAAATATCTGATGTGGACCTTGGCGGCGCTGACCGTTGCCTCGGTTCTATTCGTGCTCTTTGGAGGAGGAAGCGCATGAGGCTTGAGACGATTGTAAACCAGCCGGTGATCGAAACCGAACGGTTTGACCTGCGCCCGCTTCGGGTGTCGGATGCCGGGCTGATCGAGATGAACGCAAGCGATGCGCGCGTGGCGATGAACACCAGCAGCATCCCGCACCCCCTGCCGCCCGGCACCACCGAGGCGATGATCGCGCGCGCGCAGGCCCCCGACCGGACCGAGGATTTCTGGGCGATGGACGCCAGCAAGACCGGTGGATCAGAGCTTATGGGGCTGATAAGCCTTGTACGGGTCGATCAGGCGCAATCAGAAGTCGGATATTGGGTGGCGCCCGCCTATTGGAATACCGGCGTCGCCTCGGCGGCGGTCGAGGCGCTTTTGGCGGCCAATCCGCATAACGCGCGGATGACCTTTGCCAGCGTGTTTCAGGATAATGCCGCCTCGGCGCGGGTCTTGACCAATTGCGGATTTCAGTATCTTGGAGATGCCGAGACATTTTGCGTCGCCCGCGGCGCAAAGGTCGCGACCTGGACCTATAGCAGAAAAGCGGATTAAGGCCCCATCGGCCTTTGCGTAAGGATGACAGATGAAGTTTCTCGATCTTGCCAAGGTCTATATTCGCTCTGGCGGCGGTGGCGGCGGATGTGTCAGCTTTCGGCGTGAAAAGTTCATCGAATACGGTGGCCCTGATGGCGGCGATGGCGGCAATGGCGGCTCGGTCTGGGCCGAGACGGTTGACGGTCTCAACACGCTGATTGATTTCCGCTATCAGCAGCATTTCTTCGCCAAAAGCGGTCAGCCGGGCATGGGCCGTCAGCGCACCGGCTATACCGGCGATGACATCGTGTTGCGCGTGCCTGTGGGCACCGAAATCCTTGACGAGGATATGGAAACCGTCGTCGCCGACATGACCGAGGTTGGCCAACGCGTGCTTTTGGCCAAGGGCGGCAATGGCGGCTTTGGCAACCTGCATTTCAAGACCAGCGTCAATCAGGCCCCGCGCCGCGCCAATCCGGGGCAGGAAGGCGTCGAGCGCACGCTCTGGCTGCGCCTCAAGCTGATCGCCGATGTCGGGCTTTTGGGCTTGCCGAATGCAGGGAAATCCACCTTTCTGGCCGCCACATCGAATGCGCGGCCCAAAATCGCCGATTATCCCTTTACCACGCTGCACCCCAACCTTGGGGTTGTCGGTGTCGATGAGGTTGAATTTGTCGTGGCCGATATCCCCGGCCTGATCGGGGGCGCCTCCGAGGGCAAGGGGCTTGGCGATTTGTTTCTTGGCCATGTCGAGCGCTGCGCAGTTCTGTTGCACCTGATTGATGGCACCTCGGAAACCGTTGCCGAGGATTACCACACCATCATCAACGAGCTTGAGCTTTATGGCGGTGATTTGGCCGACAAGCCCCGCGTGACCGCGCTCAACAAGGTCGACGCGCTTGATGATGAGGAACGTGCCGGGGTCCGCGCGCTGCTTGAAGAGGCCTCTGGCGGGCCGGTCATGATGATGTCGGGCGTGTCGCGCGAAGGGGTTACGGATGTGTTGCGCGCCCTGCGTACGCAGATCGACGACGACCGCCTGCGCCACAAGATCACCACCGAAGAAGACAGCGCGCCGTGGCAACCGTAAGCAAGGCCAAACGACTTGTGATCAAGATCGGCTCGGCCCTGTTGGTGGACCGGGTCACCGGCGATTTGCGCGCCGATTGGCTGCGGTCGCTTGCCGAGGACGTGGTGCGCCTGCGCGCGCGCGGCACCGATGTCATTCTGGTCTCGTCGGGCTCCATCGCGCTTGGGCGCGGGGTGCTTGGCCTGCCGGCAACAGAGCTGTCGCTTGAACAAAGTCAGGCCGCGGCGGCGGTCGGGCAAATCCGGCTGGCAGGGGCCTATGACAAGGCGCTTGGCGCGCATGGCATCATCTCGGCGCAGGTGCTTGTCACGCTTGAGGATAGCGCGGATCGGCGTCGTTACCTCAATTCGCGCGCCACGCTGGAACAGCTTTTGCGCCTTGGTGCGGTGCCGATCGTCAATGAAAACGATACCGTCGCGACCGATGAAATCCGCTATGGCGACAATGACCGGATGGCGGCGCAGGTGGCGGTCACGGCGGGCGCCGATCAGCTTATCCTGCTGTCGGACGTGGATGGGTTCTATACGGCCAACCCTGCACAAGACCCCGACGCCACGCGCTATGACGTGATCGAGATGATCACCCCAGAGATCGAGGCGATGGCCGGTGATGCCGGGTCGGGCCTCTCGAAGGGCGGCATGAAAACCAAGCTCTTGGCGGCCAAGACTGCCACGGCGGGCGGTTGTGACATGGCGATCACTCAGGGCGCGGTTCTGCACCCGATCAAGGCGCTTGAAGAGGGGGCCGCCGCCACATGGTTTTTGGCCCAGGGCGACCCCCAGCAAAAGCGCAAGGCCTGGATCGCGGCGATGAAGCCCAGAGGCCGGGTCGTGGTCGATGCCGGGGCCGCAAAGGCGCTGCGCTCGGGCAGCAGCCTGTTGCCCGCCGGGGTGCTTCTGGTCAGCGGCAAATTCGGCCGCGGTGACCCGGTTGAGGTTGTCGATGAGGCCGGGCGCACGCTGGGGCAAGGGCTGACCCGCTACGATGGCGCGGATGCACAGAAAATAAGCGGCTTGCGCTTGGACCAGATCGAGCCGGTGCTTGGCCATGCGGCGCGTGGGCCCTTGATGCATCGCGACGACATGGCGTTTTAGGTGCCAAACCCCGAAGAGGAGAGTGTGACATGACAGAGCATCAAGATATTGCCGCGCTGATGGCCGATATCGGCGCGCGTGCCAAGGCCGCCGCCGCCGATCTGGCCGTGGCCAGCCCCGAGGCCAAACGGGCCGCGCTTGAGGCCGCCGCCGATGCGGTCTGGGACGGGCGCGCGGATATCCTTGCCGCCAATGAAAAGGATTTGGCCTATGGCCGCGACAAGGGGCTGAGCGAGGCGATGATGGATCGCCTTGCGCTGGACGAGAGCCGCATCAAGGGCATCGTCGAGGGCTTGCGCGCGGTGGCCGCCCAGGATGATCCGGTGGGCGAGGTTCTGGCCGAATGGGATCAGCCCACCGGCATTCATATCCGCCGCGTGCGCACGCCCCTGGGGGTAATCGGCGTGATCTATGAAAGCCGCCCGAATGTGACGGCGGATGCCGGGGCGCTCTGTCTTAAATCCGGCAATGCGGTGATCCTGCGCGGCGGGTCTGAAAGTTTTCACTCATCAGGCGCGATACACGCCTGCCTCGTTACGGGGCTGCGCGCCGTCGACCTTCCCGAGGATGCAATTCAGCTTGTGCCGACCCGTGACCGGGCGGCGGTGCAGGCGCTTTTGACGATGACCGATACGGTGGATGTGATCGTGCCGCGTGGTGGCAAGGGCCTTGTCGGCCTTGTCCAACGCGAGGCGCGGGTGCCGGTCTTCGCCCATCTGGAGGGCATCGTTCACATCTATATCGACAAGGAGGCCGACCCCGAAAAGGCGCTCCGCGTGGTGATGAACGCCAAGACCCGGCGGACCGGCATCTGTGGCGCGGCCGAGTGTCTTTTGATCCACCGCGATATCATTGGCACCATCGGCCAGGGCGTGGTGCGTGCGCTTCTGGATGCCGGGGTCGAGGTGCGCGCCGATGCGAGCCTGCGCGCCATTGAGGGCACGACGGCGGCCACCGAGGAGGACTGGGGGTGTGAATACCTTGACAGCATCATCGCCGCCAAGGTGGTCGATGATCTTGACGCCGCGATCGCCCATATCCGGCGCTATGGCTCAAACCACACCGATTGTATCATCACCGAGGATGACGCCACCGCGAACCGGTTCTTTGCCCGTCTCGACAGCGCGATCCTGATGCGCAATGCGTCGACCCAATTCGCCGACGGGGGCGAATTCGGCATGGGCGCGGAAATTGGCATCGCCACCGGCAAGATGCATGCGCGCGGCCCGGTGGGCGCGGCGCAGCTGACCAGCTTCAAATATCTGGTCGACGGCGATGGAACCACGCGCGCCTAGAACCGAAGCCGCAGCTCGGTCTCGCCGTGGTCCACCTGCGCCGAGCGCCCAAGCGCGGCCAGCCGCTCTGGCAACAACAGAAACTGCACCTGCGCCGGGGTCACCTCGGGCGCGGGCGCCATCGCCCCAAGGCTGTTCCACAGCTGGTCATTGATCTGAAGCCGCCCGCCGGTGGCGCTGATCTCGAACTGTCCCTCGTGTTGGGTGACCGAGAGGGTGCCGCCAAAGGGGATGGTCTGTTCCGCGCACAAAAGGCTTAACACTACCACCTGTGCAAGGGGCTGGGTCACTGTCCCCGACAGGCCATAGTCAAGTGCGATTCGCCCGGTGCGATAGACCGTGGCCAGAATAGCGCCAAGGTCTTCACTGCGCAGGCTCTGACGCGCAGAGGCGGTGCCAAAGGCCAGCCGGAACAGCCGAATGCGCGCATTCGCATCCGCCGCACTTTCCGAGATAAGCACCATTTCGGGTGAGGTGCCCATGCCGGAAAGTTCCAGCAATTCCAAGCCGTTGGTGACAGCCCCCATCGGGCTTATCAGGTCATGGCAGATACGAGAGCCTATCAATGCGGCCAGGGTCTGACTATGGTTGTTCAAAGCTATTCTCCGAAGCGAGGTACGACATGAGCGATATGAACTCGATACTGGAACCCGGGATGTTTGTCCGCCACCCCCAACAGCCTGATTGGGGCACCGGCCAGGTGCAATCGAATATCGCGGGCCGTATCACCGTTAACTTTCGCGAGGTCGGGAAGGTGGTGATTGACGGCGCGCGGGTGGAACTTGTTGTCGTCTTTGATCCCTGATCATGGTTAGCAAAAGGTTAACATCGCCCCGCCTTTTCGACCAGATGCGCCTTTAACGCGTGTTGTCATTGCTGGGGCGCTTGCCTAAACCCTCGCCAAAGCCACCAATCCGAGAGCGAAATGCCCGCCAGCTCCCCAATTTTTCGCGTCAAGCTCGCCACAACCCCGCAAGAGTTGCGGGCCGCGCAACGCCTGCGCTATGAGGTGTTTGTCGAGGAGTTGGGCGGCACCGGCCCGATGGTGGATCACGCCGCGCGGCTGGAACTTGATCGTTTTGATACCTATTTCGACCACCTGCTCTTGCTAGATGATGCGCAGGGCGGCGCTGTTGTCGGGGCGTATCGGTTGTTGCGCGATGATCAGGCCCGGCGCGCCGGTCAGTTTTATTCAGAGGATGAATATGATCTCTCGATCCTGCGCAACAGCGGGCGGCGGCTGATGGAGCTGGGGCGCTCCTGTCTGGCCAAGCCTTATCGCGGCGGGCCGGGCATGTATCATCTCTGGAATGGTCTGGCCGCCTATATCACTGATTATCAAGTGGAAATCATGTTCGGGGTGGCAAGCTTTCATGGTACGGAGCCCGCCACATTGGCGCGGCCGCTGTCGCTCTTGCATCACCGCTATCTTGCGCCGCCCGAAATCCGCGTGCGCGCCCGTCGCGAGTATTTCCAAAGCATGAACCTGATTCCCGCCGACGCTCTGGACCGGCGCGCGGCGATGCTCGAGGTGCCCGCCCTGATCAAGGCCTATCTCAGGATGGGCGGATATGTCGGCGAGGGCGCTTATGTCGATCATCAGTTCAACACCACGGATGTTTGCCTTGTGATGGACACAGAGCGGCTGAATAGCAAAAGGAAATCCATTTATTCCAAAGGGCTTGCACGGTGAGTTTCACCTGGAATTCGCCGGACCCGCCTGCGGTGGTCCGGCTTGGCCCCATGGGCGTTGCGCGCGCGGTTTTACGCGGTGCGATCCTGGTTTGCATTCTTCTCATCGGGGTCGTGCTAACTGCGGTGATACGGTCGATAGAACAGCCTCTTTACAAGCTGCACCGCCCCTGGACGCCCCATATCACCCAATCGGTGTGCCGGATGGCCTTTGTCGTGCTCGGCATGCGCCACGAGGTGGCAGGCGCACCGATGCGCCATGCCGGAGCTGTGGTGGCTAACCACGCATCATGGCTTGATATTTTTGCTCTCAATGCGCGCAAACGGGTGTATTTCGTCTCCAAGTCCGAGGTGGCGAAATGGCCGGGAATCGGGCTTTTGGCGCGGATCACCGGGACGGTGTTCATCAACCGTGATCCCAAACAGGCGCGTGCCCAGACCGAGATTTTCGAAAGCCGACTTCGGGCGGGGCACAAGCTGTTGTTCTTCCCGGAGGGAAGCTCGACCGATGGATTGCGCGTTTTGCCATTTAAATCAACGCTTTTTCAGGCGTTCTTTAGCAAGAACATTCGCCATGACATCTTTGTTCAGCCGGTTACGGTGATTTATCACGCGCCCGACGATCAAGACCCGCGGTTTTACGGCTGGTGGGGCAACATGACCTTTGGCGCTCACGCGTTACAAGTGTTGGGCGCGGCGCGGCAAGGAAAGGTGAAGGTCGTCTACCATGACCCTGTTAAGGTTGACGAATTTCCGGATAGAAAGGCATTGGCCGCGCATGTCGAAAATGCTGTGCGCGCGGCCATGCCAAAGGATCGGCAGGGCCGTTAAACCTCGGCCATTGCCGCGACCAGATTGCCAAGCGCCGCGACCGGATCGTCATGTTGCCAGATTTCATCGCCAAAGGCGAAAAAATCCGTGACCGGGGCAAGCTGTCGTACAAGACCCGCGTCAAGCGCGCCTTCGGCCACGACCGGCAATTCGATCATCTTCGACCACCAGTCAAAAAGCTCGTCCTCGGCCCGGCTGCCATCGCCCAGTGCCGAGGCGCCGACAGGGCCGAAACTGATGTAATCGGCGCCCGCTTCGCCGGCACTTATCCCGTCATGACGCGAGGTGCCACAAAAGCTTCCGATGATCGCATCCTCGCCCAACTCCTTGCGCGCAAACCGTACCGTGCGGGCGCCATCCAGCAGGTGCACCCCGTCAAGCCCAAGCCGTTCCACCATCAACACATGCGTGTCGATCACCAGGGCAATGTCGCGCGTGTGCGTCACCTCGCGACAGGCATCGGCGGCGCGCGCGATGCGATCTTCGTCGCGGCTCGCCAGGGCAAGGCGCACACAGGCCACCTCTTGCGAATCCAGAACCCGCGCGAGGGTCTCTGGAAAGCGGCCAAGCTCAAACTCGGGCGGAGTAATCAGATAGAGTTGCGGCTGCTCGGTCTCGGCCATGTTGGGGCTCCTCAAATTTCCGCCCGTATAGCGCGGAAAAATCGCTTTGGCTATCACCGGCATTGGCTTTCACCGTTCCAAAAATACTCAATCTCCCGCGCCATGCCCTGATCCTGACGTTTTGCGGGGAAAACCAGCGCGTTGCCCCCCTAGCAAGTGGCGGTCGGCGCGGCTATCTTGGGGCAAACCGGTGTAAAAGGGGCGGGTGTTTGGTGATTTCACAGCTGGCAGAGGGGCTGACGCGCGGGATCGAGGGGGTAGGCGACCGGGTGTCGGGCGCCCTGTTCGAGCCGGTGATACGCCTTGGCGTCACCGGGCTTGCACGCGCGGGCAAGACGGTGTTCATCACCTCGCTTGTGGCCAATCTGATGGATCGCGGCCGGATGCCGGGGCTTTTGGCCGCCTCTGAGGGGCGCATCAGTGCCGCCTTCCTTCAGCCACAGCCCGATGACACCCTGCCACGCTTTGATTTCGAGCATCATCTGGCCGCTCTCACCGCGACTGAGCCGCATTGGCCCGAAAGTACGCGTGCCGTGTCTGAACTGCGCCTGTCGCTGCGGGTGCGCCCGACCGGCCTTTTGGCGGGGGTGACCGGGCCGCGCACCGTGCATCTGGATATCGTCGATTATCCCGGCGAATGGCTGCTTGATCTGGCGCTTCTGGATAAATCCTATGACGCCTGGTCGGCCGAGGTTCTGGCGCGCCTCGCCAAGCGGCCAGAGGCGGCGGCCTATCTTGCGGCGCTTGGCGGGGTCGATTCCGCCGCCCCCCTGCAAGAGCCGGTGGCGCAGGGGCTGGCGCAGGGGTTTACCGCCTATCTGGATGCCGCGCGCAAGGCCGGATTTTATGACTGCACGCCGGGGCGCTTCTTGCTGCCGGGAGAGCTTGCCGGGTCGCCCGTGGTCACCTTTGCACCTTTGCCCGAGGGGCCTGCGGGCACGCGCAAAAGCCTGCGCTCCGAGATGGCGCGCCGCTATGACGCCTACAAGCGCGAGGTCGTGCGGCCGTTTTTCCGCGATCATTTCGCGCGCATCGACCGGCAGGTGGTGCTGGTCGATGCGCTCGATGCGATCCACAAGGGCCCGCAGGCGGTTGAGGACATGCGCCGCGCCATGGCCGAGATCCTTGCCACATTCCGGCCCGGCAGAAATGCCTTTCTGACCCGGCTCTTGATCGGCAAACGGGTCGAAAAGATCCTGTTTGCCGCGACCAAGGCCGATCACCTGCACCACAACCAACACCCGCAGCTGACCGCGATTATGGCGGCGCTGACCCGCGAGGCGCGCGATCGTGCCGATTTTGCCGGCGCCGACACCGAGGCCATGGCGATTGCGGCGCTGCGCGCCACCGTCGAGGAACAGCTAAGCCATGAGGGCCGCGATCTCGATTGCGTGCGCGGGCGGCTGTTGGAGACCGGCAAGCAGGCGGTGCTTTATCCCGGTGCCTTGCCGCAGGACCCCGGCGCGCTCTTGTCGGCCTCGCGCTCCGGCGCGACACGCTGGCTTGATGGCGAATATAACGTGATGCGCTTTGCGCCGGCGCGGCTAAACCTGCGGCCGGGCGAGGGGCCGCCCCATATCCGGCTTGACCGCGCCGCAGAGTTTCTGCTTGGGGATCGCCTATGAGTATCGTTGTTCCGGTAATGGAGCCGCGCCCGGCGCGGCTCTGGCATCTGCCGCGCCTCGCGGTGATCCTGTGGCGCTTTACCCGCGCGACGCCCTGGCTGCCACAGGTGCGCACGCGGCGCGAAGATCTCACCACCTTCGTCAAAGTGATCCGCTGGGGTTGGGTGCGGGTGCTCAAGGACGGGCGCGGCGTGGCCGGCTTTATTGTGCGCGACGGCCGCCGCATTCATGCGCTTTATGTCCATCCCGATCGTCGCAACCGGGGCATCGGGCGCGCGCTTTTGGCCGAGGCCAAGGCCGAGGCGCAGGCGCTCGATCTATGGGTGCTTGAGGCAAATACCGGGGCGCAGGCGTTTTATGCGGCCAACGGGTTTATCGAATACGGGCGCAGTCCGGGCTATGGCAATGACGAAAACCTGCCCGATATCCTGATGGTCTGGACCTCCGAGAAAGGCGCAATCCAATGAGCAAGGCAAAATCAACCGGCCCGGTGTTGATCGAACTCGATGACGGCGCCGACACGCTCGGCCCCGACCGCGCGCCGCCGATCCCCGAGCCCGACGCAGAAATGCCGCAGGGGGGCGCCATGCAGGCGACGATCAGCGGCGCAGCGCGCCCGCCCTCGCGCCTTGGCCGCGCCTTTTGGGCGCTTGCGCTTGGTCTTCTGGGGGCGGCTGTGTCGGTCGCGGCCTGGGATTTCGCTCTGAACCTGATCGACCGGGTGCCGATCCTCGGATATTTGGTGGCGGCGATGGGGATTGCCCTTTTGGGCATCGCCGTTCTGCTTGGGCTGCGCGAAATGGCCGGGTTTGTGCGTTTGGGGCGGCTAGACGCGCTTAACCGGGCGGCGGTTGGCGCTCTTGCGGGCGCCGATCTGGTTCAGGCACGTGGTGTAGTGGACCGTCTACAGGCGCTTTACGCCACCCGCGATGAGACCCGCTGGGGCCAAGAGCGCCTAAAGGAGCGCGCGCCTGAACAGTTTGACGCAGAGGCGCTGATCGGTCTGGCCGAGTCCGAGCTTTTGGCGCCGCTCGATGCGCTTGCCCGGCGCGAGGTTGAAACCGCCGCGCGGCAGGTGGCGACGGTGACAGCACTTGTGCCGCTTGCGCTTGCCGATGTGATCGGTGCTCTGGTGGCCAATCTGCGGATGATCCGCCGGGTGGCCGAGATTTATGGCGGGCGCGCCGGGGTTCTGGGAAGCTGGCGCCTGGCGCGTGCGGTCATGGCGCATCTGGTGGCCACCGGCGCGGTGGCGGTGGGCGATGACCTGATCAGCAGCGTGGCCGGCGGCGGGCTTGTCTCGAAGCTGTCGCGCCGCTTTGGCGAAGGCGTGGTCAACGGCGCGCTGACCGCGCGCGTCGGGGTTGCCACCATCGAGGTCTGTCGCCCCTTGCCCTTTGTGCGCCTGCGTCGGCCGTCTGTCACCGGGCTGGTCAAACGGGCGTTGACGGGGCTTTTCGCCCAAGGATAACACGCGGTCTTGCGGGTCGAGTAAACAGGTATGGAAATGGATACGATTGTGGTCATTGTTGCGCTGTGCATTCTCGCCCTTGTGGTGGTCGGGCTGCCTTATCTTCTGGTGTCGCATGCCCGCCTCAGGGCGCGGGTAACTGCGCTTGAGGTAGAGCTTGGCGCGGGTGAGCGGCCCCTGTCGGCCACCGCGATCAATCAAGAGCCTGCACCGAAGGTCGCTTCCACCGGCCCCTGGGTGCGCCCTGAACCGGCGCCGACGCCGCCGCCCCCCGAGGCAGGCCCTGCCGCAAACGATCCCGCCCCGCCGCGCGCCTTTGTTCTAAACGGTGACAGGATGGCCTCGCTGGTCCGCTGGCTGGGCGAGAATTGGGCGCT
Source organism: Roseovarius lutimaris (assembly GCF_900115165.1). Lineage (GTDB taxonomy): Bacteria > Pseudomonadota > Alphaproteobacteria > Rhodobacterales > Rhodobacteraceae > Roseovarius > Roseovarius lutimaris. The sequence continues at coordinate 103,429 of NZ_FOVP01000008.1, read as the reverse complement.
TGCGGTGGCTGGCATCTCTCTGGCGCTGGCCGGGGTGTTCATGGTGCAATACGGCGTTGAAAACGGTCTCTTGACCCCGTTCTGGCGCGTCATGGGGGCCTTGGCGCTCGGCGCCGCCCTCATTGCCGGGGGCGAGTTGATCCGACGCCGCCACGGCGATGAGCGCGGCGCAACGGCGGGATTGCCCTCGGTTCTGTCGGGCGCGGGCGTGATTACGCTTTTCGCCGCCGTTCTGGCGGCGCGTGCGCTTTACGGGTTGATCGGCCCCGAAGCCACCCTGATCGCGCTTGTCGGCGTTGCGGCCGTGGCAATCGGGCTTGGCTGGTTCTATGGTCCGGTCCTCTCGGCGCTTGGGTTGACGGGGGCGGGCGCCGCGCCGTTTCTTGTCGGCGGGTCGTCGGATGCGCCTTGGGTGTTTTACTATTACTACGCGCTTTTGGCCTTTGTCGGGCTTGCGGTGGATGCGTGGCGCCGATGGGCCTGGATATCTGTGCTGGCCCTTGCGGTGACGGTTGGCGGCGCGACGCTGCTTTATCTCGGCGGGGCAGGCGCGCTGCATTATCTGGCGTTCTGGGCCTTGGCGACGCTGTTTGCCGTACTGGTGCCAGAGCGCCGCCTGACCCCGCTGCATGCGGGCAATTCGCTAAGTCGGCGGATCATGGCGGGCGGCGATTTCCCGGAGTTCCCGACCCGTCTTGCGCTCGCCATGGTCGCACTCAGCAGTGCGGCCGCGGTGCTTGTCGCCATGGACGCGGGCGATGTGTTGACGATCTGGCTGTCGCTGGGGCTTTTGGCGGCGATGATTGCGGCGCTTGTGCTCGGCACATCGCGCGCGCCTGCGCTTGAGGATCTACCGGTGCTTCCGGCGCTTGCGGGCCTTGTCTTCGTCGCGGTTGAGGGGCTGGAGTCCGGTCCCCTCTGGGCGACATTCCGCGCAGGGGCCGCGCGTTTGCCGGAAACCCCCGCGCCGCTGGCGGCCAGCGTCCTGATGCTGGGCGGGGCGGTGACCTCAACCCTCTTTGCGCTTCGGATGCGGTGGTCTGGCGGCGTGGTGGCGATGATCCTCTGGGCGCTTGGCGCGGCTCTGGCCGGCCCGGCGATGGCCCTGATCCTGGAGCTGTGGTGGCAGCCCGGCGATGTGATCGGCGGTTACCATTGGGCGCTGCATGTGATTGCGATGGCGGGGCTCATGGTCTGGTTTGCGATGCGCGCCGCCAAGGCCCAAGGGCAAGAGGCGCGCTTGCACGTGGCCCTCTTTGCAGGGGCCGCGATTGTTCTTATCTCGCTGGCGCTTTTCGTGATGCTGAGCGCGGCGGCGCTTACGCTGGCGCTTGCGGTGATGGTGCTTGTGACCGCGCTGATTGACCGACGCTTTGACCTACCGCTTTTGGGCGGAGTAGCACAGCTTGGCATCGCCGTCATCGGCTATCGTCTTGTGCTTGATCCGGGCCTTCTCTGGGCGGTGAATAGGGCCAGCCTGAGCGATGTGATCCTGTCGCATGCCGGGCCTTTGGCCTTGCTGGGGGCGGCTTGGTGGGTGATGGCGCCGCGCGCGGGCCATGCCACGCGGGTTGTTGTTGAAAGCGCGATCTGGAACATCGCCGCCATTTTCGCGAGCGTTCTTTTGCAACGCTGGCTTGGCGGCCTCGGTGCGATGGGGCATGCCGGGCTTGGGCTGATGGCCACGGTCTGGCTTGTCACCGCGATGACACAGCTTTACCGGCTTCAGGTCGGTGGCAGGATCATGCGCGTGTTGCGCGTTACCCTGGCAGTAGGGGCAGGCGCGATTGGCGCGATATTGCTGGCCGCGCAGGCGGTGCTGACCAACCCGTTGATGCCCTTCATGTGGCGCAAGGAATGGGTCACCGGCCCGGCGATTTTCGACAGTCTGGCGGCGGCCTATCTGCCGGTTGCCCTTGTCTTTGCGATGGCCGCGTGGAGGCTTGGACATCTGCCGCGCCTGTTGCGGCGGGTCTTTGCCCTGTTCGCCTCGGCCTATGCCGCCTGGTACGGCGCGCTTGAGATCCGCCGCTTGTGGCAGGGGCGCGATCTGTCGGTGTCCGGCGTCAGCGATGGCGAGTTATATAGCTACACCATTGCGCTCATCGCGGTGTCGGCCGTGTTGCTTTTGCTGGCGCTGTTGCGCCGCTCAGAGACCCTGCGCCGTCTGGCTATGGCCGGGGTCGCGCTGACCGTGGCCAAGGTGTTTCTGGTCGATATGGCGGGTCTTGCCGGGCTGGTGCGGGTGGCGTCCTTCCTTGGGCTTGGCCTGTCGCTGGCGGGGCTTGCTTGGCTCAATCAACGTATCGCGCGCCATATGGCAGAGCCTTCGGCCTAGCGCAGCTTGGGGATGCCGCCGGGCAGGGTGGCGCGATCGACCACGCCCGCGCGCAGGGACCGCCCGATGCGATGCGCAAGCGCCGACCAGGCCGCCGCCTGTTCGCCAGTCAACTCGCGCTCAAGCGTGCGATCAAACAACGCCAGCCAGGTGGAAAACATCCCCGGCTGAACGTTGCGCGCCTTGACATGCGCCTCCATCGGGCTGCCGTCATAGACCCGCTCATGCAGGATCGCGTTGGCCCAGAAATCCGCGACCCGCGCCTCATGCGCGGGCCAGTCGGTGACATGCACCGCAAACACCGGCCCAAGCCCGGGATGCGCGCGCACGGCGGCATAGAACACGGCCACCACATGCTCGATCTCGGGTCGGGTGATGGGAAAGCGGGGGGGCAGGGCGTTTGTCATATGCCTTATGTGGCGTGCCTGTGCGCCCAAGGCAATCCCCCCTCTGGACGGGGCCGGGCAGCGCGCCTATAAGGCGGCCATGATGACACGCACTGCGATCATTATTCGAATTACATGCCCGGCGCTCTGATCAGATCGAGCCGCCGGGACAAGGCGTATGAGCAAGCGCGCCGCCCCTCATCCAGATTGATGCAAGACCAGTGACAAAGGACGCCCGCAATGTGCGCCGACACCGCCCAAACGCCCGACTATAAAGCCACGCTGAACCTTCCCCAAACCGATTTCCCGATGCGCGCGGGCCTGCCCAAACGCGAGCCGGAATGGCTTGATCGTTGGGCACGGCTTGAGATCTATGACCGCCTGCGCGCCAAGGCCGAAGGGCGCGCGCCCTTTACCCTGCATGACGGACCGCCCTATGCCAACGGGCATCTGCATATCGGTCACGCGCTCAACAAGATCCTCAAGGATATGGTGGTGCGTAGCCAACAGATGATGGGCCGCGATGCGCGCTATATCCCCGGCTGGGATTGTCACGGCCTGCCGATCGAGTGGAAGATCGAAGAGCAGTACCGCGCCAAGGGCAAGGACAAGGACGAGGTTAATATTGTCGATTTCCGTCAAGAATGCCGCAAATTCGCCGAAGGCTGGATCGACATCCAGCGCGACGAATTCAAGCGCCTTGGTGTCACCGGCAAGTGGGACAAGCCGTACCTGACCATGGATTTCCGCGCCGAACGGATCATCGCCGAGGAATTCCAGAAGTTCCTGATGAACGGCACGCTTTATCAAGGCTCCAAACCCGTGATGTGGTCGCCGATTGAGCAGACCGCCCTGGCCGAGGCCGAGGTGGAATATCACGACAAGGAAAGCTTTACGATCTGGGTGAAGTTCAGGGTTGTCGATCCGGCCGCTGGTGAGGGGGCCAAGCTTCAGAATCGGGACCTGATAGGCGCCCATGTCGTCATCTGGACCACCACCCCCTGGACCATGCCAAGCAACAAGGCCGTGGTTTACGGCGAAACCTTTGCCTATGGCCTCTACGAGGTCACCTCGACGCCCGATGAAAGCTGGGCCAATGTCGGCGATAAATTCATTCTGGCCGACAAGCTTGCCGGGGATGTAATGACCCGCGCCCGGCTTGAGGACGGCATGTTTACCCGTCTGCGCGACGTGAGCGCGGATGAACTGTCGGGCCTGTCGCTGCAACACCCGCTGGCCGGTGCCGAAGGCGGCAACGGCGAATGGAACGACCCCCGAGATTTCCGCGCCGCCGATTTCGTCACCGACGAAGAAGGCACCGGCTTTGTCCACTGCGCCCCCTCCCACGGGATGGAAGAATTCGAGCTTTATCGCGATCTCGGTATGCTGGAACAGGTGATCACCTATAACGTCATGGAAGATGGCCGGTTTCGCGATGATCTGCCGCTGTTTGGCGGTAAGGCGATCCTCAAGCCCAACGGCAAAGAGGGCGATGCCAACAAGGCGGTGATCGACAAGCTGGCCGAGGTTGGCGGCTTGCTGGCGCGTGGCAAGATCAAGCACAGCTATCCGCATTCCTGGCGCTCCAAAGCGCCGGTGATCTATCGCAACACGCCGCAATGGTTTGCTGCAGTGGATCGCCCCGTTGGCGACGGGCAGGACGACTACGGCACGACGATCCGCACCCGCGCGCTCACCTCGATCGACAAACTGGTAACCTGGACGCCGAAAACCGGGCGCAACCGGCTCTATTCGATGATCGAGGCGCGGCCCGACTGGGTGCTGTCGCGGCAACGCGCCTGGGGCGTGCCGCTGACCTGTTTTGTGAAAAAGGGCGCTTTGCCCACCGACCCTGATTTTCTTTTGCGTGACGCAACGGTGAATGCGCGTATCCTTGCGGCGTTCGAGGCCGAAGGCGCCGATGCCTGGTATAAACCCGGCGCCAAGGAACGCTTCCTTGGCACGGACCATGACGCCGACCAGTGGGATAAGGTCGATGATATCCTCGATGTGTGGTTCGATTCCGGCTCGACCCATGCCTTTGTTCTGCGCGATCGCGAAGATGGGTCAGAGGACGGCATGGCCGACCTTTACCTTGAGGGCACCGACCAGCATCGCGGCTGGTTCCATTCCTCGATGCTTCAGGCCTGCGGCACCATCGGTCACGCACCTTACCGGGGCGTGCTGACCCACGGCTTTACGCTGGATGAAAAGGGCGTGAAAATGTCCAAATCCATCGGCAACACCATCGTGCCCGAAGAGGTGGTCAAGCAGTACGGTGCAGATATCCTGCGTCTCTGGGTGGCGCAGACCGACTATACCAACGACCAGCGGATCGGGCCGGAAATCCTGAAAGGGACCGCCGACAGCTATCGCCGGTTGCGCAACACGATGCGGTTCATGCTTGGGGCCCTGGCGCATTTTGAAGAAGCTGACCGGGTTGACGCGGCGGATATGCCCGAGTTGGAACGTTGGGTGCTGCACCGTCTGGCCGAGCTTGATGCAAGGGTGAAGAGTGGTTTTGAAGCCTATGATTTCCAAGGGGTATTCCAGCAGGTTTTCAACTTTGCCACACTTGAGCTGAGCGCGTTTTATTTCGATATCCGCAAGGATGCGCTCTATTGCGATGGCGACACCGCGCGCCGCCGTGCCGCGCGCACGGTGCTTGATCTGCTGTTCCACCGCCTGACAACATGGCTCGCGCCGGTGCTTGTCTTCACCATGGAAGAGGTCTGGCTGGAGCGGTTCCCGGGCGAGGAAAGCTCGGTGCATCTGGTCGACATTCCCGACACGCCCGCCACCTGGCTTGATCCAGATCTGGCGGCGAAATGGGCCAAGGTGCGCGCCGCGCGCCGGGTGGTCACCGCCGCCCTTGAGGTGCAGCGCACCGAAAAAGTCATCGGCGCCAGCCTTGAGGCCGCGCCGGTGGTCCATGCCCGCGACGCAGAGATGCTTGCACTGCTGAAATCGGTGAATTTCGAGGATATCTGCATCACCTCCGACATCCAGCTTACAGGCGATCCGGCTCCGTCCGAGGCCTTCCGCCTGCCAGAGGTGGAGGGTGTCACCGTGGTATTCGAGCGTGCGGATGGTGAAAAATGCCAGCGCTGCTGGAAAATCCTGCCCGATGTCGGCAGCCACCACGCCCATCCCGGCACCTGTCAGCGCTGTAACGACGCGCTCGGTTAACCGCCAGCGGCGCGCCCGTTGAACTTGCGGGATTTGGATATTTAAAGCCAGAAGAAGACGGGCGATGCGCTTGGGTTTCTTCTGGCCGTAAATATCCCCGCCGGAGGCTCCCGCAAGAGCGGCAGTGCGGGCGGGCGGGGGTTAGCGCCGCTCTTCACTCTTGGCACGATCCCAGAGTGCATCCATTTCGGCAAGATCGGATTGTGCCGGGGATTTGCCCTGTTCGGCCAAAAGCGCCTCGACCCGACCGAAACGGCGGGTGAATTTGGCGTTGGCGCCGCGTAGCGCGGCCTCTGGGCAGAGATTCATATGCCGCGCCAGATTGGCCATCACAAAGAGCAAATCACCGAATTCTTCCTCGATCTTGTCCTGTGGCAGATCGGCCGCCGCCTCTTGCAACTCGCCGACTTCTTCGGTGATCTTTCCGAGCACTTGCGAGATTTCGGGCCAGTCGAACCCCACACGCGCGGCGCGTTTTTGCAGCTTGACCGCTCGCAGTAACGCAGGCAGCCCCAGGGCCACCCCATCAAGCGTGCCGGTCTGGGCCTGTGCCGCGCGTTCGGCGGCCTTGATCGCCTCCCAGTCGCGGGTCTGTTGTTCGGCGGATTTATCGCGCGATTCCTCGCCAAACACATGCGGATGGCGCGCGACCATCTTGTCGGAAATCGCCTTGGCCACGTCATGGACATCAAACAGCCCCCGGTCTTCGGCGATTTGTGCATGAAAGATTACCTGCAACAGCAAATCGCCCAGCTCGCCGCGCAACTCTCCCCAGTCTGCGCGCTCGATCGCATCGGCGACCTCATAGGCCTCTTCGATGGTATAGGGCGCGATGCTGGCGAAATCCTGTTCAATATCCCAGGGGCACCCTGTCACAGGATCACGTAGGGCCCGCATGATGGCGATCAGCCGGGGCAGGCCGCCTTGGGGATCGTGAATGAGGGTGTCATCAGCCATTGCGGTGCTCTCGTCTTTGGGGTTGAGTGGACCCTGACGCGTGAGCAAAAGGATGTCCAGAGATGGCCGTGATCAATCGCATTGCCGGGTTTGCCGATGAGATGACCGCCTGGCGCCGGCATCTGCATGAGACCCCGGAATTGGGGTTTGACTGTCATGAAACCGCAGGCTTTGTGGTCGAGCGCTTGCGCGAATTCGGTATCACCCAGATTGAGGAGGGCATTGCCACCTCTGGTGTGGTAGCGGTGATCGAAGGGCGCGGCGATGGCCCCTGCATCGGGTTGCGCGCCGATATGGATGCCTTGCCGATCATTGAGGCGACCGGCGCCGACTGGGCCTCGAAGCGGGCGGGCAAGATGCATGCCTGTGGCCATGACGGGCATACCACGATGCTGCTCGGCGCGGCCAAATACCTGGCCGAAACGCGCAACTTCAAGGGCCGTGTCGCGCTTATCTTTCAGCCTGCCGAAGAGGGGCCGGGCGGTGGTCAGGTGATGGTCGAGGCGGGCATCATGGATCGCTACGCCATTGATCAGGTCTATGCGCTGCATACCCTGCCGGGCGTGGCGGCCGGCACGTTTGAAACCACGCCGGGGCCGATCATGGCGGCGGTGGATACGCTTCATATCGAGGTCATCGGGCAGGGCGGCCATGGCGCCATGCCGCATGGCACCCGCGACCCGGTGGTCGCCGCCGTGGGGATCGTGCAGGCGATCCAGACCATCGTCAGCCGCAACCGCAATCCGCTGGATGATCTGGTGATCTCAGTCACGCAGATCCACACCGGCAGCGCCGACAATGTGATCCCCGAGACCGCCTATATCAATGCCACGATCCGCACCTTTGCCCCCGATGTACAGCAGATGGTGCATCGTCGGCTGCGCGAAATCGCCGAAGGGCAGGCGGCCTCTTACGGGGTGCGCGCCGAAGTGCGGATCGAGCTTGGCTATCCGGCGACCGTCAATGATGCCGCCAAAACCGGCTTTGCCGCCGAGGTCGCGCGCGATATCGTGGGCGACGCGTCGGTGACTGACGATCGCCCGCGCGAAATGGGGGCGGAGGATTTCTCCTATATGCTTGAGGCGCGGCCTGGGTCCTACCTGTTTCTGGGCCAGGGCGAGGGGCCGGGCCTGCATCACCCGGAATTTGATTTCAACGATGCGGTCGCCCCGGTGGGCGCCTCGTTTTTTGCGCGCCTTGTCGAGCGTGCGCAGCCGCTTGCAAAACCTTGATGAAAGAATTTTTATGGCTCTGGAAGATGCAAAAACACAAGTAGATCAGGCGTTTACAAGGAAAACCTTACGCGGTTTGAGCTATGAGAACACCTTTGGTGGCGCCACGTCCTTTATGCGACGACGCTATACCAAGGACCTGAGTGGCGTCGATGTTGCCATCACCGGGGTACCGTTTGATCAGGGCGTCACCAACCGTCCCGGCACTCGGCTTGGCCCGCGCGCGATCCGCGAGGCGAGCGCCCTTCAGGTGTTTGATCCGCCTTATGGCTGGGGCGGGTATGACCCGCTGAGCGCGCTCAACATCGTGGATTACGGCGATCTGGCGTTCGATTATGCCAATGTCCCCGCCTTTCCCGGCGCCTTGACCAGCCATATCCGGGGCATCCTTGATGCCGGTGCAGCCAGCATTGCCATTGGCGGTGATCATTATATTTCCTTCCCGATTCTAAAGGCTTACGCGGAAAAGTTCGGGCCCTTGGCCCTGGTGCAGTTCGATGCCCATTCCGACACCTGGGTCGATGACGATATAGACCGGGTCGATCATGGCACGATGTTTTACAAGGCGGTCAAGCTTGGCTTGATTGATCCCAAGCACTCTGTTCAGGTCGGCATTCGCACCGAGAATCCCGACACATTGGGCATCACCACGATTGATGCGCGCGAGGTTCATCTGGCTGGCCCGGTGGAAACAGCACGTAAAATCAAGGAAATAGTCGGCAAAGCTAATGTCTACATGACCTTCGATATCGACTGTCTCGATCCGGCCTTTGCGCCCGGCACGGGCACGCCGGTCTGGGGCGGGTTAAGCACGGCGCAGGCGGCGATCATCCTGCGCGACCTTGCGGGCATCACCCTTGTCGGGGGCGACGTGGTCGAGGTGTCACCGGCCTATGACACAACCGGCGCCACGGCAATTGCAGGCGCTCATGTGGCGATGGAAATGCTCTGCCTCTGGGGCTGGACCCGGCGCACATGAAAAGGCGGCCACCTCACACGAGGGGCCGCCTTCAAAAAGCCCTGAAACTCAGGCGTTGGCTTCGCGGATCTTGTCTGCGGCTTCCTTGTCATAACTGACGCCGGATTTCTCGAACAGGTCGTCCAACTCACCCGAGAGGGTCATTTCGGTAATGATGTCGCAGCCGCCGACAAATTCGCCTTTGACATAAAGCTGGGGCACGGTGGGCCAGTCGGAATAATCCTTTACGCCCTGGCGGATCGCCTCATCGGCAAGCACATTCACATCGGCAAAGTCGACGCCCATGAAGTTAAGGACACCGGCCACGCGCGATGAAAACCCGCATTGCGGCATGTCCTTGGTGCCTTTCATGTAAAGTACCACGTCGTTGGCTTTGACAGTCTCTTCGATCTGGGTTTTTGCATCGGTCATTTGGTAAGTCCTTGTCATCGGGCCGCGTCAGATGAAGCGGGAAAGGTAAAGCGCGCCTAGTCCGGCGCCTTGGTGGTCAGGGCAAGCGCGTGAATTACCCCGTTGGGGCCATCCATCTTGCCCTTGAGGGCGGCATAAACGGCACGCTGTTGCTGAACGCGGTTCATCCCGCGAAAGCTTTCGTCGATCACTTCGGCCGAAAAATGCACGCCATCATCCCCCTGAACGGTGATCGTGGCATCAGGCAGGGTCTGGCGGATCAGGGCTTCGAGGTCTGAGGCAAGTAGGGCCATGCGGGCGTCTCCTTTGGGCAGTTGCCACAGATGTAGAGCGCGCCATGCCCGAGTGCAAGATGCCTGGGGGGCTCATCCCACGCACAGGGTTTCTTCTGGCCAAAAATATCCCGGGGGGAAGGCCAAAGGCCTGGGGGGCAGCGCCCCCCTGACCCGCTTGCGGTCAGATTTCCTGACCTTTTTTCAAAAGATCGTCGATCAACTGGCGCTGCAAGGCGCCGCTATCGCCGCCGCCATACTGAAGCGCGCCGCCGGAATAAAGCGTCCCATAGCTCTGCGCGAGGTTGACCACCTGACCAAGGCCGGAAATGAATTCGTCCTTTTCCAACGCCTTCAACGGATGGATGAACGCCGACCAGAGCACGTCTTTGGCGATGGCATAGCGCGCATCGAGGGCAGAGTCGAAATTGGCCTGAAGAACGCGGGTGATATCCTCCTGGCTCATCTCTTCTATCTTGCGCACCGGGGTGATGGCGCGCATGCGGTCCGCAGATTCATCGGTGATGATCATGACCTGCACGTCGTTGATGATCAACTGCCACGCTCGGCCGTTTGTCTGGGCTTCGGGATCAAGCGCGCGGATGATCTCATCCAGCCGCGCAAGGGTCATCGGCGCCTCGCCATAGGTCTCATCGGGCGTTACCGCATCCGGCTCTGCGTCAGGGGCGGTCTCTTGCGCGGTGGCGCTCAGGGCGCCAAGGGCAAGGCTTGCGGCAAGCAGAAATCGGATCATCGACAGTCCTTTCAGGGGCTCTGGCGAGGATCCTGCCATAGCGGGCGCGGGGCCGCTATGGCACTCAGCAAAACGTGATCAGGCGAAGGTCTCGCCGAACGTGCCACGATAGATCGCCGAAAGCTCGGCCAGAGGCGCTTCGGTCGTGCCGTATTTCACTGTATGGCCGCCAAACTTGCCGACCGACTGCACCGGAACACCGGCCTGTCCGGCCGCAGTCATCAGGGCTTCGGCCTGATCGAAGTTGCAGGCAATCAGATAGCGCCCCTGATCCTCGCCAAAGAGCGTCGCAGTGTCGCCGCTGTCAAGTTGAACGCCGACGCAAGCCGCCTCGGCCAGCTCGAACGCCGCGAGCGCAAGACCGCCATCCGAGAGATCGGTGCAGGCCTTGATCAGCGCGTGATTGGCGCGGATGAAATCACCGTGGCGTTTCTCGGCGGCAAGATCGACCGCTGGCGCGTCGCCCTCAGGCCGGTTGAACACCTCGGCCAGCAGGGCCGATTGCCCCAGATGCCCGACCGTCTCGCCCAAAACAAGCGCGACATGGCCCTCGCGGACCTCGCCGGTGATCGCCAGATCGGCATTGGCAATAAGACCCACCGCGCCAATCGTCGGCGTCGGCAGGATCGCGGCGCCGTCGGTCTCGTTGTAAAGCGAGACATTGCCAGACACGATCGGCATATCAAGTGCGCTACAGGCCTCGCCGATGCCTTTGAGGGCGCCGACGAACTGGCCCATGATTTCCGGCTTTTCGGGATTTCCGAAGTTGAGGTTGTCGGTCGAGGCAAGCGGCGTGGCGCCAAGCGCCGTGAGGTTGCGATAGGCCTCAGCCACGGCCTGTTTGCCGCCCTCGTAAGGGTTGGCCGCGACATAGCGCGGGGTCACGTCGCTGGTAAAGGCCAAGAGCTTTTCGGTGCCATGCACGCGGATCAACCCGCCGCCCAAGCCCGGCGCGCGGGCGGTATCGGCCATGACCATGGTGTCATATTGCTCATACACCCATTCGCGCGAACAGTAATTGACCGAACCGATCAGCGCGCGCAGCCCGTCGATGGCATCAATCTGCGGCACGGCCTCGTCGTCAAGCGGCGTGGCGGGGGCGGTTGCAACCCAGGGGCGGTCATATTCCGGCGCGCTGCCCGCCAGCGTGGCCAGCGGCAGATCGGCCTTGACCTCATTGCCCTGCATGATCAGAAAGCGGTCTTCGGGGATGGTTTCGCCGACAATCGCAAAATCGAGGTCCCATTTGTCGAACACGGCGCGGGCCTCGGCCTCTAGCTCGGGGCGCAGCACCATCAGCATGCGTTCCTGCGACTCAGAAAGCATCATTTCATAGGCGGTCATGTTGTCTTCGCGCTGCGGCACGTGATCGAGCTGCAACTTGACGCCAAGCCCGCCCTTGTCGCCCATTTCCACGGCTGAGCAGGTCAGACCGGCGGCTCCCATATCCTGAATGGAAATGACCGCGCCGGTGGCCATCAATTCGAGCGTGGCCTCCATCAGGCGCTTTTCGGTAAACGGGTCGCCAACCTGAACGGTGGGGCGCTTTTCCTCGATGCTCTCGTCAAACTCGGCGCTGGCCATGGTGGCCCCGCCAACCCCGTCGCGGCCGGTCTTGGCGCCAAGATAGACCACCGGCATGCCAACGCCCGAGGCGGCGGAATAAAAGATCTTGTCGGTATCGGCGAGACCGGCGGCAAAAGCATTCACAAGGCAGTTGCCGTTATAGGCGGCATCAAAGCGCACCTCGCCACCGGCGCAGGGCACGCCGAAACAATTGCCATAACCGCCGACACCCGCGACCACGCCATGCACAAGCTGGCGGGTCTTGTGATGGGCGACCTCGCCAAAGCTGAGCGAGTTCAATGAGGCAATCGGGCGCGCGCCCATGGTAAAGACATCGCGCAGAATGCCGCCCACGCCGGTCGCAGCCCCCTGATAAGGCTCGATATAGCTCGGGTGGTTGTGGCTTTCCATTTTGAAGATCACCGCCTGGCCATCGCCGATATCGACAACGCCGGCGTTTTCGCCGGGGCCGCAGATCACTTGCGGGCCGGTGGTGGGCAGGGTGCGCAGCCATTTCTTGGAGGATTTATAGGAACAATGCTCGTTCCACATCGCCGAAAAGATGCCCAGTTCGGTGAAGGACGGCGCGCGGCCGATAATGTCGAGAATACGGGCGTATTCATCTGGCTTGAGGCCATGGGCCTCGATCAGTTCGGGCGTGATTGCCGGTTCCTGCATCTGAATGGTATCCCCTTTGGTCCGGTTGGCATTTCTTTAGGCGATTGCGCGGGCCGGGGGAAGGGGCCGTATCACCGGAGCAGGGGACAATCTGCCCCGGTGGGACATAAAAGTGGCCCGGCTCGAAGGCCGGGCCACATCGGGATCTAGGCATCAGGCCCGCAAGCCCGCAACAGATTGCTTCGTCTTATTTGGCAACCTGTTCGGCAACGGCGGCGCGAAGTTGTGCCAGCGACATGGTGTATTCCAGGCCACCGCCCTGTTCGACGCTGAGCGTACTTGCCCGAAAGGCCAGACGCTCGGTCATGATATCCGCGCTTTTGTCGACATCGACATAAATCAGGTGATCTGATCCTTCATTGCCGTGGTCCATAACGACCTTGCCAATCAATTTGTCATCAACCGACATCAGCTTGCTGCCCTTGTCGGCTTCAGCGAGGATGTTCTTGGTCAGGGTCTGCTCGGCCATGGTCATGTCCTTGCCCATCAGGGACATGCCCGCCGGTGCGGTGATGTTTCCATCCATATCCATTGACGCCTGGGGAGATTGCTCGCCAACGGGCTCGAGACCGTAGTCATCGGCGTGCTTTTCCGGGTTTGCCGGGTTGGCTGTATCGGTTGTCTCGCCGGTTTCAGCGACCGGCTGCAATTCATCGGTGTCGGTGTGCCCTTGAGTGTCTTGAGCCTGTGCGGACAGGGCTGTTACGCTTGTCAGGGCGGTTACGAGGGCAAGGTTGCGAAGTTTCATTTGTTTCTCTCCTTGTTTGTTCCGCAGACTGAACTGCGATCTTATCAAGAGACGTTGCGTCTCGTTGCGGTGTGAGAAGACAACGTCGAGGTGTGCGGGGCGTTCCAAAAAGAATGTCGCGAAGATAGGAATTGACTGTCGGCGTTCCGAAATGTCATTTATTCATAATGAGTTATAAGTAAATTTCTGTCCGCTGACGTTTTTGTGATAAGGATCGCCGGGACTGAAAAGACCTTGCCGGGCACGTCCTGCGTGCACGGCCAGAAAAGGAGTTGGGAATGGATATTGCGAAGAACCCCTGGCGGGGAGTCGGCCTGGCCGCAGAGGTGTTGTCAGGCGCCCCCGCGCCGAGTGTGGCGGCGGATCGGCCTTCGGGCTTGTTGAAGCAATGCCCGAAGGCCGCCGAGACGCCGTTGCGTGAACTGGAGGGGTTCGAGGCAAAGGTCTGGGCCAAGGATGAGCGCGGCCGTATGGGGCTTGGCAGTTTCAAGGCGCTCGGGGCGGCCTATGTGATTGCCCATGCAGCCGCCAAGACGGGCGCCGATGACCTGACGCAGGCGTTGCGCGGGCAGGTGTACGTGACCGCAAGTGCCGGCAATCACGGGCTTTCGGTCGCCGCCGGGGCAAGGCTTTTCGGGGCGCGGGCGGTGATTTACCTGGCCGAGACCGTGCCCGAAGGCTTTGCCGAGCGCCTGCGCGCCAAGGGCGCCGAGGTGGTGCGCGAGGGCACGAATTACGAGGCCAGCATGGCCGGGGCGATGCGGGCCGCGAGTGAGAATGGCTGGACACTGCTGTCCGACAGCTCCTGGCCCGGCTATTTCGAAATCCCGCACCGCCTTATGGAGGGTTATCTTGCCATGGCCGAAGAGGCCGCGCGCCAGATGCCCGCACCGCCGACGCATATTTTCCTTCAGGCCGGGGTCGGCGGGCTCGCCGGGGCGAGTGCGGCTTGGTTTCGCCATGTCTGGGGCGATGCGCCCGAAATCATCGTTGTCGAACCCGACCGCGCGCCTGCGCTTCAGGCCAGCATTCAAGCTGGCAAGCCGGTCGAGACCACCGGCCCGGTGTCCAATATGGGGCGGCTCGATTGCAAGGTGCCCTCATTGATTGCGCTTGCCGGGCTGGCGCGCGATGCCGATCTGTTCGTGACCATCACCGATGCCGAGGCCGACGCGATCCTGCCCGAACTGGCCGCGCAGGGGGCGGCAAGCACGCAGTCGGGCGCCGCAGGTGTGGCGGCGATGAAGGCAATGGCCCTGCCGGCAGAGGCGCGGGTTTTGTGCATTATCAGCGAAGAGGCCGAGGCGTGAAACGCGGTTTTTCGGTTGAGGAGTATCGCGCGCGTCTGGCGCGCGCGCAGGCGGCGATGGAACGCGCAGGCCTTGGCGCGATCCTTTTGACCACAGAGCCGGATATTCGCTATTTTACCGGCTATCTCACGCGGTTTTGGGAAAGCCCGAGCCGACCGTGGTTTCTTGTGCTGCCGCTCACCGGGGCACCGGTGGCGGTGATCCCCTCGATTGGCGCGGCCCTGATGGCAAAGACCTGGATCCGCGATATTCGGACCTGGTCGGCGCCGGACCCCGAGGATGACGGCGTGTCGCTTCTGGCCGACACCCTGCGCGGGACCGGCGGGCCGGTGGGGGTGCCTTCGGGGCCGGAAAGCCATTTGCGCATGCCGCTGGCGGATTTTGAGCGGGTCAAACGCGCAAGCGGTCTTGAATGGCGCAATGACGGTGGCATCGTGGCCGCCTTGCGGGCGGTGAAGTCAGAGGCCGAGATTGACAAGATCGCGCATAGCTGCGGGCTTGCGGGGCGCGCCTTTGACCGGGTGCATGAGATTGCCGCGCCCGGCGTGCCGCTCTCACAGGTGTTTCGCGACTTTCAACGCCTGTTGTTGGAAGAGGGCGCCGATTGGGTGCCCTATCTTGCCGGGGGGGCGGGGCCGGATGGGTACGGCGATGTGATTTCACCGGCCTCCGAGGTGCCGCTTGGCGGGGGGGATGTTCTTATGCTGGACACCGGGGCGGTCTGGGATGGCTATTTTTGCGACTATGACCGCAATTTTGCGATTGGCCATGCCACCAAGGCACAGCAGGACGCGCATCACCGGCTTGTCGATGCGGTGGCAGCGGCGTTTGACATCGCCCGCCCCGGTGCCAGGGCAAGCGATCTCTGGCGTGCGATGGCGGATATCGTCGGCGATGGTGACGCGGCTGGCCGTCTTGGTCACGGGCTTGGCATGCAGCTTACCGAAGGGCTGTCGCTGACGGCGAAGGATCACACAGTTCTTGAACCCGGAATGGTGATAACGCTTGAGCCCGGGGTCGCGCTCTTGCCGGGGCGGATCATGGTGCATGAAGAGAATATCGCGATCACCAAAGGCGCGCCGCGCAGGCTCTCGCGGTTTTCGGGGCGTGAGCTTGCCGTGATCTAAGTGCGGTAACTGGGTGCCCGGCAAAACGGCAATACAGCCGTCGCTGCCCAAAATCCGGGCAGGCCAAAAAAAAGGCCGAGCACTAAGCTCGGCCGAAGTCCAACAGGGAGGTATGATGGTGACCGGCCTTGCGGCTGTCACCGTCATGAGGTGGAATTAAGGGCGCCCTGACGCCCAATCAAGTGAAATAATGCCGCAGGTGCAGCATGCCCGCTATGCGAGAATTGCATAGCTTGTCCGATTGCCGCTTAATTTACTGGCTAAGGGCCTGTTCTTTCAACAGCTTACGATAGGTGAATATCTCTTCCTGAACGAAATCGCGAAAGGCCGAAATCCGTTTGGATTGGCGTAATTCCTCTGGATAGGCGAGGAAAACAGGCACTTCGACCGATTGCACCTCTGGCAGAACCCGCACGAGATTTGGGAAATCCTGGGTAAGATAGTCTGGCAACACGCCGATTCCGAGATTGTTCAACACCCCCTGAAGGACGCCAAAATAGTTGTTCACCGTCAGAACCGACTGAATGTCATTGGTCATCAGCTCATTGACCAGCATTGCCCCGGCGCCAACCTGTGTTGATCGTGGGTTCTGACATATCAGACGGTGGGCATGCAGGTCATCAATGATCTCGGGGATGCCACGGCTATCAAGATAGCCGGGGGACGCATAAAGCGCCATATGGACGCTCATCAGGCGCTTGCGGATCAGGTCGGCCTGGCTTGGCTCTTTCATGCGGATGGCGACATCGGCCTCGCGCATCGGCAGGTCAAGCACGCGCTCTTCCAGCATCAGGTCAATCTTGAGGTCGGGGTATTTTTCGTAAAGTTTGGTCAGCCGCGGCGCCAGCCAAAGCGTGCCAAAGCCGGTCGTGGTGGTGACGCGCAATTCGCCAAACACCTCTTCTTCGCTGTCGCGAATGCGGGCGGTGGCGGCGTCAAGCCGCTTTAACATGGCGCGGGTGGCATCGAACAGCAATTCGCCCTGTTCCGTGAGAATCAGTCCGCGCGCGTGGCGGTGAAACAGGGTGGCATTGAGAGATTCCTCAAGCGCGCGAATCTGGCGGCTCACGGCAGATTGCGACAGGTGAAGCTGATCACCGGCATGCGTCAGGCTGCCGACATCGGCGACCGCATGAAATATTCTAAGCTTGTCCCAATCCATCGCACTAACTTTCTGAGGAAACACAGGCGTGCCACGCAATAGCAGAGAAGTGGTTCGAAAACATAGGGCGTCAATGATTTTTTTATGAAAATCTCCTTGGTAGGTCACTAATTATGACCTAATATTGCCGTATATTGTGGCATAGTCCTCGAACCGCTGGGAGGCACGACATGACAAAGCAACAGGTATCCCTCAACGACCGTTTCGACCTTGAAAAATCGCCGGTTCTGCTTAATGGCACACAGGCGCTTGTGCGCCTGATGCTGATGCAATCGGCGCGGGATCGGGCGGCGGGCTTGCACACGGCGGGCTATGTCACCGGCTATCGCGGCTCACCGCTTGGGGCGGTGGATCTACAGATGGCCCGCGCCGCTAAATATCTGGCAAAGGCGGATGTGCTTTTCAAAGAAGGGCTTAACGAGGATCTTGCCGCGACCGCCCTTTGGGGCAGCCAGCAGGCAGAGTTGCGTGGCGAGGGCAAATATGACGGCGTCTTTGGCCTCTGGTATGGCAAGGGCCCCGGTGTGGACCGCTCGGGCGATGTGATGCGCCATGCCAATATGGCAGGCAGTTCGAAACATGGCGGCGTGTTGATGGCGATGGGCGATGATCACACCGGCGAATCCTCGACCGTGCTGCATCAGAGCGAATGGGCGATGGTCGACGCCTATATGCCGGTCGTTAGCCCGGCAGGCGTGCAGGAAGTGCTTGATTACGGCATCTATGGCTATGCCTTGTCGCGGTTTTCAGGGCTTTGGGTGGGGCTCAAGACGATGAAAGACACGGTCGAGGCCACATCGGTGGTGGATGGCCGCCCTGATCGGATGCAGCTTGTGACGCCAGAGTTCGAGATGCCCGAAGGGGGCCTCAATATCCGTCTTGGCGATACCCCGCATGCCCAGGAGGTGCGGATGATCGACCACAAACGCTTTGCCGCCGAGGCGTTCAGCCATGCCAACAAGATGGACAAACGCATGTGGGGCAAACCCGGCGCCAAGATCGGCTTTGTCGCGGCGGGCAAGAATTGGCTCGATCTTGTGCATGCTCTTGAACTTTTGGGGGTGGACGCGGCCGAGGCCGAGCGTCTTGGCATCACCACCTACAAGATCGGTCAGACCTTTCCGCTTGATATGATCGGCTTTCACGATTGGGCCGAGGGGCTTGATCTGATCGTCGTGGTTGAAGAAAAGCGCAAGCTGATCGAGGTGCAGATCAAGGAGGCGATCTTTAACGACCGTCACGGGCGGCGGGTTTATGGCTGGCACAAGGGCGGCGGTGCCGGGTCGATGCACGGGCCAGAGCTTTTCCCGACGCGCGGCGCGCTTGATCCGATCCTGATCGCTGAAAAGCTTGGTGAAATCCTGATCGGAGAGGGCCGTGACACCGATCGCATCAAGGCGGGTCTTTCGTCGCTGGCCGAGGCGCGGCGCAATGACAATGCCGAGGAAATTGCCACCCGGCTGCCGTATTTCTGTTCGGGCTGTCCGCATAACAGCAGCACCAAATTGCCCGAGGGCGCGCGCGCCTATGCCGGTATCGGCTGTCATTACATGGTGCAATGGATGGACCGCGAGACCACCGGCTTTACCCATATGGGCGGTGAAGGCGCCAATTGGATCGGCGAGGCGCCGTTTTCCAAACGCGGCCATGTGTTTCAGAACCTTGGCGACGGCACCTATAACCATTCCGGCGTGCAGGCCATTCGCGCCGCCCTCGCGGCGGGCACGACGATCACTTACAAGATCCTCTACAATGATGCGGTTGCGATGACCGGCGGTCAGGCCAATGAAGGCGGCCTTGATGCGCCCCGCATCGCCGCCGAATTGCATGCGATGGGGGTCAAGCACCTGGCCGTGGTCTATGACGAAAAGGAAGACATCGACCTTAAGTCCTTCCCGCAAGGTGTTGATTGCTTTGAGCGATCAGAATTGATGGATGTGCAGAAACGATTTGCCGAGACCGAAGGTGTGTCGGCCATCATCTATGTCCAGACCTGCGCCGCCGAAAAGCGCCGCCGCCGCAAGCGCGGCCTGTTCCCGGACCCCGACAAACGTGTGTTCATCAACACCGATGTCTGTGAAGGCTGTGGCGATTGCGGGGTTCAGTCGAACTGTGTCTCGATTGTTCCGGTTGAGACCGAACTTGGCCGCAAGCGCGCGATTGATCAGTCGAGCTGTAACAAGGATTTCAGTTGTCTCAAGGGCTTCTGCCCGTCTTTTGTCACGCTGGAAGGCGCGGTCATCCGCAAGGATCAGACCGCCGATCTGGTTTTGCCTGACATGCCCATGCCCGTCTTGCCCAAGATCAACGGCACCCACAACGTGGTGATTACCGGCGTGGGGGGCACCGGGGTTGTCACCATCGGCGCGGTGCTGGCACAGGCCGCACAGATTGACGGCAAAGGCGCAGGCATGATGGAAATGGCCGGGCTCGCGCAAAAGGGCGGCGCGGTGCATATCCATTGCCGCCTTGCCGAAACGCCCGAAGATATCAACGCGATCCGTGTTGCAACGGGGGAATGTGACACCCTGATCGGCGGCGATCTTGTGGTCAGCGCCGGGGCGAAAACCCTTGGTCTTACCCGCGCCGGGCGCACCGGGGCGGTGGTCAATCGTCACGAGATCATCACCGGCGATTTCACCCGCAACACCGAGTTTCACCTGCCGACAGATCGCCTTGAACTGGCGCTTGAGGCGCGGCTTCGCGAGGATGTGCAGCTTTTCGATGCCTCTGATCTGGCCAAGACGGTGATGGGCGATTCGATCTATTCCAACATGATGATCTTTGGCGCAGCCTGGCAGCGCGGTCTGTTGCCGATCAGCCACGACGCGATCACCCAGGCGATCACCCTAAACGGCGCGGCGGTCGAAAAGAACCTGCGCGCCTTTGAAATCGGCCGTTGGGCCGCGCTATATCCCGACGATGTTACGACATTCCTGACGCCGACTGTGGTGCAAAAACCCAAATCCCTGGCGGAAAAGATCGCCTTTCGCGCCGATCACCTGCGCGCCTATCAGGGCGAGGGCCTCGCCAAGCGTTATGAGGCGCGGCTGGCCGGGATTGAGGACAAGGCGGTGAAAGAGGCCGTGGCCAAGGGCTATCACAAGCTTTTGGCCTATAAGGATGAATATGAGGTCGCGCGCCTGCACCTTGAAACGGCGGATAAGGCGCGCGCCGAATTCGGCAATGATTTCAAGATGAAGTTCCACCTTGCTCCGCCGATCCTGTCGAAAACCGGCAGCGATGGCCGCCCGGTGAAGCGTGAGTTTGGGCCGGGCATCCTGCGCGCGTTCGGTATCCTTGCCCGCCTCAAA
Source organism: Roseovarius lutimaris (assembly GCF_900115165.1). Classification (GTDB taxonomy): domain Bacteria; phylum Pseudomonadota; class Alphaproteobacteria; order Rhodobacterales; family Rhodobacteraceae; genus Roseovarius; species Roseovarius lutimaris. Next base: position 83,006 of record NZ_FOVP01000008.1, on the reverse strand, counting down.
CGCCTGCGCGGCACGCCGCTTGATCCGTTTGGGCGCACCGCCGAGCGCAGGATGGAGCGCGCGTTGATCAAGCAATACGAGGCGGATATGGACGCGGTCCTGCCCAAGCTCAGCGAAGCGACCCGTGAGGCGGTGATCGCATTGGCCGAATTGCCGCTGTCGATCCGGGGTTTTGGCCCGGTGAAACAGGCCAATGAGGCCAAGGCCGCCAAACGCCGCGAGGAATTGCTCGCGGTGATCCACGCCGGGGGCGCGCCGATGACGCAGGCAGCGGAATAAGCGCAGCGCCCTGACATCGCCGTGACCGGCCGCTTTCTCGGGGATGCGAAATTCCCTCATGGCGTTTTTGCGCCGCAAGACGTATGAGGTATCGCCAACCGCGGTGATCCTTTTCGATCCGAGGTTGGCTTTGGGCAACAAATGCGGACGGCGCAATATGGCGGTAGGGATTTTCGACAGCGGGCTTGGCGGCCTGACGGTTCTGGATGCGGTGCAAAGGCGGTTGCCGGATCTGCCGTTGGTGTATCTCGGCGACAATGCCCATGCGCCGTACGGCGTGCGCGACGCCGATGACGTCTATGACCTTACCACGACGGCGGTTGACCGGTTGTTTCAAGCGGGCTGTGATCTTGTGATTCTGGCCTGCAACACCGCCTCGGCGGCAGCCCTGCGGCGGATGCAGGAATCCTGGGTGCCCGCCAACAAGCGCGTGCTTGGCGTCTTTGTGCCGCTGATCGAGGCGCTGACCGAACGGCAATGGGGCGACAATTCCCCGCCCCGCGAGGTGGCCGTGAAACACGTGGCGCTGTTTGCCACCCCCGCCACCGTCAGCAGCCGCGCGTTTCAGCGCGAGCTGGCGTTTCGCGCGATTGGCGTCGATGTCGAGGCGCAGGCCTGTGGCGGCGTTGTCGATGCGATCGAGGACGGCGATCTTATCCTGGCCGAGGCTCTGGTGCGCAGCCATGTGGATGCGCTGCGGCGCAAGATGCCAACCCCCGAAGCGGCGATTTTGGGCTGTACCCATTATCCGCTGATGCAGGAGGTGTTTCAGGACGCGCTTGGCGCCAATGTGGCGGTTTATAGCCAGGCCAATCTTGTGGCCGAAAGCCTTGCCGATTATCTGATCCGGCACCCCAAAATGACCGGGCCCGGCGAGGTATCGCAATTTCTGACCACGGGTGAGCCCAAACGCGTTTCGTCGCGGGCCACGCAATTCCTGCGACGACAGATCATATTCGAGGCTGCCTGAGCGAGGCTGCCTGGCAAGGCGGACGAGCATTTGGCCGCATTGCGGGCTTGCCCGAAACGATCTACTTCTTCCCTTGAGATTTGAAAGCGAGGTCACCCATGACCCATAAAATCGCCATCCTTGGCGCCAGCGGCTACACCGGGGCAGAGCTTGTCCGGCTGATCGCTACCCATCCGAGCATGGAAATCACCGCCCTTGGCGCGAATTCCAAAGCGGGCCAATCCATGGCCGAGGTATTTCCACATCTGCGCCATCTTGACCTGCCGGATATGGTGACCATCGAGCAGATTGATTTTTCCGCCATTGACCTGTGTTTTTGCGCCCTGCCGCACAAGACCAGCCAGGAGGTGATCAAGGCCCTGCCGCGTGACCTTAAAATTGTCGATCTCAGCGCCGATTTCCGGCTGCGCGATCCGGCGGCGTATGAAAAATGGTATGGCAACCCGCATGCGGCGGTCGAGCTTCAGAAAGAGGCGGTCTATGGGTTGACCGAATTTTATCGCGACGAGATTGCGGGCGCGCGGCTTGTGGCGGGCACCGGCTGTAACGCGGCAACCGGGCAGTATATTTTGCGCCCTCTGATTGCGGCGGGGGTGATTGATCTCGATGACATCATTCTCGATCTCAAATGCGCGGTTTCCGGGGCGGGGCGCGCGCTTAAGGAAAACCTGCTGCATGCAGAGCTTTCCGAGGGCTATCACGCCTATGCGGTCGGCGGCACGCACCGCCATCTTGGCGAGTTCGATCAGGAATTTTCGGCAATCGCCGGGCGTGCCGTCAATATTCAGTTCACACCGCATCTTATCCCCGCCAACCGCGGGATTCTCGCCACCGGATACGTGCGGGGCGAGGCGCAGGTGATCCATGACACGCTCGTCGCCACCTATCAGAATGAACCTTTCATCACCGTCCTGCCAATGGGCGAAGCACCGAGTACGCGCCACATCCGGGGCAGCAACTTTTGCCATATCGGGGTGGTCGCAGATCGCATAGCGGGACGGGTGATCGTGATTGCCGCGCTCGACAATCTGACCAAAGGGTCAAGCGGTCAGGCCTTGCAAAATGCGAATCTGATGTTAGCTGAACCAGAGACCACCGGCCTTATGATGGCCCCGGTCTTTCCGTGACTTAAGGGGATGGCCATGAAATCACTCAAGAAAAAACGCCGCATTCAGGTTGTCGCGATTGCCGCCATCGCCCTTGTGGCGGCCACGGCGCTCATTGGCTATGGCATGCGCGACGGGATCAACTTTTTTCGCTCGCCGACGCAGGTTCTGGCCGAACCGCCCGCCCCGAACGAGGTGTTTCGCATTGGCGGGCTGGTTGAGGACGGCAGCCTCAAGCGCGGCGAGGGTGAGGTGATCCGCTTTAACGTGACCGACGGCAATGGCATTGTTGCGGTGACCTATCGCGGCGTTCTGCCCGATCTTTTCGAGGAAAACCAAGGCATGGTCGGGACCGGAAGCTATCGCGACGGGGTGTTTCAGGCCTCTGAAATCCTGGCCAAGCACGACGAAAGCTATATGCCCAAAGAGGTGGTTGACGCCCTCAAGGAGCAGGGCGTTTATAAAGACCCGAACGGTAGCTAAGCGCGCCGTTAACCAGGCATGGCCCAGCCTTCTGTACGAGATGTGCAAAAGGTGGGGTTCATGCAGACAGTCACGGAAATCGCAAAAGAAATCGTCGCCCGCGAGGGCGGATATGTCAACGATCCCGACGATCCGGGGGGCGCGACCAAGTTTGGCGTGACCATTCACACCCTGCGCCGGCTTGGGCTGGACCTGACGCAAGACGGGGTGGTGGATCAGCGTGATGTGCGCGCGCTGACCCGCGCCGATGCGGTCGAGATTTTCGTCGACCACTACTATCATCGCCCTGGCATCGCCCGCCTGCCGGACCCGCTTCAGGCCAGCGTGTTTGACATGTATGTCAACGCGGGCGCCAATGCGGTGAAGATCCTGCAACGGCTTATGCGCGACATGGGGCAGGAGGCGGATATCGACGGGGTGATCGGGCCGCAGACCGTCAGAGCGGCCGAGACCGCCACCCGCGCCGCCCCCGATCATATCGCCGATGCTTACGGGATCGCGCGGCGCAATTACTATTTCCGCCTTGCCGATGGTCGCCAGGCAAGCCGCAAGTTCGCGCGCACGAAGGCGGGTGGCAAGGGCGGCTGGATCAGGCGCGCGGAAGAGTTCATCGCGCCCCGGTTTCATCTGAGCACGGCAGAGTTCAACACACGGGTGGCAGCATGGTAATTGATATTCTGAGGGCGCTGTTTGGTGGCGGCGCAAACGTGGTGCGCGAAACCGCAGAGGTGTTTCGTGTCAACGCCGAGGCCGCCGATCAGCGCAGCATCGAGACACAGCGCGCCGCGCTTGAACAGATGGCCGGTGAATTCAAGCTTGAGAACCGGGGCGCGTTCGACCGCTTAATCGACGGGTTGAACCGCGTTCCGCGCCCGGCGATGGCACTTGGCACGCTTGGGCTTTTTGTGGCGGCGATGGTCGATCCGCTCTGGTTTGGCGAGCGGATGGCGGGGCTATCGCTTGTGCCCGAACCGCTGTGGTGGCTTCTGGGGGCGATCGTCAGCTTTTATTTCGGGGCCCGCTATCAGACCAAGGGCCAGGACTTTCAGCGCTCAATTACCGCGACAATCGCGCGCACGCCGCAGGTGGCCGAGACGATCACGACCCTGCGGCAATTGCGCGCCGATAGCCCCGGCATGGCCGAAACCCGGTCCGACGCGCCATTGGCGCTTGCGGTATTGGCCCCGGCGGACAACCCGGCGCTTGAGGATTGGAACCGCAGCCGCGCCTGAGACCCCCGCGACAATGTGATCCGCGCGCGCGGTTGATTACGATTGGCCCGCGCGCAGGCCTGGCCTATACTCAGGCCATGATTACAGAACTCGGACATTTCGCCCTTATCCTCGCCTTTCTGGTTGCCTGCTTTCAGGCGACCATCCCGCTTGTGGGGGCGTATAAACGATGGCCCGGCTGGATGGCCGTTGCCGAACCCGCCGCAACGCTTCAGCTTGTGCTGACTGGCGTGGCCTTTGGCGCCCTGATGTGGGCCTTTGTGACCTCGGATTTCTCGCTCCGGCTTGTGGTGCTCAATAGCCATACGGCCAAGCCGATGCTCTATAAAATCACCGGCGTCTGGGGCAACCATGAGGGCTCGATGCTGCTTTGGGTGCTGATCGTGGCGCTGTTCGGGGCCTCGGTCGCGTGGTTCGGAGGTAACCTTCCGCCCAGCCTCAAGGCGCGGGTCCTGGCGGTGCAGGCAATGATCGGAGTGGCGTTTTTCGGCTTTATCCTTCTGACATCAAACCCGTTTTTGCGCGTGGCGGTGCCGCCGTTTGACGGCAATGACCTTAATCCGCTGTTGCAGGATCCCGGTTTGGCCTTTCATCCGCCGTTCCTTTATCTGGGCTATGTCGGTCTTTCGATGACGTTTTCCTTTGCCGTCGCCGCCCTGATCGAGGGGCGCGTCGATGCGGCCTGGGGGCGGTGGGTGCGCCCCTATACCCTGGCCGCCTGGGTGTTTCTGACCATCGGCATCGGATTGGGAAGCTGGTGGGCCTATTACGAGCTCGGCTGGGGCGGCTTCTGGTTCTGGGACCCGGTTGAAAACGCAAGCTTCATGCCCTGGCTTATTGCCGCCGCCCTGTTGCATTCCGCCGTCGTGGTGGAAAAGCGCGAAAGCCTCAAGAGCTGGACCATCCTGTTGGCGATCATCGCCTTCGGATTCTCGATGGTCGGCGCCTTTATCACCCGCTCTGGCGTTCTGACATCGGTGCATGCCTTTGCCACAGACCCCGAGCGCGGTGTGTTCCTGCTCGCCATTCTGGCGGTCTTCATGGCCGGGGCGCTCACGCTTTTTGCGGCGCGCGCCAATGTGATGCAGGCCAAGGGCGTGTTTAGCCTTGTCAGCCGCGAATCGATGCTCTTGCTCAACAATATCCTGCTGGCAGTCGCGGCCTTTGTGGTCTTTGTCGGTACGATCTGGCCTCTGGTCGCCGAAATGGCGTTTGATCGCAAGCTCTCAGTAGGCGAGCCGTTTTTCAACATGGCCTTCACGCCGTTCATGGTGTTGTTGGGGCTTGTCCTTCCGGTTGGCGCGATGATGTCGTGGAAACGCGCAACGCTTGGCCGGGTGCTGCGGCAATTGCGCGGGGTGTTTGCCCTGGCCATCGCCATCGGCGCATTGGCCTTTGCGATGCAGACCGGCACATCTGCGCTTGGGCCGGTGGGGCTGTTCTTTGCGGCCTGGCTTGTTGGTGGCTCGGCGGTTGATATCTGGTCGCGCACCGGGCGCGGCGCTTTGGGCGCGCGGTTTGGTCGTCTGATGCGCCTGCCGCGCGCCGATTGGGGCAAATCGGTGGCCCATGCCGGGCTTGGCGTGACCATGGCCGGGATCGCCGCGATGATGGCCTGGCAGGTCGAGGATATTCGCGTGCTCAAGGTCGGTGAAGACCTTGAAATCGCGGGCTATGGCCTTCGCCTTGATCAGGTCGAGCGGCTGAATGGGCCGAATTACATCGCCACCAAGGCCACCTTCACCTTAAGCGAAAATGGCCGCGAGATCGCCACCATGTACCCGGAAAAGCGCAACTATCCCGTGGCGCAGATGCCAACCACCGAGGCGGCGCTGAACAACGGGTTCCTGCGCGACATCTATGTGGTGATCGGCGATCCACAACAGGGCGGGGGCTGGGCGGTGCGCAGCTATTACAAACCGCTCGCGAACTGGATCTGGGGCGGGTCGTTGCTTATGGCCTTTGGCGGGCTTTTGTCCCTTACGGACCGGCGTTACCGGGTCGCGGCGGGTGCACGACGGGCCCCCGCAACCGGGGTGCCTGCGGAATGAAGCGGCTTGTCCTTGTGCTCTGCCTGATGGCGGCGCCGCTTTGGGCGGTGCAGCCTGACGAGATCCTTGACGATCCGGCGCTAGAGGCGCGGGCGCGCGATATCTCGTCTGGCCTGCGCTGTCTTGTATGCCGCAACGAAAGCATCGACGATTCCAACGCCGAACTTGCCCGCGATCTGCGTCTTTTGGTGCGCGAACGGCTTGTGGCGGGGGACAGCAACGAGGAGACGGTGGATTTCATCGTTGATCGTTACGGCGAATATGTCCTGCTGAAACCCGGCACAGGGGGCGCGAATATCCTGCTCTGGCTGGCCGGGCCGTCGATGCTTGCGGTCGGGTTGATCCTTGGCGGGCTTTATCTGCGCCGCCGCTCCACCACGCCGGAACCCGACGTGGCAAAGCTGAGCGAGGCCGAGGAAGATCGGCTGCGTGAAATCCTGAAAGAGTGACGCGCGGTTTCGCTTGGCGCCGGGCCAATGCTGCGCTTTGATGCGCCTGAACATTTATGCCGGAGGCCGCACCCGTGAAAGACTATCAGACCATCACCCTTGAGATCGACGCAGATGTCGCGACCTTGCGCCTGAACCGGCCTGACAAGATGAATGCGCTCAACACACTGATGCGCGCCGAGATCACCGATGCCGTCACCTATGCCGGACGGCGCGCGCGTGTTGTGGTGCTCACGGGCAACGGCAAGGCGTTCTGCTCGGGGCAGGACCTGAGCGATGGCGGCAATGCCACCGCGCTTGATCTGGAACGTGTGCTGCGCGACGAATACGTGCCGATGCTGCGCGCGATCACCGATTGCCCGGTGCCAACCATTAGCGCCGTCAACGGGCCGGCGGCGGGGGCAGGGGCCAATCTTGCGCTTGCTGCCGATGTGGTCATCGCCACCGAGCGCGCCTATTTCCTTCAGGCCTTTACCCGGATCGGCCTTATCCCCGATGCCGGGGGCACCTATTTCCTGCCGCGTCAGATGGGCAGTGCCAAGGCTATGGGCGCCGCCCTTTTTGCCGAACCAATCAGCGCGCGTCAGGCCAGCGATTGGGGCATGATCTGGGAGGCGGTGGAGGATGACAGCTTCGAGGCCCATTGGCAGGCCCGCGCCGCGCATCTGGCGCAAGGCCCGAGCAAGACCTATGGCCACGTCAAAGCCGCCATTCGCGGCAGCTGGGACAATTCCATGGATAGCCAGCTTGACCTTGAGGCGAAATTGCAAGGCGCCTGCGGGCAATCGCGCGACTTTAAAGAGGGCGTGATGGCCTTTCTGGAAAAACGTCCGGCGAAATTCGAGGGGCGCTAGATACGCTCTGGCCAAAAAAGGCCCGAACCTGAGGCTCGGGCCTTTTGATTATCTGGCACGGCGGGCGTTAGCGATTCTCGATATCGACATAGTCGCGCAGGGTTGCGCCATTATAAAGCTGACGCGGGCGACCGATCTTGAGTTGCGGATCGCCGATCATCTCCTTCCACTGCGAAATCCAGCCAATCGTACGCGACAGCGCAAAGATCGGTGTGAACATCGAGGTCGGAAATCCCATCGCCTCAAGAATGATGCCGGAATAGAAGTCGACATTCGGGAACAGCTTCTTTTCGGTGAAATACGGATCGGCAAGGGCGGCTTTCTCAAGCTCTTTGGCGACCTGAAGGGTGGGATTGTTTTCCACTCCAAGCAGATCGAGCACCTCATCGGCCGATTGTTTCATGACCTTGGCGCGCGGATCAAAGTTCTTGTAGACCCGGTGACCAAAGCCCATAAGGCGGAAGGGATCATTTTTGTCCTTCGCGCGCGCGATGAATTCCGGGATACGATCCGGCGTGCCGATTTCCTGGAGCATCTCAAGACAGGCCTGATTGGCGCCGCCATGCGCGGGCCCCCAGAGACAGGCAATGCCCGCCGCGATACAGGCGAACGGGTTCGCCCCCGAGCTTGACGCGAGGCGCACGGTCGAGGTCGAGGCGTTCTGCTCGTGATCGGCATGCAGGGTAAAGATCCGGTCCATGGCGCGCGCCAGAATCGGGTTCACTTCGTAATTCTCGGCCGGCACGGCGAAGCACATGCGCAGGAAGTTCGAGGCGTAATCCAGATCGTTGCGCGGATACTCGAACGGCTGGCCGATGGTGTATTTATAGGCCATCGCCGCAATCGTCGGCATCTTTGCGATCATCCGGATCGAGGCGACTTCGCGCTGCCATGGATCGTTGATATCTGTGCTGTCATGATAAAAGGCCGACATCGCGCCGACCACGCCCACCATAATCGCCATTGGATGAGCATCGCGGCGGAAGCCACGGAAAAGATACATCATTTGCTCATGGATCATGGTGTGGCCGGTGACCCGGCCTTCGAAATCCTCTAGCTGTGCGGGGCTTGGCAATTCACCGTAAAGCAGCAGGTAGCACACTTCGAGGTAATGTGATTTCTCGGCCAGCTGATCAATCGGATAACCGCGATGCAAAAGCTCGCCCTTTTCGCCGTCGATATAGGTGATCGTGCTGTCGCAGGATGCCGTCGAGGTAAAGCCGGGGTCATAGGTGAACACGCCTGCCTGCGCATAGAGCTTGCGAATGTCGATAACATCGGGGCCCGCCGTCGGCGAAAAAATAGGAAGGTCATAGGTCTTTCCGCCAACCTCAAGCTTCGCCGATCTTTTGTCTTCTGCCATCAGGATTCTCCCTCTCAACGTCCGCGCAGCCTATGGCCCGGGGACTGGATAAACGTAATTGCCTTACCAGAGGGTTAATCCCCGCCAGCGGCTGCATCGGTCAGTCGGGCGATAGTTTCATCACGCCCGAGAACCAGCATCATGTCGAACACACTGGGTGTCGCACTGCGCCCGGCCAGCGCCGCCCGAAGGGGGCCGGCCAGTTTGCCGAACTTCATTCCGTTGTCTTCGGCGAATTGGGTCGCCAAAGCTTCCAAATCTCCACGCGCCCATTTAGCATTTTGCAACTGCGGCGTCAATTCACCCAGTATACCACGGGATACAGAATCCAGTTGCGCCGCGGCTTTCCCGTCTGGTTGGATCGGGCGATCGGATAGGATAAATTCCGCCTTATCAAGAAGTTCCGGGAAGGTCTTGGCGCGTTCTTTCAGGCAGTACATCGCGTCCGAAAACAGAGCTACCTTTGCCGCAGTTAGGGCCGGTTGGCCGGTTACAGCGAGGAATTCGGTCAATTCATGCAGCAGTGCAGCATCGGGCATGGCCGCAATGTGCTGACCACAGAGATTCTCGAGCTTCTTGAAATCCAGCCGTGCCGGGGCCTTGCCGATTCCCTCAAGTTCAAACCAGGCCTTGGCCTGCTCGTCGCTGAAGAATTCATCGTCGCCATGGCCCCAGCCAAGCCGCGTCAGATAGTTGCGAATGCCCGCCGCAGGATAACCCATCTTCTGGTATTCCTCGACCCCGAGCGCACCGTGGCGTTTGCTTAGCTTCTTGCCATCTGGCCCGTGAATCAGCGGAATATGCGCATAGACCGGCAGCGGCCAACCCATCGCGGTGTAGATCAACATCTGGCGCGCGGCATTGTTGAGGTGGTCATCGCCACGGATCACATGGGTCACGCCCATATCGTGGTCGTCTACCGCCACCGCCAGCATATAGACCGGATTGCCATCGCCGCGCAAAAGCACCATGTCGTCAAGCTGATCGTTGCGAATGGTGACATCGCCCTGAACGCGGTCGCGGATCACGGTGCTGCCTTCGCGCGGGGCCTTGATACGGATCACATGGGGCGCGCCCTCGGGGTGCATATCGGGGCTCGCGTCGCGCCAGGGGCTTTGAAACAAGGTCGATTTGCCCTCGGCGCGGGCGGTGTCGCGAAAGGTCTGGATCTCGTCCTGGGTCGAGAAGCATTTATAGGCCTTGCCCGCCGCCAGCAGCTCTAGCGCGACGGCGCGGTGGCGCCCGGCGCGCTCGAACTGGCTAATCACCTCGCCGTCGTGCTCAAGCCCAAGCCAGGCGAGCCCGTCAAGAATGGCCTGGGTCGCTTCGGGGGTCGAGCGCGCACGGTCGGTATCCTCGATCCGCAACAAAAACTTGCCGCCATGACCCCGCGCAAACAGCCAGTTGAAAAGCGCCGTGCGCGCGCCGCCGATGTGCAGATATCCGGTAGGCGACGGGGCAAAACGGGTCACGACCTGTTGGGACATGGGCAAGATTAACCTTTCGGTAACGATGAGGGGGCTAGCGTTGATCTCTGTTTATCGGCCCGCCACGGGGGTGACAAGTGTCCGGCGTCTGGCAAGTGATCGAGCGAAACTGGTTGATCCAGCGCGGCGCCCTGTTTGGCTGGGTGCCGGTGGCGCTTGCCTGTGGCATCGGCGGGTATTTCGGGCTGCGCACAGAGCCGTCGTTGACATGGCTTTTCGGGGCCGCCGTAGGGGCGCTTTGTCTTGCGATTCTTGGCTGGCGCGGCGCGGCATGGAGCGGCCCGCTGGCGATTGCGGGGGCGCTTTTGCTGGCGGGGCTCTGCCTGGCGGGGTTGCGGGCGCATCTTGTGGCGGGGCCGGTGCTTGGCTGGCGCTATTACGGCCCGGTCGAGGGTCGGGTGGTGGCGATTGACCGCTCTGCCTCGGATGCGCTGCGCCTGACGCTGGATCGGGTCATTTTGTCGAGAACCGCGCCGGATCGCGTGCCCACCCGCGTGCGCGTGTCCCTGCACGGCGATCAGGGGCATTTCAGCGTCAAACCGGGGCAAAGGGTGATGATGACCGCCCATCTTTCGCCGCCAAGTGGCCCGGTCGAGCCCGGCGGTTTCGATTTTCAGCGTCACGCCTGGTTCAAGCAGATCGGCGCGGTCGGCTATACCCGTGTGCCGGTCCTCGCGATTGCGCCTGCGCGCGGCGCGCAATGGCTGTTTCGCGCGCGCATGGCGCTCTCGACCCATGTTCAGGCGCGCCTTGCGGGGCAGGAGGGGGCGTTTGCCGCCGCCATCATGACCGGCGACCGCTCTGGCCTTGATCAAAACACCCTGGCGGCGATGCGGGTGTCGAATCTCGCGCATCTTCTGGCCATTTCAGGCCTGCATATGGGGTTGCTGGCGGGGTTCGTGTTCGCGGCGTTCCGGCTTGGGTTTGCGGCGATGCCAAGCCTTGGCCTGCGCCTGCCGGGTAAAAAGATATCCGCGGTCATGGCGCTTGTGGCGGCGGCGGCCTACCTTGGGCTATCCGGGGGGAATGTGGCCACAGAACGCGCCTTTGTCATGGTCGCGGTGATGCTGATCGCGGTGATGCTGGATCGACGCGCCCTGAGTTTGCGGGCGGTGGCGGTGGCGGCGATCATCGTGCTGTGTCTGCGCCCCGAGGCGCTGATGGGGCCGGGGTTCCAGATGTCGTTTGCCGCTACGGTCGCGCTTGTTGCTGTCTTCGGCTGGCTGCGAGATGCGCAGATCGCGCTTGGGCCCCGCTGGTTGCGCCCCATTCTGACGGTGGTGATTTCATCGGCCGTGGCGGGGGCGGCGACCGCGCCGGTGGGGGCCGCACATTTCAACCAATTCGCGCAATACGGGTTGATCGCCAACCTTGCCAGCGTGCCCTTGATGGGCGCTCTGGTGATGCCGGCGGCGGTGCTGGCGGCCTGTGTCTTGCCGCTTGGCCTTGACTGGATCGCGCTATGGGCGATGGGGCTTGGCCTGCGCTGGATCCTGGCGGTCTCGGATTGGGTGGCGTCGCTGGACGGCGCGCGTGCGCTTGTGCCCGCGCCGGGGCCAGAGGTCTTGCCAACCCTGGCGTTTGGCGCGCTACTGCTTGTGTTGTGGCAGGGACGGTTGCGGTTTGTCGGCGTCATTCCGATGGGGCTGGCGGCCTGGCTCTGGGTCGGGGCCGAGCGCCCGGTGATGCTGATCTCGGATAGCGGCTCGCTTGTGGGGGTGATGACCACAGAGGGCCGCGCATTGAACAAGCCGCGCGGCGGCGGGTTTGTTGCGCAAAACTGGCTTGAGAACGATGGCGACGCCACCGGGCAGGAGGCGGCCTATGCCCGCTGGCCCGCCAATTTACCGAACAGGCTTGCGGTCAAACTTGTTCAAGGCAAGGCTGCTGCGCGCCTGCCGCTCACCTGTGATGGCGCGACGCTGTTGATCATGACCTCAGACCCCGAAACAACGGTGCCTGCGGGCCTTGGGTGCGATATCATCAGTCCCGCCACCCTGCGCGCAACCGGGTCGCTGGCGTTTTACGATGGCGATAAGGGGCTGCGTGTCACAGGCGCGCGCGAAATCACCGGCGTGCGCCTCTGGAATAACGCGCAACGACGTCAATAACTGCGGATCAACCCGACAAGACGGCCCTGTACCTTGACCCTGTCGTCAGGCAAAACACGGGTTTCATAGGCCGGGTTTGCCGCCTCTAGCGCAATCGCGTTGCCCCTGCGGAAAAACCGTTTGAGCGTCGCTTCCTGATCCTCGATCAGGGCGACGACGATATCGCCATTATCGGCCACCGAGGTTTCGCGGATGATCACCACATCGCCGTCATTGATCCCGGCGTCGATCATCGAATCGCCTTTGACCTCAAGCGCATAATGCTCAGCCGAGCCCGAAATCATCGCGCCGGGCACGGCCACGCTGTGGCTGGCATGGGCAATCGCCTCGATCGGAACACCGGCGGCAATCTGACCCATCACCGGAAGCTCGATCGCATAAGCCGCCTCGACCGGCTGGGCATTGGCGGGCTGTGGTGCGCTCGGGCGATCGCCGTCGATCACGCGGGGGGTAAACCCATGGGTCGCCTCGCCACCAAGGCTTTCCGGCAGCTTGACGATCTCAAGCGCGCGGGCCCGGTGGGCCAAGCGGCGGATAAAGCCACGCTCTTCCAAGGCGGTGATCAGACGGTGAATGCCGGATTTCGACCTGAGATCAAGCGCTTCCTTCATTTCATCAAAGCTGGGTGGCACGCCATCGCGTTGCACCCGTTTATGGATGAATTGCAAAAGATCGAGCTGTTTCTTGGTCAGCATAGGACGCCCCTCAGGTTGCCGCGTTTCCTTTTGTTCTATGCATGTTCCCGTTTTGTGTCAAGCATCTTGGCCCGGACTTTAAAAATCGAGGTATTCGACCTTATCACCCACCGCGCGGGCGGGGTCGTTCACCGGGCGCACCAAAAGCGCGTCGGCCTCGGCCAGAACGCTAAGCAGCGAGCTGTCCTGTCGGGTTTCGGCGACAAGGCCCTCGGGGGTAAGGCGCGCGCGCATGTAATGCTCGCGCGGGCCGTTTTGTGGCAAAGGGGCTGCGAGGCGCGCTGTCAGGCGCGAAGAGCGCTGCGCGCCAAGCCCAAGCATCGCGCGGATCATCGGCGCCAGAAACACCTGGCCACAGACCATCGCCGACACCGGATTGCCCGGCAGACCGACCATCGCCGCGCCGCTCATCCGGCCCGCCATCAACGGTTTTCCCGGCCGCATCGCCACCTTGTAGAACGCGCGATCCATGCCCATCTGGCCCGCCACCTGACCGACCAGATCATGATCGCCCACCGAGGCCCCGCCGATGGTCACGACAAGATCGGCCCCCGCCGCAAGCCCGAAGGCCGTTTCAAGCGAGGGGATATTATCACGCGCAATCGGCAAAATCCGCGCTCTGGCGCCAAGGCCCTCAAGCAGCGCCTTGAGACCAAAGGTATTCGAGGCAATGATCTGATCCGGTCCCGGCGTTTCGCCGGGCATCACCAGTTCATCGCCGGTGGAAATAAGGGCCACCACGGGTCGTCGTGTCACCGGCACGGTGGCGTTGTTCATCGAGGCCAGAAGCGCGATATCGGCAGGGCGCAGAACGCGCGGCGCGCCCATCACCTCGCCAACCCCGAAATCACAGCCCTTGGGGCGGATATGGGGCTTGGGATCAAGATTATCGTTCAGGGTGATCTGATCACCGCTGCGGCTTACATCTTCCTGGATGATCACGCGGCTGGCGCCCGCGGGCAGAGGCGCGCCGGTAAAGATGCGCACCGCCTGACCGGGATTGACCACGCCGTCAAAGCCATGTCCCGCCGCCGCCTCGCCAATCACTTTGAGCCGCGCGCCGGGCTGCGCCTCATCCTCGCGCACGCCATAGCCATCCATCGCCGAGGCCGCAAAAGGCGGCTGATCGCGGCGCGCGGCCAGGTCGCATGCCAGAACCCGGCCCACCGCCTCGGCCAACGGCACCTCTTCGCTCTCAAGTGGAGCGACCAGCGTGAACAGTTTTTCAAGCGCTTCGTCAACGGTAATCATTCACCTATGCTCCGCTCCAATTGGGCTGCTTCCCATTCTGCATATGTGCGACCATCGTTAACAAGCTTCCAGGCCGTTCGCCCATTTGTTGATCTGCCATTTACGATAGCTCCAGCCGCGCTTGGACTGGAAAAAGCGTAATCCTTCGTAAAGCGCGAGTGATCGCCTGACGCCACCAATATACCAATCTCGCAAAGCTCTTCAAAAAGCTTGTGGTAATGGGTTTTAGATTTTGTATCGCCAACCCAAGAGGATCGAGCTAGAGATCCGGCTTGCACAATCATTTCACCGTCTTTTAGATGGGCCACCGCGTTGACACCAATTCTAGGGGAGGCAATTTCAAAAACCACTGTTTCTGCAATCGCCTTGTTATCCTCTGCGGTTGTGGCACGTGATTTGTCCAGAAACAAATCTACCCGGATCGCAGGCAGAACCATCTGCAAGGTTTCGAGGAATGACTCCATGTTGGCGATGTCCGCCTCCGAAAGGCTACTTCTTGCGGGGATGTTCGCGTTTTCCAAAGATGTAGCGCTGACACTCTTTGCTATCTCCACAAGGCGCGATTCCAGATACTTTACGTGCGCCTTGTGCAAGTTGTCGGCTGCGGTTGTAACCGCTATCACGGTTTCCCACCAATCTTTGTTGGCCGCGTGATTGATTAGACGTGTAGAAATTTCTTCGGCCTCACCGATGTAGGCAAGAGGTCTGCCACCTTTTTCACCGAGAAGAATGTAAACGCCCGTATGCTTGACTTCGGAACGTGAAAGCGCCTCTTTCAGTTGAGTGCGCGGACTACGCAGCACATGACCAGTCCAGTTGAACACCTCGGCCGTCAACATGCCGTCCGGGCGACCATCAATGAAGAAGAGTTGAAGAGATCGGCCTTTGATACTCACTTTGCCTCGTACCGCCCTGATTTCCCGCCATCTTTCAGGGTCACGCGGATACCGCCGATTTCCATCGCCTTGTCCACTGCCTTGGCCATGTCATAGACGGTCAGGGCGGTGATGCTGACGGCGGTGAGGGCCTCCATTTCGACACCGGTCTGGCCGGTCGTTTTTACCGTGCCTTCGATCCGCACCCCCGGAAGGTCCGGATCAAGCGTCAGATCGACCGCCACCCTGGTGATCGGAAGCGGATGACAGAGCGGGATAAGATCGGGCGTTTTCTTGGCCCCCATGATCCCGGCAAGCCGTGCCACCGACAAGACATCGCCCTTCTTGGCGCGACCTTCTGCAATGATATCAAACGTTTCTTTGGCCATTTTGATGTGACCTTCGGCCACGGCCACGCGCGATGTGACGGCTTTGTCGGAGACATCCACCATATGGGCATCGCCCTTGCCGTCAAAATGCGTAAGGCCCGATATCGTCGCACCCGCCATCACATGCCCCCGGCGGTCAGCGGGTTGGCCAGGATGGTGCGGGTCGCCGCCGCCACATCATCGGCGCGCATCAGGGTTTCGCCAATCAGGAAAGCCCGAGCGCCATAACGTGCCATATCGGCAAGGTCATCGGGGGTCGCGAGACCGCTTTCACAGACAATCATCCGGTCGACCGGCACCAGCTTGGACAGCTTGCGCGTCGTATCAAGAGTGGTCTCGAAGGTATTGAGATCGCGGTTGTTTATGCCAATCATCCGGGATTTGAGCGCGCCTGCACGCTCAAGCTCTGCTTCGTCATGCACCTCGATCAGGGCATCCATGCCCCAGTGCATCGCCGCCTCTTCAAGCTCGGAGGCCTGCGCGTCACTGACGCTGGCCATGATGATCAAGATGCAATCGGCCCCCCAGGCGCGTGCCTCGGCGACCTGATAGGTATCATAGATGAAATCCTTGCGCAGGATCGGCAGTTCACAGGCCGCCCGCGCCTCTTTGAGGTACTCGGGGGCGCCTTGAAAACTTGGCGTGTCGGTCAGCACCGAAAGACAGGTCGCGCCGCCCGCCTCATAGGCCTCTGCAAGGGCGGCCGGATCAAAGTCGGGCCGGATCAACCCCTTGGACGGGCTGGCCTTTTTGATTTCGGCGATCAGCCCATAACCCTGTTTTCCTGCATGCAAGAGGGCCTCGGCAAAGGGGCGCACCTTGGGGGCCTCATTGGCCAGAGTCTCGATATCTTCAATCGGGCGCTCGGCTTTGGCTGCTTCGACTTCTTCAAGTTTATAGGCTTTGATTTTTTCGAGAATGGTAGGGGTGGTCATTTAGCCTCCGATGTCAGGTTTGCCAGTGCGGTGATTTTGGCCAGTGCCGCACCGCTGTCGATGCTGGTCTCGGCCTGTTCCACGCCGGTCTTGAGGTCCGGGGCATGGTCCGCCACCACGAGGGCGGCGGCGGCGTTCAGCAAGACGGCGTCGCGGTAAGCCCCCGGCTTGCCGTCCAGAAGCGCGCGCATTGCGGCGGCGTTCTCGGCTGGGGTGCCGCCGATGATCGCCTCGAACGGATGCACCGGAAGACCGAAATCCTCGGGATGTACTTCAACCTCGCGGATCTGGCCATCCTGTTCAAGCGCCGCGACCCAGCTCAGGCCGGTGATTGTCAACTCGTCGGTGCCGTCGCTGCCATGCACAAGCCAGGCACGGGTTGCGCCAAGCTGTTTCAGGGTTTCGGCCATCGGGCGGATCAGGTCGCGTGAAAACGCGCCTGTGAGCTGGCGCTTGACGCCTGCCGGGTTGGTCAGCGGCCCGAGGATGTTAAAGATCGTGCGCGTCCCAAGCTCGGTGCGGACCGGCCCGACATGGGCCATCGCCGGGTGGTGCATCGGGGCCATCATAAAGGCAATGCCGACCTCGCGCAACGCGCGCTCGACCACCGGTACGCCAACCATCACGTCGATGCCCATCTGGCCAAGCGCATCCGCGGCGCCGGATTTGGACGACAGGTTGCGGTTGCCATGCTTGGCCACCGGCACACCGGCGCCTGCCACAACAAAGGCGGTCGCGGTCGAGATATTGAGCGTGCCCTTGCCATCCCCGCCGGTGCCGACGATATCCATGGCGCCTTCGGGGGCGGTAACCGCATTGCACTTGGCGCGCATCACGGCGGCGGCGGCGGCGTATTCATCCACCGTCTCGCCGCGCGTGCGCAGCGCCATCAACAAGCCGCCGATTTGGCTTGGCGTGGCCTCGCCCTCGAACAGGATCTGAAACGCCTCTTCCGCCTCGTCGCGGGTCAGGGCACGGTCAGCCGCGGCCCCGATCAATGGCTTCAGGCGGTCGCTCATGCCGGCACCTTCATCATATCGATGAAATTTTTCAAAAGGGCATGGCCGTGCTGCGAGGCGATTGATTCCGGGTGAAACTGAACACCGTGAATTGGCAGCTCGCGGTGTTGCAGCCCCATGATCGTGCCGTCGCTCAGTTCTGCGGTCACCTCAAGGCACTCGGGCAGGCTGGCGCGTTCGACCACCAGCGAGTGATAGCGCGTCGCCTCGAACGGCGAGGGCAGGCCCGCGAATACGCCCTGGCCGGTGTGATGAATGTGCCCCATCTTGCCATGCACGATCTCGGAATGGCGCACCACCTTGCCACCAAAGGCCTGGCCGATGGTCTGATGGCCAAGGCAGACACCGAACAGTGGAATCCCCGCCTCGGCGGCGGCCAGCGTCAGGGGCAGGCAAATTCCTGCCTGATCGGGATCACACGGGCCGGGCGAGAGCAGGATACCCGAGGGGTGCATCGCCATTGCCTCTTGCACATTGAGGGTATCGTTGCGTTTTACAACGGTTTTTGCCCCCAACTCGCCCACGTAATGGACCAGATTATAGGTGAAACTGTCATAGTTATCTATCAATAGCAGCATTGTGCCGTTCCTTGTGCAAAGGGGGCTGGAGGCCGGGGCCTCGGTCGCGGTATACTTGTTCAGGCTTGCGCGGCACCGTCAAGAGGCGGTAGGCCGGGAAAAAGGCAAAAACGGGGGCAATCGCAGTGGCACGCGGAATTTTGGCAGGTATGATCACGGGAACCATGGTTTCGACCCTGGTGTTGGGCACAGTGTCGGTGTTGACCGATGTACCGGGCGCAGGTGCGCCCGAGGCGACAAGCGTTGATGTGCCGGCCGGGTCGGAATTCGATCTTAATCGGGATGACACAAGGGCGGATCTCCCCGAGGCCGAGCCAAGCCCCGAAGCAAGCGATGCCTCGCAGGTCGCGGCCCCCGAGCCCGATGATCTCTCGGCGCTCAGCGTCGTTGATACCGCGCCCGCAAGCCCACCGGTTACCGGCGGTGCCGAGGGTCTGGGGCAGGCCCCGGTCGCGGGCGAGAGTGCTGTCGGGGTCAGCGTTGGCACCGACAGCCCGGTTTTGCCAAGCCCGCAAGCCGCCGCGCCCGCGGCGCCGTTTGACGAACAGGGCCTGTCGATTTCCACCGACCCGGCCCAGCCCGCGCCACCCGACCCCGGCGAAGACAGCGCAGGCCTCGGCGCCGCACTCAAGGATGTGTCAGAGGATGCCGCGCCAGAGGCCGGGACAGAGACTTTGCCCAAAACCGCCGAGGCCGCCGCGCCAGAAGAGGCCGCGCAGGATGTGACACCTATGGCCGGGGCCACGCCCGAGCCGATTGAGGATGCAGCCCCGCAGGTGGCTGAGCAGGCTGGCGAAGAGCCCGCCAAGACCCTGCCACCGGCCGGCACGATCACCAATCGCGCCGAAGGCGTGACCACCAACCGTTTGCCGGCGATTGTGGATGCGCCAGAGGCTGACGCGCCCGCAGAGGCCGAAGATCCCGCCACCGCAGAGGACGAGGCGCCGCAAGCCGCCCCCGGCGCGCTTGTGGCCAATGCGGTCGCCTTCGAAAACCCCGAGGCCAAGCCGCTTATGGCGATTGTCCTCGTGGACGATGGCACAAGCCCGATCGGCCTTGAGGCGTTGCAAAGCTTTCCCTATCCGTTGAGTTTCGCGGTTGATGCCAATTGGCCCGGCGCGACGGATGCAGCGGCGCGATACAAGGCGGCTGGTTTTGAGGTTCTGGCACTTGCCGATCTGCCCGCAGGGGCAAGTGCGACCGATACCGAAGTGGCCATGCAGGCCTATCTTGAGGCCGTGCCGCAAGCGGTTGCCATCATGGAGGGCACCGGCACCGGCCTGCAATCGGATCGCGCCGCCACCGAACAGCTTGCGCCGATCCTGCTAGAGACCGGACATGGGCTTGTGATGCATCCCAAGGGGTTGAACACCGCGCAGAAACTTATGGCGCGCGAAGGCGTGCCCTCGGCCAGCGTGTTTCGCGATTTTGATGCCAAGGGGCAAGATGCCAGCGTGATCCGCCGCTTTCTCGATCAGGCCGCGTTCAAGGCCGGCCAAGAGGAGACGGGCGTGATCATGCTTGGCCGTCTGCGCGCCGACACGATCAGCGCGCTGTTGCTCTGGGGGTTGCAGGACCGTGCCACCAGTGTCGCGCTTGCGCCTGTCTCGGCCATTCTATTGGCTGAATAGGGCGCTCTTCCGCCCTTGCAGGCGGCCTCGCGGGGCTTGATCCGGGCGCGTGAGTCGGTCAGACTGACCCTATTCTTTTGGTGAGGTACAAGGAGCGACAGATGAAAACCATTGCGTTGACCTGCGGGCTTATGATGGCGGCGAGCACGGCCATGGCGGACATGACCGCGCAATTATCCGGCGGCTGGGATGGCCGCAAGGTGCCTGCGGGGCAACAATGCAAGCTGCATGGCGGCAAGGGCAGCACCCCGCCGATGCGCGTCTCGGGCATTCCTCAGGGGGCGGTCTGGATCGTGGCCTATTTCAACGATAAATCCTATGGTCCGCTGTCGCGCGATGGCGGCCATGGTACGATTGCCTATCCGGTACGGGGCGCGACGACCGATCTGCCTGCGGTGCCGGGGATGAGTGCCAAATTGCCCGGCGGGGCGCGGGTGATCAAAGCGGCGCGTTCCAGCGGCGATTATGCCAGCCCCGGTTACCTACCGCCCTGTTCGGGGGGGCGTGGCAATCGTTATACGGTAGATCTCAAGGCGATCGACAAGGCCGGTAAGGTTTTGGACGAGATCACCAATTTCGACATTGGCAAATACTGAGGCCGCTCAGGCATCGCGCCAAGACCCCGGCGCGATGCCATCAAGCGACCATTCGCCAATCCGCCACCGCACAAGGCGCAGGGTGGGGTGGCCAATATGGGCGGTCATCCGGCGCACCTGACGATTGCGGCCTTCTGATATGGTGATCGACAGCCAGCAATCGGGCACAGATTTGCGATAGCGTACCGGCGGATTTCGGACCCAGAGTTCGGGCGCTTCGATGCGGGCCACCTTGGCGGGTCGGGTCGGGCCATCCTTGAGGGTCACGCCTTGGCGCAGCGCCGCAAGGGCGGCTTCATCCGGCAGGCCCTCGACTTGAACAAGATAGGTCTTTTCCGTTTTGAAACGGGGGTTTGCGATCCGTGCCTGAAGTTTTCCATCATCGGTCAGCAAGAGCAACCCTTCGCTGTCGCGATCAAGCCGCCCGGCGGGATATACCTTGGGGATGTCGATATGATCCGACAGGGTTGCGCGCGCGCTTCCGGCAGTGCCGCGGTCGGTGAACTGCGACAACACGCCGAAAGGTTTATTGAACAGGATCAGCCGGGTCATGGCCCCTGTGATGCCTGAGCGCGCGCGCGCCTGCAAGCCTCAGTTCTGGCCGGGCCAGAGGCCTTCGCGTACCTTATAGGTCCAGGGCAGGCCCGCATTGCGCCAGCCATTCACCGTGCGCGCGCCCGTGTCATCCTTGTCGCCCTCAAACCCGTCAACGACATTGTAAAGCGTGACATCGACCCCGGCCTTGACCAGCTTTTCAATCGCCGCCGCGCTGCGCGAGCCAGAGCGGCACATGACCAAAAGGGTGTCGACGCCCGAGGCGGCATCGCTGGCAAGCCAGGCCTGCACCCCGGCCACGAAATCGGGGTTGTCGATCATCTTGTAGACGCCCTTTTTGGGGTCAAAAGCCAGGCCGGGATCGACGAATTTGGACGGGATATTAGCCGCCGCCTGCGTTGCATAACCAATCAGCATGGTCTCGGATGGGGTGCGCACGTCGATCAGCGCCATGTTGGGGTGATCGGCCAGCACAGGCCCCGCATCGGCGGCGGTGATATAAAGACCGGGGGTGGTCTGTTTGCTTTTGCTCAGATCCGCCGTGATGACCGGAGATTGTAGATCAAGTGCGGTTTCGGCGGCGCCGATCTGCGGGCTGCATGCCAGCGTCAGGGCGACAAACGCAGGGGCGGCAAGGCGTGAAAGTCGGGTGATAGAAAACATGTTCAAGTCCTCTCCAGTTACATTCCGATAAGTGAATGTGATCTGTCAGACTTATGCCTGTCAAGCCTCCTGTGCCTTGACCTTTGTCAAACCGCCCTAGCTATTGCCATCCTTGGAAAACCGCGCCGCATCCGCCGCCGCGCGCCGTATCGCATTGGATTTATGAACTGTTTCCATATATTCGGCCTCAGGATCGCTGTCATAGACAACGCCGCCGCCGGCCTGAATATAAAGCTTTTCATCCTTCACCACCGCCGTGCGCAGGGCGATACAGACATCCATATCGCCGCCCGAGCTGAAATAGCCGACACCGCCGCCATAGACACCGCGTTTTTCCGGCTCAAGCTCGTCGATGATCTGCATGGCGCGGACCTTTGGCGCCCCCGAGACCGTGCCCGCAGGCAGACCCGCCAGAAGCGCCGAAAGCGCATCCTGATCCTCGGCCAGTTCGCCCACCACGTTCGAGACGATATGCATCACGTGGCTATAGCGCTCTATGATGAATTGCTCGGTCGGGCGCACGCTGCCGATCTTGCTGACGCGACCGGCGTCGTTGCGGCCCAGATCAAGCAACATCAGATGTTCGGCCAGCTCTTTCTTGTCGGCCAGAAGATCGGCCTCAAGGGCGCGATCCTCGACCGGGGTCGCGCCGCGCGGGCGGGTGCCCGCGATGGGGCGCACGGTGACCTCGTTGCCAAACACCCGCACAAGGATTTCGGGGCTGGCGCCAACCACCTGAAAGCCGCCGAAATTGAAATAGAACATGAAAGGCGAGGGGTTGGTGCGCCGCAGACTGCGATAGAGCGAAAACGGCGGCTGGCGGAAATCCTGGGTCCAGCGTTGGCTCGGCACCACCTGAAAGATATCACCGGCGCGGATGTAATCCTTGGCCTTTTCCACGGCGGCTTTGTAACCCTCGCGGGTGAAATTCGACATCGGAGGGGCGTCTTCACGGGCCTCGCCAAGGGTGCGGCTGGCCTGTGGCAGGGCGCGGTCAAGATCGCGCATCGCGTCCATCACCCGCTCGGCGGCCTGCGCATAGGCGGCCTTGGCCGATTGCCCGGAACTGACCCAGGCGGGGGCGACGACGGTCACCTCGCCCTTGACGCCGTCAAGCACCGCCACCACCGAGGGACGCAACATCACCGCATCCGGAAGCCCAAGCGGATCGGGGTTCACATCCGGCAGATGTTCGACCAGGCGGATCATGTCATAGCCAAGATAGCCGAACAGCCCGGCGCTTGAGGCCGGAAGATCCTCGGGCAGATCAATCTGGCTTTCGGCTATCAGCGCGCGCAGATTGGCGAGCGGATCACCCTTTTGATCCTCAAAGCTGTCCACGTCAAAGCGCGCCTGACGGTTGATCCGGCTGGTGGTGCCGTGACATTGCCAGATCAGATCGGGCTTCATGCCGATGATCGAATAGCGCCCGCGCACTTCGCCACCCGTCACCGATTCAAGCATGAAGGCATCGCGCGCCGCCCCCGTCAGCTTGAGCATCAAGCTCACCGGTGTGTCGAGATCGGCGGCCAGGCGGGCATGCACGACCTGGTTTTTACCGGCCTCATAGGCGCGGGCAAATTCGGAAAACGAAGGGGTCAGATCCAAGGCACGAGATCCTTAGTTGAAATTGGAATGCACGGCGTTCATCGCGGCCTGATCAAGGGTTACACCGGCGCGGTTGCGAATGTCATCGGCCAGCACCTGAAAGAGATCCTGGCTTAGATCCGCAGCGACCTGATCGCGCAGGGCCTCGCGCAGGCGCTGAAGGTCTTCATCCTCTTGCGCAGGGGGCAGGATATCGTCGAGCCTGAGAACAAACAGACGCCCGGCGCCTTCGATCACGCGGACCTCGCCCTTTTCCATGCCGAACACGGTTTCGATGAATTCGGCAGGGGCGTCGGCCTGATAGCTGCGGCGCGTGAGGTCATCGACCACTGTCGCCTCAAGCCCGAGATTGTCAAACGACGCGCCGGCCTGCAAGTCTGTCACCTGGCTTTCGACTTGGCTGCGCAGCGCCTCGATCGTGGCCTGCGCCCGCCAGCCCTGCACCACGGCGTCGCGCACGTCTTCCAGCGGCTGAATGCGCGGCTCTTCGATGGCATCGAGCCGGATCGCGAAAATGCCGTCATCCTCAAGCTTGGCAACCGCGGGATAATCCGCGTCGGTCACCTCGGCGGCGGCGGTGCGAAACGCGTCATAGGCGGCAATATCTTCGCTCAGGCCAGGGTGCCAGTCGATCTGGCCAAGCACAAGGTCGGTTTCATCGGCGATTTCTTCAAGTGTGGCGCCACCGGCCAGAAGGTCATCGACCGTTTCGATCTGTGCATCAATCACCCGGCGTGCCCGGTCGGCGGCAAGGGCGGCGCGCAGCTCGGGTCTGGCCTCTTCAAAGCTGGTGGTTTCGGCGCCGAGCACTGCATTCACCCGGAAAAGCGCCGGGCCAAGGCCGGTTTCGGCCGGGCCGACCACCTCGCCCGCAGTGGCGCCAAAGACCACATCCGCCGCAGGCCCGAGATCGGCAGCCGAGACATCGCCCATGTCGATATCGGCCAGTTCAAGGCCACGTTCGGACACCAGCATTTCAAACATCACGCCTTCGTCGATGCGTTTCATCGCGGCTTGCGCTGCTTCGGTATCGGAAAAAATCAGGCGCTCGACCAGACGGCGTTCGGGCCGGTTGAAATCCGAACTGCGGTCGTCATAGGCCTCGCGCAGCGTGGTCTCATCCACCTCGACCGTGTCCAGAATCATCGTCGGGGTGATCCAGGCATAGGTGATCTTTTTGGTTTCCGGTGTGGTGAAATCGGGCAGGTGACCCTGATGATAGGTTTTCAGGTCCTCTTCGGAGGGCACCGGAAGGCCGGTCGCAAGATCGCTGCGTTCAAGGGTTGCAAAGGCAAGGCTGCGCCGCTCGGACAGATAGCCAAGCATGGCATCCATGTAGGAGGTGGGCACCTGAACGCCCGACACCACCGCCGCCTGCAACAGGGTGCGGGCGGTCTCGGAGCGGATATTATCCTCAAAGCTGGCCTCATTCATGCCCGCCTGTTGCAGGGCAAAGGCATAGGCCTCGCGGTCAAACGTGCCGTCGAGGCCCTGAAAGGCGGGGATATCGACGATCTGGTCGCGCAGGTTCTCATCGCCGATGGAAATGCCGACGCGGTCGGTTTCATTTTCCAGCGCAGCGGCCGAGACAAGCCGTGACAAAACCTGCTGATCAACCCCGAGGGCCTGGGCGCGGGCAAAGCTTATGGCTTCGCCGCGTTCGGCCTCAAGCGCGCGAATTTCGTTTTGCAGGGCGGTGGCATAGGTGGTGACGTCGATATCGGTCTTGCCGACGGCGCCGATGCTGCGGACATGGCCCGACAGGTTGGTCGCCCCAAAGCCGCCAAGCCCGATGATCAACAGGCCCATCAGGATCCAGACCAGTGTTTTCGTGATGCCGTTGCCCGCCATGTGACCCCCTGTACGTCTTGTCTGAAACCGCGTTTGCGCGACTGTCTACGCGTTGACACCCGCCGGGGCAAGAGGCCAGCGTAGGGCTGCCAGCCGTTCGAACAGCGTTGCGATCCCGGAGCGGTCAAGATTGGCAAAGGCGATGCGCATTTCGCGTTGCCCTGACGGGTGTTCCTCGGGTTGAAACATTGTGCCGGGCAAGAGCAGGATACCGGCCTCGCGAACCAGTTTCGGCGCAAGCTGATCCGAGGGCAGGGTGAACGGATGCGCCATATAGGCAAAATAGGCGCCACAGCCCAGAAGCCGCCAGCCCTGCGCCAGCAGGATCGGCATGTTGTCATGAATCGCGGCGCGCCGGTCCAAAATTTCGGCGCGCTCGCCCGCAAGCCACTGGCCCAGGTTCTGCATCCCCCAGAGGGCCGCGATCTGGCCAAGCTGATTGGGGCAGATGGTGACGGTATCGAGAAACTTTTCCGCCTCGGCAAGGCGTGTGGGGCTTGCGACCATGGCCCCAACGCGGTGCCCGGTCAGGCGATAGGCCTTGGAGAACGAATACAGCTGAATAAGCGTATCATGCCAGTCGGGATCGTGAAAAAGATCATGCGGCGCGCCGGGGCGTGCATCAAAATCGCGATAGGTTTCATCGACGATCAGGGCAATGCCACAGGACCGCGCAAGCTCGAAAAACGCGCGCAGAAGGTCCGCCGGGTATTCGACCCCGCCGGGGTTGTTGGGGGTCACCAAAACAATGGCGCGGGTGCGCGAGGTGATCAGGCGGGCGGCCTGATCCGGATCAGGCAGCAATTCGGCCCCGGCGGGCAAAGGAACCGAGCGCACACCGGCCATGTCGAGCCACATCTTGTGGTTGAAATACCAGGGCGTCGGCACGATCACCTCGTCGCCTTCGCCGCAAAGCGCGGTGATCGCCGCGCAAAACGCCTGATTACAGCCCGAAGTGATGGCGACATTCTCGGCCGCAAGCGTGCCACCGTAAGAGGCGCTCCACTGCTGCGCCACTTCTTGGCGCAGCTCGGGCAGGCCAAGGACCGGGCCATAAAGATGCGCCTCGGGACGGCTGAGCGCGGCCTCGGCCACCACTTGGCGCAGGGCCTCGGGCGGGGGCTCGACCGGGGCGGCCTGGCTCACGTTGATCAGCGGGCGATCGGGCGGAAAGTCTGCCCCGTCAAGCCAGCGACGCGCCTCCATCACGGGCGGGCTGAAGGTGCAGGCAGTGCGGGGCAGGGACATATTTCATCTCCGGATAGCGGGGTGCTCTTCGGGCCTCTCAGCCCGCTTCGCGAGGCGGGCACGCAAGGGCGCGAAGAGCCGCGCGGTTACTTGCCACGGTAAGGCTCAACGTATTGCAAAGCCATATCCCAGGGAAAGAAAATCCAGGTGTCCTGACTCACTTCGGTGACAAAGGTCTCGACCTGTGCGCGGCCCATCGGCTTGGCATAGACCGTGGCCACATGCGCCTTTGGCATATGCTGGCGCACCACTTCCAGGGTGCGCCCGGTATCGACAAGGTCATCGACGATCAGCACGCCAGTTCCATCGCCGACAATCTCGCTGTCCGGGGATTTGATCACCCGTGGCTCGCTTTGGGTCTGATGGTCATAGGATTTGACGCTGATCGTGTCGACGATGCGAATATCAAGCTCGCGCGCCACGATCATTGCGGGCGCCATGCCGCCACGGGTGATCGCCACGACCGCGCGCCAGCCGCCCTCGGGGGCGACGTTCTGCAAGCGCCATGCAAGGGCGCGGGCGTCGCGGTGAAGCTGATCCCAGCTGACGTGAAAGCCCTTTTCGTGTGGAAGCCAATCGCTCATCTCTGTCACCTGTCCAGTAAAAGTTTCAATCCCAGGGCGCCCATCACAAGCGCCGCAGCGCGATCAATCACCGGCTTGGTGCCAAGATAGGCCCGGCGCGCCGAGGCGCCCGAAAGCAACAGGGCAAAGACCCCGTAAAACAGCCATTCGACCAGCGCATGATTGGCGACAATCAACGCGATCTCTGTGGCGCCAAGCCCCTTGGGGAATATCACGACAAGCACCGAGGCGGCGAATAAAACCGACTTTGGGTTGCCAAGGTTGATCAGCGCGCCATCAACAAACGCCCGGCCGCGTGGCCGGGCAGAGGGGCCAATCACGTCTTTGGCGCCGCGCCATGTGGCAAAGGCGATGTAGAGGAGGTAGATCGCCCCGGCGGTCTTGAGCAGGGCATAGGCCCAGGGAAAGACCGCGAACACCCCCTCAAGCCCAAGTAGTGCCGCCAGCGTCCAGCCCGCCGCAACCGCGCCTAGCCCCAGACCCGCCGCAATCCCCGAGGCGCGCCCATCCGCAAGCGCGGTGCGCAGGGCAAACAACAGCGCCGGTCCGGGGCTTAGCAGGGCCGCGGCCAGAACCGCATTGAATGCCAGAAGATCGAGCCAGGTCATCACGGGGCCCTGCGCGCTCAGGTCGCGTCGATGTCAGGCGCGTCAACTGCTTTCATGCCGACAATATGATAGCCTGCATCCACGTGCAGGTTCTCGCCGGTCACACCGCTGCCGAGATCCGACAGCAGATAAAGCGCGGAGCGCCCCACATCGTCAATCGTCACATTGCGGCGCAGCGGTGAGTTGAGCTCGTTCCATTTCAGGATATAGCGGAAATCGCCGATGCCGCTGGCGGCCAGCGTCTTGATCGGGCCTGCGCTGATGGCGTTGACGCGGATACCGTCCTTGCCGAGATCCTCGGCCAGATACTTTACACTGGCCTCAAGCGCGGCCTTGGCGACGCCCATCACATTGTAATGCGGCATCACCTGCTCGGCGCCGTAATAGGTCAGGGTCAGGGCGCTTGCCCCTGCGGTCATCATTTTCTCGGCGCGCTGCATCACGGCGGTAAAGGAATAAACCGAGATATCCATCGTCATCATGAAATTGTCGCGACTGGTGTCGACATAACGACCGCGCAATTCGCTCTTGTCGGAAAATCCGATGGCATGAACCACGAAATCAAGCGTGCCCCAGCGTTTTTCCAACTCGGTAAACAGCGCATCAACCGAGGCCATGTCGCCGACATCGCAGGGCAGAACAACATCCGAGCCAAGTTGAGCGGCGAGCGGATCAACCCGCTTCTTGAGCGCATCCCCCTGATAAGAAAAGGCAAGTTCGGCGCCCGCGTCGGCACAGGCTTTGGCGATGCCCCAGGCAATTGATTTATCATTGGCAAGACCCATGATAAGCCCGCGTTTCCCCGCCATCAGATTATTTGACATTCCCAGCCCCCGGCCCAATTCTGCGTTATCTGTCCTTTAGGCGATAGGCGGGATTGCATCAAGGGCCGCGTCCCTCCACTTGGGCAGAGACCCGCAACAATGGGTATTTTCGGCACGATGCGCGAGGCCAGTGTCACGGGTATCCTATAGAAGAGAAGATCATTACCATGCAACGAGACGGAATTTTCGCAGGCGACACCCCGTTCGAGATCGCCCGCCGCTGGCTGGCCGAGGCCGAATCCTCTGAACTGAACGATCCCAATGCTGTCGCTCTGGCCACGGTTGACGCAAGCGGGCTTCCCAATGTGCGCATGGTTCTGCTCAAGGAAATCGCCGAAGACGGGTTTGTCTTTTACACCAATTACAACAGCGCCAAAGGCACAGAACTTGCCGGGAACGGACAGGCCGCGATGGTGCTGCACTGGAAATCGCTCCGCCGCCAGATTCGCATTCGCGGGCCGGTGGTGCGTGAAGAGGGCGCAAAGGCGGATGCCTATTACGCATCGCGCTCGCTCAAGAGCCGCCTTGGGGCCTGGGCCTCGGACCAGTCCAAGCCGCTGGATTCGCGCGCAACCCTGATGGCGAAGGTGGCCAGGATCACCGCTCAAAAAGGGCCGAGCCCGTCACGCCCACCCTTTTGGGGAGGTTTCAGAATCGCACCGGTTGAGATTGAATTCTGGGCAGATGGGGCATTCCGCCTTCATGATCGCTTTGTTTGGCGCACCGAAACTCCGGGTGGAACTTGGGAAATCCAACGTCTGAATCCATGAATTTCACGTCACGTGAAATGCAATATGCTGAAAAGTAAGATTATTTTTGGCTTGCATGAGGAGGGCGTTATAACGCAAGTGTTAACACAGTCTTGGGGATGAAGACTGTTAGGTAGGACAACGTGACCACAGAAAACGAAGATATTCGCAGAGTAAGAGGCCGTGTTAAGTGGTTCGACCCGGTCAAAGGGTTTGGGTTTGTAGTCGCCGACGAGGGCGGCCCTGATATATTGCTGCATGCTAATGTTCTGAGGAATTTTGGCCAAAGCTCGGTGGCCGATCGTGCCGCCGTTGAACTTGACGTGCAAAGCACTGAGCGCGGCCGTCAGGCGGTTACAGTCCATCTGATCGAGCCGCCTGATGTCTCAGAGACGGGCGGGCTGGCCGATTTTGATGATATTGACCCCGAAATCATTCGCGCGGCACCGCTTGAACCGGCGCGCGTCAAATGGTTCGACAAGGGCAAGGGATTTGGGTTTGCCAACACCTTTGGGCGCGATGAGGACGTGTTTGTTCACATAGAAGTGCTGCATCGCTCGGGTTTGGCCGATTTACAACCCGGTGAGGCATTGGCCATCCGCGTGATTGAGGGTAAAAGGGGCCGAATGGCAACTGAGGTGTGCGGATGGGAAATGGCAATAAAGGCGTCGGACTTGTAACGGCGGGTGTTCTGGCCTTTGCGGGGGCGATGGCCTCGGCCGAGGACTGTCGCGAAGATGCGGTGATTTTCCGCAGCGATGCGGGCATGGCGCGGTTTCGTGTCGAGGTTGCCGATGACAAGGCCGAGCGCGCGCAGGGCCTGATGAACCGGGAAACCCTGTCGAAAAGTGCGGGCATGCTGTTTGTCTATCCGCACCCGCAGCGGGTTGGATTCTGGATGAAGAACACCCTTATCCCGCTCGACATGATCTTTTTGGACAAAACCGGCACTGTCGCAAAAGTGCACAGCAATGCACAGCCGCATGATGAAACCCCGATCATGGGCGGAAATAACATTTTTGCGGTTCTGGAAATCAACGGTGGTCTGGCCAGCAAGATCGGCATTCGCGAAGGCTGGCAGATGCGTCACCCGAGCTTTGCCCAGGAGACGGCGGCCTGGCCCTGCGACGGATAAATTCAGGAGCGGTCAGTTAGGGCTTTTCAATCGCGGGAATCGCCTTTAGATACGCGCTCAAGTCGGGGCGTAGCGCAGCCTGGTAGCGCACCTGTTTTGGGAACAGGGGGTCGTGAGTTCGAATCTCTCCGCCCCGACCACAAAATCCCATGTTAGACGGCTTGGATCGTCCATTTTTCGAGTGGGCGGTTTTTGCTATTGGCGATGATCAAAGCCAGGGGGTGTTGCGTGGGGGTCACTTTGACCTGGGGCAGCAACCTAAGGGTGTCGCGCATGCCCGGTACTGCCGCATCGCAGCAAGATCCCGGTTGTGGTCAGTTCCGAATCCCGCTCGATCTTTCAGTGATTTTTCAACTGTGCCTGCTAAGTCAGCCGAAGAACAAGGCTTCTTCTTGGGGCGAGACAGGGGCTGGCCTGTGGACAACTCTGGAATGAATCACGCGGGCGTGACCCGGCAATGTGATCTTGCTCATAGTCAAACGATTTTTGTTAAAAAAACGTGAAAAATGTCGTTGACCAACTATGGGTGAATACGTCAGTTTGTGTCAGCAGGGTGTAAGAACACAACATATAGTGGTCAGGCCCGGCGGGGAGTAAAATCCACCAGATAGCCAGACTCGGTACAGGGCATATTCTTCGCGGCGCGTCGGGCGCAAGCGAAGGGGATATCATTGTGCCTATCGTGTCGAGCGGGCGGAAAAAAATGGCTTAGGCCGAACAGAAAATTGCTGAACATGGGGCAGTCGATATGAAGATCGAAAGAAAATTCACCACCTCCGGGACCGACGCATATGCGGCGTTGAACTTTGTGACCACCAGCTCAGAAATCCGCAATCCGGATGGCACCACGGTGTTCCGCCTCGACGATGTCGAAGTGCCCGCAGGCTGGAGCCAGGTGGCGAGCGACGTCATTGCCCAGAAATATTTCCGCAAGGCCGGCGTGCCGACGCGTCTCAAGAAGGTCAGGGAAAAGGATGTTCCGGAATTCCTGTGGCGCTCGGTGCCCGCAGAGGACGGCGTTGAAACCACTGGTGAAACCAGTGCCAAGCAAGTGTTCGACCGGCTCGCCGGGGCCTGGGCCTATTGGGGCTGGAAGGGTGGCTATTTCACCACCGAGGCCGACGCGAGCGCCTATTATGACGAGATGCGGTTCATGTTGGCCAATCAGATGGCCGCCCCGAACAGCCCGCAGTGGTTCAACACCGGTCTGCATTGGGCCTATGGCATCGACGGTCCCGGCCAGGGTCACTATTATGTTGATTTCCAATCCGGCAAGCTGACCAAATCCAAGAGCGCCTATGAGCACCCGCAACCGCACGCCTGTTTCATTCAGTCGGTGGCCGATGATCTTGTCGGCGATGGCGGCATCATGGATCTCTGGGTTCGCGAGGCGCGTCTGTTCAAATACGGCTCGGGCACCGGCACCAACTTTTCAAGCCTGCGCGCCGCGGGGGAAAAGCTGTCGGGCGGTGGTAAATCCTCGGGGCTGATGGGGTTTCTGAAAATCGGTGACCGCGCGGCGGGCGCGATCAAATCGGGCGGCACCACGCGTCGTGCGGCCAAGATGGTGATCTGCGATGCCGACCACCCCGATATTCAGGAATTTATCAACTGGAAGGTGAAAGAAGAGCAGAAAGTCGCCAGCATCGTTGCCGGCTCGAAGATGCACGAGGAAAAGCTCAACGAAATTTTTGCCGCGATCCGCGCCTGGGATGGCAGCAGCGAGGATTCGGTTGATCCCAAGAAAAACGAACAGCTCAAATCCGCGATCCGCGGCGCCAAAAAGGTCGCGATCCCCGAGACTTACGTCAAGCGCGTGCTGGATTACGCCAAGCAGGGCTATGAGAGCATCGAATTCCCGACCTATGACACCGATTGGGATTCTGAGGCCTATGCAAGCGTGTCGGGCCAGAATTCGAACAACTCGATCCGGGTGACCGATGCCTTCCTCAAGGCGGTCAAGGATGATGCCGACTGGGCCTTGCTCAACCGCACCGATGGCACCGTCGCCAAGACCATCAAGGCGCGCGATCTTTGGGAAGATGTCGGTCACGCCGCATGGGCCTGCGCCGATCCGGGCATTCAGTATCACGACACCGTCAACGCCTGGCATACATGCCCCGAAGACGGCGAGATTCGCGGCTCGAACCCGTGCTCGGAATATATGTTCCTTGACGATACCGCCTGTAACCTCGCCTCGATGAACCTGTTGAAGTTCTTTGGCGACGGAAAATTTGACGCCGACGCCTATGTCCACGCCTCGCGGCTTTGGACCGTGACACTGGAAATCTCGGTGACCATGGCGCAATTCCCCTCCAAGGAAATCGCGCAGCGCTCTTATGATTTCCGCACCCTTGGTCTTGGCTATGCCAATATCGGTGGCTTGCTGATGAATATGGGCCTTGGCTATGATAGCGACGAGGGCCGCGCGCTCTGTGGTGCTCTGACTGCCGTC
This sequence comes from Roseovarius lutimaris, assembly GCF_900115165.1. Classification (GTDB taxonomy): domain Bacteria; phylum Pseudomonadota; class Alphaproteobacteria; order Rhodobacterales; family Rhodobacteraceae; genus Roseovarius; species Roseovarius lutimaris. The sequence continues at coordinate 50,372 of NZ_FOVP01000008.1, read as the reverse complement.
ATGACTGGCGTCGCCTATGCCACAAGCGCCGAAATGGCCGGCGAGCTGGGCGCCTTTCCGGGCTACAAACGCAACCAAAACCACATGCTGCGTGTCATCCGCAACCACCGCAACGCCGCCTATGGCGCGACCGAGGGCTATGAAGGCCTTGCCGTCAAGCCGGTGCCGCTCGACCTGAGCAATTGCCCCGACAACCGCCTTGTCGATCTGGCGATGGCAAGCTGGGATGAGGCGCTCAAGCTTGGGGAAAAGCATGGGTTTAGAAATGCGCAGACATCCGTGATTGCCCCGACCGGCACCATCGGTCTTGTGATGGATTGCGACACCACCGGGATCGAGCCTGACTTTGCCCTGGTGAAGTTCAAGAAACTGGCCGGTGGCGGTTACTTCAAGATCATCAACCAATCGGTGCCTGCCGCGCTTGAAAAGCTTGGTTATGGCTCGGCGCAGATCGAAGAGATTGTCAGCTATGCCGTCGGTCACGGCACCATCGGCAATGCGCCGGGGATCAACCACACCTCGCTTGTGGGGCATGGTTTTGGCGCCAATGAACTGGCCAAGGTTGACGCGGCTCTTGGTTCGGCCTTTGATATCCGCTTTGTGTTTAATCAATGGACGCTTGGGCTTGAATTCTGCACCAATGTTCTGGGCATCCCGGCCGAGCAGCTCAACAACCCGACCTTTGATTTGCTGGCGCATCTTGGCTATTCGAAAAAAGATATCGAGGCGGCCAATGATCATGTCTGTGGCTCGATGACCCTTGAGGGCGCGCCGCACCTTGCGCCTGAACATTACCATGTCTTCGATTGCGCCAATGCCTGCGGTAAGAAAGGCAAGCGTTATCTGTCGGTTAACAGCCATATCACCATGATGGCCGCGGCCCAGTCGTTTATCTCGGGCGCTATTTCCAAGACCATCAACATGGCCAATGACGCTACCATCGAGGATTGTCAGAAAGCCTATGAGCTAAGCTGGTCGCTTGGGGTCAAGGCCAATGCGCTCTATCGCGACGGCTCGAAACTAAGTCAGCCTTTGGCCGCTGCGCTTGTCGAGGATGATGAGGATGCCGCAGAGATCCTTGAAAGCGGATCGGCGCAGGAAAAAGCCGGTGTTCTGGCCGAAAAGATCGTTGAAAAGATCATCGTCAAGGAAATCCAGAAATCGCACCGCGAAAAGCTTCCGGGGCGTCGCAAGGGCTATACCCAAAAGGCGATTGTTGGCGGTCACAAGGTCTATCTGCGCACCGGCGAATATGAAGACGGCAACCTTGGTGAAATCTTCATCGACATGCACAAAGAGGGGGCCGGCTTCCGCGCGATGATGAACAATTTCGCCATCGCCGTGTCGGTTGGCCTTCAGTACGGCGTGCCGCTTGAGGAATTCGTCGATGCCTTTACCTTCACCAAGTTCGAACCAGCCGGCATGGTGCAGGGCAATGACAGCATCAAGAATGCCACCTCGATCCTCGACTATATCTTCCGCGAACTGGCGGTAAGCTATCTTGACCGCACCGATCTGGCGCATGTCAAACCCGAAGGCGCAAGCTTTGACGACCTTGGGCGAGGTGAAGAAGAGGGCGTGTCGAACGTCTCGGAAATGAGCGGCGATGCCGCCAGCCGGTCGCTTGAAGTGCTCAAGCAGATCAGCTCGACCGGCTATCTGCGCAAGCGTCTGCCGCAAGAGCTTATCGTGCTGAACGGTGGGCAGAACATGGCCCGCGCTGTCAACAATGCGATGGACCCGGTCAGCGCGCTGGAAACCCTGGTGCCGGCCACGTCGCCGGGATCAATGACCGCGACCGTGGCGACCACCACCACGGCGATGGCATCCGGCACAGTTGCCATGGATGCGCGCACCAAGGCCCGCCTGCAGGGTTATGAGGGCGAGGCTTGCGGCGAATGCGGCAACTACACGCTGGTGCGCAACGGCACCTGCATGAAATGCAACACCTGCGGTTCGACAAGCGGGTGCAGCTAAGGCTTCGGGCAAACGCAACAGGTTCTGGGGCGGGTGCGCTCGCCCTGAACGCGGATCGGGATACAGGCGAAAAACAATCGGGCGGTAAAAAATCCACCCGATCCGTGACACTGGGGGGCCTCGTGCCCCCCTTTTTCTTGGGCGATCAAGTGGGTGCATCCGGTAAATGGCATAAAAACAGCGATTTACGGCCCAAAGTTAAGGTAAATGGTAGGCCCGGAGGGACTCGAACCCCCAACCAAAGCGTTATGAGCGCTCTGCTCTAACCAATTGAGCTACAGGCCCGACCTGAGTGCCGTGGTAAAAGCTGGCGCGCGGGGCGTCAAGGCTTTCACATTGCGAAGGCCCGGCCGATGGTCTAACCGGGGCAAAGCGAAAGACGGAGCACAGTCATGACCGATAAAAAGACGGGTATAACCTACGCCGATGCCGGTGTGGATATTGATGCGGGCAACGCGCTTGTCGAGCGGATCAAACCCGCCGCCAAACGCACGCAGCGCTCCGGTGTGATGTCGGGCCTTGGTGGGTTCGGCGGACTGTTTGATCTCAAGGCGGCGGGCTATGACGACCCGGTTCTGGTCGCGGCGACGGATGGTGTCGGCACCAAGCTTCGGATCGCGATTGATACCGGGCATGTCGACGGTGTCGGCGTCGATTTGGTAGCGATGTGCGTCAATGACCTGATCTGTCAGGGGGCCGAGCCGCTTTTCTTTCTCGACTATTTTGCCACCGGTAAGCTAGAGCTTGATCAGGCCGCGCGCATTATCGAAGGCATTGCGCGGGGCTGCGAAGGCTCGGGCTGTGCCTTGATCGGCGGCGAGACCGCGGAAATGCCGGGCATGTACCCGAAGGGCGATTTTGACCTTGCCGGTTTTGCCGTCGGCGCGATGGAGCGCGGCCAGGACCTGCCGCGCGATATTGCTGAGGGGGATGTTCTCTTGGGGCTCGCGAGCGACGGCGTGCATTCCAACGGCTATAGCCTTGTGCGCCGCATCGTCGAGATGTCGGGCCTTGGCTGGGGCGATGACTGTCCCTGGGCGACGGGCAGCCTTGGCGCGGCACTGCTGACGCCGACGCGGCTTTATGTGCGCTCGGTTCTGGGCGCGATGAAACAGGGCGGGGTCAAGGGCATGGCCCATATCACCGGCGGCGGTGTGACCGAGAACCTGCCGCGCGTTCTGCCCGACGGGCTGGCGGCGACGGTCGATCTTGGGGCCTGGGATTTGCCGCCGGTGTTCCGCTGGCTGGCCGAAACCGGCGGCATGGCCGAGGCTGAATTGCTCAAGACCTTCAATTCGGGCCTTGGCATGATCGTGGTCGCCGATCCGGCGCGCGCGCCCGAGGTGAAATCGGCGCTGGAAGCTGCGGGCGAAACCGTCTCCGAGATCGGCCATGTCACGCGCGGTGATGGCACAGTGAGTTACACAGGCGCCTTGCTGTGAGCAAACGCGTCGCGATTTTTCTTTCGGGTGGTGGGTCGAACATGCGCAGCCTGGTGGCGGATATGACCGGCGATCATCCGGCGCGCCCGGCGCTTGTGCTCTCGAACCGCGCCGATGCGGGCGGGATTGACTGGGCCAAGGGGCAGGGGATCGCGACCGAAGTGGTCGATCACCGCCCCTTTAAAGGCGACCGCGCCGCGTTTGAGGCAGAGATCGCTGCGCGGCTTGTGCCCTACGCCATCGATCTGATTTGCCTTGCGGGCTTCATGCGTGTGCTGACGGCGGGATTTGTGGTGCCCTGGCAGGGCAGAATGCTGAATATCCACCCCTCGCTTTTGCCCAAATATCGCGGGTTGCACACCCATGCCCGCGCGCTTGCGGCGGGTGAGGCCGAGGTCGGTTGTAGTGTGCATGAGGTCACCGCAGAACTTGATGAGGGCCCGATCCTTGGACAGGCGCGCGTGCCGGTCCTGAGCGATGATACGCCCGAAACGCTGGCCGCGCGGGTTCTGACGCAGGAACATATTCTTTATCCGGCCGTATTGCGGCGCTTTGCGGCGGGGGATCGTACCCCGATTTTCCTGCCCTGAGTGGGACCTGACGGTGCGGGGCATTCCATCTCGTCGCAATCTGACCTATACCGCGCCCGGACCACCGCAGGGCACACATAAAAGAGCAAGAGCACCCGGTATGAAAACCATCACCACGACCGAAGAGCTGGCCAGCTATTGCGCCATGGCCGCAAAGCACGATTATGTCACCGTCGACACAGAGTTTTTGCGCGAGCGCACCTATTATTCCAAGCTCTGCCTCGTGCAGTTGGCGGTGCAGAGTGACGACCCGGATAGCGCCGTTCTGGTCGATCCGCTGGTCGAGGGCATGTCGCTTGAACCGCTTTATGATCTGTTTCGCGACACATCGGTGGTCAAGGTGTTTCACGCCGCACGGCAGGATCTGGAAATTTTCTATGTCGATGCCGGGGTGATCCCCGACCCGCTGTTTGACAGTCAGGTCGCGGCGATGGTCTGTGGCTTTGGCGAACAGGCGGGATACGAGACGCTGGTGCGCAAGATCTGCAAGCTGCCGGTTGACAAGACCTCGCGCTTTACCGACTGGTCGCGCCGCCCGCTGAGCGATGCGCAGAAAACCTATGCGCTGGCCGATGTGACACATCTGCGCGACATCTACGAATATCTTGCGAAAAAGCTTCAGACCACGGGGCGCGACAAATGGGTCGCCGAAGAGTTGCGCGTGCTGACCAATCCGGGCACCTATCGGGTTGATCCCCAAGACGCCTGGAAAAGGATCAAGACCCGTAACTCTTCCGGAAAATTCCTGGCAGTGGTGCGGGAACTGGCGCGGTTTCGCGAAGAGTTTGCCCAATCGCGCGATGTGCCACGCAGCCGGGTTTACAAGGATGATGCGCTGGTCGAGCTGGCCTCGACCAAACCCGCGACGCATCAGGATCTCGGGCGCTCGCGTCTTTTGATGCGCGAGGCCCGCAAGGGCGAGATTGCCGATGGCATTCTGGCGGCGGTCAAGGCCGGGCTGGCCTGCCCGCCCGAGAAGGCGCCGAAAGTCGATAGCAGCAATGACAAGCTACAGGTGAACCCGGCGCTGGCCGAGCTGTTGCGGGTGTTGCTCAAGGCCAAGACCGAAGATTACGGGGTGGCGTCCAAGCTTATTGCGTCGGCGGCCGATCTAGACCTGATGGCGGCGGGCAAGCGCGATGTGGCGGCCTTGCAGGGCTGGCGGCTTGATGTGTTTGGCCGCGATGCCCTGCGGCTTTGCGATGGCGAAATCGCACTGGCGGTCAAGGGCCAGGTGATCGAGGTTGTGGATCTTTAGCCGGGTCTAGCGGCTGCTGCTGCGCGCGTTGCGCGCGCCGGTCACGGTGATGGTGCGCGCCTGGTCCAGGGTCTGGGTCGAGATGAACTGGGCCGCCTGCACGGTGCGCGCGCGCTGTGATCCCGGAGGCTGAGTTTGCGGTTGCAGCGCCAGTAGTTTGTAGCTCAGCACCCCGTTGACCGGGCGTTCGTCCTTGTCGTCAGGGACCAGACGCACGTCAAACGCGCCCTGATGCGCGCTCAGCCCGATGACGCGGATGATGGCGCCGTCGCTTGTGCGCTCGATCCGTAGGTCGGTGATCTGATCCACCGGCGTGCCGTCATAGACCTCGGCCTTGTTACGGCGAAAGATACTGTCTTCCTCTTCAGGGATCAGCGGGTTCACGGTTTCGGCCGAGGCCGCCGCGACCGGGCGGGATTGGCTTTTGCCGAACCAGTTGGCCGGATTGACCCGCGAGCCGCGCAAACCGCCACAGCCCGCAAGAGCCATCGAAGAAACCATCGTGAGTGCAAGAAGGATGCGCATCAGTACCGCCTTTGACATCTTTTCCTTCGGTTACCCTATCCGGGCGGGGTTGAAAAGGTGCAAGCTGGGACTGGACGTTGATCAATGCGGCACTTAGGTCTTGCAGCAACCAATGAGGAGCACGCGATGGCCACCGAGACATTTGAAGAGATTGTTGCCGATTTCGAGTTTCTGGAGGAGTGGGAAGACCGCTATCGCTATGTCATTGATTATGGCAAGGCGATGCCGGGGCTTGAGGATGCGTTGAAGGTGCCCGCCACCAAGGTCGAGGGCTGTGCCAGTCAGGTCTGGCTGCATCCGCGTATCGAGGCGGGGAAGTTCAGTTTCGAGGGCGATAGCGACGCGATGATCGTGCGCGGTCTGATCGCGGTGCTGCGCGCGTTATACAACGGCCTGCCAGTGGGTGAGGTCACGACCGTGGATGCGCCCGGCGAGCTTGGGCGGCTTGGGCTTAATGATCACCTGTCGGCGCAACGCTCAAACGGGCTTCGCGCGATGATCGAACGGATTCGTCTGGTGGCGAGTGAGGCGGCCTGACGGGGGTGACCAGGCGGTGCGCCGTTGGCGCGCAGGTTTGGTTTGATGAGGGGTTTCACCCCTCAAACTCCCCAGAGTATTTTTGGAAAGATGAAATATTTCAGTATTTTGATGCCTGATTTTCAAGTGATGTCTTAAGGTCACCGTAGCCGGTAAAGCGGTATTCAAACGCGAGGCCAAGCCGGTCTGCGCAGGCGCGTGCCTTGCTGAGCAGCGCCGGGTCTTCGGTCTGTGCTTGATAGATCAGCGTGGTGTAATTGCCGAAAATCATGTCACGCAATTCGGGGTGGCGATCAAGCCCCATCGGTTTCCACACGAAAGCATCGAATTGGCGGACCAGAAAATCGGTCAGGAAAAACGCCCGCATGTCATCATCGCCACGTGCCGCGAAGGCATCATTGCCCTCGAAAAAAGAATAGCAATGCGGGCCTGCGATCATCTCGACGCCGAGGTCGGCGCATTTCGCCGCTAGCTGGCCACCGGTGCCGCAATCGGCATAGACCACAAAGATATGATCGTAAGCGGCGCGATTGTTTTCAACCGCCTCTGCAACCGCCTCGGTGATCTTGTCGGGGTAGAGGTGCAGTTTGGCGGGCAGGCAGGTCAGATCCATGTGATCCCACCCGTTGAGCCGTTTGAGCGTCAGGATTTCATGCGCCAGGGCCCCGCAGGCAATCAGCAGGATGCGCCCGCCGTGGTGTGCCTCAAGGCCGCTATGGGTCAGGGTGTCATCGCTTGGTGGCTTGGTCATGGCGGCTCCTCTCGCGAATACGGCCCGCAAATGACCGCGGGCCGTCACGCTTTTACGCGGCTGCGCAGCTTAGCCTGCGGCGAGCTTGTTGTGTTTGCGCGCCATGAAATCCTTGGCGGTTTCCACGGCCACGGCGGCATCGCGGCAATAGGCATCGGCGCCGATGGCCTTGCCGAATTCTTCGTTCAGCGGTGCGCCACCGACCAGAACCACGTAATCGTCGCGCTTGCCCTGTTCGATCAGCGTGTCGATCACAACCTTCATATAGGGCATCGTGGTGGTCAAAAGCGCCGACATGCCAAGGATGTCGGGCTCTTCGGTTTCGAGCGCCTCAAGGTAATTCTCGACCGGATTGTTGATGCCGAGATCGACAACCTCAAAGCCGGCGCCTTCCATCATCATCGAGACAAGGTTCTTGCCGATGTCGTGAATGTCGCCCTTGACCGTGCCGATCACCATCTTGCCAACGCGCGGGGCGCCGGTTTCGGCCAGAAGCGGTTTGAGGATGGCCATGCCGCCCTTCATTGCGTTGGCGGCCAGGAGCACCTCGGGGACAAAGAGGATTCCGTCGCGGAAGTCCTTGCCAACGATGGTCATCCCACCGACAAGTGCCTCGGTCAGCACCTGATAGGGCTGCCAGCCACGCTCAAGAAGGATATTCACGCCTTCCTCGATCTCTTCCTTGAGACCGTCGTAAAGGTCGTCAAACATCTGCTGAACAAGTTCTTCATTGTCCAGCTCCGACAGGATGATGTCGTCTTCTTGGTCAGACATTTCGGGAATCCTCAGATTGCTGTGCGCGCGGGGCACGGAGTGTTTGTGTCTTGTGCAGCTTTCGACAATTTGTCGCGGGTCCACTTTCCGGAATACGACACTGGCCGTCCTGCAACCGACTTATAGCGACAAATTGCGGAGCACCCCACGTCGAAATTGTCATGATCTATATAAGCCTGTTGCATATGTTCCCTTTATGTTCCATAAATTTCACATGTCCGAGAGTGAATCGATATCGCCCGGCCTGCGGGTCGCTGCTCGCGGGGCGTGCAGCAATCTCGCCGGTCGCTATGAGGCGACCGAGACGCGCTATGAGCCCGATGGCTGGGCGCAGGAGACGACAGAGCAACCGCTGCGCACCCATGTCAGCGATGAGGTCGCGCGCCGGATCATAACCTATAACCGCTCGCCTGATCTTCCGTTTGACCGGTCGATCAATCCCTATCGCGGCTGCGAGCATGGGTGCATCTATTGCTTTGCCCGCCCGACCCATGCCTGGCTTGGGCTATCGCCGGGGTTGGATTTCGAGACCCGGCTTATTGCGCGGCCCAATGCGGCGGCGCTGTTGGATGCAGAGTTGCGCAACCCGCGTTATGCGCCGCGCCCGATTGCGATTGGCACCAATACCGACCCCTATCAGCCGATCGAGCAGAACCGAGAGATCACCCGCGCCTGTCTTGAGGTCTTGCGCCGGTTCCGGCACCCGGTGGCAATTGTGACCAAGGGCACGCTGATTGAGCGCGATCTCGATATTCTGTCGGATATGGCGGCACAGGGGCTGGTGCGGGTTGGTGTTTCGGTGACCTCGCTTGATGCGGATCTTGCGCGCAAGCTTGAGCCGCGGGCGCCGTCGCCCAAGCGGCGGTTGGCCACAATTCGCGCGTTGAGCGGGGCGGGGGTGCCGGTGCGCATCATGACCTCACCGGTTATTCCGGGGCTGACGGATCATGAGATCGAGACGCTGCTTGCTGCCGGTCGCGAGGCGGGGGCGGATGCGGCGAGCTGGATCATGCTGCGGCTGCCGCTTGAGGTGGCGCCGCTTTTCCAGGACTGGCTGACGGCGCATTACCCCGACCGTGTGAACCGGGTGATGAACCGGGTGCGCGAAATGCACGGCGGCAAGGTATATGAGGCCGATTGGGGCAGGCGCATGCGCGGCAGCGGTGTTTATGCGCGCCTTATCGCGCGTCGATTCGAGGCCGCGGCGACGCGGCTCGGGCTCAATGGGCCTCAGCCGGGGCTTCGCACCGATCTGTTTGATCGCCCGTTTCAACGGGGCGATCAAATGTCGCTTTTCGGATGAGGCTCGTCAGGCCTGACAGCCCGCCTCGCGAGGCGCGCACGTAAGGGCGCGAAGAGCCAATCGCTAAGCGCGGCGGCGGCGATTGCGGCGCGGCGCGGGGGTGTCATCGCCGGTGCCATCCGCCGCCGAGGAAAACGCCCCAAGCGCATCGGTGATCTGATCCAGCGTCGGGCGTTCGCCACGCGGGCGGGTTTCCAGGGCCTCGCGCATTTTCGACAGATGCTCGGGCATGGTGCCACAGCAGCCGCCGATAATCGTCGCCCCGGCATCGCGCGCCAGAACCGCATAGTCTGCCATCAGATCGGGCGTGCCGTCGTAATGGATGTGCCCGTCATGATATTTCGGGATGCCGGCATTGCCTTTTGCAATGATCGGGCGCTCGCTGCCCTGGGCGACAAAGCCAAGCACGGTGCGCAACAGATCCGACGCGCCAACCCCGCAATTTGCGCCATAGGCCAGCGGCGTGTTGCCAAGCTTGTCGACCATATTCACCATATCGGCCGATGTCAGACCCATCATCGTGCGCCCGGCGGTGTCAAAACTCATGGTGCCACACCAGGGGATATCGGCCAGTTTGAAGGCTTCGGCGGCAGCCTTGTATTCTTCGGGCGCGGAAATGGTTTCCAGCCAGAGCACATCGGCCCCGCCTTCTTTCAGACCCTCGGCCTGTTCGTGAAAGATTTCCACCGCAAGCTCATGGGTCAGCGCGCCCATCGGGGCCATGATCTCGCCGGTGGGACCGACAGAGCCGGCCACGATCACCGGGCGATCATAGCGGTCCGCCACCTCGCGGCCAATCTCTGCGGAAATGCGCGACAGCTCGCGCGCGCGTTTCTGCGCACCGTGCAGTTTGAGGCGCGCCGCGTTGCCGCCAAAAGAATTGGTCAGGAATAGATCGCTGCCGGCATCGACCGCCTGTTTGTACAAAAGCTCGATCCGGTCGGGATGCTCATCATTCCACATCTCGGGGGCATCGCCCGATTGCAGGCCCATGTTGAAAAGATTGGTCCCGGTGGCGCCATCAGCGAGGATCCAGTCGCGCGCGGCCAGCATCTGGGAAAGGGCATTTGTCATGGGGGGTGTCCTGGATAAGTGTGCCGGGTGTCCTCTCATGAATGCCGGCCTGGCGCAAACTCATATTTCTCATGACAATTGTGAGGTTGGTTCCGATTGGGCCGGGTGTTGACACATTTACCGGTCATGAAAAAGGCGCACCTGCGGGGGCGCGCCTGTCTTTGGTGTTTCAGGAGAAGAGGCGCTTAGGCTTCTTTCATCAGCTGATCTTTGGCGATCTTGAGCAATTCGTTCATCTTGCCGCGGATCGTATCGGCATCGGCGATATCACCAAGATCACCGGCGACCTTGCGCACGACGTCTTCGTGGCCGGCCTCTTCGAAATCGGCTTTGACGACCTCTTTGGCATAGGCATCGGCATCATCGCCGGTCTTGCCCAGAAGCTCCGCCGCCCAGAGGCCCAAAAGCTTGTTGCGGCGGGCCTCGGCGCGGAATTTCATTTCCTCGTCATGGGCGAATTTATTTTCAAACGCGTTTTCGCGATCATCGAATGTGGTCATAGGTCCATTCCCCATTAGCCAAGGATTAATCTCTATCAAGATATGCAATTCTGTGCGCCAAAGGGCAAGGGGCCAACGTGATCTTGCGACAATGCCGCCCATGCACTATGAGAGCGCAACGGTACAGGGGACTCGGCCCCTGACCCAACCGGCGGAGTTGGCATGGCGCGGCGCAAGAAAATTTACGAAGGCAAGGCAAAGACCCTCTATGAAGGGCCAGAACCCGGCACGATCATTCAGTATTTCAAGGATGATGCCACCGCTTTCAATGCCGAAAAGAAGGCGGTGATCGAAGGCAAGGGCGTGCTTAACAACATGCTTTCGGAATATTTCATGACCGGGCTGAACACGATTGGCGTGCCGACGCATTTCATCAAGCGGATCAATATGCGCGAACAACTGGTGCGCGCCTGTGAAATTGTGCCGCTTGAAATCATCGTGCGCAACTATGCCGCAGGCTCCATGGCCAAGCGGCTTGGCATCGAAGAGGGCACGCAACTGCCGCGCCCGATTGTCGAATATTGCCTCAAGGATGATGCGCTTGGCGATCCTCTGGTGACAGAAGAGCATATCGCCGCCTTTGGCTGGGCCAGCCAGCAGGATATGGACGATATCCTCAGCCTTGCGCTGCGGGTCAATGATTTCATGGCCGGTGTGATGTTCGGTATCGGCATCAAGCTAGTGGATTTCAAGATTGAGGTCGGCCGCGTCTATGATGGCGACTTCCAGCGCCTGATCGTTGCCGATGAGATCAGCCCCGACAGTTGTCGTTTGTGGGATATCGAAACCGGTCGCAAGCTTGACAAGGACGTGTTCCGCCGTGATCTCGGCAGCCTCACGGATGCCTATACCGAGGTGGCAAACCGTCTTGGCGTCATGCCCAAAGGGGCCACCCCGATGGCGCGGCCGACGCTTATCAACTAAGGGCGCGGCTTTGCGCCCAATGACCATCCGGCGCGATACGCGCCGCCAGACCACATAGGAAAGACGCCATGAAAGCACGCGTGCATGTCATGTTGAAAACCGGGGTTCTCGATCCACAGGGCGAGGCCGTGCGCCACGCGCTTGGGTCCTTGGGCTTTGACGGGGTGAACGGCGTTCGCCAGGGCAAGGTGATCGAGCTTGATCTGGCCGAGACCGACGAGGCCGAGGCCCGCAAAGCCGTCACCGATATGTGTGAAAAGCTTCTGGCCAATATCGTGATCGAAAGCTACTCGGTGGAGCTGGGCTGATGCGGGCCGCCCGGCTGACGGCCTGGCGGGAACCGCTTGAAATCGTTGACGTGCCCGATCCTGAAGCCCCCAAGGGTGGCGTGGTTCTCAAGGTTCTGGCCTGTGGCGTTTGCCGCTCTGACTGGCATGCCTGGGTCGGGGCCGATCCTGATGTGGCGCTGCCGCATACGCCGGGCCATGAATTTTGCGGCGAGGTGATTGGCGTCGGTCAAGGCACCACTCGCTGGCAAATCGGCGACCGGGTTATTGCGCCCTTCATTTTGGCCTGTGGCGCTTGCCCCGATTGCGCCGCCGGACATCAGACGATCTGTCTAGATCAGGCGGTGCCGGGCTTTACCATTCCGGGCGCCTTTGCCGAACAGATTGCCGTGCCCTTTGCCGATGCCAACCTGACCGCCTTGCCGACAGGGATCAGCCCCGAGTTGGCCGCTGGTCTGGGGTGTCGGGTGACAACCGCCTGGCACGCCCTGACCGGGCGCGCGGCCCTGCGGCCGGGGGAATGGCTGGCGGTTTTTGGGGGTGGTGGTGTTGGAATTTCGGCGCTGTTGCTGGGGCGAGCGCTTGGCGCGCGCGTCGTGGTGGTTGATATCGTTCCCGAAAAACTGGCCTATGCCAGGGCGCTTGGCGCCGATGCGGTGGTCAATGCGGCGCAGGTCGATGCCGCGAGCGTTGTGAAAGAGATCACCGGCGGCGGGGCCGATCTTGCGATTGAGGCCCTGGGCATTGCGGCCACAACCATCGGCGCGCTCAAATCCCTGCGCAAACTCGGGCGGCTGGTTCAGGTGGGGATGCCTGCGGGCGATCACGCGACCATGCCGATTCCGATGGATGTGGTCTATTCCGGGCAGCTGGCGATTTACGGCACGCGCGGCATGCCGAGCTGGTGCTATCCCAGCCTGCTCAGCCTGATTGAGGGCGGTCATGTCGACCTGAACCCGTTGGTGACCCGCCGCATCGCGCTCAGCGCGGTGACGTCAGAACTTGCGGCGTTTGACAAGGCAGCCCCGCCTGGCGTAGCTGTCATCACAGATTTCTCAAGCTAAGGAGCGCGCCATGAAAGCGGCCATCATCGTTTTCCCGGGATCCAACTGTGACCGTGATCTGGCCGTCGCCTTTGAACGGGCAGGGGCACAGGTGTCGATGGTCTGGCACAAGGATACGGACCTTCCGCAAGGGGTTGATATCATTGGCGTTCCGGGTGGGTTTTCGTTTGGCGACTACCTGCGTTGCGGGGCGATTGCGGCCAATTCGCCGATCTGCCGGTCGGTGATCACCCACGCGCAAAAGGGCGGTTATGTCCTGGGCGTCTGCAACGGCTTTCAGGTGCTGACCGAAACCAGGCTGTTGCCTGGGGTTCTGCTGCGCAATGCCGGGCTGAAATATATCTGCAAGCCGGTCTCGCTTAAGGTGAAGACCGCCGATAGTGCCTTTACCCAAGGCTATGCTGCGGGCAGCAGCATGACCGTTCCGATTGCCCACCATGATGGCAATTATTTTGCCGATGATGCCACGCTTGATCGGCTTGAGAAAGAGGATCGTGTGGCCTTTACCTATGACGACAATCCCAACGGGTCGGCCCGCGACATTGCCGGTATCCTGTCTGACAACCGTCGCGTGCTTGGCATGATGCCGCATCCTGAACGCATGGCAGAGCCGCTTCACGGTGGCAGCGACGGCGCGGCGATGTTTACATCTCTTGTGAACCAGCTTGCCGACGCCTGACGCCGCCGTGTGGCCAGACTCTCTGAGACCGGACACCTTGAGGCAGCCGACCGTGCGGCCTAGAGTTTAGTTCATGAGCGGCTCATTGGTCAAAACCCCACCCTCCCGCATGCGCACCATAAGCTGGCGCGCGCGCCTTGTGCTCTTGGCGCTTGTGGTGCTGGCGGTGTCGGTGGTGGTGGTGACCAATCGCCTGTTGACCGACCGCTTTACCGAAAACACCCGCAACCGCGCCGAGCTGCGGCTGGTGCTTTACAGCGGCAACTTGCTGAGCGAGCTGCGCCAGAACGCGATTGTGCCCCAGCTTCTGGCGCGTGACCCGGCGCTTATTCGGGCGCTCAGTACCGATGATTACGCCCAGTCCACGCAGCGGCTTATCTCCTTCCTGAGCGAGATCGGCGCCGCGTCTTTGACCCTGCTTGACAAGGACGGGCGCACGGTGGCCGCGACCGAGCGCAGTTCGCTTGGCAAGTCGCTCAAGCAGGAGCCGTATTTTGTTGATGCCCTGCGCTCAAGAGATACTGTTTTCAAGGTGTTGCGTCAGGAATCGGGCCAATATAACTTTTATTATTCGCGCCGGATCGACACGCAGAACGAAGTGCTTGGCGTGATCCTGGTCGAGGTTGATCTGCGCAAGTATGAACGGGCCTGGGCGGGGATTTCCGATGCGGTGATGGTCACCGATAGCGAGGGCCAGATCATCCTTGCAACCGAACCCCGCTGGCGCGGTGTGACAGAGGCCGACGCGCTGCGCCGCGAGCCCGCCAATAGCGCCATCCAGCGCGCCATTCAGGCCACCGCCGACTGGACCGCCTTGCCCCCCGATGCCTATGTACGCGGCGAGGCGGTGATGCGCGTCGAGGGGCGGGTGGCGTTTCGGGGCTGGCGCATTGCCAGTTTCACCACCTATGCCGCCGTGCGCGACAAGGTAAACGGCTATCTCGCGCTTGAAATCATGGGCTTTGCGATTCTTCTGGCGCTCGCATTTTATTTCCTGAACCGGCGCACCGCCGTGCGCATGGTCCTGTTTCAGCGGGAATCGGCAGAGCTTCGCGCATTGAATGCCCGGCTCCAGCGGGAAATCGCCGAACGCCGACGGGTGCAGGAAAACCTTGCCGTGGCCGAACAGACGCTTCAGCAAAGCTCGAAACTGGCGGCTCTGGGCGAGATGTCGGCGGCGGTCAGCCACGAGCTGAACCAACCCTTGGCGGCGATGAAAACCTATCTGGCTGGCGCGCGGCTTTTGCTGACTCGAAACCGCCCGGATGAGGCGCTGTCGTCGTTCCAGCGGATCGACGATCTGATCGAGCGGATGGGCGCGATCACCAAACAGCTCAAGTCCTATGCGCGCCGGAGTGGTGACACGTTCGAGCCTGTAAACATGGGCGATGCGCTTGCCTCGGCGCTTGCGATGATGGAACCGCAGCTACGTCTGCGCAAGATCAAGATCGACCGCACCCTGCCCAGTGAACCGGTGATGATCATGGGCGATCGGGTGCGCGTGGAACAGGTCATGATCAACCTCTTGCGCAACGCCATGGATGCCACCGAAAACGTCAAGGATGCCACCATCGGTATCCTGTTGGCCGCCGGGGAAACCGCGATCCTGACGGTGCGCGACAATGGCACCGGGATTGTCAACTTCGAGAACATTTTCGAGCCGTTTTACACAACCAAGCTTCCCGGTGACGGGGTCGGCTTGGGGCTTGCCATTTCATCGGGTATCGTAAACGACCTAGGCGGGCGTCTTACGGCGCGCAATGCGATTGATGGGGGGGCTGTATTTGAAATGCAACTACCTATCTTGCAACAAGAGCCGGAAAAGACCCGTGCAGCGGAGTGATATAGAATGCCAAGTGCGATGAAGATTGCGATTGTTGACGACGAAAAAGACATGCGTCAGTCGATCAGCCAGTGGCTGGCCCTGTCAGGCTATGACACCGAGGCCTTTCCAAGCGCCGAAGAGGCGTTGAAATCTCTGGGGGTGGATTATCCGGGCATCGTGGTCACCGACATCAAGATGCCGGGCATGGATGGCATGCAGTTCCTCAAAAAGCTGATGGGGGCGGATTCAAGCCTGCCGGTGATCATGATCACCGGGCATGGCGATGTGCCGATGGCGGTCGAGGCGATGCGCATCGGGGCGTTTGATTTCCTGGAAAAGCCGTTCAACCCGGATCGCATGACCGAACTGGCCAAAAAGGCCACGCAGGCGCGCCGCATGACGCTTGATAGCCGCGCGTTGCGCAAAGAGCTGTCGGATGGCGGCCAGCTCATGAAAAAGCTGATCGGCACCAGCCAGGCGATGGAGCGGCTGAAAGAGGATATTCTTGATCTGGGGCAGGCCGATGGTCACGTTCTGATCGAGGGCGAGACCGGCACCGGCAAGACCCTTGTGGCGCACGCGCTTCATGCGGTCGGCGCACGGGCAGGCAAAAAGTTTGTCACCGTCTCCTGCGCCGCGTTCGAGGAAGAGGCGCTGATCAAGCGGCTGTTCGGCCCGATGCACCCCGAAGACACCCAGTTGCCCGCGGTCGAAGAGGCGCGCGGCGGCACGCTCGTGCTTGAGGATATCGAATCCCTCTCCGAGGCGGCGCAGGCCCGTCTTCTGACCCATATCAATGACGATGGCACGCCGCCCGAAACCCGTATTGTCGCGATTTCCAACATGCAGGACGAGGGGCGCACCTGTGAAGACGCGCTTCGCCCTGATCTGTTTTACCGATTGGCGTCGCTGCGCATCACCCTGCCGCCGCTGCGCCAGCGGGGCGAAGATATCCTGACGCTGTTCACCCGGTTCAGCGATCAGTTTGCCGATGATTATGGCTGCGACGCGCCGCAGGTCTCGGCGCAGGAGGCGACCCAGCTTTTGCAGGCGCCCTGGCCGGGCAATGTGCGCCAGCTTTTCAACGTCGCCGAGCGCGCGGTGCTGCAATCGCGCCGGGGCAGCGGCACCATCGCCTCGCTGCTGATATCGGATCATCAGGACATGCAACCGGTGATGACCACCGAGGGCAAGCCGCTCAAGGAATATGTCGAGGCGTTCGAGAGGATGCTGATCGACAACACCATGCGCCGCCACAAAGGGTCGATTGCGGCAGTGATGGAGGAACTCTGCCTGCCGCGCCGCACCCTGAATGAAAAAATGGCGAAATATGCGCTGCAACGCTCGGATTATCTCTGAGCGTTCATTCGCGCGGAATCGCATTTTCTCCATTGTAATTCCTCTGTGTGACGCTTTAGTGTACCCGAATGGAGACATGCATCGTGATGCAACCTCCGAGAGAGTTTCGCTATTGGGTGCGTGCCTAGGATGATATCCCGCAGTTCCCAATAGACCGATTGGGCCTCGTAAAGGGGCCAAATACACGCCTGATCCCTGAATGCCAGGTTGGTCAGGCCCTGAATTGGCACTCCAACAGGTGCCGGAGTAAAAGAACCGCGATGCAGCGCGCGACACATCAAAACGTCAAAGCCGGGGCCGATACAGGGCCCCTTGGCTGCGCACGCGCTATCGCCCTTATCAGACATCGCCCGCAACGCGCCGCCCTTCTGGGGCAGGTGTGTGCGCCACGATGCAAACGGAAAACATGGCTAAGAAAATGCTCATTGATGCCACCCACGCGGAAGAAACCCGCGTTGTGGTGGTCGACGGAAACAAGGTTGAGGAATTTGATTTTGAATCCGAAAACAAACGCCAACTTGCAGGCAATATCTATCTAGCAAAGGTTACCCGGGTCGAACCGTCGCTTCAGGCGGCGTTCATTGATTATGGCGGCAATCGCCACGGCTTTCTCGCCTTCTCGGAAATTCATCCCGATTACTATCAGATCCCGGTCGCTGACCGCGAGGCCCTGATGGAAGAAGAACGTGCCTATGCCGAGGCGCAAAAAGAAGAAGACGAAAAGCCCAAGCGCCGCACCCGGTCGCGCTCGCGGTCGCGCAGCAAGGCAGAGACCACCAAATCCGATGATGCGGTGGTGAATGCCGAGATTTCCGGCATGGAAACCATCGACCTTGAGGGCGAGGGCGAAGAGGGGTCGTCGCCGATGGAGCGGGTTGGCGAAACCCCCGTGGAAGAGCCGGACGGCGATACCGCAGAGGCCCCGGACGTCACCGAAACCCAAGACATCGCGCCCGCAGCCGATCAGGCCAGCGAGAGCGAAGTCGGCGATGATGATGGCGACGACGAGGACAACGGCGAGAAAGCCCGCGATCACTCATCGCGCGATGCCGAGATCGAATCGGTTGCCGACGAAGACGACAGCGAAGATATCCGCCCGGTGCGCAAACCGCGCCCGCGCCGCTACAAGATCCAGGAAGTGGTCAAGGTGCGCCAGATCCTTCTGGTGCAGGTTGTCAAGGAAGAGCGCGGCAACAAGGGCGCGGCGCTGACCACATACCTTAGCCTTGCCGGTCGCTATTGTGTGTTGATGCCCAACACCGCACGTGGCGGCGGGATCAGCCGCAAGATCACCAATGCGGTGGATCGCAAGAAGCTCAAGGAAATCGCCAATGAGATCGACGTGCCGACCGGCGCTGGTCTTATCGTGCGCACTGCCGGGGCCAAACGCACCAAGGCCGAAATCAAGCGCGATTACGAATATCTTCAGCGGCTCTGGGAGCAGATCCGCGAGCTGACGCTGAAATCCATCGCGCCCGCCAAGATTTACGAAGAGGGCGATCTGATCAAACGCTCGATCCGCGACTTGTACAACCGCGAGATCGACGAGGTTCTGGTGGAAGGCGAGCGCGGCTATCGCATCGCCAAGGACTTCATGAAAATGATCATGCCGTCCCATGCCAAGAACGTGAAACACTACGTCGACCAACAGCCGCTTTTCGCCCGCCATCAGGTCGAATCCTATCTCTCGGGCATGTTCAACCCCACGGTTCAGCTCAAATCCGGCGGCTATATCGTGATCGGCGTGACCGAGGCGCTTGTCGCCATCGACGTCAATTCCGGTCGTGCCACCAAGGAAGGCTCGATCGAGGACACCGCGACCAAGACCAACCTTGAGGCCGCCGATGAGGTCGCCCGCCAACTGCGGCTGCGCGATCTGGCCGGTCTGATCGTCATCGACTTTATCGACATGGACGAGCGTCGCAACAACACGGCCGTCGAAAAGCGCATGAAAGACAAGCTCAAGACCGACCGCGCGCGCATTCAGGTTGGCCGGATTTCCGGCTTTGGCCTGATGGAAATGTCGCGCCAGCGTCTGCGCCCCGGCATGATCGAGGCCACGACCCAGCCGTGCCCGGCCTGTCATGGCACCGGTCTTATCCGCTCGGATGACAACCTTGCGCTGTCGATCCTGCGTCAGATTGAAGAAGAGGGCGTGCGCCGCCGCTCGCGCGAGGTTCTGGTGAAATGTCCGGTGGGCATTGCCAACTATCTGATGAACCAGAAGCGCGAGCATGTGGCCGGGATCGAAACCCGCTATGGTCTGTCGGTGCGCATCGAGGGCGACCCGATGCTTGTCAGCCCTGATTTCACGCTTGAGAAATTCAAGACCGCAACCCGCGCCGTGCCCGAAATGGTTGTGCCGCAATTTGTCTCGGCTAACAGCTCGTTGATGGATGACCCCGAAGACGAGGTCACAGCGGATGTGGCGGCGGACGAGGCTGAGGCGGACACCAAGGCCCCCAATGATGAGGCCACCAACGGCAATGAGGATGGCGACAAGCCGAAAAAGCGCCGTCGTCGGCGGCGACGGCGGTCCAAATCCGGCGGTAATGGTCAGGATGAGAATGGCGAAAACGGTGAAAATGGCGCTGTAAGCGAAGAGGCCGCCCCCGAGGCGGATGCGAAACCCGCAGAGCAAGCCGCCGAACCCACTGCCGAGGCTGCGCCCGAGGCCGAGGAAAAGCCCAAGCCCAAGCGCACACGCAAGCCCCGCAAAAAGCCCGAGCCGAAGGCGGCTGAAGCCGAGCCCGACGCGGTCGCAGCAGAAACGGACGCGCCCGCCGCCGAGGCAGAGCCCGTAAAGCCCAAACGTACCCGGGCGCCGCGCAAGAAGAAAGAGCCTGTCGCGGAGGCGGCACCCGAAGCCGACGCCGTCGATACTGGTGAAATCGCGCCAGAGGACCCCGCGACCGAAGCGCCCGCGATGGTCGCCCCAGAACCCGAGCCGACGACCCCGGAGCCGGAACCGGTTGCGGTCACGCCAGAGCCCGAGCCAGCCCCGGAGCCGGAACCGGCTGCGATCACGCCAGAGCCCGAACCAGCCCCGGCACCGGTGGTTGAGGAGGTCGCAAAGGAAGACACCAAGCCCAAACGCCGTGGCTGGTGGTCGCTTGGCGGCTAGAGCATGTTGCTCAAAAGTGGGAAGCGGTTTTGAGCTTCTCGAACATGCGAAATCAAGACGGATACTCTAAGCCAAGGCGCCTGATCTAAGACATGCAAACGCCGCGCCCTGAAAAGCGCGGCGTTTCGCGTTGGCGGGCTTTAGGATTTGCGGATGATATAGGTCTGCACGCCGCCCGACTCTTTGGCCTCGACAAGGTCATGCCCGGCCTCGGCGCAGAAATGCGGCACATCAATGATGGCCGCCGGATCATCGGCCTGCATTGCAATCAGATCGCCAACGCCAAGCGATTTCAATCGCTTGCGTAGTTTCAGAACGGGCAGGGGGCATAAAAGCCCGGTGGCATCAAGCGTGTCTTTCGGTGTCATACCTGCCAGATAGCGGCCTTGTTACAACCTGTCCACAAGGATGTGACGCAATGCCGGGTGACGCGCGGGCGCGAACGGGCTATGTCACGGGGTATGTTTGGAATCGAAATTATAGACGCAGGCCTTATGCCCGCGATGATCGTGGCCCTGGTGGCCGGAATCATCTCATTTCTCAGCCCCTGTGTGCTGCCGATCGTACCGCCTTACCTCGCCTATATGAGTGGGGTCAGCCTGAACGAGTTGTCCGATGCATCCGACAGGTCCGGCGCGCGGGCGCGCGCGGTGATACCGGCCTTGTTCTTCGTTCTCGGCCTCTCGACGGTGTTCTTGTTCCTTGGCTTCACGGCCTCGGCCATTGGCACGGTTTTCTTGCAATATCAAAGCTATTTCAATACGATAGCGGGTATTCTTGTGATGGTCTTTGGGGCGCATTTCATCGGAGTCTACCGGATTTCCTTTCTGGATCGCGAGGCGCGGATTGATGCCGGGGATCGGGGCGGATCGTCCTTTGGGGCCTATGTTCTGGGCCTTGCCTTTGCCTTTGGCTGGACGCCCTGCATCGGCCCGCAACTTGGCGCGATCCTGTCGCTGGCGGCCTCGGAGGGCAATGTTGCGCGCGGCACGACGCTCTTGGCGATCTATGCCATCGGCCTTGGGGTGCCGTTCCTTCTGGTGGCGGCCTTCCTGCCGCGCCTGACCGGGCTTATGGGCTGGATGAAACGCCACATGGAACAGATCGAGCGGGTGATGGGCCTGTTGCTCTGGACGATTGGCCTGTTGATGCTGACCGGCGGCTTTTCGGCGTTTTCCTTCTGGCTGCTTGAGGTCTTCCCGGCGCTTGCGGTGCTTGGATAAGACCTTACTCTTGCCAAAATCCTGCGCTAGGCTTGCCTGTGCAAGAGGTAAGGTATGAGCAGCCCCCAAACCCCCGAAGTGCGCCGCAGGCGCGTGTTTTACATTCCGGGATATGATCCCATTCCGCCGCGTCGCTACCGCGAGCTTTACCGCAAGGAAAGCGCCGCGCAGGCAGGGGTGTCGGGCTATGACATGGCGCTTGTGCCGGGGGCGCCCGGTACGCGGTTCGGCTGGAGCGTGCAGGCGGCAATCGACGGCACCGAGGTGCAAAGCGATTTCGCGGTGCTGGTCTGGTCCGATATTGTCAAAGACAGCATGGCGCGCGGGATCATCGCGACCTATCTGCAAATGACGCGCACGGCGGCGACCTATATCGGTTCTGGCGCGCTTTTTCGGCTGATACGGCTGCGTAAGGGGCCGGTGATCGCGGCGCTTTATCCGGTCGGCTTTCTGATCGTGCAACTGATGCTGGCGCTTTTGCTGGCCTGGGGGCTGGGGCGCCTCCTTGCCCTATGGCTGCCATGGGGCGTCTGGGGCGGACTTGTGGTGGTGCCCGTGGTGCTGGAATGGTTCCGGCGCATGGATGGCCGGTTTTTCGCCTATTACCTGATGCATGATTATGCCTATTCGGCCCGCTATCTGGGCGCCAACCCGCCCGAGCTTGAGGCGCGCATGGCCGAGTTTGCCACCGAGATTGCCGAGGCGCTGACGCAAGACAGCGACGAGGTGCTGGTGGTTGGCCATTCCTCTGGTGCGCATCTCGGGGTGTCGATTCTGGCCGATCTGATCCGCTCGGGCCGGGTGCCCGAGGATGGCCCGGTGCTGTCGTTCCTGTCGCTGGGGCAGGTGGTGCCGATGGTATCCTTCCTGCCGCGCGCGGACCGGCTGCGCGCCGATCTGGCGTATCTCTCGGCGCGCCGTGACCTGACATGGGTCGATGTCACCGCGCCCGGCGATGGCTGCGCCTTTGCGCTTTGCGATCCGGTCGCCGTCACCGGCGTTGCCCCTGATAACAAACGCTGGCCTCTGGTGCTCTCTGCTGCCTTTTCCCAGACCCTGAGTCCGGCACGATGGAAGGCGCTGCGCTGGCGGTTTTTCCGGCTGCATTTTCAGTATCTCTGCGCCTTTGACCGGCCCGGCGACTACGATTACTTTCAGATCACCGCCGGGCCGAAAACTCTTGGCACCCGCTACGCCGGTCGCGCCCCCTCCAAAAGCCGGATTGAGCGACCGACCTCGGGCTATCGAAGCATGAGTGCATGAGGAAAACCCCATGACCCTGCCGCCCAAACCAACACCGCGTTCCGGGCGAGTGTCACTCTGGCGTTATCTGCGGCTGTTTCGCGAGGATATCCTCTCGGCCCAGCCTGCGCGGCTTTATCGCCCCTGGATGGCAGAGTTTCGCACGCCGTTCTTTCGCTCGTATCTTTGCAATCAGCCCGAGCTTGTTGACCTTATCCTCAAACACCGGCCCGATGATTTTCCGAAATCCGATCGCGTGGGTGAGGGGCTGCGCCCGCTGTTGGGGCAATCGGTCTTTGTCACCAATGGCGATCTCTGGAAGCATCAGCGCCGCATCATCGACCCGGCGTTCGAGGGCGGGCGGCTGCGCGATACCTTTGGTGCCATGGTCAAGGCGGGCGAGGGCGCGGTGGCGCGTCTTGCCCCGCTCGCAACCGGCCAGCCGGTCGAGATCGAGGCCGAAGCAAGCCACGTTGCGGCGGATGTGATCTTTCGCACGCTGTTTTCGATCCCGATTGAAAACGCCGTCGCCGCGCGTGTGTTTGATCAGTTTCGGGCCCATCAGCGCACGCAACCGGTACTAAACCTTGCCGCCTTTGTGCCCTTGCCGCGCTGGTTCCCGCGCTTTCACCGCCGCCGCACCCGCCAGACGGCCCGCGCCATTCGCCAGCTGATCACCACGCTGACCGAAACCCGGATGGACGAGATCACGGCAGGCACCGCGCCCGACGATCTTGCCACCAAGATCATGACCACCGCCGATCCGGTCACCGGACAGCGGTTTGAGACCGAAGAAATGGTCGATCAGGTGGCGATCTTTTTTCTGGCCGGGCATGAAACAAGCGCCTCTGCTCTGGCCTGGGCGCTATATCTGTTGGCGATGCATCCCGAATGGCAGGACAAGGCCGCCGCCGAGGCGCAGGGGGCCCTGCAATCGCGGCCCCCGGAATTTGGCGATATGGCGCGTCTCAGGGTGGCAAAAGACGTCTTTCGCGAGGCGCTGCGGCTTTATCCGCCGGTGCCGATGATGGTGCGCGAAACCGCCTGTCCCGAGCGTTTTCGTGACCGTGATATTCCGACGGGCGCGCAGATTGTGCTGAGCCCCTGGCATCTGCACCGTCACGAGCGGCTCTGGGACAATCCGGACGGGTTTGATCCGGACCGGTTTCAAACCGAGAACGGCAAGACCTGTCTGCGCAATGCCTATATGCCGTTTTCCGCCGGTCAGCGGGTCTGCCCCGGTGCCGGGTTCGCGATGATCGAGGGGCCGCTTTTGCTGGCCATGCTGGTGCGGGCCTACCGGTTCGCGCTTGTGGCCGAGCGCCCGGCGATGCCGGTGGCGCATCTCACGGTGCGCGGGCGCGACGGGATATGGCTTGCCATCACCCCGCGCACGCCGCTTGAAAAATAGCGCAAACCGCCCCTTTGCAAGCGCGTTCCGAGCCCCTATATATGTGTTGTCCTTTCGGGGACTATGGACATAAACGCGCTCGTAATAAGCGGATCGGACCCGGGGGCGGTACCCGGCGACTCCACCAATAATCCCTTCATTTGGGGGATCCTGGGGTCGAAACAGGATCGACGAACGTCTAAAGGGGTTTTGCTTTGTCTCGGTGAGGTACCACCGTTATCGGTCCGAAAAGTACAATTGCAAATGACAATCGTGCTCCGGTAGCTCTCGCAGCGTAAGCTGTTAGACAAGCCGAAACTTAAGCCCTTGCGCCTAGCCGCGTAAGGCGGGGTTCGCAGGCACCTGGCAACAGAAGCCTGCACTTTCCCCAAACCATAGCTGTGATTGACAGGCCTGCGTGATCCATGCACTTCCTGTGACGATACAGGATTGGCGACGCCTGTCCGACGTGACCGAGATTTCCCCCGGCGCCACACCATTAAAGGTGAGAAACGCATTGCAGCACATTGAGTTTGCACAGATTTTTCGTGTCTTCGGGCGCATCGGCCTATTGTCGTTTGGCGGCCCGGCGGCGCAGATTTCGATGATGCATGACGAATTGGTTGTGCGTCATAAGTGGTTGACAGAACAGAAATTTCTTGGCGCGCTGTCGTTTTGCATGCTGTTGCCGGGCCCCGAGGCGATGCAATTGGCGACCTATGCGGGCTGGCGATTGCGTGGCGTGCCCGGCGGGCTGATGGCGGGGCTGTTGTTCGTGTTGCCGGGGGCGGCTGTGATTCTGGCCCTGGCGATGGGATATGCCTATTACGGCCAGCTGCCGCTGGTGCAGGCGTTATTTCTGGGGGTCAAGGCGGCGGTGGTGGTCATCGTGCTTCAGGCGCTTTTGAACCTGTCGCGCCGCGCGCTTGTGGGCGTGCAAAGCTGGGTTCTGGCGGCTCTTGGCTTTGCGGCGATGTTTTTCCTGTCGGTGCCGTTTCCGCTGATTATCGGCGCGGCGGCGCTCTGGGGCTATCTGGCAAGCCGGGGGCAGGTCGCGGCGCCATCCGTTACCACGCCGGTGCCACTTGGCACGACGCTGCGCACGGCCACGCTCTGGGGCGCTCTCTGGGCGGCGCCGATCATCATTGCCTGGGCGTTTGGGGCGACATTCCTGGCCGATCTGGCGCTGTTTTTCAGCAAGCTGGCGCTGGTCACTTTTGGCGGGGCCTATGCGGTGCTGGCCTATATGACCGACACGGTTGTCTCGACCAAAGGCTGGCTCAGCACGGCGCAGATGATCGACGCGCTTGGACTGGCGGAAACAACGCCGGGGCCGCTTATCCTTGTGACCGAATTTGTCGGCCTGTTGGCGGGCTTTGCCCAGGGCGGGCCGGGGCTTGCGGTTGTTGCCGGGATCATGACCCTTTGGGTGACGTTTACCCCCTGTTTTTTATGGATATTTACCGGCGCCCCCTATATCGAACGCCTGCTGGAGCGCCCCCGACTCAAGGGTGCCCTGGCGGGGATATCGGCGGCGGTGGTCGGGGTGATCGCGAATCTGTCGGTCTGGTTTGCGCTTCATGTGCTGTTTGGGACGGTGCGCGAGACCCGCTTTGGCCCGCTCCCCGAGATTGCAAGTTTTGACCCTTTGAGTTTCATCATGGTGGGGCTTGCAGGCGGCTTGCTGCTTTGGCTGCATCTGTCGATGGTCCGGGTTCTGGGGCTCATGGTGGTTTTCGCGGGCGCTCTCCATGGTTTGATCTAAAGCTGCGCATTGGAGGTCTTTTGTTTTGCTTCGAATCCCCTATGCTGGAGTGCAGCAATTCCCTGAGGTAAAGCATGTCTCGTTCAATCGACTATGGAAATTTGATGCATCGGGCCATGCGTGGCCTGATTCAAGAGGTCTTGACCGAGGTTCGCGACAACGGATTGCCGGGCGCGCATCACTTTTTCATCACCTTTGACACGACTCACCCTGACGCCAAGCTGGCCGATTGGCTAAAAGAGCGGTATCCGGCGGAAATGACCGTGGTGATGCAGCATTGGTATGACAATCTAGAGGTCACGGATGACGGGTTTTCGATCACGCTGAATTTCGGCGATGCCCCCGAGACGCTCTATGTGCCCTACGATTCGATCCAGACTTTCGTTGATCCGTCGGTGGAATTCGGTCTTCGGTTTGAAACGCAAGACAGCGACGATACGGATGACGATGACGACGACCCAAGTGATCCCGCGAGCCTTGAGGTTGAACCCGAAAAGACCGAGGCCGATGTTGTCAGCCTTGACAGTTTTCGCAAATAACCTGTTTTACCCGGTGGCCTGCGCGCCGCGCGACACTGTATCCCACGGTATACAGTATTGATCTTTCCGGTGCGTGCGTTATGAACAGCACAAACCGTCAGAGAGAGGCTTTGCCATGACCGCCACCCGTACCGAAACCGATAGTTTTGGCCCGCTAGAGGTTCCCGTAGATAAATATTGGGGCGCGCAAACGCAGCGCTCGATCCAGAACTTCCCGATCGGCTGGGAAAAACAGCCCATCGCCATCGTGCGCGGGCTTGGGGTGATCAAAAAGGCCTGTGCGCAGGCGAATATGGCCTCTGGCAAGCTTGACCAGACCCTTGGCAATGCGATCCTGCAGGCCGCAGGCGAGGTGATCGAGGGCAAGTTCGATGACAATTTTCCGCTGGTCGTCTGGCAGACCGGCTCTGGCACCCAATCCAACATGAACGCCAATGAGGTGATCGCCAATCGCGCGATTGAAATCCTTGGCGGGGTGATCGGTTCCAAAGATCCGGTTCACCCAAATGACCATTGCAACATGGGCCAGTCATCAAATGATACCTTCCCCACGGCCATGCATATCGCCACCGCAATGAGCGCGCGCGATGTGCTTTTGCCGGGCTTGGAAAAGCTGTTGGCCGGGCTGGAAGCCAAGGCCGAAGAGTTCAAGGACATCATCAAGATCGGCCGCACCCATACGCAGGATGCCACGCCGCTGACCCTGGGCCAGGAATTCTCGGGCTATGCCCATCAGATCCGCCAAGGGATTGCCCGCGTCAAGGCGACGTTGCCCGGCATTTACGAGCTGGCACAGGGCGGCACCGCCGTGGGCACCGGGCTGAACACCGCGCCGGGCTGGGGCGAAACCGTTGCCGCAAATATGGCCGAGATCACCGGCCTGCCGTTTGTCACCGCGCCCAACAAGTTCGAGGCCCTTGCCGCCCATGACGCGATGGTGTTCATGTCCGGTGCCCTGGCGACGGTCGCAGGCTCTTGCTACAAGATCGCCAACGACATCCGCTTTCTCGGGTCCGGCCCGCGCTCTGGTCTGGGCGAGCTGATCCTGCCCGAGAATGAACCCGGCTCCTCGATCATGCCGGGCAAGGTCAACCCGACCCAGGCCGAGGCGCTGACGCAGGTCGCGGCGCATGTGATGGGCAATGACGCGGCGATCAAGTTCGCCGGCAGTCAGGGGCACTTTGAGTTGAACGTTTACAACCCGATGATGGCCTATAACCTGTTGCAATCCATACAGCTTTTGGGCGACGCCGCCGATAGCTTTACCGAGCGGATGCTGAACGGCATCAAGGCCAACGAGCCGCGGATCGACAAGCTGATGAAGGAAAGCCTCATGCTGGTGACGGCGCTTGCGCCTACCATTGGCTATGACAATGCGACCAAAGTGGCCAAGACCGCGCATAAGAATGGCACCACCCTCAAGGAAGAGGCGATTGCCTTGGGTCTTGTCGATGCCGAAACCTTTGACCGCGTGGTGCGCCCGGAAGACATGATCGGCCCGAAATGACATCGGGGCCGGTCAATCTGAACCGGTTCAGGAAAGACAAGGCGCGGGCCAGGGACAAGGCCCGCGCCGATGAAAACGCGGTCAAATTCGGGCGCAGCAAGGCGCAAAAAGAGCTTGAAAAGGCCCGCGCTGACAAGGCCACGCGCGATCTTGATCAACGCAAGGGCGACGAATGAGCGCGCGGCCGGTCAAGCATTCCCTGACCCTCAAGGGCCATCGCACCAGCGTGTCGCTTGAGGCGGAGTTCTGGCAGGCATTTCGCGAGATCGCGGCGCAAAAACAAATACCGATCAATGCCTTGGCGGCACAAATTGATGCAGAGCGCGGCGTCGATATCGGGCTTGCCTCGGCGATCCGGCTATATGTTCTACGTCATTTTCAGGGTCGGTAATCGTGCGAATATGGCGCCGCAGGGATGGGGTGCCATTTTCTATTTTTGTCGTGGCGGTTACTCGACCGGCACAGGCTCTGCGCCGCCATGCGTGCCTTGGTAGGGCCTCACAAGGCAGAATTTTGCCGTGGAGAGAAATACGGCGCCCGACCGCCATCTGCGATTCCGCAGGCCGGAAAATGCACATTTGCGACGTGATACGGTTCGTTTCCTTACCTCAAATGCCGCGGTTAGAGTTGCGCCGCCCCACCTTGCCTTGTTAAGCTTGCAAATCAAGCGGGTCGGCAGATTGGTATCGCAACAGTGCAAAGGCGCGGTTTTGATGTCAGTATGCCCGACCCAAAATGCAACAATAGCCGACGCATCTTGTGTGATCGCGTTCCGGCAAAGCCCGTCCCAAGACGGGCCCTTTGGCGCGCAAGATTAACAGAGCGGCTAACATAAAAGGGGGCCTTCATGGCCGATGAAACTGTAAATCAGGGCATTCCCACGCCCGATGGTCATTCTGACCTGATCGACACCGATTACGAGGTCGGTCAGGACAACGTACAACCGCAAGTGGGGCCGTTCGGGCTTGATATTCACAACCCGGTATTTTTCATTTCCGGCCTGGCGATTGTTCTGTTCGTCTTTTACGCCCTCGCTTTGCCAGAGCAGGCGACTGCGGTATTCAGCTGGCTGTTTTCGGCGGTCACCAAGAGCTTTGACTGGTTCTTTCTGGGGGCGGCGAACATCTTTGTGCTGTTCTGCCTGTTCCTGATCATCAGCCCCTATGGCAGTGTTCGCCTTGGCGGCGCCGATGCAAAGCCGGATTACACCTATGTCGGCTGGTTCTCGATGCTGTTCGCGGCCGGCATGGGGATCGGCCTGATGTTCTTCGGCGTCTCTGAGCCGATGAGCCATTTCGCAAGCTCGATGGGGGGCACGTCGTTGGGCGAAAACGGCCTGCGCTCTGACTGGGCGCCGCTTGGGGCGGCGGGCGGTGACGCGGCCGAGGCCACGCGGCTTGGCATGGCGGCGACGATCTTTCACTGGGGCCTTCACCCCTGGGCAATCTATGCGGTGGTTGCCCTGGCGCTGGCCTTGTTCAGCTATAACAAAGGCTTGCCTCTGACCCTGCGCAGCGCGTTCTATCCGATCTTTGGCGAACGGGTCTGGGGTTGGACCGGCCACATCATCGACACGCTGGCGGTGTTTGCCACGCTGTTCGGTCTGGCCACCTCGCTTGGCTTTGGCGCTGAACAGGCGGCCTCGGGGCTGACCTTCCTTTACGGATCGGGCGACGCGGCAGAGGGCACGCGAAACTTCATCGGTATCCCCTATGGCAACAGCGAGGAAAGCGGTGTTGAAAACTCCAGCCTCTTATTGGTGCTGCTGATTTCCGGGATTACGGCCGTTGCGCTTATCTCGGTCGTGCGCGGCCTTGATGGCGGGGTCAAGGTCTTGTCCGAGATCAACATGGGGCTGGCGGCGCTCTTGCTGGTGTTCACCCTGTTGGTCGGCGGGCCGATCTTTCTGTTGACATTCTTTGCCGACAGCCTCTGGGCCTATCTGCAAAATGTCATTCCGCTCAGCAATCCGTTCGGGCGTGAGGACACCAACTTCATGCAGGGTTGGACCGCGTTCTATTGGGCGTGGTGGATCAGCTGGTCGCCCTTTGTCGGCATGTTCATCGCCCGCGTCAGCCGGGGCCGCTCGGTGCGCGAATTCCTGATTTGCGTGCTGCTGATCCCAAGCCTTGTCTGCGTGCTATGGATGAGCGTTTTCGGCGGCACCGCCATCAGCCAGGTCGTCAACGACGGGTATACCCTCGCCAAGGATGCCTCGCTCGAACTCAAGCTATTTTACATGCTTGATCAGCTGCCGCTGGCCACGATCACCTCGACCATCGGGATTGTCCTTGTGGTGGTGTTCTTCGTCACCTCGTCGGATTCCGGCAGTCTTGTGATCGACACGATCACGGCGGGTGGCAAGGTCGACGCACCGGTCACACAGCGGGTGTTCTGGGCCATCTTTGAGGGGGCGGTCGCCATCGTGTTGCTGGTTGGCGGCGGGCTTGCCTCGCTTCAATCGGCGGTGATTTCGACCGGCCTGCCATTCACAATTGTGTTGCTGGTGATGTGCTGGGCGATCTTCCGCGGCTTGCAGAGCGAAAAGCGGGGCCTCTGACGCGCCCGTCAAAATAACGATCATTGCCCCCCGGTGCTTGCGTGCCGGGGGGCTTTGTTGTTTTGTGCCTGCAATCATAAAAGACCAAGGGGGATATGTCGGTGACATTGGATGTTGATTTTGTGCGGTCCCAGTTTCCGGCTTTTGCCGAGCCATCCCTTCAGGGACAGGCGTTTTTCGAGAATGCCGGCGGGTCCTATACCTGTGCGCCGGTGATTGCCCGGCTTGAGCGGTACTACCGTCAGCGCAAGGTGCAGCCCTATGGCCCTTACGAGGCAAGCCGCCTTGCAGGCGAAGAAATGGACGAGGCGCGCACGCGCCTTGCCGCAATGCTTGGTGTGGCCAGTGACGAGGTAAGCTTTGGTCCCTCGACCACGGCCAATACCTATGTCCTTGCGCAAGCGGTGCGCAAATGGATGGCGCCCGGCGATGCCATCGTCGTCACCAATCAGGACCACGAGGCCAATTCAGGCCCCTGGCGCCGTCTGGCCGAGGAGGGTTTCGAGGTCCGCGAATGGAAAGTGGACCCGGATACCGGATTGCTGAACCCCGAGGATCTTGAGAACCTGCTCGACGAACGGGTGCGCCTTGTATGTTTTCCACATTGTTCCAACGTCATCGGCGCAATCAACCCAGTGGTTGCCATCACCGCCGCCGCCCATGCGGCGGGGGCGTTCGTCTGTGTCGACGGGGTTAGCTATGCGCCGCATGGCCTGCCGGATGTGGGCGGAATGGGCCCCGATATCTATCTGTTTTCGGCCTATAAGACCTATGGGCCGCATCAGGGCATCATGGTGATCCGCCGCGAGTTGGGCAATCTCTTGCCCAATCAGGCGCATTATTTCAACGCCGATACGCTTTACAAGCGCTTTACGCCTGCGGGCCCCGATCACGCGCAGGTCGCGGCAAGTGCGGGCATGGCGGATTATGTCGATGACCTGGCCGCGCATCACGGCATCACCGGCACTGCCGCCGCGCGCGCGAGCGGCGTGCATGACCTGATGCGCGCCCATGAGGTGGCCTTGTTGCAACCGCTTCTGGATGATCTCAAGGGCCGCAATTCCCTGCGCCTTCTGGGGCCGGATCGTGCCGAGGATCGCGCGCCCACGGTGGCGCTTGCGCTCAATCGACCGGGCATAGAGGCGGCAACAGAGCTAGCGGCGCATGGCATCATGGCGGGGGGCGGCGACTTTTACGCCGTGCGCCCGTTGAGCGCCATGGGCATTGATCCCGAGCATGGCGTTCTGCGTCTGAGCTTTGTGCATTACACAAGCCGCGACGAGATTGATAAACTATTGACGGCCCTCGACGACATTCTTTGATCCGCGCCCCGCGTCGCGACGTATGTCTCTAAAACACCGGGGCAGGACATGAGTGACAGTAAACCGACAATCCTATGGCTGCGGCGCGATCTGCGTCTTGCGGATCATCCCGCACTTGTTGCGGCCTGCAAGACTGGCGGGCCGGTTATCCCGGTCTTCATTCATGACGACAGCGTTGCCACCCTGGGCGCGGCCCCGAAGTGGCGGCTTGGTCTGTCGCTCGCCGATCTGGCGCGCGCGCTCGGCGATAAAGACAGCCGTCTGATCCTGCGCAAGGGCGAGCCGCTGACGGTGCTGCGCGCGTTGGCAAAGGAAACCGGGGCAGGGGCGGTGCATTGGTCGCGGCTTTATGATCCGCAGTCGATCGAGCGTGACAAGGGTGTCAAGGCGGCCCTGCGCGAGGACGGCCTGGACGCCCAGAGCTATGCCGGCCACCTGATGTTTGAACCTTGGAGTGTAAAGACCAAGGCCGGCGGGTATTACAAGGTCTACAGCCCGATGTGGCGCGCGGTGAAAGACCGCGAGGTCTGCGCGCCGCTCGCGGTGCCTGCAAATATCCCCGCGCCTGATCACTGGCCCGAAAGCGATGCGCTTGAGGATTGGAATATGGCCGCCGCAATGCGGCGCGGCGCGGCGATTTGCGAGCCGTACCAGCGGGTTGGCGAAGTCGCCGCGATGGAGCGGTTGCACGACTTCACCAGTGATGCGATCGTCGATTACAAGGATGACCGCAACCTGCCGGGCGTGGATGGCACATCAGGCCTGTCGGAAAACCTTGCCCTTGGCGAGATTTCACCGCGCCAATGCTGGCATGCGGGGATGCGTGCGCGCCACGACGGCGCGAAAGGCGCGGAACACTGGCTGAAAGAGCTGGTCTGGCGCGAATTCGCCTATCACCTGATGGATCACACGCCCCATATCCTGACCGATAACTGGCGTCGGGAATGGTCGGCCTTCCCCTGGAACGAGGGTGGCGACACGCCCGAGGTTCTGGCTTGGAAGCAGGGGCGCACCGGCGTGCCCTTTGTCGATGCCGCCATGCGCGAGATGTATGTCACCGGGCGTATGCACAACCGGGCGCGGATGATCGTGGCGAGCTATCTGACCAAGCACCTGATGACCCATTGGCGCATCGGGCTTGAGTGGTTCGCCGATTGCCTGACCGATTGGGATATAGCCTCGAACGCCATGGGCTGGCAGTGGGCGGCAGGCTGTGGCCCGGATGCCGCGCCCTATTTCCGGGTGTTCAACCCAGAAACCCAGCTTGATAAATTCGACCCCAAGCGGGCCTATGCCGAGCGCTGGATCGCCGAAGGGCAGGCAGAGCCGCCGCAAACGGCGCTGTCGTATTTCGAGGCGATCCCGAAACGTTGGGGCCTTGATCCAAGCGACAGCTACCCCGAACCGATTGTCGATCTGGCCGAGGGACGCGAACGCGCGCTTGCGGCCTATAGCGACCGGGATTTCTGAACATCATGAAAAATATTGATCAATCGGGGCAAGTCGCCCTAGCATATTGGCATAAGGCAAGGGAACGACCCGTATGATCCTGACCGACACCACCGGCCAGAAAGACCTGCCGCGCTATTTTGCGCAGGTCTTTGACGTGACCAGAAAGATCAACGCCGGGCGGCTTGATTATGTCCTGAGCGATGGCCGCGTGTTTCGCGCCGAGGGGCCAAACCCCGGCCCGGTGGCCGAGGTGGTGGTGAAGAACCCAGATTGCTTTGCCCGGCTTATCCGCGAGGGCGATCTTGGCTTTTCGGACGCCTATCTTGACAGCTGGTGGGAGACGTCGGACCTACAGGCGCTGATGGATTTCGTCCATACCGACAATGACGTGATCTATGACGGCTTTCCGGGTATGTCGCTGGTGCGCGCCTATGAGCGGCTGCGCCATTTCCTCAAGGGCAATTCCAAGCGGCAGGCGAAGAAGAACATCAGCCACCATTATGACCTTGGCAATGAGTTTTACCGGCTCTGGCTTGATGAAACCATGACCTATTCCAGCGCGCTGTTTGACACCGGACAGGAAAGCCTTGAGCGCGCCCAGATCGCCAAATATGCCAGCATGGTCGATCAGATGGGCGTAAAACCCGGCGATCACGTGCTTGAAATCGGTTGTGGCTGGGGCGGGTTTGCCGAATATGCGGCGCGCGAGCGGGGCCTGCGCGTCACCGGCCTGACCATCAGCCGCGAACAGCTTGCCTATGCCAGGGATCGGATCGCCAAGGCCAACCTGTCGGATATGGTCGACCTCAAGCTACAGGATTACCGCGACGAGCGCGGCACCTATGATGGAATCGCCAGTATCGAGATGTTCGAGGCCGTGGGCGAGAAATACTGGCCATCCTACTTCAAGACGGTGCGCGAGCGACTGCGCCCCGGCGCCATGGCCACGCTTCAGGTGATTACCGTCGAGGATCGCCGCTGGGAAGCCTATCGAAAGGGTGTGGATTTCATCCAGAAATACATCTTCCCCGGTGGTATGCTGCCAAGCCCGAGCGTGTTGCGGGCCGAGGTCGAAAAGGCGGGCCTTGTGGTGGCGCGCTCGATCGAATTCGGCGAAGGCTATGATCAAACGCTGCGCCGCTGGCATGAAACCTTCAACGCGAAATGGGATCAGATCGCGGCCATGGGCTTTGACGACAGGTTCCGGCGGATGTGGAATTTTTATCTCACCTCTTGTGCCGCGACCTTTCACGTGGGTAACTGTGACGTGACGCAAATCACGATCACAAGGCCAAGGTGAATGCCGGTAACAGATAAAATGCCAACCGCGGGCAAGATTGCTGCGGCCATCGGGTTGGGGGCTCTGGGCTGGGTCGCCTCAGAGGTGTTTCGCCCGCTCATGCCACCCGAAACCAATTTCGGCATGTTCAACGAGGTCAATCTCGTGCTGGGCCTGCTCTGCGGCTGGTTCGTGACGGGCACGCGGCTTGGCTTTGGCTATGCAGAAGGCTTTAGCGCGGGGCTGACCGGGGTCGGGGCGATGGTGTTCTGGGCCTTGTTTCTGCAAAGCTTCAACGAGATGCTGCGGCGCGCGCTTGACAATCGCTATGATGGCCCGGTCGAAGGGTTGACGGCAGTCATGGAACTTGGCGTGGAATATGGTGCCTATATGTTGAACGGGCCATTGATCGGTCTGTTGCTGGCGGGAAGTGTCATTGTCGGTGTGATGTCGGAATGGGTGTCGCACCGTTGGTCATGACCGGACCGGTGTTTGTCTATGGCCCGCTTGGCTGGGGGCCGCTGTTGCGCGCTGTCCTTGGGCAGGACGGGCTTGACCGGGCCCGCATCGCCTATCTTCCAGAGCATGAGGTGACGGCCCAAAGCGGCGCACCCTTGATGGCGGGGCTCAGCCCCGGCACGGGGCGTGTCGAGGGCTGGCTTGTGAGCGAATGCGACGCGGCGGCGCGGCTTGCCTATTTTGCCGAAGCGTTCGGCATGGGCGCGCCAACGCCGGTCACGCTTGACCTTGCAGGCCTGAACGCCGAGGCACAGACATTTCCCGGCCAGCCCGGACCAGAGCCCTGGCATCAGGGGGGGTGGGCCAATCTCTGGGGGGATCTGATCCTGACGGCGGCGGCGGAAATAACCGAGCTTATGACGCGCATACCCGCCGCCGACCTTGGCGGGCGTCTGCAAATGGTCTTGTCGCGCGCCTCGGCGCGCCTGGCCGCCGGGCGCGGTGTTCCCGCCGATCTGCGCAGTGTCACAGAGGCCAGTCAGGTTGATGAAATCGCTTCTGATATCTCACACGCCGGGTATTTCCTGAGCCGCGACTATACCCTGCGCCATCCCCGTTTTGACGGCAGCATGAGCGCACCGATGCGCCGCGAGGTGTTTGTCGCCACCGATGCCGCGCTGGTGCTGCCTTATGATCCGGTGACCGACAGGGTCTTGCTGGTCGAACAATTCCGCATGGGCCCCTATGGGCGCGGTGACGTGCGCCCCTGGATGCTTGAGCCGGTCGCGGGGCGGATGGATGCGGGCGAGACGGCCGAACAGACCGCGCGCCGCGAATGTCTTGAAGAGGCGGGGCTTGAGCTGCGCGCTCTTGAGACGATTTCAAGTCACTACTGCACGCCGGGTTATTCGACCGAATATTTCCACCTGTTTCTCGGGCTGTGCGATCTGCCGGCCGAGACGGTCGGGCAGGGCGGTCTGGCCAGCGAACAAGAGGATATCCGCACCCATATCATCGGTTATGAGCGCGCGATGGCCCTTTTGGAGAGCGGTGAGGCCGACAATGGCCCGCTCATCCTGAGCCTCATGTGGCTGGAGCGGGAACGTGCGCGTCTGCGTGCATCCGCTTGAGTTTTCAGGGCTGAGGCCCTAAGTGTGGACAGCAATTTTACAACAGGAGCACGGGTGATGCGCATTGCAAAGGATCTGGCCTCGGCCGTAGGGAATACCCCGCTTATTCGGCTGCGGCGCGCCAGCGAAGAGACGGGCTGTGAAATCCTCGGCAAATGCGAATTCCTCAATCCCGGCCAATCGGTCAAGGATCGCGCGGCGCTGTTCATCATCCGCGATGCCATCGCGCGTGGCGACCTCAAGCCTGGTGGCACGATTGTCGAGGGCACGGCCGGCAATACCGGTATCGGTCTGGCGCTTGTCGGGGCTTCGCTTGGGTTCAAGACGGTGATCGTGATCCCCGAAACCCAAAGTCAGGAAAAGAAAGATATGCTGCGCCTTGCCGGCGCCGATCTGGTTCAGGTGCCTGCCGCGCCTTATTCAAATCCGAACAATTTTGTCCGGTATTCCGAGCGTTTGGCAGCAAAACTTTCCAAAACCGAACCTAATGGCGCAATCTGGGCTAACCAGTTCGACAATGTTGCCAACCGTCAGGCGCATATCGAAACCACCGGCCCCGAGATCTGGGAACAGACCGGCGGCAAGGTTGACGGCTTTATCTGCGCGGTTGGATCGGGCGGCACATTGGCGGGCGTCGGCATGGCGCTTCAGCCCAGGGGCGTGAAGATCGGCATTGCCGATCCGATGGGCGCCAAGCTTTATTCCTATTACACCACCGGCGAGCTGGCCTCTGAGGGCGGCTCGATTGCTGAAGGCATCGGTCAGGTGCGCATCACCAAGAACCTCGAAGGGTTCACCCCCGATTTCGCCTGTCAGGTGCCCGATCAAGAGGCGCTTCCGGTGGTGTTTGATCTGCTCGAACATGAGGGGCTTTGCATGGGCGCCTCAAGCGGCGTGAACGTGGCGGGCGCAATCCGCATGGCGCGCGACATGGGCCCGGGCCACACCATCGTGACGCTCCTGTGCGATTATGGCACGCGCTATCAGTCCAAGCTGTTCAATCCCGAATTCCTGCATGCCAACAACCTGCCGGCCCCTGCCTGGCTTGATCATGCACCACGCTCGATCCCCGGAGTATTTGCCGAGTGAAACATCTTTTTCGCGCGCTTTGCCTGATCCTTGCGCTTTGTTTTGCCAGCCTGCCCATCACCGGCGCGGGCCAGATGGCCCATGCCCAGCAAACCATCGAGGGGCCGGATTTCGCCGCATGGGAAGACACCGCGACACGGGTTGAGAACGCGATTGAAAACGGTGACGTCAGCACGGCAGTGCTTGAGGATCTGCGCCGTGAGTTGACGAAATGGCGCGAGCAGTTCACCAATGCGCTCGGCGCCAATTCAACCACCATCAAAACCGTTCAAGATCAGCTTGCTGCGCTTGGCCCGGCGCCCGAAAACGACACGGAGGCCAGCGACATCGCCGCACAGCGCGACGAGTTGAACCGGCGTTTGTCGCGGCTTCAGGCACCGGTGCGCACCGCCGAATTGGCGCGCAGCCGCGCTGACGGCCTTATTGCCGGCATTGACGAGATAATTCGCAATCGCCAGACCGCAGAGTTGTTGCGCCTTGGCCCGTCGCCGGTCAATCCGCTGCACTGGCCCGAAGGCTTGCTGGTGCTCTATCAGCTTGCTGACTCCGTTCAGCGCGAGGTGCTGGACGATTGGGAAACCCCGGTCGGGCGCACGGTCTTCAACGACAATCTGCCGGTTGTGCTGGCCTGGCTCCTGCTGGGGTTGGTGCTTTTGGCACGGGGGCGACGTTGGTCAAATCGGTTGATGCGTTCCATCACCAAGGAAGAGGTGAGCGCCGGGCGTTGGATGGTCACCTTTTTGATTTCTCTGGGTGAATGGCTTTTGCCCTATGCGGGGATCTGTGCCTTGGCAGAGGCACTATCGGCCACGGCGCTGTTTGGGCCACGCGGCACCCTTATTCTGGATACCGTCCAGCCTGCGGCGTTCATTTTCTTTCTTGCGCGATGGCTTGCCCTACAGATTTTCCCGCGTCATGAAAAGCGCGCGCCCTTGCTCAATCTCGATTCCAGGTGCCGTTATTCGGGGCGTCTTTATGGCGCGTTGATGGGGCTTGTGATTGCGGCGTTCTATTTCCTGCACACTATTGCCGAGCAAAGCAAGTGGAGCGAGCCGGCCACAAACGTCGTTCTGTTCCCGGTGCTGGTGCTGGCGGGGCTGTTGTTGTTCAACCTGGCCAAGCTGCTGTTGATGCACAGCCGCGCCGCCAGAGACGACAGCGATGACGAGGAAACCTTTCGTGACCGGCTGGCGCGGCTGTTGGCGCGGACGCTGATGTTACTTGCCGTGCTTGCGCCGATCCTGGCCGCTGTTGGTTATCTCAAGGCGGCGCAGGCGATCATGTTGCCGACCTTGTTGTCGCTGATGCTGTTGGCTGTGCTTTTGGTCCTGCAACGGGTGGTGACCGAGGTTTACGTCATGCTGAGCGGCAATCGCGAAGGGGCATATGATGCCTTGATCCCGGTTCTTGCGGGCTTTGCGCTTGTGATTCTGTCGCTGCCGCTTTTCGCGCTAATCTGGGGCGCGCGACCGGCGCAGCTTAGCGAGATATGGGTGCGCTTTACCGAGGGTGTGACCGTTGGCGGTACGCAGATTTCGCCGTCGATCTTCATGACGCTGGCGGTGGTGTTTGTGCTTGGGTATCTGCTGACGCGACTGGTGCAGGGCGCCCTCAAGACCACCGTTCTGCCCAAGACCAGGCTTGATCCAGGCGGGCGCAATGCGATCGTGTCGGGGGTTGGCTATGTCGGCATATTTCTGGCCGCGCTGATTGCCATTACCAGTGCCGGCATCGACCTGAGTTCGCTTGCCATCGTTGCCGGTGCGCTTTCGGTCGGGATCGGTTTCGGTCTTCAGAATGTGGTGTCGAACTTTGTTGCGGGGATCATCCTTTTGATCGAGCGCCCGATTTCCGAGGGCGACTGGATCGAAGTCGGTGGCAAGCATGGCTATGTGCGCGGCATCAGCGTGCGCTCGACCCGGATCGAGACCTTTGACCGCACCGATGTGATCGTGCCCAATGCCGATTTCGTCAGCGGCACGGTGACCAACTATACCCGTGGCAACACCGTAGGTCGGGTGATCGTACCGGTCGGCGTGGCTTACAGTTCGGACACCCGTGAGGTCGAGACCATTCTGCGCGAGATCGCCGAAGAGCATCCGATGGTGCTGGCCAATCCAGCCCCAAATGTTGTGTTTACAAGTATCGGAACCAGCACCTATGACTTTGAGATTCGCGCGATCCTGCGTGACGTTAATTGGGTGATGTCGGTCAAATCCGATATGAACCATGAGATCGTTAAACGTTTTGGTGCTGCCAATATCGAAATGGCCTTTCCCCAACAGGATATATGGATACGCAACCCCGAGGCTCTGTCGGGCAAGCCGACGCCCGCGCAGGAGGTGCCGCCAAGCGACGCGACATCCCCGCCGCCAAGCCAGTCGCCGCTTAAGACGGTGGCCGATTATGACGGTGATGGCGATGGTGATGGCGAAGGTGCAGATGGAGATGGAGATGGCCGATGACAGATCTGCTGTTTCGCACCGATCCCTATCTGACCGAGGCTAGTGCCAAGGTCGTCGCCCACACGCAGGAGGGCGGCGTTGTGCTGGATCGGACGTTGTTTTACGCCACCGCCGGCGGACAGCCCGGCGATAGCGGGCGCCTTGCATGGGATCGGCAGACGCTACCGATTGCCACCACCGTCAAGACAGATGACGGCGGGATTGCGCTTGTGCCTGCCGAACCCGCCGCACTTCCGCCGATTGGCGCCGTTGTAGTGCAACATCTCGATTGGGCCCGGCGGCATAAACTGATGCGCATGCATACTGCGCTTCACCTGTTGTCGGTGATCATCCCGCTGCCGGTGACGGGTGGCGCAATTTCTGAAGAGCGCAGCCGCCTTGATTTCGATATGCCCGAGGCGCCCGAGGATCGCGAGACCCTGCAAGAGCATCTCAACCTGCTGGTGGACCGCGATCTTCCGGTCACCGATGAGTGGATCACCGACGACGCCCTGCGCGCCAATCCGGGCCTTGTGAAAACCATGTCGGCGATGCCGCCTTTGGGGTCCGGTCACGTGCGCCTTGTGCGGATCGGGCAGGGGCGGGATCAGGTCGATCTGCAACCCTGCGGTGGCACCCATGTGGCACGCACCGGAGAAATCGGCAGCCTGCGCCTTGGCAAGGTCGAAAAGAAGGGCCGCCAGAACCGCCGGGTTTATCTGCACCTCGACAGTTAAGCCGCGTTCTTGTCGCGCGCGCCCGGTCCGCGCGGCTCAAGATCCTGCGCGGTTTCCGGCAGGCCCTCGCGCGACAGCAGAATCGCGACCCGGCGCAGGCCCGGCACATGGCTGCATACGATCATCAGCGCCACCATGATCGGCACCGACAAGAACATCCCTGGAATGCCCCAGACGGCGGCCCAGAACGCCAGGCTGATGATGATCCCGAAGGAGGATAGCCGCAGCGCGCGCCCCATCAGCATCGGATCGATCACATTGCCGTTCATGAACTGAATCCCGCCAACAAGCGCGAAAATCACCAGCGCCAGCGTGCCATCTGCCAGCTGCACATAAGCCACCAGGGCCACAAGCACCGTCGCCACGATCGAGCCGACATTGGGGATATAGTTGAGCACGAAGGCGAGAATCCCAAGCGGCCCGGCAAGATCTAGCCCAAAGAACAACGCCAGACCGTAAACCATCCCGCCGGTCACCGCGCTGACGGCGGTCTTGACCAGAAGATAATAGTTTACCCGATGTATGATCGAGCCAACGATCTTACTGACTTTCTGGGCCTGCTCGGCGTCGCCAAAGAAATTCTCAAGCTTGGTATTAAAGCGAATCCGCTCGGCAAAGAGAAAGCCCACAAAGAGGATCACCAGAACGGTTCCTTGCATCAGGTTGCTTGCCTGTCCGGCCAAGGCCCGCAAATAGCCCGCCACATCCAGCGTCGAGAGTGAGTTCAGCACCGATTGCTCGGCGTCGGGGCCAAGCCAGGCCACCATCGCCGCAATCGCCTGGGGCGCGCGGTCGGTATAGGCCAGCGTGGTCGAGAGCACCGTGTTGACCTGTGACAGGATGATCGCCGACAGCGACAACAGCGCCATCGAGATCATCAAGAGCGCCACCACACTCGCCAGCCAGTTGGGAATGCGGAACGGCCCGACCCGCACCCGCGCAATCGAGCTGATTGCGTCAGAGGTAAGGCTGAACAGGATGATCGCCGTGGCCAGTGAAATCAGCAGGAACCGCGCCTGTACCAACAAAAACAGGACCACCGCAAAGGCAATAATCACCTGCGCAATGGTCCGAATGCGCTGCAACTCGGAGGTCGGCGGGGCGCTGGTGAGCTTTTGGTTTGAATTTTCGGGCACGAGGACGCCTGTTTTGATGTGATATTGTCTGAAAACCAGAGGGTAGCGACCTGATTATTCAGAATTTTTGCGAAAGTTACAATCACTTGCGCACAGAACACACAGACCCCCTTGCAAATCCTATGCCCCAGCGTCTAGAAACCGCGCAACGGAGCGGTGGCCGAGTGGTCGAAGGCGCACGCCTGGAAAGTGTGTAGGCGGGAGACCGTCTCCAGGGTTCGAATCCCTGTCGCTCCGCCAGACCAGCATTTTATACGATTTGAATAGGTCGCCTTGGGCGGCCTTTTTCTTCTGTTTTTAAGGCTTTTGCGCGCCTTGCGCTTTATCTTGAGTTTCTTTCGATGATGCCTATATTCACTCCTTGAGTGGTATGGAATGTGGTATTTTTTAAATGGCCCTATCTGGTAAACTGACAAAGAAGCTGGTCGAGAACCTTGGGCTGGGGCGGCACGGTGATGGCTACGGGCTTTATCTTGTGGTCGATCCTTCCGGCGCGCGGCGCTGGATCGTGCGGGTGGTGGTCAAAGGTCAGAAAAACAAGAAGGGCGCACCGTTGCGTACTGACTTTGGTTTGGGCGGTGCTGATATTGTGACGCTGAACCAAGCACGCGAGCGGGCGTTGGAATATCGGCGGATGGCCAAGCAAGGGCTGAACCCACGTTTCAATGCGCGCCAAGAGGTGCCAACCTTTGAAGAGTTTGCCAAACAGGTTCACATCGACCGGATGCCGACTTGGAAAAATGCCAAGCATGGGCAGCAATGGATCAACACCCTGCGCGACTATGCCTTTCCTAAGATAGGGCGGATGCCGATTGATAGCGTCGGGATGCCCGAGGTGATGATGTGCCTGTCGCCGATCTGGACGGACAAGCACGAAACGGCGAAACGTCTGATGCAGCGAATCAAGACGGTGCTGGACGTGGCGCGTTCCAAAGGCTTTCGTGATGGTGAAAACCCGGTGACTGCAATCAAGGACGCGCAAGCCTTGCCTAAAGTCAAAGTCAAGCCCAAGCATCACAAGGCGATGCACTGGCAGGACGTGCCCGCCTTCTACGCCGATCTGAAAACCCGCAATGCAATGGCCGCGAAGGCGCTGATGTTCACCTGTCTGACCGGCTCAAGGACGGGCGAGGTGTTGGGGCTGCGTTGGGAAGAGATCGACTCTGACGCACGGCTTTGGACTTGCCCGGCGATCCGTATGAAAACGGGCGAAGATCATCGCGTCCCGTTGACGGATGAAATGCTGGCGATCATCGAACCGCTGCGGGCTATGCAATCCGAGTATGTGTTTGAGGGCCAGAAGCGGCACAAACCGCTGTCAAATATGTCGATGCTTATGCTCTTGCGCCGGATGCAGGTGGAAGGCGTCACGGTACATGGGTTCCGGTCCACGTTCCGCGATTGGGCCTCTGAGGTGGCCAATGCGCCCCGCGAGGTTGCGGAAATGAGCTTGGCGCATACGGTCGGGTCGAATGTGGAACGAGCCTATGCGCGGTCAGATTTGTTGGACAAGCGACGTGTTTTGATGGCTCGTTGGTCTGATTTTGTCACCGAAACCAGCGGGCAAGTGGTCAATATCGCTGGGGCGGTGAAACAATGAAATGCTGAAAGGTGCCAATAGGGGCACCTTTTGCCCAGAATCAATTTGGCAGGCGCGTCGTTGAACGAGATTGAAATGCTGAAAGGGGGCGCTTAGCCTCCCCTTTATGCAGCAGGATTCGCCACAAGACCGGATTGAAGCTATCGTTGATCGGTTGATTGGGCCGCCGATGCGCAATGCATTGGTATCTGACAGCAATGAGGAAGGACCACGACTGGATACGTCAAGGCCCAACATACATGATAGCAAAAAGGATTTTTTAAAGGAGCGAGATGCTGTTGCATCCATCGTTGAGCATCTCAACTTGGCAATAACAGAACTGTTCGGGTCCGAGGATGATGTTCAACATCAAGATATGGCTGATCGCCTGCAGGTTGCAATTGATACAGGTGCGCGAAAGCCGCAGAAGTTTGATGACCCAGAAGCTGCGCACGGTTTAGCGTTGAGAAACATTGTTCAGACGGGGTTTTACTACAATTCCCAGCTCGTGATTGTTCGGATGATTAATGTTTACCAAGAGCGGCTTAACGAGTTGAAGGATCAAGAGGCGGAGTTTTGGAGCTTAGCCAATCGCGCTCCGAACTACTACGCCCGAACGATTGCTCTAAGGCTTGCGCGTCTCTACGCCCTTCATAAGCGCCAGAAGCCGCCTTTTGGCACCGCGAGGGATGGGAACCATCCGTCCACCGATTTTGGCCGGGCGCTTGAGGAAATCTTTGACGTGCTAAAGATC
This sequence comes from Roseovarius lutimaris, assembly GCF_900115165.1. GTDB lineage: Bacteria > Pseudomonadota > Alphaproteobacteria > Rhodobacterales > Rhodobacteraceae > Roseovarius > Roseovarius lutimaris. The sequence goes on along the minus strand of NZ_FOVP01000008.1, from coordinate 6,772 downwards.
AAAGCAACCGTGCGGAATGCGGCTGAATGGGCGATTAATCAACTGACGGAAGATGAGATTAACCCGTCAACGAACGCGTTTAGGGGCATGTTATTGGGTTTGAACCCGCCGTCGAGCACCGAAGAGCGGCAAAAAACCAGACAAAAGATCGCGGATATGCTGGTAAAAAGCCCCAAGAATTAAGACCTTTTTTCGTTGGTGATACGGAGTTTCATGCTTTGTTCTCAACGTGACGGAAGCATGCTTAAACCTATCCAGTCCAACAAAAAGGGATTGGAAACATGGCTAACCTATTCGAGCAAAACCGCAACTATGTCCTTGGTGATGATGAACTCAACATCATTGGCGACCGCGATAAGCTGGCTCAATGGCGTCACAAAGGCATGGGGCCAGCATTCTATCGCTTGGGCCGCAAGATCATCTATCGCGGCGCTGATCTGAATGTCTGGGCCGAGGCCCAGCGCGTTGAGCCTTCCAAGGGTGGGCAGGTCTGATGGCCAAGCGCCTATCTGCGCGTCGGGTCAAGATCCATCGCCAATACACTTATGACAGTGCAGCCGATGCGGTGGGCGTCACGGCTCACACGGTGCGGGCATGGCGACCTGCGGGGCTTGCGGTCTTGGATAGCCAAAAACCGCACCTGATCCTTGGCATCGAACTCAAGCGTTTTGTTGAAAGCCGGGCGTCAAAGAAGTCCTACAAACTTGCACCGGATGAGTTTTATTGCATGTCATGCCGCGCCCCACGCACGCCCTATGGGGCGATGGCCGACTATGTGCCGTTCAACCCTGCGCGGGGCAGGCTGGTGGCGCTGTGCGGGGTCTGTGAGGCGTCTTGCAACAAGTTTGTATCGCTCAAGATGTGCGGTGAACTGGCCAAGACCCTGACCATTGCCACACGCGCTAGATGCTGACCCTAAGAGAACCCCACAAGCCTAACGTGAAACACCACTTCTGGCGGGTCGCTGAATCCAGCGGAAATGACAAGCGAAACGAGGGTCAAAGAAAGGATCGGACCATGGCAAAATATATCGAGGAAAACGAGCGTATCAAACACGACTACGCCACCTATTTGCACCACGCCAAAGGCCAGGATGAGAAGTCTATCGACAAGACGATGGCCGCAATTCGTCAGTTTGAGGACAGCACGAAAACCAAGCCGTTCAAGAAGTTTCATCGCCAGCAGGCGGCGGACTTCAAAACCTATCTGGCCAAGCAAAAGAACGTGAAGACGGGCAGGCCGCTGGCTTTCTCGACGGTCGATGCCACCTTGCGGTTGGTCAAAGGGTTCTTTCACTGGCTTGTCAGTCGCGCGGGTTTCAAGCGGGTGCTGACCTATGCCGATGTGGAGTATTTCAACAATACGCTTAAAGCTGGGCGGGTGGCCCATACCCATCGCGAAATTCCCTATCCATCCATGCAGCAGGCCGCCCATGCGTTTCAGGCGATGCCATTTGAAACCGAGTTCCAGAAACGTGACAAGGCGCTCTTTGCGTTCTTCATGTTGACCGGGGCGCGGGATGGGGCTGTCGCATCGCTCAAGATCAAGCACGTCAACGTCGAGCTGGGCCACGTATTTCAGGATGCGCGCGAAGTGAACGCCAAGAACGCGAAAACCATCATGTGCCAGTTCTTCCCGGTTGATCTCGCCTATCGCGAGTGTTTCGTCGCGTGGGTCAGGTTCTTGCAGAATGATAAGCTGTTCGGGCCGGAAGACGCGCTGTTTCCCAAGGCCAAGACGGGCTATGTGCCGGGGCAGGGGCTTTGCAATTTGGGTCTGGCACTCGAGGGCTATGCCAATGCGTCACCGCTCAACGCGATCATTCGGGGCGCCTTCGCCAATGTGCAAATGCGGGAATATACCCCGCATGCTTTCCGCAAGACCCTCACAAAGCATGGTGATCAGGTTTGCACGTCAATGGAACAACTCAAGGCTTGGTCAATGAATCTTGGGCACGAAAGTCTGACCACCACGATCAATTCCTATCTGCCCGTCACACAGGAGCGCCAGTTGGAGTTGATCCAAGGGATGCTGGCAGGCTAATTCGGTGAATTGCTTGTTTCCGAATTAACGCCTTCAATGAAGTTGCTCGCCTTTGTTTGATAGTTGGCGCCGTTCTGACGGATTCGGGGCTTTTCCATCGTGTCCTAATCCGGCATCAATATCTGGCGCAACTTATGGAAGACCCCAATGACCGACGAACAAAAAAAGAAGCTGGAACAGAAACTTTGGGACATTGCCAATACCCTGCGCGGTAAGATGAACGCCGATGAATTTCGCGATTACATCCTTGGGTTCATCTTCTACAAATACCTGTCCGAGCGGCTGTATATCTATGCCAATTCGATCCTAAGCCAGGACGGCTTGGACTTTGCTGACGTTAACGAAAACACCGACGACGGGCGCGCGGTTCTGGATGCAGTGGCCGAAGCGGCGATTGATGAACTGGGGTATTTCCTTAAACCGTCCGAGCTATTCAGCGCCGTTGCCAAACGGGGCAGCAAGCCGGGCAACTTCATCATTGAAGACCTCGCGCGCATCCTCAACAACATCGAACGCTCGACCATGGGCACCGAGTCCGAGGATGATTTCGACGATCTGTTCTCGGATATGGACCTGACCTCGAACAAACTGGGCCGCTCAGAAGAGGCCAAGAACACCCTGATTGCCAAGGTTCTGACCCACCTTGACGAGATCGACTTTGAACTCGACAAGATCGACAGCGATGTTCTGGGCGATGCCTATGAATATCTGATCGGCAAGTTCGCCAGCGGGGCGGGCAAGAAGGCGGGGGAATTTTATACCCCGCAAGAAGTGTCCACCATTCTGGCCCGGATCGTGACCACCGGCAAAACCCGGATCAAATCGGTCTATGATCCCACCTGCGGCTCTGGCTCGTTGCTGTTGCGCGTCGCCAAAGAGGTTGAGGTGGGGGATTTCAACGGTCAGGAAATGAACCGCACCACCTATAACCTTGCCCGGATGAACATGATCCTGCACGGGGTGCATTACCGCAATTTTGACCTGCGCCAGGAAGACACGCTGGAACACCCCCAGCACGTCGACAAGCGGTTTGAGGCGGTCGTCGCCAATCCGCCGTTCAGTGCCAAGTGGTCGGCCAATCCGCTGCTGCTGAATGATGACCGTTATAGCCAATACGGGCGGTTGGCACCGGGGTCCAAGGCCGATTTCGCCTTTGTCCAGCACATGCTGCACCAGCTCGATGAAAACGGCACCATGGCGGTGATCTTGCCCCATGGCGTACTGTTTCGGGGCGCAGCCGAAGGGCATATCCGCGAATATATCATCAAGGAACGCAACTGGCTGGATGCGGTGATTGGCCTGCCTGCGAATATCTTTTACGGCACGTCGATTCCCACCTGTATTCTGGTGTTCAAGAAATGCCGCGAATGGCCCGAGGAAATATTGTTTGTCGATGCCTCGACCTGTTTTGAAAAGGCCAAGAACCAGAACATCCTTTTGCCAGAACATATTGACCGGATCGTCACCACCTATCGGTCGCGCGCGGTGGAGGATCGGTTTTCACACCGTGCCAAACTGACGCAAGTGGCCGAGAACGACTATAACCTCAACATTCCCCGCTATGTGGACACGTTCGAGGCCGAAGAGCCGATTGATCTGGCCGAGGTCGCCGCTGAGTTGAAGGCGAATGCGGCAGGCATGGCAGAGATCGACGCGCAGATTGCCGGGTTCTGTAAGGAGCTTGGGATAGAGGCCCCGCTATGAATGTGCCGAAGCTGAGATTTCCGGGATTTGGAGATGAACTGAAGTCGCGAAGAATTGGCGACTTTGCAGTGGTCAAGACTGGCTCTCGCGATACTCAAAATCGTGTCGATGGAGGGAAATATCCCTTCTTTGCTCGTTCTGATACCATTGAGCGCATCAACTCGTTCGCCTTCGATGGTGAGGCAATCTTGACATCAGGTGATGGTGTAGGGGTGGGCAAAAATATCCACTATATCAATGGCAAGTTTGACTATCATCAGAGGGTCTATGCGATCCGCGAGTTCGAAGCCGTAGTTGACGGACAGTTTTTCTTTCAATTCTTCCGCGAGAATTTTCTTCGCAGAGTAATGCGACTAAGCGCCAAGAACTCTGTCGATAGTGTCCGCATGTCGATGATCACAGACATGATCGTCGCCACGCCGAGCCTCGCCGAACAAAAGAAAATCGCGGCGTTTTTTTTGGGGGGGGTGGATGCCAAGATCGCGGCGTTGCGGGCGCGGGAGGCGGGGCTGGAGCGTTATAAACGCGGGCTGATGCAGGCGCTGTTCAGCCAAACCCTCCGCTTCACCAAACCCGACGGCACCGCCTTTCCTGATTGGGAAAGCACAACGTTCTCGGACTTTGCGGGGTTGTCTAAGGACCGACTGAACCCAGTGACATCCTCGGAAAAGCCGCCTCTTATCGAATTAGAAAATCTTGAGAGTGGGGTGGGTTCAATCATCGGATTGAGTGGCTTGGAAGGCCAGCTAAGCCAAAAAAACCGTTTCCGGTTTGGTGATGTCCTGTTTGGAAAACTGAGGCCCTATCTTCGCAAATTTGCGCGTCCTAACTTTGACGGGGTTTGCTCGTCCGAGATTTGGGTGTTGCGGGGAAAGACGGTTTCAAACGCCTTCTTGTTCTATTTAATACAAGGCAGCCAATTTAATCAGCTTGCCAACATTTCAGCAGGTTCAAAGATGCCCAGATCAGATTGGAAGACCATCGCAGATTCTGAGTTTGAGATCCCCCACCCCGACGAGCAACAAAAAATCGCCGATGCACGCTCGGCCATGGACGCCAAAAGCGCCGCCGTGTCGGATCAGGTGGCGCAGATGGAGGCCTTCAAAAAAGGCCTGTTGCAACAGATGTTTGTGCAAGGGGTAAACCATGGGTGAGTATCAATCCGAAGCGCAGCTTGAAACTGATCTGGTCAAACGCCTGACCGGCCTTGGCTATGCGCCTGTCACGCTACCCGATATGGCGGCGCTGCATGCCAATCTGCGCGCGCAGATCAACAGGCAGAACGGGTTGACCCTAAGCGATACCGAATTTGCCCGTGTCCTCAACCATCTCGACAAGGGCAATGTGTTTGAACGCGCCAAGGTCCTGCGCGGTCGGATGCAGCTTACCCGCGATGATGGCACATCCGCCTATATCCGGTTTCTCAACACCGATGAGTGGTGCCAGAACCAGTATCAGGTGACAACTCAGGTGACGGTGACAGGCCACCACAAGACCCGCTATGACGTGACCCTTTTGGTCAACGGATTACCGCTGGTGCAGATCGAGCTAAAGCGGCGCGGGATGGAGCTGAAAGAGGCGTTCAACCAGATCAACCGCTATCAGCGCCACAGCTATTGGGCCGAGTCGGGCCTGTTCCAATATGTGCAGCTGTTCGTGATCAGCAACGGGGTGAACACCAAGTATTACGCCAACAACCGGAATCAGGATTTCAAACAGACGTTTTTCTGGGCCAATGAAGATAACAGCCTGATCACCCAGCTTGATGCCTTTGCCGACGCCTTTCTTGAAAAATGCCACGTCAGCAAGATGATCAGCAAATACATCGTGCTGCACGAAAGCGATAAGGTGCTGATGGTGCTGCGCCCCTATCAGTATTACGCGGTCGAGGCGATTGTGAACCGCGTCAAGGCGGGCCGCAAGAACGGCTATATCTGGCACACCACCGGATCGGGCAAGACGCTGACCAGCTTCAAGGCGGCGCAGGTGCTGATTGAAAACCCCAAGGTCGAAAAGGTGGTGTTCGTCGTCGACCGCGCCGATCTGGATTATCAGACAACGAAAGAGTTCAACCATTTCAGTGACGGCTCGGTTGACGGCACCGACAACACAAAGACGCTTGTCGGTCAGTTAGGCGGCGATACCCGGTTGATTATGACCACGATCCAGTAACTGAACACCGCCATATCCCGTGACCGCTATGAAGGCGCGTTGCAGGGGATCAAGGACAGCCGCGTGGTGTTTATCTTTGATGAATGCCACCGCTCGCAATTTGGCGACACCCACAAGCGGATTGTAAAGTTTTTCAGCAAGGCGCAGATGTTCGGTTTTACCGGCACGCCGATCTTTGCCGACAATGCCGTGGGCAAACGCACCACCAAAGACCTGTTCACTGAATGCCTGCATAAATATGTGATCACCGACGCGATTGCCGACGAAAACGTGCTGCGGTTTTCGGTCGAGTATTGGGGGCGGTTAAAGCGTAAAGACGGCAGCCTGATCGACGAAGAGGTGCCCGCGATCAATGTGCGCGAGTTCTTTGACAATCCTGACCGGATCGAAGGCGTGGTCGATTGGATCATCCAGAACCACGACCGCAAAACCCACAACAAACAATTCAGCGCCATGTTGTGCGTCAGCTCGGTCGACGCGCTGATCGCCTATTACGAGACGTTCAGGCGAAAGCGCGAGGCGGGCGAGCATCATTTGCGCGTCGCCACGATCTTCACCTATGGCCCGAAGAGCTATGCTTGAATATGGGTGATGCGCATCATCAGGCGGCGCGGTTTTCGGTGTCGTCGGTCACTTCGACACCGTCGTTGAATTTGATTCCTTCGATGACTTTTGGCAACTGGTTTCTGCCCTTGAGCCGCAGCCATTTCTTTGATGCGGCCTGAATGAGGGTGAAAACCATCAGCTTTGCGGTCTTTTGTGACAGCGCGCCTTTGGTGCGCACCGTTCGGTGCCGAACAGTAGCGAAGACGCTTTCAATCGGGTTCGACGTGCGCAAATGGCCCCAATGTTC
>NZ_FOVP01000006.1:86894-197879 GCF_900115165.1 Roseovarius lutimaris | reverse complement strand
GTGAGGGCGAATGGCTTGAGAAAAAGCATAAAACCAAACGCAAACGGCGCTCTTGGCGCAAGCTGCACCTCGGCCTCGATCTTGTCAGTGGCGAGATCGTCTGCTCCGATCTAACAACCGATGATGTTGGCGATCCGACAGCGCTGCCAGATCTCTTGGATCAAGTCGACGGCCCGGTTGCTCTCTTTCTGGCAGACGGAGTTTATGATGGAGAACCAACATCTGATTTGCTTGCCGCTCGGTTCGGATCGATGATTGAGGTTGCGATCCCACCTCCGAAAAACGCGATCCTGAGCCCCAATCCGGCCCAAAGTCCGAGCATTCGTGATCGCCATATTGCCGACATTTGCGCGCACGGACGAATGGCCTGGCAGAAGTCATCGGGCTGCAATCAGCGGAGCCGCGGCGAAACCCAGATGGGTCGCTGGAAGACCGTCATCGGGCCCAAGCTAAAGGCGCGCACCATCGAAAATCAGAAAACAGAAGCCAAGATTGGCGTCCGAGTTCTGAACCGGATGACCGGACTTGGCCGCCCGCATTTCGAACGCACCGCCTGAAGTCCGTCTCAGGCAAGGCGCGTTCTGAGTTGCAGTTGACCTGTGCAACACGGCCTGCTGAATACGACACCTGCGAAGCCTATAGCGCTCTGCTCGCGGGCGAGGTGCCAAAGAATTCCAAAGGCTGCGATGACGTATCGCGGTTTTTGATCTCTAAGCGCGGAGATAGTTTGTCAGTCTTTCTAAAAGACTATTTCCTGGATATGGCTGAAAAAGCCCCTTTTGCCTACTTGGTGGCAGGTCTAAAGGACTGGAATCTGTATGGCCAATATGCAGCGGGCAATTCTTTTTACGTGATAGATTTCGCCAGCGCGCAGCTTTTTGCCGCTTACCGCGGCGTCGGCGACATAGAGCGCGCCGTCATCTATAGCTTTCTCGCAAACAGAACGAAAATACAGATTCTTTCTGGTGAACTTCGCGCTGATTCCGACGTGATAAAGCACTACCGCCACAATCCGTTAAAGGAAATCCTGGGCAATAGTTTTTCGTCATTGGATCGAGCACCAGCTGAAAACGTACTTGCGTGTATGTTGACTGCTGACAATCAGAGGGTGGCCGTCGCAAAGGTCGTGGCATCACAATACTTTCAAGCCTGTCTGAAGAACAATACCACAGAAAATAGCCCTTTATGACTGGGGCTCAGTGCTCGCAAGCCCCGTCTTTCAACGGACAAATCAAACTTTTTCGATGCTCCAGAACCTGAAACGCCCCTGCCCCGTGACCTCTCGGATCAACCCGTGATCCATTAGCCATGTCAGGTTGCGTTGCACCGCCGCGCGGCTGGCCCCAGTGAGGTGTTCCGCCATCGGCGCCGACACAAGCGGCCATTCCGCCAGCACAGCAAGCAATTGCCCCGGCGTGCGCCCCGAGAGTTTGGCCGTCCGGTCGCGCGCCTCGCTCTTCCAGCGTTCCAATTGATCAAGCTGACGCCTCGCCTTGAGAATGGCGCTCTGCATCCCCTCGATCCACGCGCCCAACCGCGCCTCGGGGTCTTGCGATCCGCGCCCCGCACCGGTTAGCGAAAGCGGCACGAAAATCACCCCGCCCCGGCATTCACCCGCCGCCAGCCGCGCCGCCGTCACCGCCGCCTCAAGCCGGTCCCCCCGATGCCCAAGCCCCGCCATCGGCCAAAGGTAAAACCCGAACGCCGCGCGCACCAGCGGATGCAACCCACCCGCCTGCGCCATCACGCTCTGCCAGCCTTCAATCCGCTCGCCAAGCGGCTCTGCCCCCTGCCCCGGCTCGTGACGCCCCAGAAAGGCCTGTAACCCCTGCTCTGGCCCCGGCCCGCCCGACAGCCTCCGCATCGCCCAGCCGACCCGCGCCAACGCCTGCGCATCCTCCTGCGCACCCGCAAGGCGCATCGCCAGCCAAAGCGCCAATCGCTCGGGCGTCACCCTCTCTCCGGCAAACCAGCTTAACTCCGCCGCCGCGCTCAGCGCCAACCGGTGCCGCCACCCCTTGGGCGCACGCAACAACCGATCGTCCAGCGCCCCAAGGCGCGCCGCAACCCGCGCCAACGGCATGGCCAGGGCCGCCTGCGCCCTCTCCCAGGGCACAACCTGATCGCCCTCTGACGCATCCACTCTTGGCAAAGGCGCATGCGACGCCTCTTCTTCCGGCGGGCCGGGCAAAAACCATAGATCGTCGTCGCAGTCCTCATTCATATGCGCAAAATATCGCAGTTTTGCACATTACAAAAGGCCTCACTCCCCAAGATCGTCAAACGCCCCCGGCACCATATCCTCCCAGAACGCGACCATCTCACCGACACAAAGCGCCGCCGACCAACCAAGGCGGGCAAATTCGGCGCGCTTTACCTCATCTTCGACCCCGGCGAGGAACAGCCGCCGGTCGGCATCGCGCTGCGTCGGGCTGCGCGCGCTGGTCAATTCCCTGACCCGCGCCATCTGCGCCGCCCTGATCCGCCGTCCTTGGGCCACAGCGGCGCCGCGCGCCTCGGCCTCCAACTCGGCCTTGCTCTGAACCGCGCGCCGCGCCCGCTCGGCCTCGACAACCTCGGGTCGGGGCGCGGGGGGCTTCTCGGCGCGGTAATCATCGCGCAGCGCCGCCGACAGATAGCGCACCGGATGTTCGACCCCGGCGCGCCCCTTGAGATACTCAAGCTTCTGGCTCACATAATCTTCGCCATGCTCGGCGATCCATTGCCGCGCAAGCCGGTCACTTACCCCGACCTCGATCAGCCGGGCATAGACCCTGCCCTGTCGCACCCCCTCGCCATCGTCAATATTCATCATCGCAAGCTGCGGGTTTTCCTTGATCCGAAACCGGATCTCGCTCACCTGCCGGCCCATCTTGCGCAATTCCGGCTCGACAAGGATGTTCGAGGTCTTGTTGACCTCGCTGACCGCCGGCTTGATCACCTTGGCATTGAGATGCTTGAAACTTTCGTAATAGGCGCTGCCATCGACCCCCATCAACCGGCGGAAAAGATCAATCGGCCACCAGCCGGTGCTGCCGGTGCGCACAAACCGATAACAATTCTCATAAAGCGCCAGCGCGTGACCGCTGGTAAACCGTCGCTGGATATTGAGATTGATCAGCGCAAAAACCTTGGGATCATGAAGCTTTTCGGCAAGCGCCGGGGAATAGGCGTATTCGCACACCCCGCTTTTCAGCTTGGCATAGGACAAAAGCGAACTGACCCCCCATTCCTGGCGGCCCTCTTCATCAAGCATGTCCCATTCGGCGGTGGTTTCGGCCAGCGAACGCAAGGATTGCTTGAGCGTCGCCATATCGTTGGAATTATACCCCACCATCAAACAGAGCGTCTGCGCATCAATCTGATGCTTGGGTTTGGTGATCAGCGCATCATAGGCATTGAGCAACAGCACATTCGACAGCTTGCGTTGCAACAAGGTCAACTTGCCCGATACATGGATCGCGGCGACATTCTTTTTCACCGACTGGCGCCTTAACGCCCCGGTCAGCCTGTCATGCTGGATTTCTTCCTGCTGCATCGCCCTGCCCTTTTCGCCGCAGGATTTTTTCCTGTCGGCTTCTGCTCTCACCCTTTAGTATGGCCCAAAAGGCACCCATGCTCAATCATTCTATAGGCACCCGTTTACGGGGGGTGGTGATCCTGCAAACGGGTCCTTATGGGGGTTTTCGGTGAGGTTTTGGGGATAACCCGGTGGATATGTTCGGCTCAGATGACGGATTTAGGCCGAAATAGACTCGGTCCCGTGCTCCGGTCCCCCTGCCCCCGCGAATCGCCACCCCTCCTACCGTGGTCGGGCACCTTTGATCCTGCATATGGGTGCCTATGGTCCCGTAGCTTGGCACCCAAATACATATACACAACTGATATTAAATGACAAATATAGCTTAAAGATTCTATAGAGTCCTAAAGAATTACAATCTTTAGCGTCGTGTTTTTCTTTCTGATATACTGAATTATACGAGTTTCGCAGCGAAACCTGCGTGTTTGCCTATCTGGTATCGGCCTCTTCTTAGTGATTCACAATCCCGTCCCGATGTGCGATGATTTGTGCAATAGCACCTAAAAACGGTGATCTTAGCGAGGCGAGCCATACATGGACAAGAAATCAGAGACCCCCCTGCCCCCCTATTTCAATCTCAACCCAGAGACCGCTGCAAGCAAGCTTGGCCCCGTCGTCGACACCGCCCGATTCGCGCGTGCCGCGGCATTTGCGGGACGTGGGCGCGATGATCTGGCCAAGCGTGGCTACGCCCCGGATGGCCGTAAGCGCCTGCGCAAGTTTTCAACATGGGAGGTATGCCGCTATCTTATCCCCGTCGCCCCGGCCCATCTTCGCCGGGTTTTGAACAAGCACCCTGAATTGCCGCAAGGCGAAGGTCAGGGCAATTCCCGCTGGTTCAGCCTTGAAGAAATCCTGATCCTGCGCGACCACTTCGCCGAGGAAGGCAGCAGCGCCAAGGAATACCGCCCCTATCGCCCCAAGGGCCAGCCGGCCAAGATCACCGCCGTTGCCAATTTTAAGGGCGGTGTCGGCAAGACCTCGACTGCGGCGCACCTCGCGATGAGTGCGGCGCTTGATGGCTACAAGGTTCTGGTGATCGACCTTGACAGCCAGGGCTCGATGACCTCGATCCTTGGTGGCGATGTGCCCGATGAATGGCGCACCGTTTTCCCGCTTCTGGCCCGCGACTACGCGACCCACCTTGAGACCGAAAACCGGGTGCGCGAGGCGGCTGGTGACCCTGTCCTGCCGCTCGATGAAACCCTGACCGAGGCCTTGGGGGTGTCCTTTGGCGACGTGGTTCAGAAAACCCATTGGCCCAATATTGATCTGATCGGCGCACAGCTCAATCTCTACTGGGCCGAATTTCAGATCCCGGTCTGGCGCATGGGGCTGCGCAACTGGCCGCTTTGGGATGCCTTGACTTCGGCGCTCTCGGAGGGCGGCGCACTTGACGATTATGACGTGATCATCCTCGATACCCCGCCTGCCCTCGGCTATCTCACGATCAACGCGCTTGCGGCAGCCGATATCATTCTTGTACCGCTTGGGGCCTCGTTCCTCGAATTCGATTCGACAGGCCGGTTTTTTGATATGCTCTATTCGACCTTCGCCTCGATCGAGGACGGCGAGAATACAGCCCGCCGTCGCGCCGGTCTGCCCGAGATGAAGTTTGAATGGGATGTGGTGCGCGCCCTCATCACCCGGTTCGACGCCAGCCAGCAGACCGATCTTGCCAATGTCATCCAGGCCTATTTCGGCGATATGACCAATGCCTACCGGCAGGATTATACCGCCATGGTCGGGCAGGCGGGTGAGACGGTGTCGGGCATCTATGAAGCCGATTACCGCGACTTTAACAGAGAGACCTATACCCGAGGGCGCGAAACCTTTGATCGCACCTACGCCGAGTTCAAGGAAATGCTGATTGGCGCCTGGTGGCGTGATGAACAACTTGCAAACAAGGAGGCCGGTCATGGCAAAACGCAGACAGCTTGAGGTGCCAAGCGCCGAAGCCCTTAAGGAAATCGAAGACGGTTTCGCACGCGAAACCCCCTCCGGGCCCGGCCTCCGCCCCCCCATCGCCGACGTCGTCGCCGACGCTGCCATGCGCTCTGATCCCTTGCCCGCGTCCGAGCGGGCAGATGCCGCACGCGATAAATCCGAGGCGCGGCAATTGCGTGAAGCTCTGGAAAAGGGCCTTGTCGCCCGCGAAATTCCCATCCACGAGATCACCGCCGATGCCCTCACGCGCGACCGGATTCATCTTGATGAAGAGGATATGGTCGAGCTTTGCACCTCGATTGCGGCGCATGGCTTGCGGCTTCCGATCGAGGTTTTCGAACCCGCAAATCCAGAGGTCGCCGGGAAATATGCCCTGATCTCCGGGTTCCGCCGCCTTGCCGCGATTCGCCGGTTGAATGCCATGTCGGGGGGTGAAAAGCACCTGACGATCGCGGCATTTGTCCGACAGCCGGACAGTATCGCCGATTCGGTTGTTGCTATGGTCGAAGAGAACGAAATCCGAACCGGCCTGAGCCAATATGAGCGGGGCAGGGCGGCTGCCATGGCGGTTTATGACGGGGTGTTCCCCTCGATGGACGAGGCCGTTCAGAGGCTGTTTGGATCGGCCTCAAAAGCCAAACGATCCAAGATCCGGTCGTTTGCTTTGGTGCATGAAGAGCTGGGCGACATGCTGAACTTTGCAACCCACCTCAATGAGCGTCAATGCCTGCGACTGGCGGCGGCGCTCAGGGCGGGTTTGGCGCAGGATATTCGCCGGGTTCTGGAGGACCATGTGATTGAAACCCCCGAGGCGGAATGGGCGGTTTTGGTTCCTCTGGTAGAGCAGGCCGAAGGGGTTGGTCCGGACCCAAGCCGGGGCGGGCGGCCCAAGGTGGCCAGCAAGGTCAGGAAAGGCGAGCAGATTTCACTGGCGAATGGGGTTTCGATTGAGCGGATTGAGCGACCGGAAGGCTATGCGATTCAGTTTCGGGGCGCGGCGGTGAATAGCGAGATGATCGACAAGGTGATCGACCATATCCGCTATTTGCTGGAAGAGGTGAAGGAATAGGGCAGGGGGGTTTCGCATGCGAAACCCGCTTGGTCCGACTGGGCTTGAGATTGATGGACACCTCGACTAAGTTTGGTGAACTAAGTCCGGAGCGATCGCGATGAAAACCGTCAATATGCACGAGGCCAAAACCCATCTGTCAAAGCTTGTCGAGCAAGCCCTGCAAGGCCAGCCCTTTGTGATTGCCAAGGCGGGAAAGCCGCTGGTTCAGGTCACGATGATAGAGGCTGTATCACCGCAACGGACCGGTTTTCTGAAAGGGCAGGTCGATATTCCGGCGGATTTCGATGAAATGGCCGCAGGTGAGACAAAAACCCTGTTCGAAGGTGAAACAGAGACTGATCCGGGGGCGCAACGGTGAACCTTTTGCTGGACACCCATCTGCTGCTCTGGGCGGCGGCAAATGACGAATTGATGTCACGCAAGGCCGACCGGATGATCAAGGATGCGCAGAACAGGCTTTGGTTCAGCGTGGTCAGCCTTTGGGAAATCACCGCGAAACGCGCGCTCGGTCGGCCGGACTTTCGTGCCGATGCCGGGCAGATGCGCGCCGGGCTCTTGGCCAACGGATATGAGGAGCTGCCGATTGACGGGCGGCATTGTCTGGCGCTGGCGACGTTACCGGCGATCCATGGCGACCCGTTTGACCGCATGCTGATCGCGCAGGCGGCGACAGAGGGGATGACCCTTGTCACCGCCGATAAAAAGGTGGCGCAATATCCCGGATCTATCGAGATCGTCTGAGCGGCCCGAGGAGTGCCAATTGAGCGAATGGGCGCGGGGGGGCACAAAAAGACCCGCACCCGCCTAGGCGCGCGGCGTATCGCCTGTGCCGATGTCCCAGAACAGCCCCACCATCAATCGAAGTGCATCGCGGCAGACCGGTTTGAGAACATGCTCATCGGGGGCGTGTTGCGAGCAGCCGCGATAGGAATGCGGCACCCAGACCGTAGGCAGGCCTAGAATATCGCTAAAGCAATCATTGGGCAAAGAGCCGGCAAGGTTTGGCAGGATATGCGGTGCCTGTCCCGAGGTCTGTTCAAGCGAGCGGGCGACGAATTTGACCCAAGGGTGACCGGGATCAAGCCGTGTGGCGCGGAAAAAGCCGCGATCATGGGGTTCGATCCGAACGCTGTCAAAGCCATGCGCGTCAAGATGGCGGCGCAGGGCAGGCAGGATATCTTCGGGCGTGGTGCCGACCACATAGCGCAGCTGACAGGTGGCGCGGGCATGGGCGGAAATCGCATTGACCGGGGCGTCGGGAACGCCGCTTTTCATCGCGAGGATCGCAAAGCTGTTCCAGCCATAGGCGCGCTCGACCGGGGTGAGGGATTCCTCGCCCCAATCGGGGTTGATTGCGGGGCCATCGCCGCCCTCGATCGGTAGGCCACGCAGGGCGGCGCGCACATCGTCGGTCAGGCTATCGGGGCGCCATTCGGCGATCTTGATCTGGCCACGGGCATCGGTGATGGTCGAGAGGGCCTGAGCCAGGATCATCGCCGGATCGGCCAGAAGCCCGCCCCAGTTGCCCGAGTGATGCGCGCCATTGCGAAGATCGACGATGAGGTCAAAGGTAACCCCGCCGCGAGAGCCCATGAACATGGTCGGGGTTTCCGGCTGAAGGCGGGGGCCGTCAGAGGCGATCAGGACATCGGCGCTGAGATCATCCTTGTGAGCGGTGAAGAACTCCGCCAAGCCCGGCGAGCCGGTTTCTTCGCCGGTTTCGATAATGATCCGACAGTTGAAGCCAAGCGCACCACGGGTTTGCAAAACCGCATCGAGGGCGGCGATATTGATCAGGTGCTGGCCCTTGTTGTCAGCGGTGCCGCGACCATAGAGGCGGTCGCCCTCTTCCACGATCTGGAAGGGGTGAAGCCCGTCGCGCCATTGATCGGTCTGGGCACGGATCACGTCGCCATGGCCATAGCTTAGCACGGTCGGCAGGTCATCGCCCTCGTGGCGTTCGGCAATCAGGAAAGGGCCGGCATTGGCAACCGGGTTTGGATAGGTCTTGCAGGTAAAGCCCATGGCGGTGAGGCGCGGCAGCATGGCCTGTTCGAGATAACGGGTAAGTTCGGGGGCCTGGTCGGGATTTTGGCTTTCGGTCTCATAGCTGACCAGATCGGCAAGCTCTGTCTGGAAGCGATTATCGTCGAAATAGGCCGAAATAGTGTCGATTGCGGTGTCGCGCGTCATTGGATTACCTGTCGGTTGGTTCGGAAATGGCATCGCCCCAGGGCGACATGATCTCGGTACAGCCGGAATTAACCTTGCCATTGCGCATCACGCCGGCGGGGCAGGCGAAGGCATAGGGAAAGGGGCTGCGTCTTGTGGTGTGGACGGGGTGTTCGGCGCGTAGGCGCGCGATCACCTGGGGGGGCAGGGTTTCGTCGGCCACGATGGTATCGCCGCCCGAAACATCAATGCGGGCGTGATGGAAGGTGTCGGAGATATCCATGCCGAAATCGGCGACGAAAGAGGCCATTTGGGCCATGGCAGAGACTATTTTACGCCCGCCCGAGGCGCCGAAGGCAAAGCGGGTCTCGCCGGTTTCGCCAAGGATCGGGCAGACGTTCATCAGGCAGGCCTTGTCGGGGCCAAGCGAGTTTGGGCGGCCCTGAACCGGGTCGAACCACATGATGCCGTTGTTCATCAAGAGCCCGGTCGAGGGCGAGACGACGCGCGAGCCGAAGATCGACAGCAGGGTCTGGGTTTGCGACACCATATTGCCCTTACGATCAACCACCGAGAAATGCGTGGTGCAGCCGGGGGCCTTTTCGGTCTCGCCGGTGTCGCCCATGGCGCCAAGGCGGGCGGCATAGGCGGATTTGAGGCCAACGGCATAGGCGGCAAAGGCCTCTGGTTTGGTGTGCATGTCCCGGCTTTCCATCAGGGCGAGGGCCTGTTGAAAGGTCGGCCCGGCGGTCAGGCCGGGGGGCACGTGAAAGCGGGTTTTGCGATAGTCAAAGCTAAGCGGGTCACCCATCCTGGCGCGGTAGGCGTTGAGGTCGCTGGTGCTAAGGCATCCGCCTTTGGCCTGAATGTCATTGGCCATGGCGACGCCAAGGTCGCCATCATAGAAGGTGCGCGCACCGTGGCGGGCGATCTGGTCAAGGCTGTCGGCCATGCGGCTCTGATCCAGCCGTTTTTCGGCCAAAGCGGTCCAGCCGCTGATCGTGGGCCATTGGCCATCCTCAAGGAAAAGCGCCGCCGCGTCGGGGTCTTGCGCGAGCGCGCGGGTGGTCGAGGCGATGATAAGGGCGGCGTACCAATCGACCAGCAGCCCCTGTTTGGCAAAGGCAATGGCGGGCGCAAGGAGGTCGGCCCAGGGCAGGCGGCCAAAGCGGCCGTGCATCTGGCCCATGCCATCGACAAGGCCGGGCACGGCAACGGCGGTTGCGCCTTGAACATTGCGATCATCGACCACCTGTTCCCATGGAAAGAGATCACCGGCGATGCCCTTGCCCGACAGCGGATAATTGGCCGGATCAAGCGAGGCCGGGGAGCGCATGCCGTAATTGAGCGCCTGAGCGGTGCCGGTATCGGCGCGCCAGAGCATGAGTGCGCCACCGCCGGCCGGGCCGCTCATCCACGGCTCCAGCACGCCGATGGCGAAGGAGGTCGCGATGGCGGCGTCGACCGCATCGCCGCCTGCGGCCAGAACATCGGCCCCGGCCTGAGCGGCGAGGCGATGCTGGGCGGCGACGACGCCGTGTTCGGTTTCGATCACGGTTTTGCGGGTGAGCATGCTGCGCGACAGATTTTCGGACATTTCTAGCCCTCCTTACCGATGAACATCGGGCTTTGTGGATCATGCAGGTGGCATTCGACGTGGCCCAAAGGGGTGGGAAGCGCGCGGGGCGCCTCTTTCTTGCAGAAATCGGTGGCCCTGGGGCAGCGCGGATGGAAATGACAGCCCGAAGGCGGATCAATCGGGTTGGGATAGGCCATGCCAAGTTGCGTATCGGGCACGCCAAGGCCCGGTTCCGGCGTGAGGACCGATTTCAGCAGCGCCTGCGTATAGGGGTGGCGGGCGTGGTCGAACAATCCGCCAACCTCGGCCTCTTCGACGATGCGGCCAAGATACATCACCGCGACGCGGGTCGCGAGATGTTCGACCACCGCGAGATCGTGGCTGATGAACAGGTAGGTCAGGCCGAATTCGCGGCGCAGATCGCCCAGAAGGTTGAGAATCTGGCTTTGAACAGAGACATCGAGCGCCGAGGTGGGCTCGTCGCAGATCACGATTTCGGGCTTCATGATCAGGGCGCGGGCGATGGCGACACGCTGGCGCTGACCGCCCGACATCTGGCTTGGGAAGGTGTTCATCACGCGCGCCGGAAGGCCGACGATATCGAGGATCTTGCGCACCTCTTTATCCCAGCTGGCGGCGTCGCCGATGCCATGCACCCGGAGCGGCAGCGAGACGATGTCAAAGATGCTTTTGCGCGGGTTTAGAGACGAATAGGGGTCTTGAAAAATCGGCTGAATCCGGCGGGCGAGGGTCATGCGATCCTGTGCGCCGATTTCCTGCCCATCGACCAGAACCTGACCGCTTGTCGGGTTTTCCAGCCCGAGAAGGATCTTGGCGAGGGTGGATTTGCCGCAGCCGGATTCACCGACAAGGCCAAGCACCTCGCCGCGCGGCACCGTAAGCGACACATCGTTGACCGCCGTCAGCGGGCGCGGCGTGCCGAACAGGCCCTGTTTCACGCGGTAGGTCTTGGTGACGCCGCGCAGTTCAAGAACGGGGGCTGTGGTGGTCATGCGGTGGCCTCCTCTGCGTGGCGTTTGCCGTCTGCATGGACACAGCGAAACACGTGCCCCTCAGTTGCATGGCGCGGGATTTCGCCGCGACAGGCGGGCACGGCATGCGGGCAACGGGTGCGAAAGGCACAGCCCGCTACATCGCCGATCAGCGAGGGCACGATGCCGGGAATTGTGCCAAGGGTGCTTCCGCGTTCGGTCTTGCCGGGCAGGGGGATACAGCGCAAAAGCCCACGGGTGTAGGGATGCGAGGGCGTGTTGAACACCTCGGTCGCGGAGCCGGTTTCGACCAACTCGCCCGCATACATCACCGCGACCTTGTCGGCGACGCGCGCCACAACGCCAAGGTCATGGGTGATCAGGATCATCGCCATGTTCATCTCGCGACCAAGATCATAGAGCAGGCGCAGGATCTGGGCCTGAATAGTGACGTCAAGCGCGGTTGTGGGCTCATCTGCGATGATCAGTTCCGGCTCGCACATCAGGGCCATGGCGATCATCACCCGCTGGCGCAGACCACCCGAAAGCTGGTGCGGGTATTGCGACAGCCGGCTGGCGGCGGCGGTGATGCCGACCTTTTCCAAAAGCTCGATGGCGCGGGCACGCGCGGCGTCTTTTCCGACCGATTTGTGCAGCAACAGAGCCTCGGTAAGCTGATCGCCGATGGTATAGGCAGGGTTGAGCGAGGTCATCGGCTCCTGAAAGATCATCGACATGCGCGCACCGCGCAAGGACCGCATGGTGCGGGCATTGGCGCGGGTGAGGTCGATGCCGTCAAAGGCCATCTCATCGGCCGAGCGTTTGATGGTTTTGCCCAAAAGCCCCATCAGCGCCAGCGAAGTCAGCGATTTGCCAGAGCCGCTCTCGCCGACAATACAGAGGGTTTCACCGCGCTTGAGGTCGAAATCAATGCCGCGCACCGCATGCAGCGTGCCGCCGCCAACGGGGATATCAAGCGTCAGGTTGCGGACGCTCAGAAGAGGTTTATCCATGGCTCAGCTCCGGTTTTCGGGGGCGGTGACATCGCGAAGGCCATCACCCATGAGGTTAATCGCCAGCACCAGCACAAACAGAACCGCGCCGGGGATAAGTACCATCCAGGGCTCGAACAGCATCATGTTCTTGCCCTCCGAGACCATCAGGCCCCAGCTTGGCGTGGGGGGTTGCACCCCGAGGCCAAGAAACGACAGGGCCGCCTCAAGCAGGATGGCATGGGCCATTTCAAGGGTGACCACGACGATCAGGTTATTGGCGATGTTGGGCATGATTTCCGACAGGATCACCCGCGGGGTCGAGGCGCCGATGGCGCGGGCAGCGGCGACATATTCGCGGCCGCGGACCTGAAGCGTCGAGGCACGCATGACAACGGCGAAACGATCCCAGAGCAGCAGGCCAAGCACCATGATCACCACCTGAAGCGAGCCGCCAAGGATGGCCACCACCGCGAGCGCGACAAGCACCACCGGCATGGCAAGGCGGACGTTGATCAGGAAGGTCACCACCATATCGACGCGCCCGCCGAAATAGCCCGCCGCGACACCCATGGCGGTGCCGATTACGCCCGAGATAAGCGCGGCAATCACGCCGATCATCAGGGAAACGCGCGCGCCATAGATCAGCCGCGAAAGGTAGTCGCGCCCAAGGTGGTCGGTGCCAAGCGGGTGGTTCCAATCGCCGCCAAGAAAGACGGGGGGTTGCATGCGGGTCATCAGGCTCTGGGCATAAGGGTCATGCGGGGCGAGCAGCGGCGCGAAGATTGCGACCAGCAGCAGAAGGCCCACCACAGAGGCGCCGATCAGCAGGCCCTGATGGCCAAAGACGCGTTTGCGCAGCATCTGCGAGGGGGTCGGGCCGATGATATCCTTGAGGAGGGGATCGGGGGTATCGGTCATGGTCATCTCAGCTGCTCCGCATGCGGGGGTCAAGCCAGGCGTTCAGCACATCGGCGAGAAAGGTGAAGACGATGTAGAACATCGAAAAGACGAGGATCAGAGCCTGAACCGTGGGCAAATCGTTGCGCGCGATGCTTTCCCAGGCGAGGTAACCGGCGCCGTGCAGGGCGAAGATCGATTCAACCACGATCGAGCCGCCGAGCATAAAGCCCATCTGCACCGCCGCCAGCGAGACCACCGGGATGATCGCGTTGCGCAGGGCATGGCGGAAGAGAACGCGCATTTCGGGCGCGCCCTTGGCACGGGCGGTGCGGATATAATCGGACGAGAGCACATCAAGCATGCCCGCCCGTGTCAGGCGCATGATCGCGGGCATGGCGTAATAGCCAAGCACGATGGTCGGCATGATGAAATGCGCCGGGGTCGAGGCACCCGAGGGCGGCAGCCAACCGAGCTTGATCGCGAAGAGAACAATCAGGATCAGACCGAACCAGAAGCTTGGCATCGCTTGCCCCGCAACCGACAGGAACAGCGCCACCCGGTCGATGATCGAATTGGGGCGGATCGCGGCGGCCACGCCAAGCGGTACGGCGGTCACCAGGGCAAAGGTGATGCCGCAGAGGCCGAGGGTCATGGTCACGCTGAGGCGTTCGGCGATCAGCGAGGCCACCGGCAGGCGGAAATAATAGCTTTCGCCGAAATCGCCGCGCAGGGCGGACCACAACCATTCGCCGTATTGCACCAGCATCGGGCGGTCAAAGCCGTAAAGCTTGCGCAGGGCCTCGATATCTTCGCCGCTGGCGGTTTCACCGGCAAGGGCAACGGCGGGATCGCCGGCCATGAACAGCAGGCTGAAGCTTATGAAAGAGACGGTGAAGGCCACCAGAACGGCAAGCCCCAGACGTTTGAGGATGAAATTGAGCATGGCAGCGGGCCCTTTGGTTGGTGCGGGCAGGAGTGTGTGCGGGGGACAGCAAATGCCCCCCGCAACAGGCCGGAAGGTTTAGTTCCAGGTCATTGTGGTAAAGCGCAGCACCTCGTCGGCGGTGGGCGTATAGCTTACCTCGTTCGTGGACACATAGTTGGTGTTGTACGAGAACATCGGCGCCCAATAGGCCTGATCGGTGATCCGGGCGATGGCCTTGCCGTAATGCTCGATCCGGGTGGCGTCGTCGGTCGCGCTATCGGCGATGGTGAGATCGGCCAGCACCTGATCGTCGCGGGCATCGTCAAGCGAGCCGTGCTTGAAGAACTGGCTGACCATGGCCGAGGCATCGTTGATCGAGAAGCTCCCCCAGGTGAGGAAGGCGAGCGGCACGTCGCCGGTCATGTTAAGCTCGCGCAGGGCCGAATATTGCAGGAATTTGAAATCTGCCTTGATGCCCACGGCGTTGAGATAGCTCAGGATCGCTTCGGCATACTCGCGGTCGCGATAGGCGTAGAATTCTGTGGTGAAGCCATCGGGATAACCGGCTTCGGCCAAAAGCGCCTTGGCCTTTTCGGGGTTGTATTCATACTCGGTCGCCGAGTCCTGAACACAGCCGAACTGGCTTGGGAAGCAGGGTGTCCAGACCACCTTGGATTTGCCCTTGAGCAGGGCCGCGACAAGCTCTTCGCGGTTGATGGCGTGGTTCACGGCGCGGCGCACAAGGACATTGGTAAAGGGTGTGTCTCCCGAGCGTCCGGCGGCATCCATCGAAAGATAGCCGACGCGCATGGTCGATTCGTTGCTGACCGTGAACTGATCCATCTGCGCCAGTTTTTCGGCCTGATCGGCGGGCACCTGCCAGATCAGATCGAGAGAGCCGCTGAACAGTTCGGCCATCTGGGTGTTCACATCCGGGATGGTGCGGATATCGACATTTTCGATGCTGGCCTTGCCCTTGGGGCTATCGTGATAGTCGGCATTCTTTTGCAGAACGAAATGCTGGCCGGGAACGACCGAAACCGCCTTGTAGGGGCCGGTGCCGACGGGCTTGAGGCCCATGCCGCTTGGGCCGACTTCGGCGTAATATTCGTTGGGGTACATCGAGACCGGGCCCGACAGGAATTCGATCGCGGCGGGAAAGGCCTCTTTCAGGTGGATGCGAACGGTGT
The DNA here is from genome assembly GCF_900115165.1 of Roseovarius lutimaris. Classification (GTDB taxonomy): domain Bacteria; phylum Pseudomonadota; class Alphaproteobacteria; order Rhodobacterales; family Rhodobacteraceae; genus Roseovarius; species Roseovarius lutimaris. The sequence goes on along the minus strand of NZ_FOVP01000006.1, from coordinate 182,527 downwards.
AGTCGTCGATCTTCTCGGCGGATTTCATCCAGTTCACGTTGCGCTGTGTTTTGACGCCGTTTTCTTCCTTGGCGACGAAATTGACGGTATAGACCACGTCATCGGCGTTGAATGCCTCGCCGTTGTGAAAGGTCACGCCTTCGCGCAGTTTGAATTCGAGCGTCAGATCGTCGATCCATTCCCAGGAAGTGGCCAGATTGCCGGAATACTCGTTGGTGATCGGATCGCGGTAGATCAGGCCATCCCAGATCGCGCGTTGCAGAACGACGCCTTCGCGCGAGGAATTGAAATAGCTGTCGACGTTCTCAAGCTCTTTGGTAAAGCCGACGCGCAGTGTGTCGTTGGCCTTTTCGGCCCATGCAGCGCCGCTTGCCGCGATAAGCGCGACGCTGGCGATGGTGGTTTTGAACCAGGATTTTTTCATCGGTTTCTCCCTAGATGGTCAGTGGTGGTCTCGCGCGATTATGGCCCCGCGCCGTTGTTTTGGCCATTGCGTTAGATATTATATAATGATACCTAATGTTGCCATATGATCCATTAAGTGCAGGTCGGGCGCATGCGTCAACCCCCGCCAGGGGGCGAAACGACAATTTTGTGAGAGTAGCATGAAAACAAAGCAGAATACGCTTTATGTCGGATCACTTGCCAAGGGCTTGCGGCTTTTGCGGGCATTTGATGAAAGCCACCGCGAGATGTCCCTGTCAGAGCTTGCCGCGCGCACCGGCCTTGATAAAAGCGCCACGCAGCGCCTTGCCAACACGCTTCATATCGAGGGGATGCTTGACAAGGACCCCGGCACACGGCGATTTCGCCCGTCGCATGCCTGGCTTGAGATGGCCTATGCCTATTACTGGTCCGATCCGCTTGTCGGGCAGGCGATGCCCAAGCTGATCAACCTCAGCCAGGAGTTGGGCGAGACCGTGAATCTTGCCGAATTGTCCGGCGACCACATCATTTATGTCAGCCGTCTGCCCTGCAAGCGGACCTATTTTGCCGCGACGGTGATCGGGCGGCGATTGCCGGCGTTGTCCACCTCGGCGGGGCGGGCGATGCTTGCGACCCTTCCCGAAGACGAGTGGCGCGCGGCGGTGGATCACTGGCCGATCAAGCCCTTTACCCCAAGCACGACCCTGGACCGGGACACGATTCGCGCCAGTGTCGAAGCGGCGGTGCATGATGGCTATGCGATTTCAAAGGGTCAGATGATCCTGAACGAGATGGCCGTCGCCACACCGATTCTCGGGCCTGACGGGCGGGCCTGTGCGGCGGTGCAATGTTCGGTGTCGGGGCATACCTGGGATCGCGATCGGATCGCGGCAGAGATTCTGCCCAAGCTTCAGGATACGGCGAATGCGATTTCTCCGTCGTTCCTGTCACCGCGCGGCGGCTAGGCGCCTGCGGTAAGATTTCCGTGACGTCGGGGCGTTTGCAGTGTGAATTTGTCTGAGCCGTGTATATATTCAAGAAATGCGATATTGTCCTGATCGGAGGATCGGGTGAGGCGAGAGGATAGAGGTTATGACGGGTATTGAAACAGCGTTCACGCCGCTTCAGTCACTGCTGGGCGGGGCTCTTATCGGGCTGTCGGCGGTTTTGCTGATGCTGGCGCAGGGCCGGATCATGGGCGCGACGGGTATCCTGTCGGGTCTGATCACCGGCGGCACGCCGGGCGACAAGGGATGGCGCGCGGCGATGGTCGCGGGGATGATCAGCGGGCCATTGTTGATTGTCGGGCTGACCGGGCAGATGCCGGTGGTTGAGGTGCCGGTGTCCCTGCCGATGGTTCTTGTCGGCGGGTTCATTGTCGGGATTGGCGTAACCTTCGGGTCGGGCTGTACCTCGGGGCATGGGGTTTGCGGGATGGCACGCCTGTCAAAGCGGTCGTTCGCGGCGACGGCGACCTTCATGGTGGTCTGTCTTGCCACCGTTTTTGTCATACGTCATGTGCTGGGGGTGTAAGCGATGCGGTTGCTGTCTGGATATATCGTCGGGTTGGTCTTTGGCCTTGGCATCGCCATTTCGGGGATGATCAACCCCGCCAAGGTGCTGAACTTTTTTGACATTGCCGGAACCTGGGACCCGAGCCTTGCCTTTGTGATGGGCGGGGCGCTTGTGACGACCTTCATCGGCTATCGCCTTGTCTGGCGCAGGCCCGCGCCGATGATTGGCGGTGGGTTTCAGCTACCGACCAACACCAGGCTTGATGCGCGCCTGATTGGCGGTTCGGCGGTGTTCGGGCTTGGCTGGGGCATTGCGGGGTTTTGCCCCGGCGCGGCCCTGCCGGCGCTTGGCACCGGGCAGGTCGGGGTATTTGCCTTTGTGGCTGCCTTGCTTGCGGGGATCTGGGTGGCGCGGGCGGTGCAGGCGGGCCTTGACGCGCGCCGAGAAGAAAGCGCGGCATGAGCCCGCGCGCCGCAAGCTCTGAGCGGATCAAGCAAAACCGGTAATCAATTGGCGCAGGCCGATGGCCGCGCCGATGAAGATCGCGATAAAGGTGATTGGCGCGCTGAGTGCCAGCACCGAGAAGGCCGAGACGCCCTGACCGATGGTACAGCCAAAGGCAAGCACCGCGCCAAAGCCCATGCAGACCGCGCCAAGGATCTGGCGGCGCAGTTCGCGCGGGTCTTCGCAGGCCTCCCAGCGGAAATGGCCCTTGATCAGGCTGCCACAGAACGCGCCGGCGAGGACGCCAAAGACCGAGCCGACCCCAAAGCTCAGGCCGCCACCGCTTGCGGTCATCAAAAACAGGATGGTTTCGCCAAGCGGGGCCGAGAAGGTGTGCGATTGCACCGGCTGGGGGGTAAAGCCGTGGGTCGCAACCCAAGTGGTGCCGACCCAGCCCGAGGTAACCGCGACCCCGACGATAGTACCCCAGAACAGCGCCTCTCGGTCGCGCAGAAAGCTTGACGATCCAAGCGCCAGCAGCGTGATCAGCAGCGAGAGCGCGCCACCGGCCCAGACCAGCGGCAGGCCGGTCATCTGGGACAGGAGCGCGGCATAGTTTGTGGTGTCCAGCGCGGGGGTTGTGGCCTCTGTCACCATCTGGCGCAGACGGGCGAGCGGGCCGGACATCATCACATAGGCGGCGATGCCCATGACGATGACAATCACGAACGACCGCAGGTCGCCGCCGCCAAACCGCGCCAGCGCGCCAAAGCCGCAATTGCCCGCCAGCGACATGCCATAGCCGAACAGCAACCCGCCGAGCACAGTAATGAGCGGCGACCAGGGGGTAAGGTAATAGACATTCGCCGAGAGGTTTACGGCGCCGACCCCGGCAAGGCCAAAGGTCAGCAGACCGGCGACGCCGATGGCCAGCACCCACATCCGCAGGCGGGTGTCGCTTTGCTGATAGAGGTAATCCTCGATCGCGCCGAGGGTGCAGAACCGGCCAAGCCGCGCCGCCAGCCCAAGCAAGGCGCCGCCGCCAAATCCGATCAGGGCAATCAGCAGGGGTTCAGGAATGCCATTTAGCATGCAGGTCTCCGGGGGTGCGGGGCAGGGTCAGGGTTGGTTGCAAAACAGATCATACACCATTTCGAGCATTTTTACCGCACGGCGATCTGTCAGGCTGTAATAAATCGCCTTGCCCTCGCGGCGCGGCGTCACAAGGCCCTCGACACGCAGGCGCGAAAGCTGTTGCGACACGGCGGCCTGGCGGGCCGACAAAAGCTCTTCCAGCTCGGTCACGGATTTCTCGCCGGTCGAGAGATGGCAGAGGATCATCAGGCGGCCTTCATGGCTGATCGCCTTGAGAAAATCGGCAGCATTATGCGCGCTGGCCAGCATGGCATCAAGCGATTGCGGGTCAAGGTCACGCCCGGGCCGGTTGATGGGGGTCAGCATGGCGTGCTCATGGTTTGGCCGGTTCGCCGAAGGCGTCCGGGTGGGCCGCCAAAAGCTGTTCGACGTGAAACCAGAAGAAATCTTCGCTGGCGTAGCCCTCGATCCGGCCAAGTTCGACCCCGTCCTTGACCAGCACGAAGGTGGGGGTAAAGACTGGCGGGCTTTTGAAGGTGACATCCTCGGGCAGGTCGTGAATATCGGCCCGGCGCAGCGGGGCAAGTTTGCCCTCGCGGGTTTTGGGATAGATATGCGCGATTTCGGCGTTCCAGCGTTCGCACCAGTGACAGCCCGCGCGCTCGACCATCACAAGATCAACCGCCCGCGCCGCGCCGGGCAGGGCGAAGACCAGCACGAGGAAAGTCGGGGCAAGTCGGGCAAGCAGGCTGTGCATGTGGGTTCCGATTGACGGGGCATCTAAAACATATGATAGTTTGAATGTGTTTTTCAATCAAGCAGTCTGAGGCCCCCTGATGTTCGACGTCTCTATCCTAAGCGCGTTTCTGGGCGGTCTGATCGTCTTTTTCTCGCCCTGCGTTTTGCCGATTGTGCCGTTTTACCTGAGCTATATGGCGGGGGCCTCGATGTCCGAGATCAGCGCCGAGGGCAGGTTGGCGCCCGGTGTGCGGCGCCGTGCATTTGCGGCCTCGGTGATGTTTTCGGCGGGAATCATCACTGTTTTCGTCCTGCTGGGCGCGGCGGCCTTTGGACTTAGCCAGGCGTTTCGCGGTTATCAGACCGAGTTTCGGCTGTTTGCCGCTCTGGTCGTGTTGATCATGGGGCTGCATTTTCTCGGGGTGTTGCGGATCGGGTTTCTGAACCGGGTGTTTCAGATGGATGCCGGCGACACGCGCAACATGTCGGTGCTTGGCGCCTATGTGGTGGGCTTTGCCTTTGCCGCAGGCTGGACGCCTTGCGTTGGCGGGGTGCTGACGGCGGTGGTGTTTACCGCGAGTTCCGAGGCGACCGCGCTCAAGGGGTTGGGCCTGTTGCTTGTGTTCGGCTTTGCGATGACGACGCCGTTCATGGTGGCCTCGCTGTTCATCGGGCCGTTCTTGCGGTTTGCATCAAGGTTTCGGCGGCATTTGCCCAAGGTCGAAAAGGCGATGGGGGTTCTCATGCTGGTTTTTGCAGGGCTGATTGCCACCGATAGTGTCAATTACATTGCGCAATGGATGCTGGAGGCCTTTCCGGCGTTTCAGAATATCTAGGGTAAGGAGGGATTTATGAAACGGTTTCTGACGATGATCATGGCGCTTTGCCTGGCGGTGCCGGTGATGGCGGCCGAGCTTGGCGATGACGGGTTGCACAAGACCGACTGGATGCGCGAGACGTTCAAAGATCTGCGCGAGGATCTGGACGAGGCCAATGCCGAGGGCAAGCGCCTGATGATCCTGATCGAGCAACGCGGCTGTATCTATTGCGAGCGGATGCACAGGGATGTCTTTCCGCTGCCGGTGATCGACAGCTATATCCGCGAGAACTTTTTTGTGGTGCAGCTCGATCTTTACGGTGCAGCCGAGTTGATTGACTTTGACGGCGAGGAGCTGTCGCAGCGCGATGCCATGCGAAAGTGGGGGATGATGTTTACCCCATCGATTCTGTTCATGCCGCAAGAGGTGCCAGAGGGTAAAACCGCCGCGCAGGCGGCCGTGGCGGTGATGCCGGGCGCATTTGAGGCGGGCACCACGCTTGATCTGTTAACCTGGGTAAACGAGGAGCGTTACGCGCTTGATTCCGAGGAAGATTTTCAACGTTACCACGCCCGCCGGATCAGGGAACGCACGGTCGATCTTGGGGATTGAGCGGGAAAAAATTCAGCAATAAATTCAAAAATTAGAATTTATTGTTGTTTGATCGCGCGATTGTGTCCTATGATATACGGAAATGTGAATGTGTTTAGGGAGGACGCATGAAACGATCAATTATGACGATGGCGCTGGTCTGTACAGGCTTTGCGGTATCCGCCGCCGAGGTGGCCCCTTCGGATGTCAAGTTCGAGGATGGCAGTGTTGCCCAATCCCTGTCCGGCACGTCCGGCGATGCGGCCAACGGCCGCCAGGTGGTTGGCAATAAGTCCCTGGGCAATTGCGTCGCCTGTCATCAGGTCAGCGATCTGGCAGATGTCCCGTTTCAGGGCGAGATCGGCCCTCCGCTCGACGGGGCCGGAGAGCGCTGGAGCGAAGAGGAACTGCGCGGCATCGTTGCCAACGCCAAGATGATGTTCCCCGAGTCGATGATGCCGTCGTTCTACAAGACCGAAGGATTCTATCGTCCGGGTAACGCCTATACCGGCGAGGCCCCCGACGACACCTTTGGCCCGCTTTTGTCGGCGCAGCAGATTGAAGACGTGGTTGCCTATCTGGTGACCCTTAAGGAATGACCGTGCCCCCTGGGTGGCACAAGATCAGGAGTTTGACATAATGACACTGACCAGACGCAAAGTTATGGTTATGGGGGCAGGGGCGTTCGTGGCCTTTGGGCTTCCCCTGCGGGCCACGGCAGCAGCCGAGGACCAGATCTCGGCCTTTACCGGCGGCGCGGATATTGGCGAGGGTGGCATCACCCTGACCGCGCCCGAGATCGCGGAAAACGGCAACACTGTTCCGATCGAAGTCTCCGCCCCCGGCGCAAGCGAGATCATGGTGCTGGCCACCGGCAACCCGACACCGGGCGTCGCGACCTTTACCTTTGGCGCGCTTGCCGCGTCACAGGCGGCGTCGACACGTATTCGCCTTGCGGGCACACAGGACGTGGTGGCGATTGCCAAGATGGCGGACGGATCGTTCGTTCAGGCATCGAGCAACGTCAAGGTCACAATCGGCGGCTGCGGCGGCTAAGGCATATCTCAAGGAGACACGACAATGGCACAAGACGTCAAACCCCGCGTCAAGGTTCCGAAATCCGCCGCTGCTGGCGATGCAGTGACGATCAAGACCCTGATCAACCACGCGATGGAATCCGGTCAGCGCAAGGACGCGGACGGCAATATTATCCCGCGCTCGATCATCAACCGCTTTACCTGTGACTTTAACGGTCAGAGCGTGGTCGATGTGAAGATGGAGCCCGCGATTTCCACCAACCCTTATTTCGAATTCGAGGCCACCGTGCCCGAGGCCGGTGAATTCAAGTTCACCTGGTATGACGACGATGGCTCTGTCTACGAAGCGGCCAAGAAAATCGCGTTGAAATAAGGCCAATCGTCAGGGAGGGATGAGGATGAAAAGAACAACTGTTTGGACGGCTCTGATGAGCGCCGGGGTGATGGCGGCGGGGTCGGCATTTGCCGGGCCGGTCGACGACACGCTGATCGTCAATGAAGAGATCGAGATGGTTACCCATACAGATGCGCCCGCGCATCTGTCGGATGCGCTGGACGAGATCTATTCCGGCTGGCATTTCCGCGGCACAGAGACCCGCGCGATGCAGGCGGATGATTTCGACAATCCCGGCATGATCTTTGTCGAACAGGCGCAGGATGCCTGGGATACGGCAGAGGGTAGCGAGGGAAAATCTTGCGCAAGCTGTCACGGCGCCGCCGATGAAAGCATGAAAGGCGTGCGCGCGGTCTATCCCAAGTGGAACGAGGCCGCAGGCGAAGTGCGCACTCTGGAAATGCAGATCAACGATTGTCGTGAAAACCAGATGGGCGCCGAAAAGTGGAAATACACCGGCGGTGACATGGTCAACATGACCGCGCTTCTGGCCTCGGTGTCGCGTGGCATGCCGGTCAATGTGGCGATTGATGGTCCGGTGCAGTCGACCTGGGAACAGGGCAAGGAGCTCTATTACACCCGCACCGGTCAGCTTGAGCTGTCCTGCGCCAACTGTCACGAGGACAGTTATGGCAAGATGATCCGCGCGGATCACCTGAGCCAGGGCCAGATCAACGGCTTTCCGACCTATCGTCTCAAGAACACCAAGCTGAACGCGGTTCATGCGCGCTTCAAGGGTTGCGTGCGCGATACCCGCGCCGAGACTTTCAAGCCGGGTAGCCCCGAGTTCATCGCGCTTGAGCTTTATGTTGCCTCGCGCGGCAACGGTCTTTCGGTCGAAGGGCCGTCGATCAGAAACTAATCGAAAAGACCCCGCCTGGCGTTTTGTCGGGCGGGGTTTTCTTTGGTGAGAAACATTCAAAAAACCGCATGTAACCTATGCGGGATGTGGAAGGGTCCGATATGATCTCGCGGCGTGATTTTCTTCAGACGAGCATGGCGGCTTCGGCCATTCTTGGTGCGTCCTCCTTTGGCAACTGGTCCAGGGTTGCGGCGCAACAGGCGCTTACCCAGGATCAGCTTTTGCAGTTTGACACCTTTGGCAATGTGTCGCTGATCCATATCACCGACATTCACGCGCAGCTAAAGCCGATCTATTTCCGCGAGCCGTCGACCAATATCGGGGTCGGCGCCAACAAGGGCGAAGTGCCGCATGTCACCGGCGCCGAGTTTCGCAGGATGTATGGCATCGAGGATGGCAGCCCCTCGCATTACGCGCTGAGTTCGGGCGATTTCAGCGCGCTTGCGCAGGCCTATGGCCGGGTTGGCGGGCTTGACCGGGTGTCGACCGTGATCAACGCCATTCGCGCCGACCGCCCCGATGCGATCCTGTTGGATGGGGGTGATACATGGCACGGCTCTTACACCTGTTACCAGACCGAAGGTCAGGACATGGTCAATGTGATGAACGCGTTGAAGCCGGATGCGATGACCTTCCATTGGGAATTCACCCTCGGGTCAGAGCGTGTTCAGGAGATTGTCGAGGGCTTGCCGTTTGCCGCGCTTGGCCAGAACATCTTTGACGCGGAATGGGACGAGCCGGTCGATCTCTTCCCGCCCTACAAGTTTTTCGAGCATGGTGGCGTCAAGGTTGCGGTGATCGGTCAGGCCTTTCCCTATATGCCGATTGCCAATCCCGGCTGGATGTTCCCGGAATACAGCTTTGGTATTCGCGACGAGAACATGCAGGCGATGGTCGATGAGGTGCGCGCCAAGGGCGCTGAATTGGTCGTGGTGCTGAGCCATAACGGCTTTGACGTGGACAAGAAGATGGCCGGGATCGTCACCGGCATCGACGTGATCCTGTCGGGGCACACGCATGATGCGCTGCCTGAACCGGTGCTTGTGGGCGAGACGATCATCATCGCCAGCGGCTCGAACGGCAAATTCGTCAGCCGCGTCGATCTCGATGTGCGCGACGGGCGGATGATGGGTTTTCGTCACAAGCTGATCCCGATTTTCAGCGATGTGATCGAGCCGGACAAGGCCGTCACCGAGGTGATTGATGCACAGCGCGCGCCCTATATGGAGGAACTGAGCGAGGTGATTGGCCAGAGCGAGAGCCTGCTCTACCGGCGCGGCAATTTCAACGGGACCTGGGATGATCTTATCTGTGATGCGCTGATCAGTGAGCGCGAGGCCGATATCGCCATGTCGCCCGGCGTGCGGTGGGGGCCGTCGATCCTTCCGGGGCAGGATATCACCCGCGAGGATATCTGGAATGTCACCTCGATGACCTATGGCCGCGCCTATCGCACGGAAATGACAGGTGATTTCATCCATGTCATTCTTGAGGACGTGGCCGACAACCTGTTCAATCCCGACCCCTATTACCAGCAGGGCGGAGATATGGTGCGGCTTGGCGGGCTTGGCTATCGGATTGATCTTGCCAAGCCGCAGGGCAGCCGGATCACCGATATGACCCTGTTGAAGACCGGCGAGGCGCTTGATCCCTCCAAGACCTATCAGGTGGCGGGCTGGGCCTCGGTCAACGAGGGCACCGAGGGCCCGCAGATCTGGGATGTCGTCGAAAATCATATCCGCAAACAGGGCACTGTGCGCGTTGATCCCAATAACAGCGTCAAAGTGATTGGCGCGTGAAGTCCATGCTGAAAGGAGGCATTTGATATGTCCGAGACCTTCAAAGGCAAATCCACATCACGGCGCGCATTCCTGCGCGGGGCGGCCGCCGCCGGTGCCGGTGCGCTTGGTGCCGGTGCGGCCAAGGCGGCCACGCCCGATCCGTTGATCACCGAGACCCAGCCCTGGGCGCGGGGCTTTGGCGACGGGGTTGATGTGACGCCCTATGGCTTGCCGATCAGGTTTGAAGACGACGTGGTGCGGCGCAATGTCGACTGGCTGACGGCGGATACGATCAGCTCGATCAACTTTACGCCGATCCACGCGCTTGAGGGCACGATCACGCCGCAGGGCTGTGCGTTCGAGCGTCACCATTCCGGCGCGATCGAGCTTGCCAAGGAAGATTATCGGCTGATGATCAACGGGCTTGTCGAGACGCCGCTGGTCTTTACATATGCCGATCTTGAGCGATTCCCGCGCGAGAACCACGTCTATTTCTGCGAATGCGCGGCCAATACCGGGATGGAATGGGCCGGCGCACAGTTGAACGGCGCGCAATTCACCCACGGCATGATCCACAACATGGAATATACTGGCGTGTCGCTGCGCACGATCTTGGCCGAGGCGGGCGTCAAGCCCGAGGGCAAATGGGTTTATGTCGAGGGCGCCGATGCCTCGTCGAACGGTCGCTCTATCCCGATGGAAAAGGCGCTTGATGACGTGCTTGTCGCGTTCAAGGCCAATGGCGAGGCGCTGCGCAAGGAGCATGGATATCCTGTGCGCCTTGTCGTGCCCGGTTGGGAAGGCAACATGTGGGTCAAATGGCTGCGGCGGATCGAGGTTACCGATGCCGCCGTGCAAAGCCGCGAAGAGACCAGCAAATACACCGATACACTGGAAGACGGCACCAGCCGCAAATGGACATGGGAGATGGATGCGAAATCTGTCGTGACATCGCCCAGCCCGCAAGCGCCCATCACTCACGGACAAGGGCCTTTGGTGATCTCCGGCCTGGCCTGGTCAGGTCGGGGAGCCATCACGCGGGTGGACGTTTCAAAGGATGGCGGCAAAACCTGGGAAACCGCCCGCCTTGCCAAGCCCGGCGAGAAAATGGCGCTGACGCGGTTCTATCTTGATACCACATGGGACGGCAAAGAGATGCTCTTGCAAAGCCGCGCCATGGACGAGACCGGCTATGTGCAGCCGACCAAGACACAGCTGCGCGAGGTGCGCGGGCTCAACTCGATCTATCACAACAATTGCATTCAGACATGGTGGGTCAAGCCCAACGGGGAGGCAGAGAATGTCGAAGTTTCTTAAATTCACCCTTCTTGCCGGTTTTGCCGTGAGTGCCACCGCCGTTTTTGCCGGGGACTATGGCCTTGGCCGCCCGGCGCTGCCCGAGGAAATCGCGGCCTGGGATGTCAAGGTCATGCCCGATGGGCGCGGGTTGCCCGAAGGCTCTGGCGATGTCTGGACAGGGGATGAGGTGTTTGCCGAGAAATGTGCCGTCTGTCACGGTGATTTCGCCGAAGGTGTCGGCAACTGGCCCAAGCTTGCCGGGGGCTGGGGTACGCTTGACCACGAAGACCCGCTCAAGACGGTGGGGTCGTATTGGCCCTATCTTTCGACGGTCTGGGATTACGTCAACCGCTCGATGCCGTTTGGGGATGCGCAAACCCTGAGCGCTGACGAGGTTTACGCCATCACTGCCTATATCCTTTATTCCAACAATCTGGTGGAGGATGATTTTACCCTGAGCCACGAGAATTTCACCGAGGTCGAGATGCCCAATGCCGATGGGTTTATCGTCGATGACCGGGCCGAGACCGAATATCCGAAATGGACAGGCGAGCCTTGCATGGAAAACTGCAAGGATGAGGTCAAGATCACCATGCGCGCCCGCGTGCTTGACGTGACCCCGGACGAGGAAAAAGCCGAGGCCGCGCCGGTCGAGGCCGAGACGGTTGCGGTGGCCGAAGCCACGCCAGAACCCGAAGCGGAGCCGGAAGCGCCCGCCGTTGATCCGGCGCTTGTTGCCGCCGGTGAGAAGGTGTTCAAGAAATGCAAGGCTTGCCATCAGGTGGGTGAGGGTGCCAAGAATCGGGTCGGGCCACAGCTTAACGGGGTTATGGAGCGGGCGGCCGGATCGGTCGAGGATTTCAGGTACTCATCGGCGCTCAAGGAGAAGGCGGCCGAGGGGCTGGTCTGGACACCCGAGACGCTTGCGGCGTTTCTGGCCAAGCCGCGCGACTATATGAAGGGCACGAAGATGAGCTTTGCCGGTCTTAAATCCGAGGAAGATCAGGCCGCGATTGCCGCCTATCTGGCCAGCTTCAGTGACTAGATCCAGATGATCCCCCGGCGCTCTCTGGGCCTTGTCCTTGCCGTGATTTTCGCGGCAGGGACAGCGCGCTCGGAGAGTATTGACGATGCCGAGGCCGGGGCCGAGGTGTTTGAGCAATGCAGCGGCTGTCATCAGATCGGGCAGGGCGCGCGCGATGCGATCGGTCCGCATCTTAACGGGATTTTCGGGCGGGGTGCGGGGGCGCATGAGGGTTTTGCCTATTCCGCCTCGATGCGGCGGGCGGGCGTTGACGGGCTGGTCTGGGACTTGACCCGGCTTGACGCCTATATCGCAAATCCGCGCGCTTTGGTGTCAAAAACCCGGATGAGCTTTGGCGGCGTCAAGGACCCGCAAGAGCGCGCCGATCTTCTGGCCTATCTGCGCCGGTTTTCCGACAATCCTTCGAATATCCCCGAGGCCGCGCCAACCGCGCGCGGCACAGATCATTCCGTCGCGCCCGAAATTCTGGCGCTTCAAGGCGATCCGGAATACGGCGAATATCTAAGCAGCGAATGCGTGAGTTGTCATCAGGCGGACGGCAGTGCCAGCGGCATTCCGTCGATCACGCAATGGCCGGAAGATGATTTCGTGGTTGCGATGCACGCCTATAAGGCGAAACTGCGCACGCACCCGTTGATGCAGATGATGGCCGGGCGGCTGTCAAACGAAGAGATTGCCGCGCTTGCGGCCTATTTCGGGGCCCTCGAATAAATCGCAGGGCTTTCAAGGGAGGAGAGAAAGATGACATTGAACCGACGCATGTTCATGGGGGCGGGGGTGGCCGCAGCTGCGGCTTTGTCGGCCCCTGCGGTTTTGGCCGATGGTCATGGCAAACCGCGCGTGGTGGTGATTGGCGGAGGCGCCGGGGGGGCCACGGTCGCGCGTTATATCGCCAAGGACAGCAAGGGCGCGATTGACGTCACCCTGATCGAGCCGTCGCGCAGCTATTTCACCTGCTTCTTTTCCAACCTCTATATCGCCGGTTTCACCGAGCTTGAGGATATCGCGCATACCTATGGCACGCTGGCGGCCGAATACGGGATAAACGTGGTGCATGACTGGGCGATTGACGTGGATCGCGCGGGCAAGAGTGTGACCCTCGCGGGCGGTGCGCAGCTTGGCTATGACAAGCTTATCCTGAGCCCCGGCATTGATTTTGTCGAGGATGCCGTGCCGGGGTGGAGTGTGGCCGCGCAGAACGCCATGCCGCATGCCTATAAGGCCGGGTCGCAAAGCGAGCTTTTGAAGGCGCAGGTCATGGCGATGCCCGAAGGCGGGACATTCGCGCTTGTGGCGCCGCCCAACCCCTATCGCTGTCCGCCGGGCCCTTATGAGAGGGTGTCGATGGTGGCGCATGTTCTCAAGCAGATCAACCCGACGGCCAAGATCCTTGTGATTGACCCGAAGGACAAGTTTTCCAAGCAGGGGCTATTCGAGGACGGCTGGCAAAGTCACTATACCGGCATGATCGAGCGGATTGGCCCGGATTTTGGCGGCACCAACGTGTCGGTCAATCCCGAGGAGATGACGATTGATATCGACGGCATGGTCGAAAAGGTTGACGTCTGCAATGTGATCCCGGCGCAAAAGGCCGGGCGGATCGCCGATATCGCCGGTGTGACCGATGGCAACTGGGTGCCGGTCAATGCCGCCGATCTGTCGAGCAAGGTCGACCCGGATGTGCATGTGCTTGGCGATGCGGCGGCACAGGGCGACATGCCGAAATCGGGCTTTGCCGCCAACAGTCAGGCCAAGGTCTGTGCCATGGCGGTGCGTGGGGCATTGACCGGATCACGCGTATTCCCGGCCAAGTTTACCAATACCTGCTGGTCGCTGATTGATACCGATGATGGCGTCAAGGTGGGCGCCACATACGAGGCCACGTCTGAGAAGATCGCCAAGGTCGACGGCTTTATTTCGCAAACCGGCGAAGATGCCGCGACGCGCAAGGCGACCTATGAGGAATCGATCGGCTGGTACGCGGGCATCACCGCCGACATGTTCGGCTAGGCGCCGGAGGGCGCCGATTTTCATCCAAGGAGAGAGACCATGAAACAGACAGTATTTGCCGCGATACTCGGAGTGATGGCGGTTCCGGCCATGGCGCAAGAGGTCGTGACCCAACCTTTTGGCGGAAGTTTCGAGGATGCCACCTTTGCAGTAGAAAATGCCATTGTCGGCGAGGGGCTTGTGATTGATTTCACAAGCCATGTCGGCGAGATGCTCAACCGGACCGGCGCCGATGTGGGCAGCGATGTCAAGATCTTCGAGGCCGCCGATATCTTTCTGTTCTGCTCGGCGCAGGTGTCGCGCGAGGTTATGGAGGCGGACCCGATGAACATCGCCCATTGCCCCTATAGCATCTTTGTGGCGGACCAGGGCGGCGAGGTGGTGATCGGCCACCGGACCTATCCGGAAGGCGAGATGCAGAAGGTAGAGGCGCTTTTGGATGGTATTGTGCAAAGCGCTCTGGAATAGGGTCTGTTTTACGCAGGGTTCGGGCGGGTCGCTTGACGCAAATCAAGGCCGATCTGCCCGAATCCGCCTATGCCATCAGATGGATGGCAAAAGGGGCAACCGATGCTCGAAGGCTTGATCGACAGGTTTGGCGATGGCGCGGTCCTGATGATGGCGGGGGCGCTTGTCGGGCTGATCTTTGGCGCCGCGGCGCAACATTCGCGGTTCTGTCTGCGCGCCGCCTCTATCGAGGTGGCGACGGGGGGCTTTGGTCCGCGTCTGTCAATCTGGCTGATCGCGTTTTCCGCCGGGGTGATGGCGGTGCAGGGCATGATCGCGTTTGGTGTGCTTGATGTCACCGAGGCCCGCCAGCTTGCCGCCACCGGAAGCATGTCGGGCGCGATCATCGGCGGGCTGATGTTCGGGGCCGGCATGATTCTTGCGCGCGGTTGTGCCAGCCGGTTGCTGGTGCTCTCGGCGACGGGCAACCTGCGGGCAATTGTCACCGGCCTCGTTCTCACGCTGGTGGCGCAATCGGCCTTGCGCGGGGTTCTGGTCCCGGTTCGCGAAGCGCTTGGCGCGCTCTGGCTTGTTCCCGGTGGCGAGGCGCGCAATATCCTGTCGCATCTTGGTATGGGGTCCGGGCTGGCGGCGGCGATTGCGGCGCTGGTCTTGCTGGCGGGGCTCTGGCTTGCCCATGCGCGCGGCGTGCGCCCCAGCCATGCGATTGCCGGGGTTTTTGTCGGGCTTGCTGTCGCCTTTGGCTGGCTTGCCACCTATTTGATCGCGCAGTCCTCGTTTGAGGTGGTCGCGATTTCGTCGGTGACCTTTACCGGCCCCTCGGCGGATACCCTGATGGGCCTGGTCAATAGCACCAGCCTGCCGCTTGGGTTTGGGGTCGGGCTTGTGCCGGGGGTGTTTGTCGGTGCGGGCGGCATGGCCATCGCGACGCGTGAATGGAAGATCGAGCGCTTTGGCCCCGACACCCCGATGGAGCGCTATCTTGTCGGCGCCGCCCTGATGGGATTCGGCAGCATGCTTGCGGGTGGCTGCGCGGTTGGCGCCGGCATGTCGGGCGGTGCGGTTTTCGCGCTCACCGCATGGGTCGCGGTGTTCTGCATGTGGATCGGCGCAATGGCCACGCATCTTGTCATGGGGGGTGGCGCGGCACGGGTTGCGACAACCTGAGAGCGTGGTTTACCCCATGCCTGAGCGAACAAGGCGTGTCCTTGCCCGACGTCTGTCGTCGGCCCAACTCAACATGGAAATTGCACCCCAGGTCATGCAATAGACGACGCCGAACCCAAGAACATATTGCCCGCCCATGGGGCCGACAGCGGCGCGGTCGATCAATTGTGACGCCTCGGTCAAAGGTTCGGGGTGGACCAGCAGTTTGCCGATATACGCGAGGCTTTGAATCAGCAGTATCCAGAAATAGTTTCGCCGGATACGCCGCCCAAGCGCCACCGCCATCGAGACATGATAGGTCGGTTTCCAATAATCTTCGGCCAGAACCTGTTGCCAGCCGTCTTCCATGTGCAAATCGCCATCATGCAGCATCGGCGCAAAGAAATGCACCTCCATCCACCTGCAACGCGCCCGCCACACGTTGAAATACCGGTAACGGCGCGCCTCAAGCATCAGGAAGAAAAAGATCAGCACCCCCACGAGGATCAAAGGCAAGGGCGATGCGGCAGGCGACGAAAAGGCGATGGATAGTGCTATCCCGAGGGTGACCACGGCCCAGTTCGTGGTGGTGTCGAGCCGGGTGCGCCAAAGGGTCGATCTGTAGACTTCGCCGCGATAGAGATGTGCAATCGCGCCGATCTCTGCGGCGTTAAGTTCTTTTCTTTGTTTGGCAATTTCACCCGACATTGCAAATCCCCCCGCATAGCAAGGTTGCACGCGTCAGGTGAATTAGGCAACAAATGTTTCCACATGACGCCAGGTTGACCGGACTAGGACAAGGTTCCTGTCCGGCCGAGACCGGGACAGATTGCGGCTATTCCCACTCCATCTGTTCAAACACCCGGCCGGCGTTCTTGGTGGCCAGTTCCTCGAACGTATCGAGATGGGCATAGGGCGATTGATCGACGTAATAGGCCTCTGACAAATCGCCACCATTGTCGATGTGTTCACCGATCCGCGCGCGCAGGTATTCGAGATAGCCTTTGGTATAGCGACGCACCTGCGCCATGTTGGTGGGGTGGCCGTGGCCGGGGATCACATAGGTGGCGTTGAGCGCTTCGAACTCGGTATCCCATGTTTCCAGCCAATCGGCGGTGATGGTATCGGCAAAGATCGGCAACATGCGCTCGTGAAACGCCATATCGCCCGAGATCACCAGGCTTTGCTCCGGCAGCCAGACCACGATATCGCCGGGGCTATGGGCGGGGCCAAGGTGGCGCGCCTCGATATGAAAATCGCCCATCTCGACGATATAGTCGTCTGTGAAGGTTTCGCTCGGCCCCTGCACGGTGGTGCCTTCGGCCTTGTCGCGGTTATAGCCCTTCATCGCCTGAAGATTGGGGCCGCCGTTTTTCTCGACCTCATGGGCGGTATCGACATGGGCGACAATCGGCACGCCCTGTTCGGCCCAATAGGAATTGCCAAGCGTGGCATGGCCCTGACCGTTTTCATTGAAGACAAGCTTGACCGGTTGATCGGTGATGCGCTTGATCTCGTCGTGCAACGCCTTTGCCAGGGCATAGGCGGCGCTTCCGTTGATCACGACAACGCCGTCGCCGGTGACGATAAAGCTAAGGTTATTGTTATGGCCCGAATTTTCGTAAGAGGGCGGCGCGGTGGCGCCAATCGCGGACCAGACGCCGGGGATCACCTCGACCGGTTCGTCATAGAGAAGGGAACCGGGGTATTTATCGGCGATATTCTCGCTGGCGAGAGCAGGGGTGGCGGTAAGGGCGAGGGCAACAAGAAGGTGTTTCATCGTCTCAAACCTCGCTCACAAAGCGATAGCTGTCGCCGTTTCGTTCGACCCGGCCAAGCCCGCCGTCGGGCAAGTGAAAGCCGATCATCGCCATTTTATCCTGTGCCAATTGGTCCAGAAGACGCTGGCGGGTCTTGATGCCGGTCTCGGCGTCCTGATCCGATCCGCTGGCCCAATCGGGGCGCTCAAAGGCGAGGTGACCGTTGCCGATGGCATCGCCGACGACCATCACCGAGTCGCTTCCCTGACGGATTTCGAACGACATATGCCCCGGCGTATGCCCGAAAGTGGCATGCGCCATCACACCGGAAAGCACCTCTTGGCCGTCGCTGAAAAAGCTGACCTGATCTTTGAGCGCGGCAAGGCGGCGGGCGGCGCCGACGGCAAAGCTTGCGCGTTCCTCGCCGATGGTATTGACGGTGTCGGGGTCGGTCCAATAGTCCCATTCCCGCTGGCCGATCATATAGCTTGCATTCGCAAACACCAGATCGTCGAAATCATCGAGAACGCCCCAGAGGTGATCGGGGTGGCCATGGGTAAAGACCACATGGGTCACGTCATCCGGCGCCACATCAAGGGCCGCGAGCGTATCCACCAGATCGCCGGCACTTGGCATGAAGCCGCTGCCCGATCCGGCGTCGAACAGGATGGTGCGGTCGCCATCCTGAAGCAGGGTGACGTTGCAGGGCGGGTGCATCACATCGCCGGTGATTCCGTATTTTTCAAGGATGGGCGCGGTCTCGACCGCAGGCAGGTCGCCAAGCAGGAAATCCTTGGGCAGCACCAGATGACCATCGCTGACCGTGGTGATTTTGGCCTGTCCAAGGGTGATCTGGTCAGCGGCCAGTGTCATGCGTGGTGCGCCAAAAAGCGCGGTGGCGCCAAGGCCGCAAAGAACCTGTCGTCTGGTCGGTGTCATCCGCTTTCCCCCTATCTATTCGAATTTATGAATATGACCACAGGCAAGGGCCGAAAGACAAGGATTATTTTGACGGCGTTATGGGCGTAATGCGGTTCCGTTTCCTGCTGATTTCCCGGTGGTGATGCGTTAGGTTGCCCGGACCACAGAGATTTCAAAAGGCATTTTTCGCACTATGGACAGCCAACAACCCGCGTATTTGACGACCAAGGAGGTGGCCGATCTTTTGCGTGTGAAAGAGCGCAAGGTGTATGATCTGGTCGCCGCCGAAGAGATTCCGCATCGCAAGATCACCGGCAAGCTGTTGTTTCCGACGGCGGAGTTGACGGCATGGATCGAAGGGTCGGGCGCGGCGTCGGGCGCCCTGCGCCCTGCGGTTGTGACCGGCTCGCATGACCCGCTTCTGGATTGGGCGTTGCGGGAATGCGGCGCGGGACTGGCGACGTTATTGAACGGAAGCCGCGACGGGCTGGTCTGTTTTGCGCAGGGGCAGGCGGCGGTTGCGGGCCTGCATATCCCGGACGCCGAGGGCTGGAACATCGCGGCGGTTGAGGCCGCTGGTCTGGGAAATTGCGTGTTGATCGGATGGGCGGAGCGCGCGCGCGGGCTTATCCTGTCGGAGGCGACGGCGAAGGAGGTGCGCGGCATCGGCGATCTACGCGGCAAGCGGGTGATCCTGCGCCAGCCCGGTGCCGGAGCGGCGGCACTGTTTCAGCGGCTGCTGGCAGAGGCGGGCTTGGGTGAGACCGACATCCTGGCGCAGGCCGCCCTTGCCCATACCGAAAGCGATGCCGCCGCCGCGGTTGCCGCGGGCGAGGCCGAGGCGACGCTTGGGATCAAGGCGATGGCGCAGCAGTTTCACCTGCCGTTTGTGCCGTTGGTCGACGAACGGTTCGATCTGCTGATCGACCGGCGATCCTATTTCACCGAGCCGGTGCAGAGCCTGTTGCGCTTTGCCCGCTCCGGCGCATTTGCCGCCAAGGCCGGGGCGCTTGGCGGCTATGATATCGGTGATCTCGGGCAGGTGCGCTGGATCTCGAAATAGGCGCTTTCCGGCTTAACCCGCGTTCGGAAAGAACAGCTGTTGGCCATCAACCTTATAGCCCGCGATGGCGCTTTGGCCTTCGTCCGACAGAACCCAGTCGATGAAGGTCTGGCCAAGCTCGGCCTTGACGTTCTTGTGCATCTCGGGGTTCACGAGGATGATGCCATATTGGTTGAACATCTTCGCGTCGCCCTCGACCGCGACCTTGTAATCTCCCTTGTTGCCAAAGGCGATCCAGGTGGCGCGGTCGGTCATGATATAGGCCCCCATGGCGGTGCCGGTATTGAGCGTCGCCCCCATGCCAGAGCCGGTTTCGCGATACCAATCCCCGGAGGCAGCGCGCACGTCGATACCGGCGGCGCCCCACAGGCGAAGTTCGGCCTTGTTGGTGCCGCTGTCATCGCCGCGCGAGGCAAAGGGCGCCTCGGCCTCGGCGATCTTGCCCAGGGCGGCCACCACATCGGACATGCCCGCAACACCAGCCGGATCGGCGGGCGGGCCGACGATGACAAAGTCGTTGTACATCACGTCAGAGCGGGCAAGCCCGTGACCTTGGGCGACGAACTTTTCCTCGGCGGGTTTGGCATGGACGAACAGGACATCGCCATCGCCATTGGCGGCATTCTTGATCGCCTGCCCGGTGCCGACGGCAACCACGCGCACCTCGATCCCGGTCTTGTCGGTGAAGATCGGCAGGATGTGGTCAAACAGGCCGGAATTCTGGGTCGAGGTGGTCGATTGAACCACGATAAAACCATCCTCGGCCTGTGCCGTGCCGGTCAGGCCAAGCGCCAGAAGGATAGAGGCGGCAAGGGAAAGAAAGTGACGTCTGATCATTGAAAAACTCCGTGATCTGTTGGGGTTCGGGATTAGAGGGCGGTGTAAAGGCGGCCTTCCAGCCAGGCCCTTGTGGCCGCCGTTTTGGGGGCGGCCAGAACGTCTTGCAGGGGGCCGGCCTCGGCCAGCGTGCCGTTCTGAAGAAAGAGCACATCGTCGCCCATGCGCCGCGCCTGTCCGAGGTCATGGGTGACCATCACAATGCTGACGCCGCGCGCGTGGGCGGCGTTGATCAGATCCTCAATCGCGCGGGTCGAGGCCGGATCAAGGCTTGAGGTCGGCTCATCCAGGAACAAAAGCCGGGGCTGACACACAAGCGCGCGCGCCAGGGCAAGGCGTTGCTGTTCACCCCCCGACAGAACCCGCGCGGGGCGGCGCGCCATGTCGCCGAGGCGTGCAAGATCAAGCGCCTCAGTTGCTTGACGCGCGCGCGCGGCGCCGGTTATGCCACGCACCGTCAGGGCGAATTTGAGGTTGGCCAGAACCGACCGGCGCAGCATGACAGGGCGTTGAAACACCATTGCCTGGGCATGGCGCGCGGCGCGATCAAGCGGGCGCCCCTGCCAGAGGACATGCCCGCCTGTTGGCGTGATCAGCCCGTGCATCAGGCGCAGCAAAACGCTTTTGCCGGCGCCATTGGGGCCCATGATCAGGGTGCGCCGACCGGGGTGAATGGCAAGCGTGAAGTTATCAATCAGGCGCTTGCCGCCCGCCTCGAACGACAGCCCCTCGCAGGCAAGCAAGGCGGGCGCTATGGCGCAGTCGGGTGTGGGCATATCTAGGGTCATGTCACGCATAGGCCGCCCGCACCGCAGAGGCCCGAAGCGCCATCACCGCCGCGTTCACGATCACCGCAATCGACAGGAGCAACAGGCCAAGCGCGAGGGCAAGTTCAAGGTTCCCCTTTGAGGTTTCAAGCGCGATGGTGGTGGTCATCACGCGGGTCACATGGTTGATATTGCCGCCCACGATCAGCACCGCGCCAACCTCGGCCACGGCGCGGCCGAACCCGGCGAGGGCGACGGTCAGAAGGCTATAACGCGCATCCCAGAGCAGCGCTGTGATGCGGTCAAACGCGCCGACACCAAGCGAGGCGAATTGTTCGGCATATTCGCCGTGGAGATCCTCGACCACCTGTTTGGTGAGCGCCGCGACGATGGGTGTCACAAGGATCGTCTGTGCGATGATCATTGCGCCCGGAGTATAGAGGAGTTGCAGCACGC
The DNA here is from genome assembly GCF_900115165.1 of Roseovarius lutimaris. Lineage (GTDB taxonomy): Bacteria > Pseudomonadota > Alphaproteobacteria > Rhodobacterales > Rhodobacteraceae > Roseovarius > Roseovarius lutimaris. The sequence continues at coordinate 161,054 of NZ_FOVP01000006.1, read as the reverse complement.
CAAGCGGCCCCGAGGCAGAAAGCATCAGGTAGACCACCAGCCCCACCACCACCGGCGGCAGCCCCATCAGGGTGTTGAGCAAAACGGTGACAAGGCCGCGCCCGGGAAAGCGGAACGCCCCGACAACCGCGCCAAGCGGCAGGCCGATCAGGCAGGAAATCACCACCGCCGAGAGGGTGACGCGCAGCGAAAGCATCACGATCTCGCTCAGGTTCCGATCCCATGTCAGGATCAGGCCAAACGCCTCGCCCAGGATGTCGGTCAGGCTGAACAACTGTACTTTCTCCCCTCACCGGGAAAAAATACACAATTATGCACAGCAATCCACCCCAAAGCGGAAAATCCGGGGTGATTTATGTGCGCCTGGCCCGCAGCCGCCAGATCTTGAGGGGTTGGACCAGCGCCTGACCGTCCGGTCCGGTGACAACGTTGGCGGCGAAACGGCGGGCAAGTTCGGGGCGCAGAGTCTCGGCCAGGGCGCGGCGGGCGGGATCAACCGCGGCAAGGTAATCGATGAAGGCCTCGAGATCGGCCATCGGCGTGGCGCGCTCATAGATCACCGGGGCGGGGCCGGTCGCATGCGCTTGTGCCAAAAGCCGGTCAATCGCGCTTTGGGCGGCCTCTCGAGTGTCGGTCTCATCCTCGACCGGGCGCATCACCTCAAAGAACGACCCCATCGCCAGTGGCTCGACCACGATCACCTCGCCATCCGGACGCAGCACGCGCAGCGCCTCTTGCAGGGCGGTTTGCATGGCGGGCACGGGCACGTGGTGCAGAGAATTTAGGAAAATCACAGCATCGAAGGTGGCCGGGGCAAAGGGCAGGTTCTCTGCCCCGGCGGTCAGGAATGTCGCGCCCGGCACACGCGCGACAGCCTCGGAGATGGCCGCCGCGTTTGGATCAATGCCGGTCATCTGAAACCCGTCGCGCGCAAGGCTTTTGGCCAAGGCACCAGAGCCGCAGCCGATATCAAGCACATCGCGTGCGCCGATCTCTTGCAGGATGGCGATGATACGCGCGCGGGTGTCGGCGGGCTTACTCATCCTTGGGGCCAAACTCGGCAAACAGGGCCTCGGTCTGTGCGCCAAGCCCCGGCACTGCGCCCAGATCGGGCAGGGTGGCATCGACCAGAGCGCCGGGGGCGAGCATGCGCACCGGGCCGCTTGGGGTATCGACCTCGACATAGCGGTTCTGGGGGTGGTCTGCGAGATCCTCCATCGTGCTGACGCGGCCATAGGCGATGCGTGCGTCGCGCAAACGCTCGGCCATTTCGTCGCGCGTACTGGCGGCAAACACCGGCGCGATGATGCCGTCAAGGGCGTCGCGATTGGCGACGCGGTTGGAATTGCTGTCAAAGCGCGGATCGGTTGCCAGATCGGGTTGATCCAGAATATCGGCGCAGAAGATCGCCCATTCGCGTTCGTTCTGGATCGAGACCAGAACCTCTTTGCCGTCACTGCCCATATAGGTGCCATAGGGCGCGATCGTGGGATGGTTGAGCCCGCTGCGCGGCGGGGTCTTGCCGCCATAGGCATATTGCAGATAGGGCACGTTCATCCAGTCGCTGAGCGCATGAAAAAGCGAGACCGCGATATGACGGCCCTCGCCGGTTTGGCCGCGTCCGATCAGCGCCAGAAGCACCGATTGAAAGGCGGTCATGCCCGCCGCGATATCACAGACCGAGACCCCGGTGCGCGCAGAGCCATGGGTGTTGCCGGTGATCGACGACAGCCCGCTTTCGGCCTGCACCAGAAGGTCATAGGCCTTGAGGTCGCGCAATGGCCCCTCTTCGCCATAGCCCGAGATCGACACCGTGATAAGCTGCGGATAGCGGGCGCGCAAATCGGCGGGGGCAAAGCCAAGCCGGTCAACTGCGCCGGGCGCGAGGTTCTGGATAAACACATCGGCGCGCGCCAGCATCGCCTCCATCACCGCGCGATCCGCGTCCTGGCGCAGGTCAAGACAGATCGATTCCTTGCCCCGGTTGAGCCAGACGAAATAGGCGCTTTCGCCGTGAACAAGATGATCATAGCCACGGGCGAAATCGCCCTCGGGGCGTTCGACCTTGATCACCCGCGCCCCGGCCTCGGCCAGACGGCCCGACACGTAAGGCGCGGCGACCGCCTGTTCGACGGAGACTACGAAAATACCAGAGAGATCAGGGGTCATGCGGGCCTCGTTTCGGTCAGGGTTTGAATGGCCTAGATCGTGCGCCCGCCATCGACCTCAAGCACGACGCCGGTGATGAAATCGGCCTCGTCCGAGGCGAGGTAAAGCGCCGCATTGGCAATGTCGCGCGGCGTTGACATGCGCCCCAGAGGAATGCCGGCAATAAAGGCCGCGCGGTTTTCCGGCGTGTCTGGCATGCCCATGAACTGTTCCAGAAGGGCGGTGGCGCCGATCACCGGGGCGATGCAATTGACGCGGATGCCGTCGGGGGCAAGCTCTGCGGCAAGGCTTCGTGACATCAGGTTGACTGCGCCTTTGGTCGAATTGTACCAGGTCAGGCCGGGGCGCGGGCGAATGCCTGCGGTCGAGCCGATGTTGATCATCACGCCGCCGCCCTGCGCGCGCCAGAGCGGCACGCAGGTCTTGGTCATGTGAAAGATCGAGGTGACGTTGACGTCGTAAAGCTTGCGAAAGGTGGCCTCGTCGGTCTCCATCAGCGGGCGATTGGCGTTTGACCAGCCGGCGTTGTTGACCACAATATCAAGGCGGTCAAAAGCAGTATGCGCCTCGGCCACGGCGGCGGCCACATCGGCGCCATCCGAGACGTCACAGCGGATCGCAATCGCGTCCTTGCCGATCTCATCGGCCACGGCGCGCGCGCCCTCAAGGTTAAGGTCAAGGATCGCGACTCTGGCACCCTCGCGGGCAAAGGTCTCGGCGATGCCCTTGCCAAAACCCGAGGCGGCCCCGGTCACGAGGGCGGTTTTTCCGTTCAAGCGCATGGTGTGTTCCTTAGCCGTGATTGTTGATGATGGTCTTGATTTGCGAGAATTCGAACAGGGCGGCAAAGCCCTTTTCGCGCCCATGCCCGGATTTGCGGATGCCGCCGAACGGCAATTCGATGCCGCCACCGGCACCATAGCCGTTGATGAACACCTGACCACAGCGCATCGCCTTGGCGACCCGCATCTGGCGCCCGCCATCGTGGGTCCAGATGCCGGCAACAAGGCCATAATCGGTGTCATTGGCGATCTGGATTGCCTCGGCCTCATCCGCGAAGGGAATGGCGCAGAGAACCGGGCCGAACACTTCTTCCTGGGCGATTTTCGACTTGGGATCGACGGGACCAAACAGGGCAGGGGCCACGTAATAGCCGCCCTTGGGCGCATCGGGGTCGATTTTGCCGCACGCCACAAGCGGCGCGTCGGCCTGCGTGATATAGGTCTCGACCCGTTTCTTCTGTTTCGCGGAAATCAGCGGGCCAAGCACCGCATCCTCGCCTGAGGCCGAGGCGGTGACGGCGCCAAAGCGTTCGGCCAGTTGCGCCATGACCTGATCGTAAATCCCGCGCTGGATCAACACGCGAGAGCCGGCCGAGCAGGTCTGGCCACCGTTCTGGATGATGGCATTGACCAGCACCGGCATGACCGCCTCAAGATCGGCGTCGTCAAACACGATCTGCGGGGATTTGCCGCCAAGTTCGAGGGTACAGTTGATGTGATTGCGCGCGGCGGCGATCTGAATCATCACGCCGACCTCGGGCGAGCCGGTGAAGGACATGAAATCGACGTCGGGGTGTTCGGAGAGGGCCTTGCCCGCCGTGTCGCCGCGCCCGGTGACGATGTTGATCGCGCCGGGCGGAAAGCCGACCTCTTGTGCCAGCTCGCCAAGGCGCAGCGAGGTCAGACAGGCATCTTCGGCGGGTTTGAGCACGGCGGCATTGCCCATGGCCAGAGCGGCGGCCACCGAGCGGCCAAACATCTGAGCCGGGTAATTCCAAGGGATGATATGGCCGGTCACGCCATGCGGTTCGCGCAGCACTTGCACGTTATAGCCCGCCATGAAGGGGATCACCTCGCCATGCACCTTGTCGGCGCCGCCGCCGTAGAATTCGAAATAGCGCGCGGCGGCCACCATATCGGCGCGCGATTGCTTGATCGGTTTGCCGTTGTCGCGGGTTTCAAGCTGGGCGAGGGGTTCGACATCTTCAAGAATGCGCAGGCTTAGGCGCAGCATCAGGCGGCCCCGTTCGGCGGCGGGCATGCGGCCCCAGTCGCCGGTTTGAAACGCGGCGCGCGCGGCGGCAACGGCGGCGTCGATATCGGCGGGGCCTGAATCGGCGATTGTGGTGAACACCTCGCCATCAATCGGCGAGCGCACCTCAAGTTCGGCGCCCGAGAGGGCCGGCACCCAGTCACCACCAATCAGGTTCAGAGGTTTGGGAATGGCAAGGCTGGTCATCTTGGGTGTCTCCCTTTTTTCGCGGTGCGATCTGCCTGCGCATATAACAGGGGATTGGGCGTGCTTGACAAGCGCCTGAGGTATGCTTTTGGTTTGCGCCGTGTTGCGGATCGAATTTCCGGTTCCGCGTCCGGCCCAAATCTGCGAAAGAAGGGTGACCTTAGACAGAATGAGAAACAGATGACCTCTTTCGATCCGACGGCGGACTATAGTGCAATTCGTGACGGCGTGGCCAAGGTCTGTGCCGGGTTTCCGGGGGCCTATTGGCGTGATCTTGATGCGCGCCGCGCCTATCCCAAAGAGTTCGTCGATGCCCTGATCCGCGAGGGGTATCTGGCGGCGATGATTCCCGAAAACTATGGCGGCTCGGGGTTGAACCTGACGGCCTCGGCGGCGATCCTCGAGGAAATCCACAGCCAGGGCTGCAACGCGGCGGCCTGCCATGCGCAGATGTATACGATGGGCACGGTGTTGCGCCACGGCAATGAGGCGCAAAAGGAACGTTACCTGCCCCGGATCGCCGATGGCACGCTGCGCCTTCAGGCGTTTGGCGTGACCGAGCCGACAAGCGGCACCGATACGCTTGCGCTCAAGACCACGGCGCGGCGCGAGGGCGATGAGTATGTGATCAACGGTCAGAAAATCTGGACTTCGCGGGTCGAGCATTCTGATCTGATGGTGCTTTTGGCGCGCACCACACCGCGCGATCAGGTGGGATCGAAAACCGAGGGGCTGTCGGTCTTTCTGGTCGATTTGCGCGACAAGGTTGGCGATGGTATCGAAATCCGCCCGATCCGCACCATGATCAACCACGCCACCACCGAGGTGTTCTTTGACAACCTGCGCATTCCCGCCGACAGCCTTATCGGCGAAGAGGGCAAGGGCTTTCGCTATATCCTGTCGGGGATGAATTCAGAGCGCATCCTGATTGCCGCCGAATGCATTGGCGATGCGAAATGGTTTCTCAAGACCGGGGCCGCCTATGCCCGCGAAAGGGTGGTGTTTGGCGATCCGATCGGTGCCAATCAGGGCATTCAGTTCCCGCTGGCGCGTGCCCATGCCCATATGATGGCCGCCGAGGCGATCGTGTATCGCGCGGCGGCGATGTATGATGCGGGGCACAATCCCGGCGTCGAGGCCAATACCGCCAAGATGCTGGCCGCCGATGCCAGCTGGGAGGCGGCAGAGGCCTGCATGCAGACGCACGGCGGCTTTGCCTTTGCCGAGGAATATGATGTCGAGCGTAAATTCCGCGAGGCGCGGCTATATCAGGTGGCGCCGATTTCGACCAATCTGATCCTTTGCTATATTGCGGAGCAGGTGCTTGGCCTGCCGAAATCCTATGGGCCGGGTCGCGGGTAACATCAGGGGGCGAAGATGGGCGAATATGACGATTGGATCGGGCGCAGCTATACCCGGTCAGAGCCGATTTCGGATCGCTTGCTGGGGCAATATCGCGCCACGCTTGCGGGCACGCTTGGCCCCGGTGCGGTGCCGCCCGGCTTTCACTGGTGCATCGGGCCGGATGTGGTCGAACCCTCGGACCTTGGCCGCGATTGCCATTCCAGGACCGGGATTTTCCTGCCCGCATTGCCATTGCCGCGCCGGATGTGGGCCGGGGGCAAGTTGGAGTTTCATCGCCCGTTTAACCCCGGCGATCATGTCGCGCGCACCAGCACGATTGAAGATGTGGTCTTTAAGCAGGGGCGCAGCGGTGCGCTTGGGTTTGTCAAGCAGCGCCATGATTATAGCGTCGATGGCACGCCGTACCTGAGCGAGCGGCAGGATATCGTTTACCGCGAAGACCCCAAGCCCGGCAGCACGCCCACCGTCGTCGCGTCCGAGGATTGGCCTGACGCCGAAAGCTGGTCGATCACGCCGGATACGACGCTGCTGTTTCGCTATTCGGCGCTTACCTTCAATGGCCATCGCATTCATTATGATTACCCCTATGCCACCGAAGTCGAAGGATATGCCGGCCTTGTGGTTCACGGCCCGCTTCAGGCGATCTGGATGATGAACCTTGCCACCAAGCTATTCGGTCATCTGCCCGCGCGCTTTACCTATCGCGGTCGGTCGCCGCTGATCTGCAATATCCCGGTGCGGGTTGAGGCGAGGGCGCAAGAGGGGGCTCTCGCCCTGCGTGTGCGGCGCGAGACGGATCATGTCACCACCATGGAAGCGACCGCATTCGCGCCCTGAGGCAGTGCATATTTTTCAGGCAGGTCTTGCGGTTTCTCACGGCGCGGCGCACAAATTTGCTGACAATTCGCAAAAATAATTTTACCAATTGGTAAAACAAAAAAGCTGCCCAACAAGGAGATCACCATGACCACCCCCAAAACCCGGACCATTGCGCCCCTGTCGCGCCGCCAGTTCATGGCCACCACCGCCGCTGCGGCGCTTGTAGCCGGTGCCTCGTCGCTGGCCACGCCTCTGCGGGCCGCCGAGCCGATCAAGACCGCCGGGATTTATACCGTGCCGGTCGAACAGCAATGGGTGAGCCGCATTCACAAGGCCGCCATGACCGCGCAGGAGCGCGGCGATGTCGACTATGTCTTTTCGGAGAATGTCAGCAATACCGACTATGCCCGCGTGATGCGCGAATATGCCGAGCAGGGCTACAAGCTTATCATCGGCGAGGCCTTTGCCGTGGAACAGGAAGCACGCGAAGTGGCAGCGGATTATCCCGATATCGCCTTCCTTCTCGGGTCAAGCTTTAAGCCCGACGATGCACTGGCGAATTTCGCGGTATTTGACAACTATATTCAGGATGCCTCGTATCTGTCGGGGATCATCGCCGGGTCGATGACAAAATCGGGCAATATCGGCATGGTCGGCGGCTTTCCGATCCCCGAGGTGAACCGTTTGATGCATGCCTTCATGGCCGGTGCCAAAGAGATGAACCCGGATATCAAGTTCCAGGTGAGCTTTATCGGTTCGTGGTTCGATCCGCCCAAGGCCAAGGAAACCGCCTTTGCGATGATCGAGAACGGCGCCGATATCTTGTATGCCGAGCGTTTTGGCGTTTCGGATGCGGCGGCGGAAAAGGGTATTCTGGCGATTGGCAATGTGATCGACACCCAGGCCGATTATCCCGACACGGTTGTCGCCTCGGCGATCTGGCATTTCGAGCCGACGCTTGACAAAGCGATTGCCGAAGTGAACGGCGGCACCTTCAAGGCCGCCGATTACGGAGTCTATTCCTTCATGAGCGAAGGTGGATCGTCGCTTGCGCCGCTTGGCACCTTCGAGGGCAAAGTGCCCGAGGCCGCCATGACGCTTGTCAAGGAGCGCAGCGAGGCGATCAAGGCAGGTACCTTCACGGTCGAGATCAACGACGACGAACCGAAGTCGTCCTGAATGACAGGCGCAGAGGCGGCGCAGGTCGTTCTGCGCCTTGATCGCATTACCAAAACCTTTGGCAAGCTGGTTGCGAATGACGCGGTCAGCCTGTCCTTGCATCGCGGCGAGGTGATCGCGCTTTTGGGCGAAAACGGCGCGGGCAAGACCACCTTGATGAATATCCTGTTTGGCCAGTACACCGCCGACAGTGGCGCGGTCGAGGTGTTTGGCAAGGCCTTGCCGCCCGGCAATCCGCGCGCCGCATTGGATGCGGGCGTCGGCATGGTGCATCAGCATTTCACGCTGGCCGACAATATGACCGTGCTGGAAAACGTCGCGCTTGGCACCGTGCCGCTTTGGCAGCCTCGGCTTGACCCTGCGGCGGTGCGCGCTAGGATCACCAAACTCGCCGATGATTTCCGCCTGTCGGTTGATCCGGAGGCCCGTGTCGGCACCCTGACCGTGGGCGAGCGGCAGCGCGTCGAGATCCTTAAGGCGCTTTATCGCGAGGCAAAGATCCTTATTCTGGACGAGCCGACGGCGGTGCTTACCCCGCAGGAAACCGATGACCTGTTTGCCACCCTGCGCAAGGCGGTGGCGCTTGGCCTGTCGATTGTCTTCATCAGCCACAAATTGCACGAGGTGATGGATATCTCGGATCGGGTGGTGATCCTGCGCCATGGTCGGCTTGTGGCCGAGATGGCCACGCGCGATACCGACCGTCACGCCCTTGCCGCCGCCATGGTCGGCGCCGAGGTGAACGCCCCCAAGGTGAGCCCCGCCACACCCGGCGCGGCCCTGTTGCAGTTGCGCGATGTCAGCACGCCCGATCAGGGCAATGCGCCGGGGCTCAAGCGCGCGACGCTGCATTTGCGCGCCGGTCAGATCACCGGGCTGGCCGGTGTGTCGGGCAACGGGCAGGCGGCGCTTGCCGATCTTATCGGGGGTCTGACCGCGCCCGATGCGGGGCAGCTTGATCTTGACGGCGTCGGCCTTGCGCAATGGTCGCCGCGTATCGCCGTGCAAAGCGGCATCGCGCGCATTCCCGAAGACCGGCACAAAACCGGCACGATTGCCGATTTCACCCTCACCGAAAACGCCATTCTCGAAAGCTATCACAAGCCCCCGATGAGCAGGCGCGGCTGGATGAACTGGGCCCGCGCCGAGACCGCCACGCAAGAGATTATCGAGTGCTATGACGTGCGCTGTCCGGGGCCGGAAACGCGGATCAGGCTGTTGTCGGGCGGCAATATGCAAAAGCTTATCCTTGGCCGGGTGCTTGAGGCCGCGCCGCGCATCATCCTGGCCAATCAGCCGGTGCGTGGGCTTGATATCGGCGCGGTCAACTATGTGCATTCGCAGTTGCTCGCCGCGCGCGCACGCGGCGCGGCGGTGCTGCTTATTTCCGAGGATCTCGATGAGATCATGGCGCTGTCGGATGTGATTCATGTGATCTCCGAGGGGCGTCTGTCGCCTGAATTCGCGCGCGGCAGCATGACCCCGGCAGAGCTTGGGGTCTGGATGGCGGGCCACGGGTTTGAACGGGACGAGGTGGCGCATGCGTCTTGAGCCGATTGCCAACCCGAGCCTTGCGCGTACCATCCTGCCGCCGATGATTGCCATCGCAACGACCGTGGTGGTTGCGTCCTTGCTGGCGATGCTGGCCGGGGCCAATCCTTTTGCGGTTCTGGGCCTGATTATCAAGGGCGCGTTCGGGTCGAAATTCGCCGTGTTGGAAACGCTGAACCGCGCTACGCCGCTTATCTTTACCGGCCTTTCGGTGGCGGTGGCGTTTCGCGCGCGGCTCTGGAATATCGGCGCCGAGGCGCAGCTTTATGCCGGGGCGCTGATTACCGTCGTGCTTGGCACCGGGGCGCTGCCCTGGGGGGCGGGGGCGCTTTTGCCCACGCTTGTGCTTGCCGCGATGCTGGCGGGCGCAGTTGTCCTGCTGGTGCCGGCGCTGTTGAAGGTGCGTTTCGGCGTGGACGAAGTGGTGACGACGCTGTTGTTCAACTTCATCTTTCTGTTGTTTGTCTCGATGCTTCTGGAAGGGCCGCTCAAGGACCCGATGGGCATGGGATGGCCGAAATCCGAACGCCTGATCACCGAGGCGCGCCTGCCGCGGATGATGGAGGGGCTGCGCCTGCATTGGGGGTTCGGGCTTGCGATCATATCCGCCGCCCTGGTCTGGGTCATTCAGCGGCGCACCACCCTTGGCTATGAAATGCGCGCCGTCGGGCTTAACCGCGATGCGGCGCGGTTTGCCGGGATTGCGGTCAATGGCGTGCTGATCAGGACCGCGCTTTTGTCGGGCGGATTGGCGGCACTTGCGGGGTTTTCCGAGGTGGCCGGCGTCAAGGGGAGCCTGACGCTCGATCTGAGCCCCGGCTTTGGCTATACCGGCATTATCGTGGCGATGCTGGCGCTGCTCAACCCGCTGGCGGTGGTCGCCGCCGCGCTTTTCGTGGCAGGCATTTTCGTTGGCGCAGACAGCATGAGCCGCGCGGTTGGCGTGCCCACCTATCTGGCCGATATCATGCTGGCGACGGCGCTTTTGCTCATGGTGCTAGCGATATTGCTCACCCGGTTTAGGGTGGTGAGGGAATAGATCATGGACATGCTCGATATCCTTTTATCCGCCAGCTTCTGGGCCGCCGCGATCCGCATCGCGAGCCCGCTTATCTTTGCCACCCTGGGCGAGCTTATCTGTGAGCGCGCCGGTGTTTTGAATCTCGGGATCGAGGGGATCATGGTTGCCGGGGCCTTTGCCGGCTGGATGGCGGTTTATTCCGGCACCGGGCTCTGGACCGGGGTGATGGTGGCGATGATCGTCGGCATGGCGTTCGGCTTGATCCATAGCGTGCTGACCGTGCCCTTTGGCCTGTCGCAGCATGTGGTGGGCCTTGGCGTGACCCTATTGGCGACCTCAAGCACCTATTACGCCTATCGCCTTGCCCTGCCAGAGGTGACAAGCCCGCCCAAGATCACCGCGTTTCAGCCGTTTGAGATTCCGGTATTGTCGGATATCCCGCTGATCGGTCCGGCGCTGTTTGCGCAGACGCCGATGACCTATCTGGCCTTTGTCTTGGTCGCGGTGGTGTCGCTTGTTCTCTATCGCACGCCGCTTGGGCTTGCGTTGCGCGCGGCGGGGGAAAACCCGGCGGCGGTGGCGGCGCAGGGGCTTTCGGTCACCGGCATCCGCATGGGCGCGGTGATTGTCGGCAGCGGGTTCATGGCGATGGGCGGCGCGTTTCTGACCATGTCGGCGTTCGATTCATTCTTCTTCGAGATGGTCAACGGGCGCGGCTGGATCTGTATCGCGCTGGTGGTGTTCGGCGCCTGGAAACCGGGCAAGGCCCTTTTGGGTGCGGTGCTTTTCGCGGCCTTTGATGCACTGCAAATCCGGGTACAACAGACCCCGCTTGGCGCCGATATCCCCTATCAGATTTTCCTGATGACGCCCTATGTTCTGTCGATTCTGGCGCTTATCGTGATGTCGCGGCGCGCCGAGGTGCCGGGCGCATTGATGGTGCCGTTCAACAAGGGAGAGCGCTGATGTTTGATCTGATCGTCAAGGGCGGCACATTGCCGGATGGCCGGGTGGCCGATATCGGCATCACCGGAGCCAAGATTACGGCGATTGGCAACCTGCAAGAGGCGGAGGCGGGCGAGGTGATCGACGCGACCGGCGATCTTGTCAGCCCGCCGTTTGTCGACCCGCATTTTCATCTTGATGCCACGCTTAGCTATGGCACCCCGCGCGTGAACGCGAGCGGCACCCTGCTTGAGGGGATCGGCCTTTGGGGCGAGTTGAAACAGATCGTGACCCAGGAAGAGATGGTCACCCGCGCGCTGGAGTATTGCGATTGGGCCGCCAGCATGGGCCTTTTGGCGATCCGAAGCCATGTCGACACCTGCGATGACCGCCTGCTTGGGGTCGCGGCGATGCTTGAGGTGCGCGACAAGGTCAGGGATTACATCGACCTGCAATTGGTGGCCTTTCCGCAGGACGGATTTTACCGCGACCCCACCGCGCGCGACAACACCATTCGCGCGCTTGACATGGGGGTCGATGTGGTTGGCGGCATCCCGCATTTCGAACGTACCATGGCAGATGGTGCGGCCTCGGTGCGCGAGTTGTGCGAGCTGGCGGCGGCGCGTGGCCTGCCCGTGGATATGCATTGCGACGAGACCGACGACCCGCATAGCCGCCATATCGAAACGCTCGCCTTTGAGGCACAGCGTCTTGGCTTGCAGGGGCGGGTCGCCGGAAGCCATCTGACCTCGATGCATTCGATGGACAATTACTATGTGTCCAAGTTGTTGCCGCTCATTGCCGAGGCCGGGGTCGCCGCGATTCCCAATCCGTTGATCAATATCATGTTGCAGGGGCGGCACGACACATTCCCGAAACGCCGCGGGCTAACGCGGGTCAAAGAGATGCAGGCGCAGGGCATCACCGTCGGCTGGGGTCAGGATTGCGTACTTGATCCGTGGTATTCGCTTGGTACGGCGGACATGCTTGATGTGGCCTTTATGGGGATGCATGTGGCGCAGATGTCGCACCCAGATGAGATGCGGCGATGCTTTGACATGGTCACCAATCAGAACGCGCGGATCATGGGGCTTGAGGGCTATGGGCTGAACGTCGGCGCGCAGGCGTCCCTGGTGGTGCTGGATGCGGGTGATCCGATTGAGGCGCTGCGCCTGCGCCCGGCCCGCCTTGCGGTGATTTCCAAAGGCCGGGTGATTGCCAGAACCCCGCGTCAGGACGCGAGCCTTGCCGTGCCCGGCCGCCCCGCAACCCTCCGGCGGCGGCACCGACAGGGTAGTTAAGACGTGATGATCGCGCTCTTGCAGAGGCTGGCGCGCCACGGGCGGCTTGTGTTGATTGCCGGGCTGGTGGTCGGGGTCACGGCGCCGGGGCTTGCCGGTATCCTTGCGCCGCTGATCTTTCCGATGATCGTTTGCCTGTTGTTTCTGGCCACGCTTCGGGTTGATCCGATTGCGGCCTTTCCGGATCGCCGACACCTGCCGCGCTATCTCGGGATTGCGGTGGCCTTGCAGGTTGGCATGCCGGTGCTGGCAATCGCGCTGCTTTGGGCGGTTGGCGGGCTGAATTCTATCCTTGGGATCGGCGCGGTTCTGGTTCTGGCCGGTGCGCCGCTGACCGGAAGCCCCGGTCTTGCGATCCTGTCGGGGGGCGACCCGAGCCCGGCCTTGCGCCAGCTTGTGGTGGGCACCGCGATCCTGCCGCTGACGGTGTTTCCGGTGTTCTGGTTGATGCCGGTCTTTGGCGCGCCGCAGGCGGTGGCGCTTGCGGCGCTCAAGCTTTTGGCGGTCATTGGCTTTGCGGCCGGGGCGGCGATGATCCTGCGCCGGGCGGTGCCGTGGCTGCGCGGGGCGCAAGGGCAGGGCACGGTTGACGGGGTGATCACGCTGGCGATGGCGGTGGTTGTCGTTGGGCTGATGTCGGCCGTGGGTCCGGCGATCCTGTCGGGCGATCCGGGGCTGTGGCGCGCCCTAGCGGTGGTGCACCGCGCCGGGCAAGCGACGGCGGCGCCGGCCTTGGCGATTGTTGCGGGCAATCGCAGTCTGGCGCTGTTTCTGGGGGCATTGCCGCCCGAGACCGGGGCGGCAATGCTGTTGTTTATCGGCTGTTATCAGGTGCCGATGTATCTTACGCCGATGCTTATCGGCCCTCTGGCGCGGCGCGCTAGTTGAGCGCCGCCGGCAGGTAAAGCGCCAGTTGCGGAAAGGCGATAAGCGCGGCGGCCATAAGCAGCATGACACAGACAAACGGGATCGAGCCGATCATCACATCGCTCATCTTGCCGGATTTGCGCGCGCCCTGCACCACGTAAAGGTTGAGCCCGACAGGCGGCGTGATCAGCGCCATTTCGATCAGCACGATCATCAGGATGCCAAACCAGATCGGATCATAGCCCTGCGCCACCACCAGCGGCACGATGATCGGGATAGTTACCACCATCAGCGACAGCGTTTCGATGAAAAAGCCGAGCACGACATAGATCATCACCACCACAAGGATAAAGGCCAGCGGCGAGAGGCCAAGCCCCTCAAGAAACTCCTTGAGTTCGCGGCCAAGCCCGGCCGAGGACAGGGTGAAGTTGAGGAAGGACGCGCCGATCACCACCAGCATGATCATCGAGGTGACCTTGATCGTTCCCAAGAGGCTATCCGAGATCATCCTGAACGATATGCCGCTGGCGAAAGCGGCGATGACAAAGGCGACGGCAACGCCGACGGCGGCGGCCTCGGTCGGGGTGGCCCAGCCCTTGTAGATCGTGCCGATGATCATGGTGAACAAAAAGATGATCGGCAAAAGATGCACAAGCGCGCCAAGCATTTGCGACAGCGGAAAGATCCGCCGTTCGCCGCCAAGATCGGGACGGATCAGGCAGATGATCACGGTGATCACGATAAACCCGAGCGCCAGAAGGATGCCCGGCAAAAGCCCCGCAAGGAACAGTTGCGGGATAGAGGATTGGGTGAGAAAGCCGTAAACGATCAGATTGATCGACGGCGGGATCATGATACCAAGCGTGCCCCCGGCGGCAATCGCACCGGAAAACAGCTTGGGGTCATAGCCCAGTCGTTCGGCCTGTGGCATGGCGACGGTGGCGACGGTCGCGGCGGTGGCGACCGACGAGCCGGAAATCGCCGAGAACATCGTCGAGGTGGCGACATTGGCATGCACCAACCCGCCGGGAAGCCAAGACACCCACCGGTCAAGCGCTTCATAGGTGCGCGCGGCGACACCGCTTCGGACAAGGATTTCGCCCAAAAGCACGAAGAACGGGATCGCAATAAGCGTGGCGCTGTTGGACGAGGACCAGACCATTTGACCCAACCCCTTGATCAGCGGGAAGGGGCTAAAGAACACATCAATGCCAAAGCCGAGCAGGAACAGCACAATCCCGACCGGGATTGACAGGCTCAGCAGGGCCAGAAGGCCGACCGAGACATAGGTGATCATTGAAACGCCTCCTCTTCGGCAAAGACGCCGATGGCGGCCTCCGAGGCATCAAACCGGCCCTGGAGGACCATCAAAAGCGCGGTCACAAAGGTAAGCCACGCCATCAGCGCGAACCAGACCCAGCCGACAAACCACGGCAGTTGCACCAGCCAGAGCGGCGTTTCAAGTGCGGTATTGGCGCGCGACATGTTGGTGATCGAGCGCTCAACCACCGGCCAGCAGCGCAGGGCGATCACGCTGACCGTGCCCGCCAAGATCATCAGCGAGGCCAGATCAAACAGGCTCCGGCCCTTTGGCCCTGCGCGGCTGCGCAGGATGTCGATGCGCACGTGACCGAGTTCGAGCATCGCATAGCCCATGCCCCAGGAGGTGGCGATGGCCATCACATAGCCGGACACCTCATCGGTGCCACCAAAAGAGGACCCCAGCTGACGCAGAACGATATCAAGCAGAACGAAGCCCGCGCAGGCCAGAAGCATGATGCCAATCAGCACCGCCACCGCCCGGTTGAGCGCGCGTAATCTTGTCAGAAATCTATCGGTCATATGGGGTCCTTTCTGGCGGTTCCGGGATCAGTTGGCGGTGACTTTTACGCCGACGACCTCGCCCACCGAGGCATTCCAGCGGGCAACCCATTCATCCCCGGCACGATCGGCCCAATCGGGCAGCACTTCGGTCTCAAGGATCTCGCGGGCGGTTGCGAAATCGGCGTCGCTTGCCTCGACAAGGGTCATCGAGCGCGCATCGCCCGCCGGGCAGTCGCCATTGCCGGTGAGGCAGGCAATGTCATTGACCAGAGCGCCCTGCGCCGAGGCCCAGGCCGGGGCTTCAAACTTGGCCTTGATTTCGGAGGAGATCAGGCTTTGCATGTCGCCGCTCAGGCTGTTCCATTTGTCGAGGTTGATCGCGGTCACGACCGAATCCCAGCCGCCAAGCGGCAGCGTCAGAAGATGCGAGGACACTTCCCACCAGCCGGCACTATAGCCAGAGCCGGCACCGGTGACGGCACAATCCACCACGCCTTTTTGCAGGGCGCCGGGCACCTCGGAAAAGGACACGTTCACGCCTTCGGCGCCAAGCGCGTCAAGGAATTTGGCGGTCATGCGACCGGATGCGCGCACCTTGAGGCCCTTGAGGTCGGCGAGACCTTTGATTGGCGCGTTGCAGAACACGACCTGCGGCGGATAGGGCGCGATGGCAAGAACGTGGCTGTTGAAGCGGGCGTTATAGATGTCTTCGACCATCGGGCGGGCGGCATCGACCATCGCCTTGGCCTCATCCGCGGTCAGCGCCAGAAGCGGCACATCAAGGCCCTCAAGTTCGGGCGCGTCGGCCACGGCGTAATCGGCCACGGTCATGGCAACGTCGTAAACGCCATCGCCAAGCAGGCGGTAAATGTCACCGACACCAAGGCCCATCTGATCGTGGGTGGTGACGGCAGTTTCAAGCTCTCCACCCGAGGCGGCGGGCAGGGTCTCGCCCCAGAACGGGGCCTCGTATTGCTTGTGCAGCGGCAGGCCGGACCAGCTTCCGACGACCGAAAGATCCTCGGCCACGGCGGGGGCGGCGACAAGCGCGGTGGTGGCGAGCAAGCTAAGTGTCTTTTTCATGTGACTTCTCCTTGTTGGGTTGTTTTTTGCTTTTTCAGGGCCGGAACACCGGCACTTCGGCATCCTCGGCAATATCGGTGATCAGCATATGACCCGGCTTGTGGGTTATGCAAATCGGCAGTCTGGCGCGCGCCACTGCCGCTTGCGGGGTGACGCCACAGGCCCAGAAGACCGGGATCTTGCCGACCTCATCCGGTACCGGATCGCCCCAATCGGGCGCGCCGATATCGACGATGCCAATCTCGGCGGGGTCGCCGCAATGCACCGGCGCGCCATGGGCCAGCGGGTAACGGCGGCAGATCGTTTGCACCTCTTCAAGGCGCGCGGGGTCGATCATCCGCATGCTCACCACCATCGGGCCACAGAACGGCCCGGCGGGCGTGGTTTCGATATTGGTGCGATACATCGGCACGGTGGTATTGTTCTGGATATGCCAGAGGCTGATGCCGACCTGTTCAAGCGCATTTTCAAAGGTGAACGAACAGCCAAGCGCGAAGACCACGAAATCATCCTGCCAGAGGGCGGCGATGTCGGTCATGCTCTCGGTGAGCAGGCCGTCGCGGTAGATATTATAGGCGGGCACGTCGTGGCGGATATCAATGTCGCGGCCAAGCGTGACCATCATCGGATTGCCGGTATCGGACACACCTGTCAGCGGGCAAGGCTTGGGGTTTCTCTGGCAAAAGCGCATGAAATCGAGCGCATGGCGTTCTGGCATGATCGCAAGGTTGGCCTGCAACAGGCCCGCGCCAAGCCCGGCGGTATGCGAGGTATAATCCCCGGCGCGGATGGTGGCGCGCAGGGCCTCAATGGGCATGGCCCGCAAGGATTGATAGTTAGCGTTCAAATCTGGTTCTCCTCGTTGGGAACAGGCTGACGGGTTGTGGGCATAAACGCAAATCGAAAAAACTTGCCCATATGCATCATCTATTTTTATGCATGCGGATAAGCCCGCGCCACGCCAAGCGCGATTTTAGCGGCGGATTCAACGACATGGCTTTTGGGATCACCGAGATAAGACAGCGAAAAGCGCAGCGGTCCGGGGGTCCAGCCGGGATCGAACTCGCGCAGGGTGCCGCCTTTGAGATAGGGCGCGCCGAGGGCACGCGGCAGGGCGGCCACGCCAAGCCCGGCCTCAACAAGCCGGAAACCGGCCGATAGGGACGACGAGGGAAATAGCGACACGCCGGGGCCAACGCGTTCAAACAAAACGGTTTTCAGCTCGCGGTAGGGGCGGGTGTTGCGGGCATAGGTTATGATCGGCTTATCTGCCAGAAGCGTGGCGTCGTCGCCATCCACCCCCCGCATATCGGCGGCGGCGTACCAGGCGAGGTCAAAGCCCGGCAGCTCGATATTATTGACCGAATATTCCGAGACCGGCCCAAGAAGAATGGCGAGATCAATCTCGCGGTTGAGCAACCCGTCGCGCAGATTGGTCGAGATATCGACGTTGATCTCAATCTCGACCTTGGGAAATTCGCGGTGCAGCGCCGAGACAAATTCGGGCAGCCAGCATTGCGCGATGGTTTCCGAAACACCAAGGCGCAGAATGAAATCAATGCCTTGCGGGTCGGTGATATTGGCCTCGACCAATTGCGTCAGGTGCTCGAACTGTTCGGCATAGCTGACCAGCCGTTCGCCACGCTTGGTCAGGCGCAGGCCGCTTGCGGTGCGATCAAACAGCGGGGCGGCCAGCGAGTGCTCAAGGTTCTTGATCCGCGCGGTTACGGCGGGTTGGGTGATATTGAGGCCAAGCGCGGCCTTGCGGACACTGCCAAGCCGGACGGTTGTCAGAAAAGTGCGAAGCTGTTCGATGTTGATTCTGGCCATCGCGCGATGATTGCCTGCGCCGTGGCAAAAGGAAAGGCCCGGTTCAGAGGCTGAGCGCGGCGGCGAACAGCGCGATATAGGTCAGTTGATGCGCGCCTTGATCGAGGCCCAGATAACGCCAGAAGGCGGGTTGGGTTTCATCAAGATGGTGCCGCCGAACCGTGCGCGCCTTGGACCAGTCGATGTGGTAATGTAGCACCGCCTCGGCGAGGGCGAGCATGAGGGTCGCGGCGATCGGCACCCCGGCCCAGATCAGGATCGGGGCACTTAGCGTGCCATGCAGCCCCGCATGCGCAAGCCCCCCCGGGTGGCCATAACGCCCGTTGTTGGCGAGCATCCAGCCGGTTTGCCAGAGGTAATCGCCGATGAAATGCTTGATCTGGAACAGGATCAGAACAGCGATCAGGTCAAGGTTCGTGGTCATGCCTCCCCCCCTTTCGGCGCCCCGGAAAGGCGTTGGTTGGCGGCGACAAGCTTGGCCCTGGTATCACGCGACATGGCGTTTTCCACCATCAGGCGCAGATCGCTGTCGTGCCGGATCAGTCAAAAACCCAAGGCGACAGGGTGGGTAACATCCTGGGAAAAATCCTTTAATCGCGGGGCAATCCCATCGAAACGAGGGTTTCAAGCTGCGGGGCGACACCCTCCACAAGCGCGGGCCATTTGGGAAAGTGAAAGGCGTGCTGAATGGTGTGCAGCGAGAGGTTCGGTCGCACCGTCAGAGCGTTTTCAAGCGCGCGCCGCGCGGCCACCTTATCGTCACGCTTGAGCGCGGTGACCGCGACGGCGATATACACAAAGGTTTCCGCCCCCGGCATGCGCGCGGCGGGATCGAGATAGTGACGCACGTTTTCGCCCAATTCCATATCGCGCAGCCAGATCGACATCACCAGCATCCAGTGAAACGACCAGGCCAGCGGATCCTGCGGGCTAAGGCGCACCGCCTCAAGGCCGGCGGCCTCCATCTCGTAGGTGTCGGGCTCTGGCTGAAACAGGTTGATATAGGTCTGGACGCTATAGGCGAGGGCGTCATTGTCGTTGAGCGCCTTGGCGCGGGCAAGGGCATCGCGGGCGTCGGCCTCGCGGCCCTGAATGGTCATAAGCTGGGCCAGGGTGGCATGGCCAAGTTCCAGCCGGTCATCGAGCTCCACCGCGAGGGTGGCGTGCTTCATGCCTGCGGCCACGTCTTTCTGAGGATCGGTGCTTCGGCCGGAATAAATCCGAACGGCATGAACCCGTCCCAAAAGCGCATGCGGCAGGGCATAGGTGGTATCGGCCTTGGCGGCGGCCTGAAACAGACCGGTGGCGTTGCGAACGCTGCCGGCGGTGCGCATGTCGATTTCGGCCAGCCCCTTTTGGCACAATTCCCAGGCCGAGAGGCTATCGGTGGGTTTGCCGCGCGAGATGATGCGTTCATGGGCGCCGATTTCAGGCGTCAGGCCGGTGACAAGACAACGGGTTATGTCATCCTGCAACTCAAAGATATCTTCGATGTCGCGGTCATATTTGTCCGACCAGATTTGATGGCCGGTGGCGGCCTCGATCAGTTGGGCCGAGACCCGCAGGCGTTGCCCGGCGCGCCGCACCGCCCCCTTGACCACATAGCGCGCGCCGGTGTCCTGCGCGATCTGGCGCACATCATGGGCGCGGTCCTTGTAGACAAAGCTTGATCCGCGCGCGATCACGAAGAGCGAGCGGAACCGCGACAGCGCGTTGATCACATCATCGGCAATCCCGTCGGCCAGAAACCCGTCCTCGATCGAGGGCGACATATTGTCGAACGGCAGCACGATCACCGAAGGGCGGTCGCTTCGGCGGTGTTCTTGGTCGGGGCTGTCGCCTTCGACGCCGGTATTGACCTGCCAGACCTCGACCGGGGTGGGGATGTTGCGGACGTATTGCATGCCCTGGCCGGTGATACTAAGCGTTTCGTCATTGGCCAGCATGTCGCGCACGCTGCGCGAGACACAGATGCCGCCGGGCGGTGACAGGGTTTCAAGGCGCGCGGCAATGTTGACGACATCGCCAAGCACATCATCGCCATCAATCAGAACGCTGCCGTGATTGATGCCGACGCGAAAGCGGATGCGGGTCTCTTCGGGGCGGTCGGCCTCATGGGCGGTGACGGCACGTTGCACTTTGGTCGAGGCGCGAATGGCGGCATCGGGTTGGGGAAATTCGACCAACAGGCCATCGCCCATGGTCTTGACCACGCGCCCGCCCTCGGCGGTGACAGCGGGATCAATGACGCTCTGGCGCAGATCATGTAGGCGGGTGAAGACCTCTTCTTCAGCCTGCGCAACCAGTCGCGAAAACCCCACCACATCGGCGGCCACGATTGTCGTCGCCTTTCGTTCCATCGTTTTCACAGGTCTCTCCCTTGCCTGTTTATGTCGGCGCGCGCCGCCCGCGACCCCCAAATCGCGGGCGGGCATCTTTATGTCACCCGGTCAATGGCCGAGACCTTGGCGTTGAGCGTAATATTCAGGGTTGGGGCCATCTGCGTCCAGATATCGAGCCAGCCTTTTGACAAGACGGTCACCGCCGGCTTGTCACTAAAGATCATGCCAAGGGTCAGCGGCAGCGAAATCCAGATCATGCCGTAATAGGCCGGAATCTGTTTCAACGGCCCGTAGCCCTGTACCGAATAGGCATATTCCAGCATGCCGGTCAGCAACAACAGATCGTTCTGCTTGAGGAAATCATAGAAGCTGTCGTATTGCAGCAATTCTGCCGGGGCCGTCAGCGGCATCGGCAGGGTCAGCCCGCGATAAAGCGCCAGAAGCGCGTCGTATTCCATGATCTTGAGCAGCATCTCGATCTTGAGTTCGTCGGCATCAAACCCATCCAGCCATTTCGCAGGTTCGGCAAAGGGTTGGTTGGCCTCGTAATAACCCTTGAGCAAGGTGTAATCGGTATAGTCGATCAGCGGCTCGGTCATCGGGACGCCTTCAAACTGACCGGCGGTGGTCATGCCGCGGATGGTTTCGCCCTTCGGATCCTTGTGATCAGGGGTAAGGTACATGCCCTCGCGGATATTGCCCTGCATGAAATCGCAGGCGGCAAAATGCTTGGCCATCGCGTCATAAGCGGGCGAAAGATAACAGGTGCCCAATTCACAGGCGGTCGTGTCGCCATTGGGCGAGGGCGTGTCATAGGTGACGGTATGGGTCTTGCCGCCAAAGCGATCGGTGCTTTCAAGGATTTCAACATTGCTATAGCCCAGCTCTTTCAGGCGATGCGCAAACATCATCCCCGACGGCCCGGCCCCCAGCACGATGATCGAGGCGGCCTTGTCATCTGGCAAAGACCAGCCAAGTCGCGCCTGATTTTCAATCAGCATGCCGCCATATTGCCAGCATTGCAGCACTGATTCAAAGCAGGTCGAGCCATGCACATAGATCGTGTTGTTCTGGCCCTGAAGGTCAAGATAGCTCCACGGCCCGCCGGCCCGAAGCCCGGCATTGTCGAAGTGGTCAAAATAGGGCGTGCGCAGATCGACCGGCAGGTTGGCGGTATCGGTGACGATCTCATAATCGGGATAGGGCCACCATGACAGGGTCGGCAGCGTGGCATTCAGGTTGTCCAGAAACTCCTGCTCGGTCATCGGCGTGGTTTCAGGGCCCTGAAGCTGATAGACGGTGACCAGATTTTCGGTCATGCCATTGGCGGTTTCCAGCGAGAACTGCTTGGCCGTTTCATTGCGATAGCCGCTGACGTGGCCTGCCATGTTTTCAATTTCCTGCGGCGACAGGACGATACCATATCTTGGCGCGGTGCTGGGCACCTTTACCTTCAGCAGAGTGGTATGAAAGGTGTAGTTCTTGAATTGTGAAAACACGTCAAGTTCGGCCTGCGTATAGTCGCATGTGCCGATCAGGTTGCGCGGCTCGCAGGCCACGACCAGAAGATCGCAGGTTTTGACAACTGGGGCGCCGCGGTCGATGGACACGGTGAGAGAAACGGGATTGCTCGTGGTTGGAATATTCAAATCAATGGTCCTTCAATATCTGTTGAAAACCGCGTGGCACATGCAAAAAATGAACAAAAGGGTTCTGTAGCTCCAAGGCTCTGGCAATGGATGGGTTATTTATAACACAGCCAGAGAGTGCGATCAGCAAATAACTGAAAGCTTTGATGTGATTACCCGCGCGTAAGCAACGCGTTTGTCTGGGTGACCTTGAGGGCAACAGAGCGCGCCAGAAGCCGCCATAAAAGCGCGGCCAAATCACGGTCGTCGCGTTCAAGCCGCGCGATTGTGTCGGCTGATAGCCGGTACACGCGCGCCGTGGTTTCGCAGATCACATTTGCATTGCGCGGGGTGTCAAGCAGGCTTGCCAATTCGCCCACAACCGCGCCAGGACCCATGGAGCGGACCCGGATCGCAGGGCCGGTGCCTTGCGGCAAAAGTACACCCAACCGGCCCGAGGACAGGAAATAGATATCCGCCTGGCTGTCATTGGCGGCAATCAGGGTGTCGCCGGGGCTCAGATCAAGCGCGGTCATCTGATCCATGAGATCGGGCAACCGGGGATGGTGTTGGCCCATCTGGCGCAGCAGGTCCGTAAAATCGGGGGTCTCGCCGGGGGCGTCAAGTGAGGCCAGAAGCACAGTTTCGCAGGCTTCAAGCGCGGCGTCAAGCGAGGGCCAGAGCCGAAACCCGCCAGGGATCGGATCATCCGCCGCAAGGCTGATCGGAAGACCCCATCGGGTGAAGGCCTCCTGCAATGCCGGGGATAGCCCGGTCAGATGGGTGGAGATGCCCTGTGCCTGCATCAGATATGCGAGCTTTTCAAGCGCCGCGCAGGCCGAGCTGTCAAAGGTGTTCACGGCGCTGAAATCGAGAATGACCGCACGCGGGCTCTGGGCCGGGTCGGGGGTATGGCGCAGGCTGTCGATAAGCTGCTCGACCGAGCCAAAGAACAAGGCACCCTGCAATTCCAACACGCGGATTGCAGCGCCGTTTTCGGCCAGATGAGCGTTTTCGGCGGCGTTGCGGTCAAGGGTGCTGCGGTGCGCACGCGCGTCAGAGCTTTGCCGGATCACCGGCAGGCGCATATAGCCAAAGGTAAAGCCAAGCACCGCAAGCCCAAGCCCGACCCCGACAGCCGGCAGGATGCCAAAGGCGGTAGTGACCGCGACGATCCCCAGAACGATCAGCCAATCCATCAGCAAGAGGCGACGGCGTGCCGCGATAAGCCAATCTTCGATCATCGTAAGGCCGATGAACATCAACAGGCCCGCCGCCACGAAGGTCGGCACCGCAGCCACGATCGCCTCGGCGAACACAGAGGCGACAAGCAGCACCGCCACATGCCCGAGCACCAGGCCACCGCTATGCACGCCAAGCCGCGCGGCAATGATCGAGGCGCCGCCCTGTAAATAGCTTGTGATTCCGCCGAGGGCGCCGATCACGATATTGCCAAGGCCGGTCACCCGCAATTCGCGGTTCTCATTGGCATCCTGTCGCGTGGCCAGTTCCACCCCCGAGGTATTGAGCAGCACGCCGATCAGGTTGAGCAGGATCACGGCGGCAAAGGTCGGCGCGATGCTCAGCAAAAGCGGCCAGTCGACCAGCCGGATCATCCATAATCCCGGCCCAAGCCCGCCGCCTTCGCCAAGATGCGGCAAAAGACCCATTTCGGCCGCCTCGGCCCGGCTTAACCCGAGCCAGAACAGAACCCCGTAAAATCCGGCCAGAAACAGCAGGATGATCACCAGAACCAGGGTTGATCCTTGCCAGATGCGCAGCGCGCCGACCAGCGCAAGCGCCATGGCAACGGCGGGCAGGACGCCCCAGAGAATTTGTGGTGTGGCAAGGCTTGCGACAATAGCGCCATAGCCCTGTGCGCCGGTCAGGATCGACAGGGCGGCCATGACAAGCAACACCCCCGACGAGGCCAGAAACCCCGCCGCCACCGGATAGGGGAACATCCGCAACAGCCGCCCCAACCCCAGTCGGCCGACAAGCCAGAACGCCAGCCCCGAAAGAAATGCCGAGGCCCCGATGGCCGCGATGGCGGTGGCAACCTGCGCCTCTGGCGGCCCGCTTGCGGCGGCGGCGACAAGCGCCACGGCGGGGGCGAGAATGGCCACGGTGGTATCCTGGGTGATGCCAAGCGCGACGCGAAATCCGCCAAAGCGTGACAGCACCAGAGTGATCAGGGCGGTCGAGAGCAAAAAGATCGCCGTTGCCAGCCCAAGCCCTGCCGCCAGCCCACCGGCGAAAAACACCGTCGCAAGCGCCAGGCAATGCCCCGCCGCATCAATGCCCAGAACAGCACCGACAAGCGCGGATTGCGCGGGGCCTGTCTGGGGTGCGGGCTTTACCCTGACCATCGGAAGAATCCTGTTTGGGCCGCACGGTGAATGGGGTCTGTAATGTCTTAAGGCCTAGTGCCAAATCGGCGATTTGACAAGCGGCGGGCTAGTTTCGGTCCGACATCCGGCTTGAGAGCAGATCGCCGGTTTCGGTCAGGATCGGATAGGCGACCATCGAAAACGAGGTATTGACCTGTTTGAGCGCGCGCAGGGTTTCCTGGTGGATATTGCTGGTCTCGATGCTTTCGGTCAGCCCCTCGCGCAGGCGACCCAGATGCAGGCGCTGGAGCTTTTGTTCAAGCGCGCGAATGCTGTCCTTTTCGGCGACAAGTTCGCGGGCGTCATCGGGGTTTTGCGTCATCATCACGCTGAGCGCCAGTTGCGCATTGGCCAGCACCCGGTCGTGAAAATCACAGATTTCACTCCAGCCGGGTTTTGAGAATTGCACGCCTTCGGTATGCAACCGCTTGGCCAGCGTGAGCATCTTGCGCGCGATCATGTCGCCTGCGGCCTCAAGATTGGCGGCAATTGTCGCAAGGTCCATCGAACGGCGGCTGTTGTCCTGATCAAGCCCGCTGCGGTTAAGCTGCGCCAGATAAAGCTTGGTTTCGAAATGGCGCTTACGCAGGGTCTTTTCATTGGCGGCAATGGCCTCGGCGCTTGCGTCATCCCAGGTGGCATAAAGCGTCGGGATCGGGCGCAGCATCGCCTCGACTGTCTCGCCGATACGCATCACTTCGCGCGCGGCGCACGATAGCGCGCGGTCAGCGTCACCAAGGGCCGCCGGATCAAGTGCCGTGAAATGCTCATGCGCGGCGGGGGTGGCCGGGGTCTTTAGCATCGCCGAGGCCATGCGCGCGGCCAGCCCGGTGAACGGCAGCACCACAATCACCACCGCGAGGTTGAAGACGATATGCAGATGGATCGCCTGTTGCGCAGGCGTGGCACCAAGCCAGTCAAGCGGCGGCTCGGACATGCGGAACGCAACCAGGGTCAGCGCCGCACCCCCGCCGCGCAGCACCAGATTGGCAATGATCATCCGGCGCGCCTCGATCGGGGCGGCGAGGGTCAGCACGAAGGCGATGAACGCCCCGCCAAGGTTGGCTCCAAGGATAAGCGCCACCGCCGCCGACAAGGGCAGCACGCCCTGCAAGACCAGCGTCACGAACAGCAGAACCGCCGCCACGCTTGAATGCACCACCCAAGCAAACAGCGCACCGATGACAAAGGCCGTCAGCGTGTCGCGGCCAAGGTATTGCATCGCCATGATCGCGCCGGTGCTATCGGTCAGCGGCGCCGTGGCCGCGCGCAGCATGTCGAGCGACACGAAGATAAGCGCCAGCCCGATCAGAATGCGCCCGCCCTGGCGCACACGTTTCTGATCGCCGCGCAGGAACATGGCGACGCCGACAAGAAGAAGGATCGGAATTAGCCACGTCTGGCGCACCAGCAAAAGCTTGGCCACCAGAGCCGAGCCAAGATCGGCCCCAAGCAGGATCGCAAGACCGGCCGCAACCGCAATCCCGCCGGCGGCGACAAAATTGGCCGCCAGGATCGCCACAGCGGTCGAGCTTTGCAAGGCCATCGCCGAGGCGGTGCCGGTCATCGCCGCCCAAAGCCGGCTCTTGCCGGAGCGGCGCAACCAGAGCCGCAACTGGACGGAAAACGCGCGCTCAACCCCGGTGCGCACCAGCCGCACCGCCCAGATCAACAGCGCGGCGGCGCCAGCGATGTGCAAAAAGAACAGGGTCAGGTTGGGTGTTTCCAAGGGGAGTGATCCAAATCTCTAGAACGGATGCGGCCCGGTGCCAGAGGCCAGCGACACGCAGGTGCTTTGAAATCCACCCCGCCAGTCATGCAGCATGTAGCCACCGGGGGCCGTAGAAAAGCCAACCGGGGCAGTCGGGCGAAAGTCGACGGGAAAGCTGCTTGATGTTGCCGCACTGGTAAGGGCGATGCAAGGGCCGACTTGACCGATAAAGGTATTGTGCACATGGCCCGCGATCAGCCGGACCTCGGAGGGTGCGGCATCAAGGATCGCGGCCAGTTGGGGGATACACTCAAGCCCGATCCTGTCCATGAAGCGGATGCCACAGGCGAACGGCGGGTGATGCAGGGCAACAAGGGCGGGCACATCCGCGCGCGCCTGCAACGCGTCTTGCAAAAAACCCAGCGTGTCAGCGTCAAGCGTGCCGCCGGCCTGTCCCTCGATCAGGGTATCAAGCCCGATCAGCCGCAGATCGGCAAAATCATGCACCCAGTTCAGCCGCCCCTCGGCGGGCAGGTATTCAAGGTCGGCAAGTGCGGCGCGCATCGGATCGCGCAGGTCGTGATTGCCGGGAATGGCAAACCATGGCAGGCCAAGCCGCTCGATCTGACGGCGCAACAGGCGATAGCTTTCGGCGTCACCCTGATCGGTCAGATCGCCGGTGACGACGACCGCATCAATCGGGCCAATCCGGTCGAGATCGGCCAATATCCGGGTGATCGCCGAGCCCAGAAGCGCGAAGGTATCGAGGACACCCGAGACGCGATGCGGCGGCACGGTGACATGGGTATCGGTGAGATGCAGAATGCGGGTCATTTGATACCTGCGCGCAGGAAGGCCTGAACGAACTGGCGCTGGAACACCAGAAAGGCGATCAAAAGCGGCGCAATCGACATCAGCGTGGCCGCCGAAATAACCGAAATATCGACGCCATTCTCTGGCGCGCCAAAGATCGACAGGCCGACGGTCAGGGGCCGGGTGTCGGGCGAATTGGTGACGATCAGCGGCCACAAAAAGTTGTTCCAATGGGTCGAGACCGACACAAGCGCATAGGCAAGATAGGTCGGCTTGGCCAAGGGCACATAGACCCGGATCAGGATGCCAAACCAGCTACAGCCCTCGATGCGCGCCGCCTCGTGCAATTCAATCGGCACCGATTTGAACGCTTGCCGCATCAGGAAAATGCCAAAGGCGCTTGCCATATAGGGCATGCCGATCCCAAGGATCGTATCGAAAAGCCCCAGCCGCGAGATCATGGCATAGTTTTCGACGATCAAGACCTCGGGCAGGATAAAGAGCTGTAGCAACACCAGGATGAACACGACATCCTTGCCGGGAAAATGCATTTGCGCAAAGGCAAACCCGGCCAGGGTGGTCAGGATGAACTGACCGATCAGGACCACGGTGACCAGCAGGAAGGTGTTGAGGAAATAGCGCATCCAGGGCGCCCCCTCCCATGCGGTGCGGAAATTATCAAGCGTCCAGGGCGCGGCGATGTTGAAATTCACCGCATCCGAGGTCGAATGAAACGCCGCCCAAAAGGCAAACAGCAGCGGAGATATCCAGATCACGGCCAGCAGAATGGCACCGGCGGCATCGAGCGTGGGCGTCAGGCGCTTCATTGGTAATGTGTCCTGCGGTCGATCAGGAAAAACTGGATGGCGGCGACGATCCCGAGCACCAGAAGCACCAGCATTGTCATCGCGGCGGCATGCGGCGCGTCAAAAAAGGCAAAGGCCATTTCCCAGATGTAATAGAGGATCAGCTTTGAGGCATCCGACGGCCCGCCCTTGGTCAGGATAAACAGGTGGTCGATCAGTTTGACCGAGTTGATCATCGCATTGACCATGATGAAAAGCGTGGTCGGCATCAACAGCGGCAGAACGATCCGGCGCGTATAGGTCCACCGGCTTGCCCCTTCGATATCGGCGGCCTCTTTCAGGTCTTCGGGGATGGTCTGAAGCGCGGCGAGGTAGAAGATCATGAAAAACCCGGCCTCCTTCCAGATCGTGACGATGATGATCGCCCAAAGCGCGGTTTCCGGCTGACCCAGCCAGTTGACCGACGGCAGATCAAAGAGCGCGCCGATTTGATCAAGAACGCCAAGGCCGGGGGTGTAGAAAAACAGCCACAGATTGGCGGCGGCGATCATCGGCAAAACGGTCGGCGTGAAATAGGCGGTGCGCACAAAGCCGCGCGCGGGGATCCTGGAATTGGCCCAAAGCGCCATCGACAGGGCGATGAAAATCGACACCGGGATGGTGACACCAGCGTAAAACAGGTTGTTGCGCACCACCAGCCAGAAGGTCGGATCGGCAAACAGATCGGCGTAGTTTTCAAGCCCGATATATTCCGACGGATTGCGCCGGTTGCCGCGTGAAAACGTGCTTGACCAGAACGTCGCAAGCGAAGGGTAAAAGGCAAAGACCGACAACAGCAACGCCGCCGGGCTAAGCAAAAGCCAGCCATAGATCGCCTGTCGGCGCCGTTCCAGATTGGCATGTGGGTTTGACACTTGCGCGGCCCTTTCAGGATCGAGAAACACCGGCCCTGCGGGTTGGGGCCGGTGTCTGGCGTTTGGTTACTGATAGTCTGCAAGCAGACGTTTGGCGCTTGCCTGGGCCTCGGCCAGGGCATCGGCCGGGGTCTTGGCACCGGTCAGGGCCGATTGGATCGCATTGTTGAGCCCGTCACGCACACGCGCGGTTTCGAACGTTGAAAACTCGGCGACCGCATGTTCAAGCTGATTGCGCGCCACAAGGGCAGGCGGGAAGTCAGCGGTGTAGGATTTCAGCGCCTCGGTCTCATAGGCCGCGGGCGATACCCCCATATAGCCGGTTGCGATTGACCAGGCGGCGGCCTGATCGGGCGAGGTCATGAACTGGATCAGCTTCATCGCCGCCTCGCGCTCGGCGTCGGTGGTGTCTTTGAACAGGTAAAAATTGCCGCCGCCGGTGGGCGAGCCAAGCCGTTTGTTGCCCGGAAGCATCGCGACGCCAAAGTCAAATTCCGCCGCGTTCTTGACCGCCGTTAGATTGCCGGTCGAGTGCCACATCATCGCGGTCTGGCCCTCAAGAAACGCCTGTCGCAGGGTGCCCCATTCGACCGTACCGGTGGGCATGATGCCATGCTCGGCCGAAAGCGATTTCCAGAATTCCAGCGTCTCGATGACCTCGGGATCGTCGAAATAGGTGGTCAGCCCGTCGCTTGCCATCAATTCCTTGCCGTTCTGGATCGCAAGCGCCTGGAACATCCAATAGGGATAACCGGTCGAGGGGATCATCACGCCGTAAGTATCATCCTTGGTCAGCGCCTTGCCCATGCTGACCATTTCATCCCAGGTGGCGGGGGCCTTTTCGGGGTCAAGTCCGGCGGCGCGGAACATATCCTTGTTGTAATAAGCAACGATGGTCGAACGCTGGAACGGAATGCCCCATGTCTTGCCCTCGATCTGGCCATTGGCCATCAGCGCCGGGTAAAACCCGTCGAGCCAGGCGCGATCCGCGTCGGTCTTGAGCACATCATCAAACGGCTGGATCAGATCCTGTTCGATCAGGTCATAGGCGTCGATCGAGAACATCACCGCCAGTTGCGCCGGTTCGCCGGAATTGAGCGCCGAGAGGGCGCGCACGCGGGTGTCATCATAATTGCCCGAATAGATCGCATTGACCTTGATATCGGGGTTTTCGGCCTCAAAATCGGCCACGATACCATCGACCACCTCGGTCAGGGCACCGCCCACGGCAATCGGGTAATACATGGTAAGTTCGGTTTGTGCCTGCGCCTGTGACGCCAGCGAAAGGGCCATGGCGCCGGAAAGCGCGAGGCCGAGGTGCTTGGTGAAATACATTGTATCCTCCTAAAGAATGTCTGTGTGCAGTCTTGGTTGGTGCGCCACTTGTTATGCTTGGTCGTGGCGTTTGGCGGGTGGGGTCAGGGGGCGCGCGCCACCCGTTTGCCCCCGGAATCAAACACGTGCAGGTCATCGTCGGCAAAGCCGATTTCAACAGTGTGCCCACTTGGGTGAAGCGCCATGCCCGGCGCCTTGAGCGTGAGACCGGTGGCATCATCATGCGCGAGGCCGATAAAGGTTTCGGCGCCAAGGAACTCGCATTCGGTCACCTCGCAGATCAGGCGGCCCTTGCCGGTCTCGGCTAGGGTGATGTGCTCGGCGCGCAACCCGATGGTTGTGTCATTGTCGAACCCGGCAAGCGCATGTCCCCTGATCAGGGCCATCGGCGGCGCGCCGACAAATTCGGCCACGAAGGTATTGACCGGCGCATTATATAGCTCTTGCGGCGTGCCGATCTGCTGAATGCGCCCGTCCTTCATCAGCACCACGATATCGGCCATGCTCATCGCCTCGGTCTGGTCATGGGTGACATAGACCACGGTGATGCCCAGATCCTGTTGCAGCTTCTTGATATCCTTGCGCACGGCATTGCGCAGCTTGGCATCAAGGTTTGAGAGCGGTTCATCCATCAGGCACAACCGCTGACCGGCGACAATGGCGCGGGCAAGGGCGACGCGCTGACGCTGACCGCCGGACAATTCGCCGGGTTTGCGATCCTCAAGCCCGGTAAGGCCGGTGATCTCAAGCGCGCGCTTGAGTTTCTCAAGCCGTTCGGCGCGCGGCACGCGGCGCACCTTGAGGCCGAACATGACGTTTTCGGCAACTGAAAGATGCGGGAAAAGCGCGTAGGATTGAAACACCATCGACAAGTTGCGCTCCGAGGCGGCACGTGTGGTGACATCGCGCCCGTCGATGATGATCTTGCCCTCGTCCGGGATCTCAAGCCCGGCCAAAAGCCGCAGCGTGGTCGACTTGCCACAGCCCGACGGCCCAAGCAGCGCCACGAACGCGCCCTCGGGGATATCGAGGCTGACATCTTCAACCCCAAGCTTGCCGTTCCAGCGCTTGCCGATCCCTTCAAGCGATACAAAGGGTTGCGCGGTCATAATGGACCTCTTTCAACAAGGGTAAGACGGTCGGCGACCCGCCCAAGCACCGGGGCAAAGCGGGCGTCGGGCGCGCGATCCATGATGATGCGGTCAACCTCGCCGAGATGGCCGCCCACCACCGGGGCGACGCGGCCGAATTTGGTGTGGTCAAGCACAAGGATCGAGGTCTCACAGGCGATGCGAATCTGTTCGCGCACGCGCACTTCGGAGGCGTGAAAATCCAACAGCGCGCCATCTTCGGCAACGCCGGCAACGCCGCAAATGCCAAAGTCCGCGCGGTAACCCTGAAAGAAACGGGGCACCTCATCGCCAAGGATATCAAGGTCGGGCAGGCGCACCTCGCCCCCCGGCACGATGAGCCGATTGGTCGGTTCGTTCGACAGCGCCATGACCACGTTGAGGTTGTTGGTCACCACCGTCAGGCGTTTGCGCGCGCGCAGCGCCTCGGCGACAAAGGCCGGTGTGGTGCCGATGGAAAAGAACACCGTCACATCGTCCGGGATAAGCGCGGCGGCGGCTTGGGCGATGGCCGCTTTGGCGTCTGAATTGGTGGTCTTGCGCTGTTGATAGGGCTGGTTGAGCTGTTTTTCAAAAAGATCGGCCCCGCCGTGGCGCCGCCGCAACAGGTTCTCCTGGCACAATTGGTTGATATCGCGGCGTACGGTCTGGGCCGAGACGCCAAAGGTGGTTGCAAGCTCATCCACCGAGACGCTTTTATGGGTCTGCATGAGATCCAGTATCCCATCCCTGCGCTTTCGTTTCTTGGATGACATTTTGGGCATATCTCCATTATTGCCATCAGAATGGGCATAACGCTCATAAAAGCAACATTTTTTAAACGGGGTCGCAGGTTTCTTATCGCCTGCTGATACGGGTGTTTTGTGACAGTTCCTTGAATGCTTTCGCGAAAACCGGCGGGAGAGGGGGCGGTTTATTGCAGCGCAGGCGAGCACTTTTTGGTCATTCGCGCTTTTTCGCCCGATCTACCGCGCATAGGGTGGCGAGGGTCGAATCAGGTATCGGCCATCAAGCTAGGGTGACAGATGAACGGCCTGCACGGAATTTTCGACAGATACGAGGCGATCCGCCCCCGGTTGCCCGCTGTTCATGCCCGGCCCGACACCGAAGCTCTCGCCAATCTTGGCGAGATCGCGGAGCGCATTGATGCCTTTGTGTTCGACGCCTTTGGGGTGCTCAATATTGGCGAAACGCCGATCCCCGGTGCGGCAGACCGGGTTGCCGATCTGCGGGCCCGCGGGTGTCAGATCAGGGTGCTGACCAATGCCGCAAGCTATGATCGCGCGGGGGCCGTGGCCAAGTTTGACAAGCTTGGCATCGCTCTTGATCCCGATGAGATCATCACCAGCCGCGACGCAGCCCTTTGCGGTCTGGACAACCGCCTCTGGGGGGTCATTGCCGCGACTGAAGATACCCTGACTGACTTGGATATGCCGGTGATCCGGCTGGGCGATGACCCGGTCGATTATGATCGCGCGGAAGGCTTTTTGTTCCTCTCCAGCGCCGATTGGAATAATGCGCGTCAGGGGATGCTTGAGGTATCATTGTTGAAACATCCACGCCGGGTGATCATCGCCAACGCCGATCTGGTTGCGCCGCGCGATCACGGTTTTTCCATCGAGCCGGGGTTTTACGGCCATCAGCTTGCCGATCTGACGGCGGCTGAGGTGCTGTTCTTTGGCAAGCCGTTTGCGGATGTGCATGCCATGGCCATGGCAAGCCTTGGCGGCATCGACAAGGGCCGGATCGCGATGGTGGGGGACACGCTTCACACCGATATTCTTGGTGGGGCCGCCGCGGGCTGGCGTACGGTTCTGGTCACGCAGGACGGGCTTTTTGCCGGGCATGATGTGGCGCCCTTCATGGCGCAAAGCGGCCTTTACCCCGACTGGCAGGTCGCGCGCATCTAGCGATAGGTGCGCTCTTCCATCGGGGTATCCTCGATGCGTTGCAACAGGCGATCCAACAGCCATTTTTCGGCCCGGTTCAGCACCGCGCGCGGGTTCCAGACGACATGCACGTCAATCGGTGCGGTCTGATCATAGGGCGGCAATTGCCAAAGCTGGCCATCACGCACATCGCGCGCCGCCACATGAAGCGGCAGCGGCCCGACCCCGAGCCCGGCGATGATCAGACGGCGGACTTCTTCAAGGTGGCTTGAGGTGGCGATGATCTGATCGCCAAGTTCGGCCTGTGCGCGCATCAGGGTCACAGGTTTCAGGGCGTCCTGAAGCCGGTCGGTGCCAAAGCTGACCGCCGAATGCCCGGCAAGATCGGCGCGGGTCAGGTTTTTGCGGCCAAACAACGGGTGCGGTGGGCCGCAGAACAGGCCGAAATATTCGCGGAACAGGCGTTTGTATTCCAGCTTGGAATTGCGCTGATGCACAAGGCAGATCGCAAACGAGGCCGAGCGCGCGGTGACCGTGTCAACCGCCAGGGCCGAGGTGAAAACATCAATAGACAGGGTCGCGCGGGGGTTCTCGTCGTGAAACTCGGCCAGCACCTGATTAAAAAGCGGGCAGATGACGTGGCTCGCCAGGGACAGGCGCACATGACCCGTGACCTCATCGGTCATGTCGCGCATCAGCGTCGAGAGGCGCAGGATAGAGCCCTGAATATCCACCGCCTCGCGGTAAAGAACTTCGCCTGCATCGGTCAGTTGAAAGTGCCCCGGACTGCGATCAATAAGCTTTTTGCCAACCCTGTTTTCCAGCCTTTTCAAGGCGGTGGAAACCGACGGCTGGGTCAGGCGAAGCCGGGTGGCGGCATCGGTCACCGAGCGCGCCTGTGCCAGTACGACAAAGGTGCGCAACAGGTTCCAATCCATTTCGCGCATGATGCGTTCGGGGCTGTTTTGATCAATCATTGATTTCATCTATTGTTATAATTCTCATTATCTATTGGATTTATGATTGCCCGGTTTGCATCCTGATCGCAACCCCACATTGGCGGGCCGTTTGGGTAGGGATGCCGTATGTCAGTCGAAGCCCGCGAGGCAAGACAACCCTGGATATTGCTGTCACCGGCGCTTGGCGCGGTGGTGCTGTTGCTGTTCGTGCCGCTGGTGTTCATCGTGGTCTATTCGTTCTGGCTTCGCACCGCGACAGGGGCGGATCAGGTCGGGTTTTACCTCAACAACTGGAAAGAGGTGCTAAGCGACGCGTTTTACCGCGACATCCTTTTCGGCACCCTCAAGATCGCCACGATCACCACGGTGATCTGCGCCCTGATGGGCTATCCGGCGGCCTATTTCATTGCCCGGTCCAGAGGCAACAAGGCGATCCTGCTTTTGCTTTTGATGCTGCCGTTCTGGATCAGCTACATCATCCGCACGATGAGCTGGATCAACATTCTCGGCGTCTCGGGGGCGTTCAACACCTTTCTGCTCTGGATTGGCATCATAGATGAGCCGATCCAGATGCTTTACAATCAGACCACGGTGATCCTCGGGCTGGTGCATTTCCTGTTGCCCTTCATGGTGCTGAATGTTTTCGTCAGCCTTGATGGCATCGACACCACCCTTGAGGATGCCGCGAATTCGCTTGGCGCCACCCGCTGGCAGGCGTTTGTGCAGGTGACCTTGCCGCTGTCGCTTCCGGGTCTGGCGGCGGGGGGATTGCTGTGTTTCGTGCTTGGCGCGGGCACCTATATCACGCCTCTGGTGCTTGGCGGTCCGAGGGATGCGATGTTTGCCAATCTGGTGTTCGAGGCGATCATCACCCAGCTCAACTGGCCGCTTGGCAGCGCGCTTAGCCTGATGCTTTTGGCGGTGCTCGGGGCGCTCGTTCTCATCTACAACCGCTATCTTGGCATGGCGCAGTTGATGAAGGGGCTTGGTTGATGGCGGGTAAGAGCAACCGCGGCTGGCACCTTATTCGCGGATGGGCGATGGCGGTTTACGTCTTCATGTTCCTGCCGGTCGCCGTGGTGGTCCTGCTTAGCTTTAACGCAAGCCAGTTCGGCAGTTTTCCGATGACCGGGTTTTCGTTTCGCTGGTTCGTCGAGCTGGCGCAGAACGAGGCGATCTTGCGCGCCTTTCGCACCTCGGTCATCCTTGGCGCGCTGACGGCGGTGTTTTCCACCACTCTGGGCGTTTTGGCCTCTTTGGCACTGGTGCGCTACGACGTGCCGGGGCGCAATATGATCACCACCATGCTGATCGCGCCGATTCTGGTGCCCGAGGTAGTGCTTGCGGTGGCCTTGCTGTTGTTTCTCAACTTTCTCGGCCTGCCGAAAAGCTTTCCGCTTTTGCTGGCCGGGCATGTGATCTTTACGCTGCCCTTCGTGATACTGGTTGTGCAGGCGCGCCTTGTCAGCATCAAGCGCGATATCGAAGAGGCCGCGCTTAGTCTCGGCGCAAGCCCGCGCCAGACGTTCTTTGAGATCACCCTGCCGCTGATGATGCCGGCGGTGCTGGCGGGGGGGCTGTTTGCCTTCACGATCAGCTTTGATGACATCACCGGTACGCTGTTCTGGAAGCCCGGCGGGGTGGAGACCGTACCGACACAGATTTTCGCCATGCTGCGCAATTCCATCAGCCCCGAGATCAATGCCCTCGGGACGGTTATGATTCTCATGACCGTGGGCCTGCCCCTTATCGGGTTGGCGATTGCGCGCAAGGTGGCAAGCAAGGGCGGCAGTTAGAACCGTCCGAACAGATAAAGAACCCAGTCAACAAGGAGATGAAAATGACCAGGAAAATGGACAACACCACCCGTTATGAGCGGATGCGCGAACGGTACATGAACGGCGATCTGGACCGGCGCAGCTTTCTCGGGCTGATCGGTGCGGCGGGCCTTGCTTACGGCGTGCAGACGCCCTTTGCCAAATACGCCAATGCCCAGAGTGTATCGCAGGTGCGCTTTGACGGCTGGGGCGGGGTTGTGTCCGAGGCGTTCCGCGAGCACGCCTTTGATCCCTATACCGCCGCGACCGGCATCAATGTGGTCGATGGGACCTTTGGCGGCCCCGATGAATATATCAGCCGCATCAAGGCAAGCCAGGAAGGCGAATACAACATCGCCCACCTGTCGGGCGTGTTCGATTATGCGCGTTATCACAACCTTGGCTTTTCCAGCGAGTTGAATGAGGACAACATCCCGAACCTGAAATATGTCATCCCCAAGCTGGTTGATGTGTTCCGCAAGGTGACGGATGGCAAGCTGTCCTGTGTGCCCTATGACTATGGCACCACCGGTCTTGCCTATAACCGCAAGTATATCTCGGATGATGAGATGAAGGAAAAGGGCGCCAAGATCCTGATCGACGAGACCCACAAGGGCAAGATTGCCGGCTGGGGCGACTGGCGCACGCGGATCTGGTTTGCTTCGCTGCAAACCGGGCAGGACCCGAACGGCGCGACGGATATGGAGGCGGTCTGGGATGCGATCCGCGCGCATCGTGACCTCTCGTTGAAATACTGGGGGTCGGGCGCCGAATTGATGAGCCTGCTTGCCGAAGAGGAAATCCATGTGACCGAGGCCTGGTCGGGCCGGATCTTCGCGCTTCAGGAACAAGGCCATGACATCGGTTATATGGACCCGCCGAATGGCTATGGCTGGCAGGAATGTCTGTTCGTGATCAAAGGCAGCCCGATGGAGGCCTGTGAAGAGCTGTTGAACTTCATGCTTGATCCGGCAACCTCGATCGCGGTGGCGGAAGGCCAGAACTATCCGCCTGCGCTTGACCCGACCAAGGTTGATCTTGGCGCCAAGATTCCGACCCTGCCGGCCTTTGATCCGACCGGCACATTGGAAAATCTGACCTTTGCCGATCCGGCCTACTGGAACAAGAACGAACAAGAATGGACCAAAACCTTTGGTCGCGTTCAAAAGGGCTACTAGACCCACCCAAGCCTTGCCTGTCCCGGTGATTGCCGGGGCGGGCAACCACTTTTCGCCCGCCCAAGGAGGCCGCCAATGAGCGCCGTCACCCTGAAAAATATTGTCAAACGGTTTGGCGGCTTTACGGCCGTTCATCAGACCTCGCTTGAGATACCCGAAGGCGCGTTCGTCACGCTTTTGGGGCCGTCGGGCTGTGGCAAGACCACGAATTTGCGGATGATCGCGGGGCTTCTCGACCCGACCGAGGGCGAAATCCTGATTGGCGACAAGCGGGTCAACGATGTGCCGATCCACAAGCGCAATCTTGGGCTGGTGTTTCAGAACTATGCTCTGTTTCCGCATAAAACCGTGGCCGAAAACGTCGCCTTTGGCCTAAAATACCGCGATGTGCCAAGCGCCGATATTCCGGCCAAGGTAAAGGCGGCGCTTGAATTGGTGCAGCTTCCGGATGTCGGGCACCGCTATCCCAAGGAATTGTCGGGCGGTCAGCAACAGCGCATCGCGCTTGCCCGTGCCATCGTGATCGAGCCGGATGTCTTGCTGCTCGACGAGCCGCTATCGGCGCTTGATGCCAACCTGCGCGAGGATATGCGCGTTGAACTCAAGC
This sequence comes from Roseovarius lutimaris, assembly GCF_900115165.1. Classification (GTDB taxonomy): domain Bacteria; phylum Pseudomonadota; class Alphaproteobacteria; order Rhodobacterales; family Rhodobacteraceae; genus Roseovarius; species Roseovarius lutimaris. The sequence goes on along the minus strand of NZ_FOVP01000006.1, from coordinate 123,340 downwards.
GCATTCAGGAACGCATCGGCGTGACCACCGTATTCGTGACCCATGACCAGTCCGAGGCGCTTGCAATGTCGGATTTCATCGTCGTGATGTCCGAGGGCCGGGTTGAACAGGTCGGCAAGCCGGAAGAGGTGTACAACACCCCGGCCTCTGAATTCGTCGCCAATTTCCTTGGCGCGTCGAACATTTTTGACGCGACATGCACCACCTATGGCGGTGCGTCGGTGGGGATCGAGGCGCCGGTGTTCGGCGGTATGGATATTCCGGCGCAAAAGGCGCCGAACCTGAAATCCAAGGGGCCTGCCAAGCTTGTGGTGCGGGCCGAAAAGGTGATCCTGTCCAAATCAGCCGCGCCCAAGGGGGTTGTTTCGGTGCCCGCAAAGGTCGAAACCGTCGATTATCAGGGGCAGGCCGTGCGCTATTTCGTGAGCGCAGGCGACACCCAGTTGCAGGCTATCAACATGATCGACGAGCGCCCCTTTGCCGTGGGCGATGAGGTAAATCTGCATCTTCGCCCGCAGGATTGCGCGGCGCTTCCGGGATAAGACCATGAGTGCAAAACCAAGCCACCTTTTTTATCAGGGCAGAGAGCGCAAGCCGGTTCTTGATCAGGCGCGTGGCGTTTACATGTGGGATGTCGATGGCAAGCGCTATCTTGATGGCTCATCCGGCGCGATGGTCTGTAACATCGGTCATTCGAATGAAAATGTGCTAGAGGCGATGCGCCGCCAGATGGAGAAATCGACCTTTGGCTATCGGCTTCATTTTGAGACCGAGGCGTCGGAAAAGCTGGCTTCGAAAGCAGCCGCGTTGACGCCAGAGGGGTTGAACCGGGTGTTTTTCGTCTCGGGCGGCTCCGAGGCGGTGGAAAGCGCGATCAAGCTGGCCCGGCAATATGCGTTGGCCGTCGGTGAGGGCAGCCGCTGGAAGGTGATTTCGCGCAGTCCAAGCTATCATGGCTGCACCCTTGGGGCATTGGCGATCACCGGCTATGCGCCGCTGACCAAACCGTTCGAGCCGATGATGCAGATGATGCCGAAAGTGCCCGCGCCGCGCGCCTATCTTGACGGGCTTGACCCTGACGCCATCGCGACCGGGCATCACTATGCCAATATGCTTGAGGCGCAGATCCTGGCCGAAGGGCCGGATTCTGTGCTTGCCTTTATCGTCGAGCCGGTCGGCGGTGCCTCGACCGGCGCGCTTGTGCCGCCGCGCGGATATATGGAGCGCGTGCAGGAGATTTGCCGTCAATACGGTGTGCTGTTGATCCTCGACGAGGTGATGACCGGCGCCGGGCGCACCGGCAAATTCCTGGCCTCGGAGCATTGGAATCTTGAGCCCGATATCATGGTCATGTCGAAAGGCTTTGCCGCCGGATACATGCCGCTTGGCGGGATGGTCGCGCATGAGCGTCTGGTCGAGCCGGTGCTTGATGCGGGTGGTTTCCTGCACGGGTTCACCTATGCCGGAAATCCGCTGGCCTGCGCCGCCGGCCTAGCGGTGATCGACGAGATCGAGCGTCTTGGTCTGGTGCGGAACGCGGCGCTGATGGGGGGTAAGCTCCTGACTCGGTTGCGCGGATTGATGGATCGCTTTCCGATCATCGGCGATGTGCGTGGCATGGGTCTTTTGACGGCGTTCGAGTTCATGTCGGACCGGGCCACCAAGGCGCCCTTGCCCAAAGAGTTGCGCGCCTTTGACCGCTTTGTGCAGATCGCCTATGACAAAGGCCTTATCGTCTATTCGCGCCGTACCCGCGATGGCGTTGAGGGCGATCATATCCTAGTCTGCCCGCCGATGATCGTGAACGAGACCCATCTGGATGAGATCATCGAAATGCTGGAGGCCGCTCTGGTGCAATTCACCGCCGAAATCCGCCCCAGCCTTGACAAGATCGCGTAAGGGGTGGGCATGCGCGAGATCATCATCACCTGTGCGCTGACCGGCTCTATCCATACCCCAAGCATGTCGCCGCATCTTCCGGTCACGGCGGATGAAATTACCGCCGCCGGCCTTGGCGCGGCCGAGGCGGGGGCCGCGATCCTGCACCTGCATGCGCGCGATCCGGAAACCGGCAAACCCTCGGCCGAGCCCGGTCATTTCATGGGCTTCCTGCCGCGTCTGAAACAGGCGAGCGATGCGGTGCTTAATATCTCGACTGGCGGCAGCGCGGTGATGACCCTTGACCAGAGGCTGGCGGCGCCAAAACTGGCCGAACCAGAAATGGCCTCGCTCAACATGGGGACGATGAATTTCGCGCTCTACCCGATGGCCGAGCGGATTTCGGACTGGAAACACGATTGGGAAAAGCCGTTTCTTGAGGGGTCCGACGATCTTGTGTTCAAGAACACGCCGCGCGATATCGCCCGTATCCTGACCGAGCTTGGCCAGGAGCGTGGTGCACGGTTCGAGTTTGAATGCTATGATCTCAGCCACCTTTACATGCTGCGCCATTTTGCCGACCGGGGCCTGATCAAACCGCCGTTTTTCATTCAGTTCGTGTTTGGCGTCTTGGGCGGCATGGGGCCGGACCCGGAAAACCTGACGCATATGGTGCGCATCGCGGACAAGCTTTTTGGCGAGGAGTATATGTTCTCGGTTCTGGCGGCGGGGCGGCATCAGATGCCGCTGATCACCATGTCGGCGGCGATGGGCGGGCATGTGCGTGTCGGGCTGGAAGACAGCCTTACGATTGCGCGCGGCACACTTGCGCAAAGCAACGCTGAACAGGTTTCCAAGATCCGCGATATTGTCGAAGCCCTGGGCCGCAGCGTTGCCACCGCCGATCAGGCGCGTGCAATTCTGGGCCTCAAGGGCGCAGATAAGACAGCGATCTGAGCGATGGCTGATATTGATTTCCGCCCGGTGCAAAACGCCGATGATCTGGCCCTTTTGGATCAGGCATTATGCGCGCTCAGCGTTGATTTGGGCGATGCGCATCTGGCCGGGGCCGATGTCTTGCGGGTGGGGTTATTCGGACGGGTGCCTGCCGCCTATGGCCTCTTGGCGCTGCGCGATCGCGCGCTCATGGGGGCGGCCTTGTTCAGCCCGGTGTTTTCCACTGCGCGCGGCGCGGCGGGGGTCTATGTTTCTGACCTCTGGGTCGCAGAGGCGGCGCGCGGCGGCGGATTGGGCCAGAAAATACTGGCGCGGGTGGCGACGCGTGCGAACCTTCTTTGGGGGGCCGAGTGGATGACTTTGGCGGTTTATGCCCATAGCATCGCCTCGCGCCGCTTTTACACGCGGCTCGGCTTTGAGCCACAAGGCAACATGACAACGATGCGCCTATCGCAGGACGCGGTGCAACGACTGATAAGGAATGCGCAATGAAGGCCATTTTCGACGACCGCCAGTGGCACCATGACCCGAAACATTTCATGGCCAATGGCAAGGTCCTGCCTAGCCCCGAACAACCCGAGCGGATCGCCCGCCTGCGCAGCGGCGCAGAGGCGGCAGGCTGCGATTTTATCGCGCCAAAGGATGCCGGGCTTGGCCCGATCGCGGCGCTGCACTCGCCGGAATATGTGACGTTCCTCAAGAATATCTACATCCGCTGGCAGCGGATCGAGGGGGCGGGCGAAGAGGTGATCCCGAATATCCATCCCGCCAACCGATCCGACAATTATCCCAAATCCGCCGTCGGGCAGGCGGGCTATCATCAGGTCGATACGGCCTGTCCCATCGGCAAGGGCACCTGGGAGGCGGCCTATTGGTCGGCGCAATCGGCGGTGACCGGCGCGGATCTGCTGGCGGATGGCGCGCGGGCGGGCTATGCGCTCTGCCGCCCGCCGGGGCATCATGCTTACGGCGATCTGGCGGGGGGGTTTTGCTTTCTCAACAATGCCGGCATCGCCGCAGAGAGGTTGCGCACGCGCGGCCTGCGCGCCGCCATTCTGGATGTCGATGTGCATCACGGCAATGGCACGCAGGGCATTTTCTATGACCGCGACGATGTGCTGACCCTGTCGATCCATGCCGATCCGGCGCGGTTTTACCCGTTCTTCTGGGGCCATGCAGAGGAACGCGGCGCGGGGCGCGGAATTGGCTATAACCTGAACCTGCCGCTGGCGCGGGGCACCGGCGATGAGGCCTATCTCAAGGTGCTTGATACCGCGCTAGAGCGCATCATCGCCTTTGGCGCCGATGTGGTTGTGGTGGCGCTTGGGCTTGACGCTTACGAGGGCGACCCGTTCAAGGGGCTGGCGATCACCACACCGGGGTTCGGCCGTATCGGCGCGGCGATCGCGGGCCTTGGCCTGCCCACGCTTTTCGTGCAGGAAGGCGGCTATCTGTGCGACGAGCTGGGTGAGAACCTGACCGCTGCTCTGACAGGATTTGAAACCGCATGAGCCAGGCAGATGTGATCGTGATCGGCGGCGGGATCGCCGGGGCAAGTGCCGCCGCAGAGCTTGCGCGTGGCGGCGCGCGCGTGATCCTTCTTGAGGGTGAGGTGCAGCTTGGCTATCACTCGACCGGGCGCTCGGCGGCGATTTTCATCCGCAACTATGGCAATGCCACGCTGCGCGCGCTCAATGGCGCCGCTGAGCCGATATTTGAAAATCCCGGTGACATTTGCGAGGGCCCCCTGCTTAGCCCGCGCGGCGAATTGATGATCGCGCGCGAGGACGAATTGCCGGTGCTTGAGGCCTATCTTGATGGCGCGACCGGGATCGAGCGGCTTACGGGCGCGCAAGCGGGCGAGATCGTGCCGATCCTGCGCACCGATTGCATCGCGGGCGCGATGATCGAACATGGCGCACAGGGCATTGATGTGGACCGGATGTTGCAGGGGTATGCCCGGTTTCTGCGCGGCCATGGAGGCCAGATCATCACGGGCGCGCAGGTCGGTGACATTCGCGATGATGACGCGCTTTGGCAGGTCGAAACCACGCAAGGCAGATTTGCGGCGCCCATACTTATCAATGCTGCCGGGGCCTGGGCCGATCAGGTGGCATTGCGCGCGGGCGTGGTGCAGATCGGGCTTCAGCCGATGCGCCGTTCGGCCGCGATCATCCCCGCGCCTGCCGGTCATGATTGCGAAAAATGGCCGGTGTTCGGCCCGATTTCGGAAACCTGGTACGCCAAGCCGGAGGCTGGCAAACTTATGGTCTCGCCCGCCGATGAAGACCCGGTCGATCCGCATGATGCCTGGGCCGATGACATGGTTCTGGCCGAAGGCTTGCACCGGTTCGAACAGGCGGTAACCGTGCCGGTGACACGGGTCGAACATAGCTGGGCGGGATTGCGTAGCTTTGTTTCGGACCGCACGCCGGTGGCGGGTTTTGCCCCCGAGGCGCGCGGATTTTTCTGGCTTGCGGGGCAGGGCGGTTACGGCGTTCAGACAGCGCCGGCATTGTCGCGCCTGACGGCGGCGCTTGTCCTTGGACAAAAGCCCGAGCTTACCCCAGAGGTGATCGCGGCCCTCGCGCCAGATCGTTTCGTCCAGTGATGCTGACCTAACCTTTGGCCGAGATCGAGGCGAGCTTTCTCAGAAGGTGCTCTTTCATCCGCTCTGCCGTGGTTGCGGCGTCACGGGCACAAAGCGCCTCGGCAATCGCCTCGTGTTCCTCGACCGCCGCGCGCCAACGCTCTGGCGTCAGGTTGGCCTGATAGCGCGCGCGCTGGACCCGATAGGCCAAAAGCTCGTGCGAGCGCAGCAGGGTTTCATTGTCCGCCGCCTGCAAAATCGCCTTGTGAATGGCCTGATTGATGCGGAAATAGGTCGGGCGGTCGGTTTCTTCATAAGAGCGGCGCAGCTGTTGTGTCATCTCCCTGATCTGGCTCAGGGTTTCATCGCTGGCGGCCGCCGTTGCCAATTCGCCGGCCAGCCCCTCTAGCGAGGCCAGAACGCGAAACACCTCGGCCAATTCGCTCTCGCTCTGGCGGGTGATGACGGCGCCGCGATGCGGAATGAGGTCAAGCAGGCCCTCGGCCGCCAGCACCTTGAGCGCCTCGCGCAAGGGCGTGCGCGACACGCCGAATTGTTCGGTCAAAAGCTTTTCATTGATCTTTCCGCCGGGCTCCAACTGACCCTCAAGGATCATCTGGCGCAGCCGGTTGGTGATCTCGACAGCCAAGGCCGTGCGTCCGATCGGGTCTGGTTTCAACTCGGACATCACCGGGGCCTCTTGGGGGTCATTGCGCATGGTCTTGGCCCTTTTCTAGAGTATTTTGCGAGGCTCTGTCGAAAACTTCCGCAATATGCAAGGCCCTGCGCCCGGTTCCGTCGGCAATCTGGTGGCGGCAAGAGGTGCCATTGGCGACCACAAGATCATCCGGCGCGGCGGCGCGCACGGCGGGCAAGAGCGATAGCTCACCCATGCGGATCGACACATCGTAGGTGTCCGCGCCATAGCCAAAGGCGCCGGCCATGCCACAGCAACTGCTTTCAATGTTCTGAGCTGCAAGCCCCGGCACAAGATCGAGCGCAGCCGCCATATCGCCCATGATCCCGGCGGATTTTTGATGGCAATGGCCATGCACATGCGCGCCCTGGCCGGTGTCTTGCATCGGCAGATCAAAGCGCCCGGCCTTTGCCTCTCGCGCCACGAATTCCTCAAACAGAAACGCGTTTTGCGACAAGGCGCGGGCGTCTTCGCCGGGCAAAAGCGTGAGGAACTCGTCGCGCAGCGTCAACAGGCAAGAGGGTTCCAGCCCGACAATCGGCGTGCCCGCGCGCACATGCGGCATCAGGGCGTCAAGCGTGCGCCGCGCCTCGGCGCGGGCTTGATCAATCATACCCGCCGCCAGATAGGTGCGCCCGCAACAGAGCGGGCGACCGGGGGCCGTGGCGGTGATCACGTCGTATCCCGCGCGGCTTAGAACCCGCAGGGCGGCGCGCGGAATGCCTGGCTCCATCCAGCGATTGAACGTGTCGGTGAACAGGATCACCTTACCGGCCTTGCCGCTTGTCGGGGTCTGTTTCACCTCGCTGTCACGAAAGAAATCACCACGAAACAAGGGCAGGCTTCGCGCCGCCGCAAGCCCAAGCAGCTTTTCCCCCAAGCGTGCCAGAACCGGCACACGGTTGCGCAGGGCAATCAGGCCACGCAAGGCCACCGCAAGGCGCGCATAGCGGGGCATTTCAGCGATCAGACGTTCGCGGGTGCCATAGCCAAGTTTCTGGCCGCGTTGATAGAGAACCTCGGTTTTCATCTTGGCCATATCCACCCCGGTGGGGCATTCGCGCTTGCAGGCCTTGCAACCCACGCACAGCTTTAGCGTTTCGGCCATATCTTGCGAAAACAACGCGTCCTTGCCCAACCGCCCCGAAAGCGCAAGGCGCAGGGTGTTGGCGCGCCCGCGGGTCACGTCACGCTCGTCGCGGGTCACGCGATAGCTCGGGCACATGGCGCCCCCGGCCAGTTTGCGACAGGCGCCGTTGTTGTTGCACATCTCGACCGCGCCCTGAAAACCACCGCCTGCGCCGGTCCAGTCGGACCAGTCATGCCCGGTCTTGAGGTCGTCGAACGCATAGCCCGGCGGGTAGCGCATCAGGCTTCGGTCATCCATTTTCGGCGCATGCACGATCTTGCCGGGGTTGAGGCGCGCGCCCGGATCGAACGCCGCCTTCACCTCTTCAAAGGCACCTAGAATGCGCGGCCCAAACATGGGCCCGTGAAATTCGGATCGCACGATGCCATCACCATGCTCGCCGGAATGCGAGCCCTTGTAGTCGCGCACCATCTCGAACGCCGCCTCGGCGATCTCGCGCATGGCGCGCACGTCTTTTTCAAGCTTGAGGTTCAGGACCGGGCGGACATGCAAACAGCCCTCGGAGGCATGGGCATACCACGTGCCGGTCGTGTCATGTTCATGGAACACCTCGGTCAGGCGGTCGGTGTAATCGGCCAGATGATCGAGCGGCACGGCGCAGTCCTCAACAAAGGACACCGGCTTGCCCGCCTCTTTCATCGACATCATGATATTGAGGCCGGCCTTGCGCAGCTCGCCGATATCGGCGGCAAGACCCATATCCCAGACCTCGACAACGCCGCCCTCATGCGGGCCGCCCTTGCCAAAGCAAAACCCGAGATCGGCCATGGTATCGGCAAGGCGGCGCATGTTTTCTTCGTTCTCACCGGGGCTATCGGCAAACTCTATGAACAGCATCGCGGCGGGGGTGCCGCGTACGAAAGCCTCTAGCGTTTTGGCATAGATCGGGATCGAGCGGGCAAGGTCGATCATCGTCGAATCGACAAGCTCGACCGAGGTCGGCCCAAGTGCCACAAGCGGTTTCGCGGCCTCCATCGCGGCGCGGAACGTCGGGAAATGGCAAACGCCCATGACGCGGGTTTTAGAGGGCAGGGGCGACAGCTTGATTTCGATCGCGGTTGAAATCGCAAGCGTTCCCTCGGAGCCGATCAACAGATGCGCAAGATTGATAGGAGCATCGCCGGGCACAAGCGCGTCGATGTTATAGCCACCAACCCGGCGCTGTACCTTGGGGAAGCGCGCGGCGATTTCGCCCGCCTCGCGCGCGCCAAGATCAAGCATTTGCCGCAACAAAGGCTCGGGTACGCGATTGCCCGAACCGGGGCCAAAATCAAACGCGGTGCCATCGGCCAAAAGCCCCTCGATGCGCGCCACATTATCACGCGTGGTGCCATAACGAAGCGAGCGAGAGCCGCAGGAATTATTGCCCACCATCCCGCCAATCGTGGCGCGCGAGGCGGTTGATACATCGACCGGAAACCATAACCCATGCGGCTTGAGCGCGCGATTGAGATCATCGAGAACGATCCCCGGTTCGACCACGGCACGCCGCCCTGCGACATCAAGCTCGATGATCCGGTTGAGGTATTTCGAGCAATCCACGATCAGCCCGGAATTCACCGTTTGCCCGCATTGCGAGGTGCCCCCGCCGCGCATGGTCAGCGGTATATCGGCCTCGCGTGCGGCTTCTAATGCGGCGGCGACATCGCCCGCGCTTTTGGCGATGACTACGCCGGCGGGCATGATCTGATAGATCGAGGCATCGGTCGCATAGCGCCCGGTCGTGAAGGCATCGAACCGGGTTTCGCCCTCGATATCGCGCGACAATCGAGAGCGTATGTTTTCATCCAGCATGCGGCGCGACCCTTCAAAAATTTTTTCGATACTTCTTGACATAATATTGAATTCAGAATTCAATTCAACAAAATTCCCTCGCTTTTTATCGCGAGGTGTTCCGTATCGGGGAGAGGAAAACCATGACTGCCGGACGCCACTTTTTGCAAATTCCAGGGCCTTCCAATGTGCCCGACCGTATTCTGCGCGCGATGGATTACCCAACCATGGACCATCGCGGCCCTGCCTTTGCCGATGTCGGCCGCAAGGCGCTTGAAGGGATGAAGACGATCTTCAAGACCGAGGCAAGGGTGGTGATTTACCCGGCATCGGGCACCGGCGCCTGGGAGGCCGCCTTGGTCAACACCCTTTCGCCGGGTGATACGGTCTTGATGTATGAAACCGGTCATTTCGCGACGCTGTGGAAATCGCTGGCGCAAAAACTTGACCTCAACCCGGTCTTTATCGAAAGCGACTGGCGCGCCGGGGCCGACGCGGCGGCGATTGAAGAGCGCCTGCGCGCGGACAAGGGCCATGAGATCAAGGCGGTCTGCGTGGTGCACAATGAAACCTCGACCGGCTCTGTCACGCAGGTAGATCAGGTGCGCCGCGCGATGGATGCGGCGGGCCATCCGGCGCTGCTTATGGCCGATACGATTTCGTCACTGGCCTCGATTGACTTCAGGCATGATGAATGGGGTGTCGATGTTACGGTTGCGGGATCGCAAAAGGGGCTGATGCTGCCGCCTGGATTGTCATTCAACGCCATCAGCGACAAGGCGATGAAGGCCTCTGAATCCGCGCGGCTTACACGCTCGTACTGGAGCTGGGCGGACATGGCGGGGCCGAATGACAACGGGTATTTCCCCTTCACCCCGGCGACCAACCTGCTTTACGGTCTCAACGAGGCGCTTGATATGCTGCATGAAGAGGGGCTGGAAAATGTCTTTGCGCGCCATCAACGCCACGCCGCCGCGACCCGCGCCGCAGTGGAGACTTGGGGGCTTGAGATCCTATGTAACGTCCCCGAGCACCACTCGCCTGTTCTTACGGCGGTCTTGATGCCCGAGGGGCATTCGGCCGATAATTTCCGCGCCGTTACCCTGCGCAATTATGACATGTCCCTGGGCAGTGGCCTGTCAAAGGTTGCCGACCGGGTATTTCGCATCGGGCATCTTGGGGATTTCAACGATCTTACGTTGTGTGGCACACTGTCGGGCGTCGAGATGGGTTTGCGCGACGCGGGCGTTCCGTACAAAGCCGGCGGCGTACAGGCCGCGCTTGAAGTTCTGGGGCAGAAATTCAACGGTGCCCGTGCCGCGGCCTGAGCCCGTAACAAACGGCCAACGCGGGAGGAGGAGCCCGCGTTGGCCAAAGTCGGTAAAACCTAACGAGATTCAAGACCACCATCGCGCGGCACGATTGATAAGAAGGTAAAGCGCCCAACCGCATCAGCCGCGCATCATTCAGATATCCAGGGAGGATCAAAATGAAAAAGACACTTATTGCAACCGCTGTGGCCTCGATGATTGCCATGCCGGCGATGGCCGCTGATGTCACCATGAAATTTGGCCATGTCGGCGCGCCCGGTTCACTGTTCGAGGCGACGGCCAATAATTTCGCCGCCTGTGTCGGCGACAAATCCGGCGGCAAGATCGAGGTTCAGACCTTTGGCTCGTCACAGCTTGGCAAGGACAAGGAGCTGTTGCAAAAGCTCAAACTGGGGCAGGTCGATTTTGCCCTGCCGTCTTCGGTGATGTCCTCGGTCAGCGATGTGTTCGGCGTCTTCGAGATGCCCTATATCATCAAGGATCGTGACCATATGCGCCGCGTGCAAGGCGCGATGATGGACAAATTCCAAGGCGCGGCAAACGACAATGGCTATCACATTGTCGGCTTGGCCGAGAACGGGTTTCGCCACATCACCAATAACACCCGCCCGATCAACAAACCCGAGGATCTGCAAGGCATCAAGCTGCGCACCCCGAACGGCGCATGGCGCGTGAAGATGTTCCAGCAATACGGTGCAAACCCCACGCCGATGTCGTTTTCCGATGTGTTCACCGCGCTGCAAACCGGCGTGATCGACGGCCAGGAAAACCCCTATGCGCAAATCGCCTCGGCCAAGTTTCAGGAGGTGCAAAAATACCTCTCGATCACCGGTCATGTCTATACGCCAGCGTATGTTTTGAGCTCTGCCAAGACATTCGGCAAGCAATCCCCCGAGGTGCAGGCGATGCTGACCGAGTGTGGCAACGACACCCAGACGTTTACCTATGAAAAGGCGGCGCAGCTCGAAACCGAGCTTTTGGCCGTGATCAAGGATGCCGGTGTCGAGGTGAACGAGGCCGACAAGGCCGCCTTCATCGAAGCCTCCAAGCCGATCTATGAAGGCTTTGCCGCCGAGGTCGAGGGTGGTCAGGACTTGATCGACACCGTCATGGGCCTTGCTCAGTCGAGCTAAGCCCCGGTGATTGTCGGCGGCCCCGCTGCGGGCCGCCGATCCTCTGTTTCCAAAGATCAGACACCCCGGAGCATCCTGTCGCCCGCCTTGGGCAGGCGCTGTTCCAATGCATGTAAAAGAAGGCCCCCATGACTGCTCTGTCACGCGCCAATCGTTTCCTAAGCCGCATTCTTGAAAGCATCACGATCCTGTTGATGATCGGTCTGACCGTCATCGTGATCTTCGCCGTTCTGGCCCGTCTTATGGGGCAGAGTTTTTCTTGGTACGATGAGGTTGCCGCGATCATGCTGGCGTGGATCACCTATTATGGTTCGGCGCTTGCGGCGCTGCATCGTCGCCACATCGGGTTTGATACGGTGTTGCTTGCCATGCCCCCGAACCTGCGGCTTGCCGCGATGTTGCTCGCCGAAGCGTCTGTGCTGGTGTTCTTTGTGCTGATGGCGCGGGCGGGGCTTCAGGTGCTTGAGGTGCTTGAGGGCGACATGCTTGTGTCGCTCACCTGGGTGCCGGTGCAATTCACCCAATCGGTGATCCCCATCGGGGCCAGCCTGTTTATCGTCTGCCAATTGCTGAGCCTGCCGGAGTACTGGGCGAAAACGGCGCAGGGCATTTCGCTTGAACATGCCGAAATCGAAGAAGAGGTCGAGACCGAACTTCACAAGAACAAGGATCGCGTCTGATGCTTATGCTGGCTATTTTTATTGCCCTCGTGGTGATGATCTGCATCAATGTGCCGATCGCCGTGGCCCTGGCCATGTCTGGGGTGCTGGGCCTGTTGGTAACTGAAGGGCCCGATAGCCTGGTGACCATCGCTCTTGACATGTATGACGGATCGACCAAGTTTTCGCTGATTGCAATTCCGATGTTCGTGCTCGCCGGGGCGATCATGAATGCCGGCGGCATCACCGACCGGCTTATCAATTTCGTTTCGGCGATCGTCGGCTTTGTGCGCGGCGGCCTGGCGATGGTGAATATCGGTGTCTCGCTGTTCTTTGCGGAAATCTCCGGCTCTGCGGTGGCCGATGTGGCGGCGATGGGCTCAATCCTGATCCCGCAGATGAAAAAGCGCGGCTATTCCAAGGAACTTTCGGCGGCGGTCACATCGTCCTCGGCGTCGCTGGCGATCATCATCCCGCCGTCGATCCCGATGATCCTTTACGCGGCCTCGGCCAATACCTCGGTCGAACAGCTTTTCGTGGCCGGCGTGGTGCCGGGCCTGTTGGGGGCGGCGGGATTGATGCTGGTCGCCTATATCTTTGCGCGCCGCTACAACCTGCCGACCGAAGAGGCGTTCAACATGCCGCGCCTGCGCGAGACTTTCGTTGACGCCCTGCCGGCCTTTAGTCTTCCGGTGATCATCCTTGGCGGCATCTTTGGCGGCTTTGTCACCGCGACCGAAGGCGCGGGCCTTGCCGTGATCGCCGCGCTAGTGGTGTCGGCCTGGTATCGCAACCTTGACATTGGCCACCTGCGCCGCGCGATGCTTGATGGCGGCATGCAGACCGCCGTTGTGATGCTTCTGGTGGCGGCCTCGGTTCTGATGGGCGGCTTTCTGACCCGTGCGCAGATCCCGCAGGAGCTTGCCAATGGCATTCTGTCGATCACCGACAAGCAATGGGCGATCCTGTTGATCCTCAACTTTTTCTTTCTGATCATCGGGTTTTTCCTGCACTCAGCGGCGGCGATCATCCTTGTGGTGCCGATTGTCATTCCGCTGATCACCGCCGCAGGCATTGATCCGGTGCATTTCGGGCTTGTGGTCACGCTGAACCTTGCCATCGGTCAACAGACCCCGCCGGTGGCCTCGGTTCTGATCACGTCATGTGCGGTGGCGCGGGCCAATATCTGGGAGGTGTCCAAGGTCAATATCTGGTTCGTGATGGTGCTCTTGGCGGTTCTGATGCTCTGCACCTATGTGCCCTCTGTGCCGCTCTTCCTGGTTGAATATTTCTACAGATAAGGCAGCAATATGACCGACCTGACGCATGAAATCCGCGACGCGACGCTGTGGATCACCTTTAACCGACCACAGGCGCGCAATGCGCTGACCTTTGAGATGTACGAAGGGCTGGCCGATCTCTGTCGTGGCGTGCCGACAGACGGAAGCCTGCGTGCCGTGGTCATCTCGGGGGCCGGCGGGCGCGCCTTTGCGGCGGGCACCGACATGACCCAGTTTCGGGCCTTTGATAAGGCGCAGGATGCGCTGGATTACGAGGCAAAGATTGGCGCGGTGCTTGAGGCGGTTGAACGCTGCCCGCTGCCGACGGTGGCGGCGCTGAACGGCGCCTGTACCGGGGGCGGGGCGGCGATTGCGGCGGCCTGCGATATCCGCATCGCAAGTGCCAGCCTCAAGTTTGGCTTTCCGATCGCGCGCACTCTTGGCAATTGCCTTGCGGCCGCCAATCTTGCGCGGCTCTCGGCGCTGATGGGGGCGGGCCGTGTGCGCGAGATGATCTTTACCGCGCGGCTATTGGGCGCCGATGAGGCGCAGGCCTGTGGCCTTGTCACCGAAGTGCTTGAGGATGAGGCCGCCCTTATGGCGCGGGCCGAAGAGCTTGCGCAGACACTAGGCCGGATGGCGCCGCTGACCCTGCGCGCCACCAAAGAGGCGATGCGCCGTGTCGGTATTGCTGCCACCGTTGAAGACGCCGACCTGATCGAGATGTGTTACATGAGCGACGATTTCCGCCACGGAATGGAGGCGTTCCTAGCCAAGGAGGCCCCGAAATGGACGGGCAAATAACCCCCGAAACCACCGGCCCGCTGGCGGGCATGAAGGTGGTCGAACTCGCGCATATCATGGCCGGGCCGGTCTGTGGCCTGATGCTGGCCGATATGGGGGCCGATGTGATCAAGGTCGAAAAACCCGACGGCGATGACAGCCGCCGCTTTGTACCCCCCGCCATCGAGGGGGAATCGGCGGCCTATATGATGATGAACCGCAACAAGCGCGGCATTGCCCTCAACCTCAAACAACCGGATGGGGTGGCGGCGCTGCATCGGCTGCTGAAAGAGGCCGACGTGGTGATCGAAAATTATCGCATGGGCACGATGGAGCGATTGGGCCTTGGCTACGCTGACCTGCGCGCGATCAATCCACGGCTGATTTATTGCGAGATTTCCGGCTTTGGCCGTACGGGCCCGTATGCGAATCGCGGCGGTTTTGATCTTATCGCGCAGGGCATGTCAGGCCTGATGTCGATCACCGGCGAGGGGCCGGGCCGCCCGCCGGTCAAACCCGGCGCGCCGATTTCCGATATCACGGCGGGGATCATCGCCGCCATGGGCGTCTCGGCGGCCTATGCGCGGATGTTGCAAACCGGCGAGGGCCAAAAGGTCGATACCTCGCTGTTCGAGGCGGCAATTACCCAGACCTATTGGCAATCGGCCATCGCCTTTGCCACCGGCACGGCGCCCGGCCCGCTTGGCTCGGCGCATCCGCTGAATGCGCCCTATCAGTCGTTTCGCACCTCTGACGGCTGGGTCAATGTGGGCGCCGCCAATCAACGCAACTGGGAACGGTTTCTTGAGGTGATCGGCGCGTCAGAGCTTGGCCATGACCCGCGCTTTGCCACCAATCAGGACCGGATGCAAAACCTGCACGCCCTCGAAGGCATCCTGAACGACAGGCTTGGCCATGAAACAACCCAGGTCTGGCTTGACCGGATGGAGGCGGCGGGCCTGCCCGCCGGGCCGGTGCTGGATATTCTGCAAATGCACGATGATCCGCAAACCCGCGCCCGTGACATGATTGTCGACGTGGCGCACCCCAAAGCGGGGAGCGTTGAGACCCTCGGCCACCCGATCAAGTTCAGCGACACCCCCGCCAGCATCCGCCGCGCCGCGCCGGTTCTGGGTCAGCACAGCCGCGAGGTTCTGGCCGAGGCAGGCTATGACAGTGCCGCTATTGACGCGATGATTGCGGCTGGTGCGGTGATCGCCGCATGAGCGATCCGCTGATCGCCCTGTTGCACGCCGCACGGGCCGGTGGCCCGAGACTGCCTGACAGGGCAGGTGAGGGGCTGACCCGCGCGCGTGTCTTTGCCGTGCAAGAGGCGCTTGCCGCAGATCTCGGCCCGGTCGGTGGTTTCAAGGTGGCCTGCCCGCCGGATGCCCCCATCGTGATCGCGCCGATCTATGCCAGCGATATCCATGCAAGCCCCGCAACCCTGACCTTGCCCCCCGCGGAAGAGGTCGGGGTCGAGCTTGAATATGGCTTTCGGGTGATCGCGCCGCTGCCGGATCGCGACGCACCGGATTTTGCCGGGCAAATGCGCGCCTCTGTCGAATTGCTGCCGGTGTTCGAACTGGTGCAAAGCCGTCTGGAAAACCCCAAAGGTGCCGACCCGCTGTTGAAGATGCTCGACAATCAGCTGAACGGTGCGGTGGTCTTTGGCCCGCCCATTCGCGACTGGCAGAGCATTGATGTGACGCAGGCCGCGGCGGATCTGAGCATTGGTGACAAGGTGCATCTGAGCGGGGCGGCGCGGGTGCCGGGCGGCGATGCCTTTGCCACCCTGTGCAAGCTTGCCCATGCAATCGGCAATCATTGTGGCGGCTTGCAGCCCGGTCAACTCGTTATAACCGGATCGCTGAACGGTCTGCCCTGGGTCACGCCGGGATGTGTCGCCAAGGGCGAGATTGCCGGGCTCGGGGCTGTTGAGATGACCCTTCGCGCCGGATCAGAATGACGGCGGCGTACAGGCGCTGATGATCTTGCAGACCTCGCTGCCGGTGTTGCGAAACCGATGCGGCAGGCGGCTGTCGAAGAGATAGCCATCGCCGGGATGTAGCACCCTGACCTGATCCTCGACGGTGATTTCAATCTGGCCTTGGGTGACGATGCCCGCCTCTTCGCCAATATGGCTGATCAGTTCCGGCCCGGTGTCGGCATTGGGCGGATAGGTCTCATCCAGGATTTGCAGGGCATGGGTGCTGGCATTGCCAAGCTGGCGCAACGAAACTGCCGTCTGGCCCGATTGCGGCGCGATCTCGGTGAATTCATCGGGGCGGTAGAAATATTTGCTGTCTCTGGTTTCTTCAATCGTGGCAAAAAATTCCGCGATACTCATGGGAATCGCATCCAGAAGACTTTTGAGAGATGCCACAGAGGGGCTGGTCTTGTTCTGCTCGATCAGGGAAATTGTACCATTGGTCAGGCCCGCACGTGCGGCAAGTTCCCGCTGAGACAGACCGCGTGCTTTGCGGATTTCCTGAAGCCTGTTGCCGATGTCCACGTTTATTTCCTTTTGTGCTTTCGGAATAATCTATTGCGAGAACAATGTAGTACACGCAACCCTGCGCCGTAAGCCAGTTTAGACCCAAACGCGATGATTTACTCCTATTTGTCGCAGAGTGATAATGGCTTGGTGAAAACGGGATTGACAGGTAAATTAAACGTATTATGAGAATTTTAAACACAGCCCGGATGGGACAGGTGTTCGTCTGAACAAGGAGACATTGATATGTCCAATACCGTAAAGAAAAAGCCCCGCAAGGCGGCGGCCAAGCCCAAGACCAACATTTCGGTCGTGCCGGATGTTGCGGTTGACGTGGTGGCCTCGGTTGGCGCGCAAAACAATGCCGCGCTGCTCAAGCGTCGCGAGGCGGCTGTGGCACGTGGTGTGGTGTCTGCCGCGCCGGTCTTTGCGAGCCATGCCGAAAACGCCGAGCTGTGGGATGTCGAGGGCAACCGCTATGTCGATTTCGCCGGCGGGATTGCCGTGCTCAACACCGGGCATCGTCACCCCAAGGTGATCGCCGCCGCCAAGGCGCAGGAAGATCACTATACCCATACCAGCTTTCAGGTTGTGCCCTACGAACCCTATGTCGCCCTGGCCGAGAAACTGAACGATCTGGCCCCCGGCGATCACGCGAAGAAATCGCTATTGGTCACCACCGGCGCCGAAGCGGTTGAAAACGCGGTCAAGATTGCCCGCGCCGCCACCGGGCGCCCGGGCGTTATCGCCTTTACCGGCGGCTATCATGGTCGCACCTTGCTGACGCTTGGCATGACAGGCAAGATCTCTCCCTACAAGAAAGATGTGGGCCCGTTCCCCTCGGATATCTTCCGCGCGCCGTTCCCGAGCGTTCGCGATGGCATCACCGTGCAGGATGCCCTGACCGGGTTGCAGAACCTGTTCCTGACCGATGCACAGCCCGAGCGGATTGCCGCGATCATCATCGAGCCGGTGTTGGGCGAGGGTGGCTATACGCCGGTGCCGTTTGAAATGATGCAGGCCCTGCGCGAGATCTGTGACACCCATGGCATCATGCTGATCGCTGACGAAATTCAGGCAGGGTTCGGGCGTACCGGCACCTGGTTCGCGGTTGAACATTCGGGCGTTGTGCCGGATCTGATTACCGTCGCCAAATCCATGGCTGGCGGCTATCCGATTGCCGGCGTGATTGGCCGCGCCGAGGTGATGGATGCGGTCATCCCCGGTGGCCTGGGTGGCACATATGGCGGCAACCCTGTCGCCTGTGCAGCAGCACTCGCCGCGATTGAAGCCATCGAAGAAGAAGGCCTTCTGGCGCGCTCGACCGAGCTTGGCGAGCATTTCCGCGCCCGCTTTGCCGAGATCGGCGCCCGCGTCGCGCCCTATCGCATGTGGGATATTCGCGGCCTTGGCGCCATGCTGGCGGTCGAATTCGTGACCGATTTCGACAGTGCAACGCCCGATGCCGCGCTGACCAAGGCGGTGGTCGCGCATGCGCTCAAACGCGGGCTGATCCTGCTGGCTTGCGGCATGCACGGCAACGCGCTCCGGATCATGGTGCCGCTGACCGCCTCGGATGCGATCATCGAAGAGGGCCTCGCGATTTTCGAAGCCGCCCTGATCGACGCGATGGCCGAACTGCAAGGCTAAGCCAGATTACAATGTCAAAAAGGGGCGGGCGGTTGCCTGCCCCTTTTTTATGCCTGTGCATCGGCGCTGGATCAGTCGATTGGTGCGAACTGCTCTGCCTGGGCGCGGTCCCACCGGGTGCGATAGCCGCCCGGATCCGCCTTGCCCTCTTTGAGCAAGAACCCGTTAGGCAGTAGCGCAAAGGCTTCATCGCCGGTGACCATCTGCGCATCGCTTTGCCGGATCATCAGGTGACGCGGCAGAAATTCGCCGGGACTGGACAGGCCGGCCGCGCCGGTCATTTCACCCAGGGCCGCCAGCGTATTACGGTGAAAGCTTGCGACCCGCTTGCTTTTGCCGACCGGATCCAGCGCGCGTTGGCGCATCGGGTCTTGTGTCGCGACCCCGACAGGACAGTGGTTGGTGTGACAGGCCTGCGCCTGAATACAGCCGATGGCAAACATGTAACCGCGCGCCGAATTGCACCAATCGGCCCCAAGCGCGAGGGCGCGGGCGATGTCGAAGGCCGAAACGATCTTGCCCGCCGCCCCAATCTTGACCTGATCGCGCAGACCCGCACCGCGCAAAGTGTTGTGCACAAAGGTAAGCCCCTCGACCATCGGCATGCCGATGTGATTGGCAAATTCCAGCGGTGCGGCGCCGGTGCCCCCTTCGGTGCCGTCAACAACAATGAAATCCGGGGTGAACCTGGTTTCGATCATCGCCTTGACCATGCACATGAATTCGCGCCGGTGACCGATGCAAAGCTTGAACCCCACCGGCTTGCCGCCCGAGCGATCGCGCAGAAGCTTGAGGAACTGCATCATCTCGATCGGCGTGGAAAAGGCGGAATGCGAAGCCGGTGATACGCAATCCTGGCCCATCGGTACGCCGCGCGCCTCGGCGATCTCGGGGCTGATCTTGGAGGCGGGCAACATGCCGCCATGGCCGGGCTTGGCGCCCTGGCTCAGTTTCAGCTCGATCATCTTGATCTGTGGGCTGGCCGATTGTTCGGCGAACCTGTCCGCGTTGAAGCTGCCATCGTCGTTGCGACAGCCGAAATAACCCGAGCCGACCTCGTAGATCAGATCGCCGCCGCCCTCGCGGTGATAACGACTTACCCCGCCCTCACCGGTGTCATGGGCAAAACCGCCGATCCTGGCGCCGGTGTTCAGCGCAAGAATCGCATTGGCCGAGAGCGCGCCAAAACTCATCGCCGAGATGTTGTAGATCGAGGCATCATAAGGCTGGGCACAGTCATCGCCGCCAATGCGCACGCGAAAATCGGTATCCGCAAGATGCTTTGGCATCACCGAATGCGTGACCCAGGAATAACCCGCATCATAGACCCGCATCCGCGTGCCAAACGGGCGCTTGTCCTCCATCCCCTTGGCGCGCTGATAGACAAGCGAGCGGGCATCGCGGCTAAAGGGTTCTTCGTCCTGATCGCTTTCGATCAGGTACTGGCGAATTTCGGGGCGGATGCCCTCGAACAAAAACCGCATATGCCCGATCACCGGATAATTGCGCAGGATCGAATGGCTGTTCTGGGTCACATCCAGGATACCAAGCGCCGTCAGCCCGGCGAAAAACGCCAGCGGGATCAGCATCCAGACCGACCAGAAAAGGCCAATGAGGGACACGACCGCCAATAACCCTGACAGCGCAAAAGCTGCAAAGCGCCCCATTTCATTCAACTTCTGCATATGGTTGTCCTTTCACGTTCTGCGAATCTTTACGACGGCACGTCTGAATTTTTGCCTCATTGCACCAACAAGGGCATCATGAGCGACGCGAGGCTGAGAACCAAAAAGAATCCGGCCATATCGGTGATTATTCTCAAAAGCGGGCCGCTGGAGACCGCCGGGTCTTGTCACACACGCTTGAGACGCAGCGGCACCACGCCAACTGTCTGGTTTGGACGAAACTGAAA
This sequence comes from Roseovarius lutimaris, assembly GCF_900115165.1. Lineage (GTDB taxonomy): Bacteria > Pseudomonadota > Alphaproteobacteria > Rhodobacterales > Rhodobacteraceae > Roseovarius > Roseovarius lutimaris. The sequence continues at coordinate 103,050 of NZ_FOVP01000006.1, read as the reverse complement.
GGCATTCGCCAGCATCAGACCACCGGCGGTTCCGGCGTCATATTCGGCCAGACGGCGCACCCGAGCGGCGTCTTTCGGAACAAGCCCGGCCAGAATCGCATCGGCCTGAGCGTCAGAATCAAGGTCGTCGAAAATTTCAACCGCTTTGGCCGTTTCCTGGCTTACGATCATTTCACCGGCAAGTTCGGGCGGGGCTTCGTCAATCAGCTGCGAGGTCAGTTCAGGCGAGAGCAAGGCGATCGGCGCATCGCGCCCTGCGGGCGAAAACGACAAGACCTCGTGCAGGGCTTCGCTTAAGGCTACACTGTCAAGAAGCGTATCAAGCCGGGCACCGTCAGCGGCATCAAGGGCGGCTCTAACGTCTTATTAAATGTCCTTAATTTCAATGGCGCCGCCGTCAATCTGGGGCGCGTTCATGGTGCGGCTTCCTTATTGGTGCGCGCCAAGGACATCCGTCTGGCGGCCTGTTGAAAACGGGCGTTTCTGCAATCTTTTTTCGCAATTCCACGTCATGGTTTTGCGCCACTTAAATGAGCCGTTGTTAAATGCCGACAACGCGGTCCTGTTTTCTCTACATATACAACTTGCTCAAAATATTAAACACTACTAGCCTCTTGATAAGAAGTGAAAACAATGCAGACTGGTACTGTGGGACAGAGATGAGGCGCTGAAAGGTCGCATGTTCGGGCAGTCTGTCCAAATGCCGTTTTACGCTCGCGGGCTGTGATGTGCGACAGAGTGCACGCAAGTTCTCGGTGTAAGAAGAAACTGAACGAGACCATCCTTGAAGGGTGGCGATTCTAATCAAGATAACCGGGAGAACACTATGAAGCTTTTCAAATCACTTGCCTTTGCCGGGGCCATGTTGGCCGGCACGGCGAGTTTCGCCCAAGAAAAATTCATCACCATCGGAACCGGCGGCCAGACCGGCGTTTACTTTGTGGTTGGCCAGTCGATTTGCCGTCTGGTGAACCGTGGCACTGCAGAGCACAATCTCAAATGCACGGCGCCGTCGACCGGCGGCTCGATTGCCAATATCAACGCCATCATGGCGGGTGACATGGATATGGGCGTGGCCCAGTCCGACTGGCAGTACCACGCCTATAACGGTACGTCCGAGTTTGAAGGCAATGCGTTCAAGGACGAACGCGCCGTGTTCTCGGTTCATGGCGAGCCGTTCACGGTTATTGCACGCGCCGATGCCGGGATTACAAGCTTTGCCGATCTCAAGGGCAAGCGCGTGAATATCGGCAACCCCGGCTCGGGTCAGTATGCCACCATGCAGGTCGTGATGAAAGCGCTTGGCTGGACGATGGATGATTTCGCACTTGCCTCGGAGCTTAAGCCCGCCGAACAGGCCGCAGCGCTTGGCGACAACAAGGTTGACGCGATCATTTATACGGTCGGTCATCCCAATGGGTCGATCCAAGAGGCCGTATCGACCGTTGACGCGGTTCTTGTGCCGGTGGAAGGCCCCGAGATTGACAAGCTTATCGCCGACAATCCGTTTTATGCCAAGGCCACCGTGCCGGGCGGCATGTATGATGGTTCGCCCAATGACACCACGACCTTTGGCGTAAAGGCCACTTTCGTGACCTCGGCCAAGGTGGATGACGACGTCGTTTATCAGGTTGTGAAGGCGGTTTTCGACAATTTTGACCGCTTCAAGCGCCTGCACCCGGCGTTCGAGAACCTGACCGAAGAGGGCATGATCAATGACGGCCTGTCGGCGCCTTTGCATGATGGCGCCGTGCGCTATTACAAAGAGCGTAGCTGGAAATAAGGCCAGAGGCCTGTTCAGCACGTGAAAAACGGTGCGGCAACACGGGTTTGCCGCACCGGACTTTGAGACACATCAATCAAGCGCCCGGATCACGGGCCGCGGGGGACTGACATGTCGGACAATCCAAACCAGCAGCAAACCAAAGACCGTGGCGGGCTTTCACAGGAAGAACTCGACGCGCTGGTCGCCTCGTCCGATACGGGCGGGCGCGGGTCCACCGGGACCGTCGGCATCTTTCTGACCTGCGTCGCGCTTGCCTGGTCGCTGTTTCAGCTCTGGATTGCCTCGCCGATCCCGTTCATCGTCGGCTGGGGAGTGTTCAACGACACCGAAAGCCGCTCGATTCATCTGGCCTTTGCGATGTTCCTGGCCTTCGCCGCCTTTCCGGCGGCGCGCACCAAATTTCAGCTTGGGCTTGGCGTTGTTGTGCCGGTGGTTCTGGCGTTCCTGTTCATGGTCGGGGCAAAGGAAGGCACGACCACATGGTGGATCCCGCTGATCGCGATCGCGCTTGTCGCGGCGGTGCTGCTTGGCTCGCCAAAGGACAAGGTGCCGGTCTGGGAATGGGCCATGGCCGTCGTCGGCGCCCTGGCGGCGCTTTATCTCTATGTCTATTACCGCGATATCTCGGGCCGCGTTGGCGCGCCGATTTTGCAGGATTTCGTGGTTGCCGTGATTGGCCTGATGCTCTTGCTTGAGGCGACGCGCCGCGCGCTTGGCCCGGCCTTGATGATCGTGGCATCGGTCTTTTTGGTCTATACGGTGCTTGGCCCCTATATGCCCAGCATCATTGCCCACAAGGGCAATAGCCTGTCGGAAATCGTGAACCACCAATGGATCACCACCGAGGGCGTCTTTGGCATCGCTTTGGGGGTCTCGACCTCTTTCGTCTTCCTGTTCGTCCTGTTCGGCTCACTGCTCGACAGGGCAGGGGCAGGCAATTATTTCATTCAGGTCGCCTTTAGCCTGATGGGTCACATGAAGGGCGGCCCCGCCAAGGCGGCGGTTGTCTCTTCGGCGATGACCGGGCTTATCTCTGGCTCATCCATCGCCAATGTCGTGACCACAGGCACCTTTACCATCCCGCTGATGAAGAAGGTCGGCTTTAGCTCTGAAAAGGCCGGCGCAGTCGAGGTTGCAAGCTCGGTCAACGGCCAGATCATGCCACCCGTGATGGGGGCTGCGGCCTTCCTTATGGTGGAATATGTTGGCATTCCCTATTTCGACGTGGTCAAACACGCCTTTCTGCCCGCCGTGATCAGCTATATCGCGCTTGTCTATATCGTGCATCTTGAGGCTCTCAAAGCCGGCATGGAGGGCTTGCCGCGCGCCTATACGCCCAAACCGATTGTGCAACGCCTGATTGGCATCGCCTTTACCATCGCCGCGATCTGCGCGATTTCCTTTGCGGTCTACTATGGCATGGGCTGGATTCGCCCGGCGTTTCCGGCGACGGCGGGCTATATCATCTTTGTCTTTCTGACACTGGTTTACATGGGCCTGCTTTATATCGCCTCCAAGGAAGAACCGCTTGAGCTTGATGACCCCAATTCACCGGTCACCTCGCTGCCGCTTCCGGGGCCAACGGTGCGCTCGGGCCTGCATTTTGTCCTGCCGGTTGTGGTCCTGGTCTGGGCACTGATGGTGGATCGCCTTTCGCCGGGTCTGTCGGCCTTTTGGGCGACCACCTACATGGTGTTCATCCTGCTGACCCAACGGCCGCTGACCGCGATCATGCGCGGTGAGGGCAGGCTTGGCGGCGCTCTCAAGGCCGGCGTCACGGATCTTATCGACGGCTTGGAAACCGGCGCGCGCAACATGATCGGCATCGGCATTGCTACTGCAACCGCCGGTATCATCGTCGGCGCCGTGAGCCAGACCGGTGTCGGCTCGGCGCTTGCCGATGTGGTCGAGGTTCTGTCCGGGGGCAATATCCTTGCCATCCTGTTCCTGACCGCGATCTTGTCGCTTATCCTTGGTATGGGCCTGCCGACCACGGCGAACTATATCGTTGTCTCGGCCCTTCTGGCGCCGGTCATCGTGACCCTGGGCCAGCAGAACGGGTTGATCGTGCCGCTGATCGCGGTGCATCTCTTTGTGTTCTACTTCGGGATCATGGCCGACGTGACGCCCCCGGTGGGCCTTGCAAGCTTTGCCGCCGCCGCCGTATCGGGCGGTGATCCGATCAAGACCGGGGTTGTGGCGTTCTTTTACTCGCTGCGCACGGCCGCCTTGCCGTTCCTGTTCATCTTCAACACCGAGTTGTTGCTGATAGATGTGACGTGGATTCAGGGGGTCTTTGTCTTCATTGTCGCGACGATTGCCATGCTGTTGTTTGCGGCGGCGACCCAAGGCTGGTTCATTGCCAGAAACCGCATTTACGAAACCCTGGCCCTGTTGTTGATTGCCTTTACTCTGTTCCGTCCGGGGTTCTGGATGGATATGGTTTCGCCGCCCTATAGCGAGGAAAACCCGACCGAGATTGCCGAGGCGGCGATGGCGACGCCCGTGGGCGAGGATCTGCGCCTGCGCGTGGCCGGCATGAACGATCTTGGCGATCCGATCGAGTTTGTGGCGATCCTGCCGATCAAGGAGGGGGCCACCGGCGAAGAGCGATTGCAAAACGCCGGTCTTGCGTTCCGCAACGAGGGCGACACCCTGTTGATCGACGATGTCGCCTTTGGCAGCGCCGGGGCAGCGGCCGGTCTTGACTGGGATCAGGAAGTGTTGCGGGTGCTGCGCCCGGTGGGTCAGCCCAGCAAATACCTGATGTTCATTCCGGCGCTCCTGCTTCTTGGATTTGTCGTGTTCCTTCAGCGGGGCCGCAACGCACGCGCCCCGCGCAAAGCCGCAGCCGCCTGAGGAGAGAGATAATGTTCAATACAGTCCTGCTCACGATTGATCTGAATGCACCCGCATCCTGGGAAAAGGCCCTGCCACAGGCGATAGAGCTTGTGCGCACCTCAAAGGGCAAATTGCACATCATATCGGTGGTGCCCGATATGGGCACGCCGCTGGTCGAAGGCTTTTTCCCCGAGGATTTCGAAACCAGGGCCGTTGCCGCCGCAAGCGAGGCGCTGAACAAGCTCGTTGTTGCCGAAATACCCGATGATGTTGCCGTGAAGCAGCACCTTGCCTTTGGCAAGATCCATCGCAAAGTTCTCAAGATTATCGAAGAAATTGAATGTGATCTGGTGGTTATGGCCTCCCACAGGCCCGACCGTCTGCGCGAATTCCTTGTCGGCTCGAATGCTGACAGGATTGTGCGCAGATCGCCTGTTTCCGTTCTGGTGGTTAGGGCGTAAGAGGTGCGCAAAGCAGAGACACCATGTGCCCAATCCGGGCCGCTCTGCTGCCACGGAGACCTTACACTATGACCCCTTTCGCAATTGCCGGCGTACAGATGTACGTCAACGCCCTGCAACCCAATGTGGATGGCATGCTGCACCGTCTGGACGTGCTGATGGCGCGCTTTCCCTGGACGCAGATGGTGATGTTCAGCGAACTTTCGCCCTTTGGCCCGCTCGACGAGTATGCCCTGCCGCGAGAAAATGACGTTATCGACAAGTTCTGTGATGCGGCGCGGCGACACAAGGTCTGGCTTATTCCCGGCTCGATGTTCCTGACGTCGCCGGTGGATGGCAAGATTTACAACACTGCGCTTGTGATCAACCCCGACGGCGAAGTGATTCGCCGCTATGCCAAGATGTTCCCATTCCTTCCCTACGAGTCAGGGATCGCGGCGGGCACCGATTTCTGTGTCTTTGATGTGCCGGATGTTGGCCGCTTTGGTCTGTCGATCTGTTACGACATGTGGTTCCCGGAAACCACCCGCGAACTGACCAGTCAGGGGGTGGAAGTGCTGCTTCACCCGGTTCTGACCGGCACCACGGATCGCGACGCCGAGCTTGCCATCGCCCGCGCCACGGCGGCGCAGTTTCAGTGCTATGTGTTTGATGTAAATGGCCTCGGCGCCGGTGGCGTCGGTAAATCCCTGGTGGTTGATCCGACCTCTCTGGTGCTGCATCAATCGGCGGGACAAGAGGATATGTTCCCGATTGAGGTGGACATGTCGATGGTGCGCCGTCAGCGCGAAACCGGGATGAAGGGGCTTGGTCAGGTTCTCAAGAGCTTTCGTGACCGGTCGGTTGATTTTTCGGTCTATGATCGCCACAGCGGCACCGACAGCTACCTGAAAACACTTGGGCCGCTGGAAATTCCCCAGCAGGGATCGCGTGCCGGGCTGCATGTGGATGTGCCGGCCGACGCCAAGGCCGAAGAACGCAATCACAAACGTGCCCTTGGGTACGGAACGACCCCTTTCGAGGGCCGAACAACAGTCGGCTAGGGTGCAGGAGTGCGGGCGCCTTGCGTCCGCGACCCATTGATCGCACCCTGGCTTCAAAGCGGGAGAAAGATCAGTGGATTCTGTAAGCGACTATTATTCCGCAACGCAGCTTCGCTCCGACCGGTGGAGCGCGTTGCGCGAGGCGGCAACCTCAATTTGCCGTGAGAGGGACGCGAAAAAGATCGCCGCCCTGAAAATTCGGGTGGCCGATCTGTTTGACGCGCTCGCCGTGATCGAGCCTTATTGGGCCTTTCCCGGCATGGCGGCCTTTGATCACATGCGCCGCCAGTTCGAGCATGGCAATTTCGACGATCTGTCCTTTGGCGTGAACCGGATCACCCGCGCCTTAACCACCGGGGCTTATCGGCGCCGCACGATCCCGCTGGATCGTGACAGTCTGGACGAAGAAGAACATAACGACGAGGCAATGCTGTCCCCCGAAGCGCGCGCCATGGCACGGCCCTATTTCGAGGTGCTGATCGTCGACAATGTCAGCGAACAGCAAGAACGCTGGCTGAAATCCAACGTGACCAAGATGCGCCGCGCCGAGGACCCGTTTCACTATGAAGCGGTTGTCGTGCCCAGTCTGGAAGACGCGCTGATCGCGGTGCTGTTCAACCACAACATTCAGGCGATTGTCGTGCGTCCCGGTCTTGTTTTGAAATCAAAGAACGACAATGAAATTCTGGCCAAGTACCTCGCCAGTTCCAGTGAGTTTGGCGAAATTGATACGATGCTGCCGGAAAACTATGGGCCAGAGCTGTGTCGTCTGATTGACCGGGTCCGGCCTGAGCTGGATGCCTATCTTGTCACTGAACGCTCGGTCGAGGATATCGCCGGGCTTGATCTTGGGATCTGTCGGCGGGTTTTCTACAATCAGGAAGACTTTATGGAGCTTCACCTCAATATCCTGCGTGGGGTTGAGGCGCGCAACAAGACGCCGTTCTTTACGGCGCTTGTGAACTATTCCAAGCAGCCGACCGGCGTATTTCACGCGATGCCGATCAGCCGCGGCAAATCCATCAGCCGCAGCCACTGGATTCAGGATATGGGCGCGTTTTACGGCCCCAATATCTTTCTGGCGGAAACCTCGGCCACCTCGGGCGGGCTTGATAGCCTTTTGGAGCCGCACGGCCCGATCAAGGAAGCACAGGAACTTGCCAGCCGGGCGTTTGGATCAAAACAGACCTTCTTTGCCACCAACGGCACCTCGACCTGCAACAAGATCGTGGTGCAGGCGCTTGTGCGTCCCGGTGACATCGTGCTTGTGGACCGTGATTGCCACAAATCGCACCATTATGGCATGGTTCTGGCCGGGGCCGAGGTGGTCTATCTCGATAGCTATCCGCTCAATGAATACTCGATGTATGGCGCGGTCCCGCTGCGCGAGATCAAGCATCAGCTTCTGGCGCTCAAGGCGGCGGGCAAGCTTGATCGCGTGCGTATGCTCTTGCTGACCAACTGTACCTTTGACGGGCTGGTCTATAATGTCGAGCGGGTGATGGAAGAATGTCTGGCGATCAAGCCCGACCTTGTGTTTCTCTGGGATGAGGCATGGTTTGCCTTTGCCCGTTTCAATCCGACCTATCGGCAACGCACCGGCATGCGGACAGCCAACAACCTGCGCCGCCGGTTGCGCACCGAGGCGCACCGCCGCACCTATGAGGCCCAGCAGGAAGAGTTGGCCGATGCCCCGGATGACGTATGGCTTGAAACCCGGCTTGTTGCGCCGCCCAATGCGCGCATAAGGGTCTATGCCACCCAATCGACGCATAAAACGCTGACCTCGCTAAGGCAGGGGTCGATGATCCACGTCAACGATCAGGATTTCAAAGGCGAGGTCGAACAGAGCTTTCACGAAGCCTATATGACCCACACGTCAACCTCGCCCAACTATCAAATCATCGCCTCGCTTGATGTCGGGCGCCGTCAGGTGGAACTTGAGGGCTTTGAATTCGTGCAGCGCCAGATCGAAGCGGCAATGTCGATGCGCAAGGCGGTCAGCACACACCCCCTGTTACAAAAGTATTTCAAGGTCCTGACCGCCGGGGACATGATCCCCGAGCATCATCGGCAAAGTGGCGTCACCAGCTATTTTCACAATGATCAGGGCTGGACCGACATGTGGGATTGCTGGGAGCAGGATGATTTCGTGCTTGATGCCACCCGCGTGACCCTTGCCGTTGGCGGAACGGGTTGGGATGGCGACACCTTCAAGACCGATATCCTGATGGACAAATACGGCATTCAGATCAACAAGACCTCGCGCAATACCGTGCTGTTCATGACAAATATCGGCACCACGCGGTCGTCGGTGGCCTATCTGATCGAGGTGCTTGTCGAGATAGCCAAAGACCTTGACGATCTGCTGGACGATGCATCGAACATGGAGCGGCTTTCGTTTGACAGGCGGGTCAAGAACCTGACCGAAAATTATCCGCCCCTGCCGGATTTCAGCCGCTTTCACGATGCGTTCCGGCCGGATAACCTGACGCCTGAGGGCGATATCAGGACCGCCTATTACCTGAGCTATGACCTCAAGAACTGCGATTATCTTGAACTCGATGGATCGCTGAAAGACGCGCTTGAGGCCGGTCAAGAGGTGGTCTCGGCCAGCTTTATTATCCCCTATCCGCCAGGCTTTCCGATCCTGGTGCCGGGGCAGGTGATCAGCAAGGAAATCCTTGCTTTCATGCGCGCGCTCGACGTCAATGAAATTCATGGCTACCGCGCCGACCTTGGGTTGCGGGTTTTCACACCAGAGGCCCTGGCCGCCTTGCCCAAGGCCAAACCCATCAAGACTGCAGCCGAATAGGGAAGGAAAACAACATGGCAACTGTGCTTAAGAATATCTCGGAGATCCGCCGGTTCTTTCACCGCAATGAGGATCCGATTTACTTTATCTCGGCCACCAACTTTAACCTTCTCGGCCTTGATGAGTGGGTGAAGAACTTCAAATACATCTGTTACATCGACTGTTACGGCGGCAAGCACCCGAACGTGTTCTGCCCCTCGGAACAGCCCCATGCCGAGTTTCAGTCAATCGAGGATATCAACAACTATCTGCTACAGCACAAGGAGGTGATTGATTTCATCAAGCGGCGCGGTGGCAAGCCCAAGTTCGTGTTTTTGATGTTTGACGAAGAAACCGAGCGTCTGTCGAAAGAATTGGGCGCCGATGTCTGGTTTCCCAAGGCCAAGCTGCGCACCAAGATGGACAACAAGATCGAAACCGTCCGCATCGGCAATAAGGCCGGTGTTCCCTCGGTGCCCAACGTTCTGGCCGAAGTCACGTCCTATGAGGATCTGCGCGCAACCTGTGAAAAGGCCGGGATCGGGCATGATCTGGTCCTGCAATCGGCCTTTGGCGATAGTGGCCACACCACGTTTTTCATCAAATCCGAGGCTGACTTTCGCCGTCACGAGCATGAGATCATCGGCGAGGGCGAGATCAAGATCATGAAGCGGATTGATTGCCGGGGTTCGGCAATCGAGGCCTGTGCCACCAAAGAGGGCACCATCGTTGGCCCGCTGATGACCGAGCTTGTCGGGTTCAAGGATTTGACGCCCTATCGCGGCGGCTGGTGTGGCAACGAAATTCTGTCCACTGCCTTTCCGCCCAAGGTGCGCCAGAAAGCGCGCGAGCTAACCTTTAAGTTCGGCGAGCAACTGCGCAAAGAGGGTTATCGCGGGTATTTCGAGCTTGATTTCCTGATCGACAAAAAGACCGGCGATCTGTGGCTGGGTGAATTGAACCCGCGCATCACCGGGGCGTCGTCGATGACCAACCACGCCGCCTTTGCCCATGCGGATGCGCCGTTGTTTCTGTTCCATCTGCTGGAATTCTCGAAGAAGAAGTTCGACCTTGATGTCGACGAGCTGAATAACCGGTGGGCTAACCCCGACATGATCGACAGCTGGTCGCAGATGGTGATCAAACACACCGAGGATAGCGTTGATATCTGCACCGACGCGCCCGAAACCGGCATCTACAAGATGCTCGAAGATGGCCGTGTGGTCTTTGACCGGTTCGATTATCACCGCCGTGCGGTTGAATCGGAAAACGAGGCGTTTTTCCTGCGGATTCTGCAACCCGGTGATTACCGCTATGAGGGTGCCGATATCGGCATTCTCGTGACGCGTGGCCGCTCGATGACCAAAAGTTTTCAGTTGAATGAGCGCGCGAAAAAGTGGATTCACGGCATCAAGCAGACCGTGGCCGGTAAGCCCTTGCCGGTTGCCAGTGCGGAGCCTGCCCTGGCCGATCCGGCGTTCAAGATCATGTAAGGAAGTTGCGATGCTCTGGCGCGCATTAAGTGAAGATTCGCCCGGCCCGAAATGGGCCGGGCTTTTCGCCGAATATTGGCCCGACTACAAGCGCTGGTGGCTCAAAGAGGGCGAAGCGGCGCGGCCCAAATACCTTGAAAGCCGTCGCGCCCTTGAGCATCACATGCCCGAGATCGTACCGCTTTACGATACCCTGTGCGAATTGGCTGGCGGCGGCGATCAGGCCGCGCGCTTTCTTAGCTTCTATTGCCCGCCACCCTATCTTTCGGGCTGTAGCCAGGCGATCTGGACCGGCGAAGAACCGGTTCTTGTGCGCAATTACGATTATAACCCAAACGCTTTTGATAGCCTGATTCTCAGGACCGGCTGGCAGGGGCGGCATGTGATCGGCACTTCGGATGGTCTCTGGGGTCTGGTTGACGGGATGAATGACGCGGGCCTTGCGATCTCGCTTACCTTTGGCGGCAGGCGGGTGGTCGGCGAGGGGTTTGGCGTGCCGCTTATCCTGCGCTATGTGTTGCAGACCTGCGAGACCGCCAAAGAGGCCGGCGCCGTGCTGGCCCGCGTGCCGACACATATGAGCTATAATGTCACCGTTCTGGATGCCAAACGGCAGTATCTGACCGCGATGATGGCGCCCGACCGCCCGGCTGTGATCACCCATGCCGCCGTTGCAACCAACCATCAGGAAAACGTCGAATGGGTCAGCCATGCCCGCTTTACCGCCACGGTCGAGCGTGAGCGGTATCTGCTGCAACGCCTGACGCTGCACCGCGATCCCGAGGATAAGTTCATCAACGCCTTTTTGCGCCCGCCGCTCTATTCAACGGCCTTTTCCGCCGGGTTTGGCACGCTTTACACCGCCGTTTATCGCCCACGTCTGCAACAGATGGAGGTCCGCTGGCCGGGCACCGTCTGGTCGCAAACGATGGATCATTTTCAGGAAGGCGGCCGCCGGGTGCAAATACCGGGCGCCGCATAGGAGGCACCCATGTCGCATATTTTCCCACGCCATACCAAGCAGTTACCCCCGGTCGCCGCGCGCGGTGAGGGATGTTACCTCTATGACACCAGCGGCAAGCAATATCTTGATGCCTCGGGCGGTGCGGCAGTGTCGTGCCTTGGGCACGGCGACCAGAGCATCATCGACGCGGTCAAGGCACAGTTGGATAGCTTGGCCTATGCCCATACCGGGTTTTTCACCTCTGAACCCGCCGAGACGCTGGCCGATCTTCTGATCGCGCATGCGCCGGGCGATCTGGACCGGGTCTATCTGGTGTCCGGCGGGTCCGAGGCGATGGAGGCCGCACTTAAACTGGCGCGCCAGTATTTTGTTGAAAAGGGCGAGCCCAAGCGCGGCCGCCTGATCGCACGCAAGCAAAGCTATCATGGCAATACCATGGGCGCGCTTTCGGCGGGGGGCAATGAATGGCGCCGCGCCCAGTTTGGCCCGCTCCTGATCGACATGAGCCATATTGACCCCTGCTATGAATATCGTCTCAAGCGCGATGACGAGACGCTGGAGGAGTACGGGTTGCGCGCCGCAAACCTGCTGGAAGAAGAGCTTTTGCGGGTCGGGCCGGAAAACGTCATGGCCTTCGCCGCCGAGCCGGTTGTTGGCGCCACCGCCGGGGCGCTGACCGCCGCGCCGGGCTATTTCAAACGTATCCGCGAGATTTGCGATCAATACGGTATCCTGTTGATCCTTGATGAGGTGATGTGTGGCATGGGCCGCACCGGAAGCCTGTTTGCCTGCGAACAGGACGGCGTCTCCCCCGATATCCTCTGTATCGCCAAGGGGTTGGGGGCGGGCTATCAACCCATCGGCGCGATGCTGTGCAGCCGTCAAATCTATCAGACGATCGAGAACGGCAGCGGGTTTTTTCAGCACGGCCATACCTATCTTGGTCACCCCACCGCCGCCGCCGCCGGGGTTGCCGTGGTCAGCGCCTTGCTGGATCGTAACCTTATTCCACGCGTGAAAACCCAGGGCGCGCGCCTTATGGCGGCCCTAGAGGCGCAATTTGGCCAGCATCCCAATATTGGCGATCTTCGCGGCAGGGGGTTGTTTCAGGGGGTCGAGATTGTGGCCGATCGCGACTCCAAGGCGCCGTTTGATCCCGCGCGCAAAATTGCCGGCAAGATCAAGAAAGCCGCGTTTGAGGCCGGGCTGATCTGTTACCCGATGAGCGGCACGATTGATGGGCAAAACGGCGATCACGTGCTTCTGGCGCCGCCCTTTATCATCAGCGACGATCAGATCGACGAATTGGTGCAAAAACTAAGCGGGGCCATCGACACCGCCCTTCACGCCTGACGCCCGACCTAGGGCCTTCTGCGGTCTGCATTTTCCAGAAAATGCGGAAATAAGGTGATTTTGATATGAATCTTGCATAAAAGCCGAAGTTATACCAACATGAGAAATCACTTTCATTAACGACTCGTTCACTTTTTTGTGAGCGTTCGGGTTCTAGGGGGGATCTATCATGGCTTTGAATTCATTTTTTACATTCTTCGGCAACGGCAATTGGTCTTTGGACGGCACATCAGGGAGCTTTACCAATGGCGGCGATATCGAAGCTGTCGTTCCTGAGGGTTCCGAGGTCATCGCCGCTTTCCTGCATGCAACGACGTTTTCAAGTTTTACCGATCCGACGGTGACGTTTTCAAGCGGAGATCAGGCGATCACTGTCGTGAACGACAATGGCGACGGGATCACGGCGCAGAACGAGTTTATTCCACTTGGCGTGACAGATGGGTTTACGCTTGAGGCACATCGTGCCGATGTGACCGGCTTTGTAAGCGATGTGGTCGGCGATGGGGATCCAAACCCGATCGTCTTCAGTGTCGAGAACATGGGCAGCAGCATCGACGGCTACACGCTTGAAGTGGTCTATGGCAATCCGAATGAAGCAGAACGCACCATCGTGCTGTTTGACGGTTTCACCAATCAGTCCGGCGACGATTTCAGCCTCAGCCTCGCGAATCCGCTATTGGTCGATGGCAATCTGGAAGTGCTGATGTCGCTCGGCATCGGTTTTGGCTTTCAATCCGGCGGTGGGTTCTTTGATCAGCAGTCAAATATCGACGTCAATGGCCAGCTTCTGACATCGTCGGCGGGCGGATATGACGACGGCGCCGGAAGCAATGGCGGCCTGGTCACCATCGGCGGGGTCGGCGACGATCCGGCCAACCCTGTCGATCCGGCGGCGCTGCCCAGTGGTGACACGCCGGAAGACATTCAGCGTTCGGATGACGAGCTTTATGATCTGGCACAGGATGGCTTTTTGGTGACAGGTGACCGTCTGATCCTTGTCGAGACGCTGAACCCGTCGAATGACGACAATATTTTCTTTGCCGGTTTCAATTTGACAACCGAAGCCTCTATCGTCTCCGAAGGCAATGATGCGCCGGTGGCGATCAACGACGGCGGCAACATGGCTCCGGGGTTCACCACCGACCGCAGCAGTTTGATCCTGACACCTAGCGTTCTGGCCAACGACAACGATCCAGACCCCTTCGACGTGATCACAGTATCAGGGGCTGCGGGTAACAGCCCGATCAGTGTCGGCGACAGTGTGATTCTGCCTTCCGGGGCCGAGATCACGCTCGCGGCGGATGGATCGTTCTTTTATGATCCAAACGGGGCCTTTGACGCACTTGCGGCGGGGTTGGATACCACCGACAGCTTTAGCTATACGATCAGTGACGGAATTTTGACCGACTCGGCGACGGTGACGATTGACGTAAAAGATCCCGATCCCGCGCCAGTTTATCTTACCATCAGTGACGCCAGCGTGCTTGAGGGCGATACCGGGACGGTCGACATCTCTTTTGATGTGAACCGGTTCGGCAATATGGATGTCGATGTTGATGTCGATGTAGAGGCCTTCTTTGACTTTTTCGATACGGCCAACAATGCTGATATGGGGGTCAACCTTCCGACCGTGGACATGGGCACCATCGCGGCGGGCGCCACAAGCGGCACGGTGACCTTTACGATTCAGGGCGATACGATCCCGGAATTCGATGAAACCTTCAGTGTCGAGATCATTGATGCGGTGGCATCGGACCCGAACGTGCCTGTGGATGTGCTGTTTGCCGGGGCGGAATTCGCCACCGGAACGATCATCGACGACGATATCGTCCGTGCGCCGCCGCCGCCGCCGGTCGAGGCCGATATCTTTGGCGACCCGCACCTCACTACGCTGGACGGGCTTGGCTATGATTTCCAGGCGGTTGGGGAATTCACTCTGCTTGAATCGACTTCGGGCGATCCAATCAACGTGCAGGTTCGCACAGAGCCGATCAACGATGCCGTGTCGATCATCACCGTAATGGCGATGGATGTGGATGGCACCCGGATTCAGATCGACGCGACCGGCGATCCGGCGCTGACCATTGACGGTGTGCCGACCGAGATCGACACTCTGGCAGGGCCAGTGGATGTGGGCGGCGGCCAAGTATTCTTTGACTCTGAAAGCAATGAATACACAGTGGTGACGGCGTCAGGCGAGCAGGTCAAGGCCGGCCTCTTTGACGGCTACATGAACGTCTGTGCCTTCCTCAACGACACCCGCGCAGGCGGGTCGGTGCATGGTCTGCTGGGCAATGCCGATGGCGACACGACCAACGATCTGGCGACACGCGATGGCACAGTGTTGTCGCAGCCGATTGATTTCGATGTGCTCTATGGGGAATACGCCGATAGCTGGCGGATTACTGAGGATATCGCGCTGTTTGATCGTGCCGCGGGTGAAACCACGGCGGACTTCCAGGATGACAGCTTCCCGCGCGTTGTGCTCACCCTTGACGATCTGCCGCCACAGGTGGTGGCGAATGCCACGGCCATCGTCGATGCAGCGGGTCTAACCGATCCAATTCTGCGCGACGCTGCGATCCTCGACGTGGCGCTGACTTCCAACCCAAGCTTTGCCGATAGCGCAACGCAACTTGCAGCGACCCCAACGGTCGAGACTGCACCACAGAATACACCCACTCTCGGGCCATCTATTGGCGTGAGCGCGTCCTCGGTGGCGCTTGATGAGGGGAATACCGGCGAAACGACGGCACTGTTCCGGATCTATCGGATCGGCGACACCTCCGGTGCGCTGGATGTCGATGTCACCTTTGGCGGGACTGCGGATGCCGACGATGTGTCCTCCTCGCTGGATCCGGTGACGGTATCCTTCGCCGACGGTGAGACATTCCGCAATGTCTCGGTCGTGGTCACCGGGGATAACGTCTTGGAGGCGGATGAAACCGTATCGGTCAACATCGGTCTCGATGCGGCCGTGCGCGACACGGTTTCTATCGTGGCATCGAGTGCGAGCACGATCATCACCAACGACGATTCCGGCGGCGTCAACCTGACGGGTGATGACACGGCGAACACCCTTACCGGTACGACAGGTGACGATACCCTGTCGGGCGAAGGTGGCAACGATGGCGTCTTTGGTCTGGGCGGAAACGACGTTCTCAATGGTGGCGATGGAGATGACAACCTCGCGGGTTCCGACGGGAACGACGTGGTCAACGGCGATGCCGGCAATGACAACATGGGTGGTGGCCTCGGTGACGACACGATGGATGGCGGCGACGGCAACGACTTCATGGGCGGTGGTCAGGACAATGACCTCATGGATGGCGGCCTTGGCAATGACGTCGTCAATGGTGGCGCGGGCGATGACACGATTGATGGCGGCGCCGGGAATGACACCATGGGGGCAAGTCTTGGC
>NZ_FOVP01000006.1:0-86884 GCF_900115165.1 Roseovarius lutimaris | reverse complement strand
TTTGTCGATGCCCTGAACATCACCGACACGGCGGCAGGCGCGCAGATGGATATCGGCGGGCATCTGGTGACCGTCGAGGGCATGGCCGCGGCCGATCTCACGCTGGACGATTTCAGCTTCGTGTGACCCGTGGTCACGGGACCCTACCATCACGGTGGGTCAAAACTGTTGCAGCGACTATGAACAGTGCATCCATCCCGGAACAGTATGTGCGAATTATTCAAATATAACTGTTATTTACATCTTTTAAAGACCTTCACATTCCAATCTCTAGATGTTTAGATGTGACGCGACACATTACTCAAATCAGGGAGACTTCTACATGGAAGGTCTTAATATTCCGGGCACACCCGAAGCGGACGATCTTGTCGGAACACCGGACGATGACACGCTGACCGGTGCGGCCGGTGATGACACGCTGACCGGTGCCGCGGGCAACGACATTCTCGATGGTGGCGCAGGGTTTGATACGGCGGTATTTGACGGGGCGGTCTCGGGTTACACTGTCGCGCAGAATGAAAGCGGCCAGAGCACGATCACCCATACCTCAAGCGGGGATACCGACACGCTCATCAATGTTCAGCGGCTTCAGTTCGATAACGTGTCGACCGATGTACTGCTCAATCCCGATGGCACCAGCCCGGCCCTTATTCGCGGCCTTGGCGGCGATTTCGGCTTTGGCGAGGATTTCCTGCCGCGCAATGACGACGGATCGACCGCACAGATCGACCTGAGCCCGGTTTTCGAAAACGGGCTGAATTACTTTGGCACCGTCTATGAGGGCTTGTGGATCAACAACAATGGGTCCGTTACATTCGCCAGCCCGCGCGGCACCTTCACGCCGGACGTGATTACCGGGGTTTCCAACAACCCCGAGATCACGCCCTTTTTTGCCGACGTCGACACCCGGGGTGGCGAGGTCGCGCCAACGCCGGGCGGCAACTCCCAGGGGAGCAACCTTGTCCATTGGGATTTCAACCAACTCTCTGACCAGGTGATCGTGACCTGGGATGATGTCGGCTATTTCTCGTCGCGCACAGACCTTCTGAATTCCTTTCAGCTCATCCTGAGCGACCGGGGCAACGGCGATTTTGACATGCAGTTCCGCTACGAGGACGTCAACTGGACAACCGGGAACGCCAGCGGCGGGACCGACGGTCTTGGTGGCACGGTGGCACGGGCCGGGTTTACCGCGGGCACGGGCGAAGAAGGTGAATTTTTCGAATTGCCGCAATCGGGCATTCAGGACGAGATGCTCAGCCTTGATGCGATCGCAGGCAACACCGGGCTGGTCGGTATCTGGAACTTTGCCGTGCGCAACGGCGGGGTCGTGGAATCGATCGTGCCGCTGCTGCCGACCACAGGCAATGGCGCATGGGTCAGCGGCGACCCGCATCTGGCGACACTCGATGGTGTCGGTTACGATTTTCAGGCGGCGGGCGAATTCGTGCTGCTGCAAGGCACCGATAACAATTTCCAGCTACAGGCGCGCATGGTGCCGGTGGCTGATAACGTCAGCGTCAACGCGGCCGTCGCCACCAATCTGGGCGGCACAGCAGTGATGATCGACGCCACCGATGCGACACCGCTGCATATCGGCGGCGTTGCGACCGAGCTTGAGGATTTCGGCTCGATCACGGTGGGCAACGACCAGGTGTTCCGCGAAGGCGACACCTACACGATCGTCTATGCCGGGGCAGATGACGTTGTGGGCAATGGCGACAGCCAGGTGCGTGTGATCGTGCGCGACGAGCGTGTCGACATTGACGTGCGGCTCAACGACGAGCTTTTGGGACGACTCGAAGGCCTTTTGGGCGATGGTGATGGCAATCCTGACAACGACGTTGCGCGCGCCGATGGCAGCGTGCTTGCACGACCCTTCGCCTTTGGCGACCTCTATGGTCAGTTCCGCGAGGATTGGCGCGTGAGTTCCGACGCCGACAGCCTGTTCACCTATGACACCGGCGAGAGCCTGCGAGGTTTCTACCTGCCGGATTTCCCGGGCGAGATCGTAACGCTCGACACGCTTGATCCGGCGGTGCGGGATGCGGCGATTACTGCGGCGCTGAACGCGGGCCTTGTCGAAGGCACGCCAAACTTCGAAAATGCCGTGCTCGATTTTGCACTTACCGATGACGGCTCGTTTCTGGCATCGGCTGCCGAAGTGCCCGCGAGCGTCACAGAGACCGTCGCGACAGACGATCCCGTAGCGTTGTTGCTGAACGGCACGCCCGGGGACGACGTGCTGCTTGGGGCCGTATTGAACGACACGCTCAACGGTGAAGCCGGAAATGACCGGCTCGAAGGACGCGCGGGTGACGACATCCTGAATGGCGGTGACGGAAGCGACGCGCTACTTGGTGGCGTCGGCGATGACACGCTGGACGGCGGAGCAGGGGATGACAATCTCGCGGCCTCGGATGGCAACGATGTGGTCAATGGCGGCGATGGCAAAGATCTGATTGGCGGCGGCGTTGGTGATGACATCCTCAATGGCGAGGACGGCAACGACTTCATGGGCGGTGGTCAGGACAATGACCTCATGGATGGCGGCCTTGGCAATGACGTCGTCAATGGTGGCGCGGGCGATGACACAATTAGTGGCGGCGCCGGGAATGACACCATGGGGGCAAGTCTTGGCACTGATGTGGTCAATGGCGGCGAGGGGAATGACGACCTCGGCGGCGGGGCCGGTCAGGACACGATTGATGCGGGCGCGGGCGATGACAGTGTCGGCGTGCGCGTGGTGATTGATGGCGGCGCCGGGAATGACACCATGGGGGCAAGTCTTGGCGCTGATGTGGTCAATGGCGGCGAGGGCAATGACGACCTCGGCGGCGGGGCCGGTCAGGACACGATTGATGCGGGCGCGGGCGATGACAGTGTCGGCGGCGGCGAGGGGAACGATTCCATCCTCGGCGGCGACGGCAACGACTTCCTCGCTGGTGGTGGCCGCAACGACGTGATCGACGGCGGGCTTGGCGACGACACCATCAACGGCGGCGATGGCGACGACGTGATGACCGGGGGCGAGGGGGCGGATGTCTTCGTGTTCAACTTCTTCAAGGACGGCGACGAGGATGTCATTGCCGACTATGAGGACGGCGTCGACAGCTTCCTGATTCGGCTCGTGAACCTGGACACCGGCGAGGCCAATATCGACAATGGTGGCAATGGGTTGCAGGGTTTTGTCGATGCCCTGAACATCACCGACACGGCGGCAGGCGCGCAGATGGATATCGGCGGGCATCTGGTGACCGTCGAGGGCATGGCCGCGGCCGACCTCACGCTGGACGATTTCGCGTTCATCTGATCCCGGTCAGACACGGACCAAGGGGCGCCTTCGGGCGCCCTTTTTTATGGGTCTGTCTCACACTGGCCATCCGGGTGCTCGATCTGAATGGTTGCATGATCAATGCTGAACTCATGCGCAAGCGCCTGTGCCGTGTCGGCGAGAAAGCTGGCCTTGACCGGGGCGGGCATCACCAGATGAACGGTCAACGCCGTCTTGGTCGTGCTCAGGGCCCATATGTGCAGGTGATGCATTGACTGAACACCCGGAAGACGGGTCAACCAGTCCCCGATGGCGGTTTTGTCAATATTTTCGGGGACCCCATCCAACGTCAACCTGAGAGAGGATTTCATCAACCCATAGGCGGTAACGGCAATAACCGCGCTGACCAGAATGGCGACAGCCGGGTCAAGCCATGTCCAGCCGGTCACCATGATACCGCCCGCCGCCAGAACCACGGCCACGGAAACAGCGCCATCCGCCATCATGTGCAAATAGGCGCCCTTGGCATTCAAATCGCCGTGCTGCGAGGATCTGAAAAGCATCGCGGTGCCAAAATTTACACCGATCCCGACAAGCGCAACCGCCAGGATGGTGCCACCGGGCACCTCGACGGCGGTCTGAAACCGCCCAAGGGCTTCCCAGACCACAGCGCCAACGCCCACAAGAATTGCAATCGCATTGGCCAATGCCGCCAGTTCGGTCGAACGGCCCAGACCATAGGTAAACTGCTCCGAGGGCCTGCGTTCCGCCAGCGCCATCGCCGCCCAGGCAATCAGCAGCCCGGCAACGTCGGTCAGATTATGCGCCGCATCCGCGATCAAGGCGAGACTGCCGGTCATGAACCCTGCCGCGGCCTCAAGCAGGACATAAACCGCGTTGAGGCCAACCGCCCATTGAAAGGCCGGGGTCAGGTTTTTCGGGGCTGCGTGGCTGTGATCATGTGACATCAGGATTTGTGCCTGATTGTCCTGCGCAAAAGCGCGATCCGTTCGCCGGACTTGGGGGTATTACCTCTCAGATCATGAAGCGATGCCTTCGCCATGAAACCCTGCATCGGATTTATCCCTTCGCGTGCCATACTCTGCATATGTGCTTATCGGACTATCCGTGCAACTGCCAGAAGGTCGCGGAGGGGGATTGCTCGCCCTCATTATTTCCATTATTTACAAAATATGGAAAAAGCGATTCTCGACCGACTGACAACTCTTGGGCACGCACAAAGGATGGCGGTGTTCCGATTGCTTGTCCGTCGCTATCCCGACCAGGTTCCGGCGGGTGAGATCGGGCGGGCACTCGACCTGAAACCAAGCACATTGTCGGTCTACCTCTCCGCACTGACCGCTGCCGGGCTTATCGTGCAGCATCGAAAAGGCACGTCGCTGATGTATCGCGCTGACATGGGCGGGGCCGAAGACCTGATCGAGTATCTTTTTCAGGGCTGTTGCAACAGCCGCCCGGACCTTTGTTTGACGCGCACAGGATCGCAGAAATCTGAAAAATACAACGTATTGTTCATCTGCACCGGAAATTCCGCCAGATCAATTTTTGCCGAGGCCATTCTGACCACAGTGGCGGGTGACAGGTTCAACGTTTATTCAGCCGGCACAAAGCCCGCATCGACATTAAACCCGGTCGCCGTGAAAATGCTCGACGCAAAGGGCCATGACATATCCAATCTTCGCGCCAAGCATATCGCTGAATTTCAGACCGAAACCGCGCCGGTGATGGATTTTGTGTTTACCGTCTGTGATCAGGCCGCAAATGAGGATTGCCCCGCTTGGACCGGCCAGCCGATCACCGCGCATTGGGGCCTGCCGGACCCGGTGAAGGCGACCGGATCGGAGGCCGAGAGATACCTCGCGTTCCAGCAGGCTTATGGGATTTTGAAAAACCGGCTGTCGCTTTTTACTGCGCTGCGCCCGGAAACCCTTGAGCGCGCGGTTTTGCAGGCGCGTGTTGACGAAATATCGCTGGAAGGAAAATCCTTGTGACCGTCTATGCAATCAACGGCCTTGGCCGCATGGGAAAACTGGCATTGCGTCCGCTGCTGGAAAGGGGCGCGCAACTTGCCTTTATCAACGACGCGGTCGGCGACCCGGAACTGCATGCGCATCTTCTGGAGTTTGACACGGTCCACGGCCGCTGGCGGGCGGATTTCAGGCATGACAAAACCAGTGTGACCATCAATGGCACGCGCCTCCCGGTTTTCACCACCCGCACTCTGGACGATTTGCCGCTTGCGGGGGTGGATGTCGTGATCGACTGCACCGGCGCTTACAAAACTGCCGAGAAACTTGCCCCGTATTTTGCCGCTGGTGTGAAGAAAGTCGTGGTCTCTGCGCCGGTAAAAGAGGACGAGGCGGCCAATATCGTTTTTGGTGTAAATCACGACATTTATGACCCGGAAAAACACCGTATTGTCACCGCCGCCAGTTGCACCACGAATTGTCTGGCCCCGGTGGTCAAGGTTGTGCTTGAAGAATTCGGTATCAGGCATGGCTCGATGACCACGATCCATGATGTGACCAACACCCAGACCATCGTTGATCGCCCGGCCAAAGATCTGCGCCGCGCCCGCTCGGCGCTTAATAGCCTGGTTCCAACCTCCACAGGCTCGGCCAGGGCGATCACCCAGATTTTTCCACAACTTACCGGCAAATTGAACGGCCACGCCGTGCGGGTGCCGCTGTTGAACGCCTCGCTCACCGATGTCGTATTTGAACTTGAGCGCGAGACAACGGCCAAAGAGGTCAACTCCAGATTCAAGGCTGCCGCAGAGGGGCCGCTCAAGGGCATTCTCGGGTATGAAGAGCGACCGCTTGTCTCGGCCGATTATACAAATGATGCGCGCAGCGCGATCATCGACGCGCCGTCAACGATGGTCGTCAATGGCACACAGCTTAAGGTCTATGCCTGGTATGACAACGAATGGGGCTATGCGCACCGCCTGGTGGATGTGGCGCAGATGGTGGGCAGGTCTCTATGAGCAGACCACAGGGGTTGGCGGCCTATATGGCTGTCACCGCGGCCTATTGGGCCTTCATGCTGACCGACGGCGCGCTGCGGATGCTGGTCCTGCTGCATTTTCACACACTTGGCTTTTCGCCGGTGCAGCTGGCCTATCTGTTCGTCCTTTATGAAATCGCCGGCATGGTGACCAATCTGTCGGCGGGATGGCTTGCCGCGCGCTTTGGGCTGACCTCGACGCTTTATGCCGGTCTTGGCCTGCAAGTGCTGGCGCTGCTGGCGTTGGCATGGCTTGATCCGGCCTGGGCAATCGCGACTTCTGTTGCCTATGTCATGGTTGTGCAAGGCCTGTCGGGGGTGGCCAAGGACCTTGCCAAGATGAGTTCAAAAAGCGCCGTGAAACTGCTTGCGCCCTCGGCGCCGGGCGGATTGTTTCGCTGGGTCGCCGCTTTGACCGGTTCCAAGAATGCGGTGAAGGGAGCGGGTTTTTTACTGGGGGCCATTCTGCTTGCCTCGGTCGGGTTTGTCGCCTCGGTTCTGGCAATGGCCGCTGGTCTTGCCCTAATCCTTTTGGCAACGGCTCTCGGCATGCCTTCGGGCTTGCCGACCGGGCGGAAGGGCGCAAAATTCCGCGAGGTGTTTTCCAGGGATCACAACGTCAATTGGCTGAGCGCCGCGAGAATTTTCCTGTTCGGCGCGCGCGATGTGTGGTTCGTGGTTGGCATCCCGATCTATTTTTACGCGGTCCTGTCCGATGGAACCGAAGCGGGGAACCGCGACGCATTTTTCCTCATCGGGAGTTTCATGGCAGTTTGGACCATTCTCTACGGTGCGGTTCAGGGCGCGGCCCCGCGCATTCTGCGCGCTGCGGATCGCACTCGGGCGGAAATCATCGCACTGGCGCGCGTCTGGGTTTTATTGCTGGCGGTCATACCGGCATCACTTGGCGTACTGGTCTGGTTTACCGCCGCGCCCTCGGCGACCCTGACGACGGCGATTGTTGCCGGTCTGCTGCTCTTCGGGGGTGTTTTCGCGGTGAATTCCTCGCTTCACTCCTACCTCATCCTCGCGTTCACCAGTTCTCACCGGGTCACGCTGGATGTCGGGTTTTACTACATGTCCAACGCGGCCGGGCGTCTTTTGGGAACATTGCTTTCGGGCGTCACCTATCAGATCGGTGGCTTGCCGTTGTGCCTTGGAACAGCAGCAATGATGATTGGGCTAAGTTGGATGGGCACCAGACAACTCCACATAAACACAAAACAGGACATCCCATCATGAGTGTATTTGAACGCTATTTGTCGGTCTGGATCGCCCTGGCCATGCTGGCCGGCATCCTGCTGGGCAATATTGCCCCCGGTCTGATCGGGGCCATCGCCATGACCGAGGTCGCCAGCGTCAATCTGGTTGTCGCGGTCCTGATCTGGGCAATGGTCTTTCCGATGATGGTCGGTGTCGATCCGGCTTCGCTGAAGGATGTCGCACGCCAACCGCGCGGGTTGATCATTACCTTGGCCGTGAACTGGCTGATCAAGCCGTTTACCATGGCCGCCCTTGCCGTTTTGTTTTTCGAGCATGTTTTCGCGGCCTGGATCGAGCCCGAGGATGCCTCGCAATACATCGCCGGGCTGATCCTGCTGGGCGCGGCCCCCTGCACGGCGATGGTGTTTGTGTGGTCTCAGCTTACCCGTGGGGACGAGACATATACGTTGCTGCAAGTGTCCGTGAATGACCTGATCATGGTGGTTGCCTTCGCCCCGATCGTTGCCTTTCTTCTCGGCGTTACAGACATCACGGTGCCTTGGGAAACCCTGGTGCTGTCGGTCGTTCTGTTCATTGCCCTGCCTCTGGGCGCGGGGGTGTTGACACGCAGGCGGCTGGGGTCGGCGCGGGCAATCGAGGCGTTTCAGGCGAAGGCCAAACCCTTTTCGGTGATTGGCCTGATCGTGACAGTGATGATCCTGTTCGGCCTTCAGGGCGAGGTTATCGTGTCACGCCCTTCGGTGATCGCGCTGATTGCGGTGCCGATTGTTCTGCAAAGCTATGGCATTTTCGCAATTGCCTATGCCGCCGCTTTCGCCCTCAAGGTTCCCCACAGGATCGCAGCACCCTGCGCATTGATCGGAACATCGAACTTTTTTGAACTGGCCGTCGCCGTCGCGATCAGCCTGTTCGGCCTCAATTCCGGAGCGGCCCTTGCAACGGTGGTAGGCGTTTTGGTCGAAGTGCCGGTCATGCTGACGCTGGTGGCCTTTGCCAACCGCACACGAAAGCGGTTTGCGGTGGGGCAATGAATGCAAAAAGGCCCGCATTTCTGCGGGCCTTTCTGCGGTCAGTTTATTGCGCGCAGGCGCGGATCTTTTCAATGTCAGGGCCGTTTGGTGTGCGCCCCAGGTTGAACGGCGCAGACGCGTCACGCCATTTGGCGTAATCGGCCAGATACTCAAGCTGGCTGAGGTAAACCTTGGCTGAATCAGGGTTCTCGCAGGCGGTCTGCTCGATGACCTCGTTGGCCATCAGCTGAACCTTGGCGAGCGTTTCGTCGTCATAGCGGTTGATCTCGATACCCGCGTCCTTGAACTGCTGATAGGCCTCGGTCGCGCGCTTTTCGGTAAAGGAAAGCGACCAGATCAGGTTGGCCTGGGCCGCGATCTTCAGAGCTTCCTGTGTTTCCCCGGACAGCGCATCCCATGACGCCTTGTTGATCATCACACCAAAGATCGACGCAGACTGGTGCCAGCCGGGGGTCGCCCAATATTTGGTTACCTGCTGGAAACCGCCTGAGAAATCGACGTTGGGGGTCGAAAACTCTGCGCCGTCGATCACGCCACGCTCCAGCGACTGGTAGATTTCGCCACCCGCCATGGAGACCTGAGACCCGCCCAGTTTTTCAAGAAGGCGTCCTTGCTCAAGGCCCGAAAGACGCAGGCGCTTGCCCTGAAGGTCCTCCAGCGAGACGATTTTTTCATTGGTGCGAAAGCCGGATTCGTTGTTGGTCACGCCGTAGGGCAGATAAACCATGCCGAATTTTCCGTAGATCTCGTTATAGAGATCGCCGCCGCCCCACTGTTCGATCCAGTTGACGTAGTCAATCGCGTTGAACAGGCTTGCCGTGGTCGCCAGAGGTGAGAATGCAGAGTTGCGGCCCGCCCAGTACCCCGGCCAGTCGGCGCCGGCTTGAATGGTGCCGGATTCAACTGCGCCAAACACTTCGCCCGCCGGCACTAGTGCGCCGCCCTCGAAGAACTCGATGGTGAGGTCGTCACCGGTCAGCTTGTTAGCCAGATCGACAAAATGCTTGTCCATCTCGATCAGCTCTAGGGACGTGGGCCAGGTGGTGGTCATGGTCCAGCTTTCTTGCGCCACGGATTGCGACGCAATCCCGACCGCAAGTGCGGCACCTGCAATAATGGATGTCTTAACAGTCACCGGAATACCTCCTCAGGTTAGTTGGTGTAAAGGGTTGCGGGTAGCCATGTCACCAGCTGCGGGAACAGGGCGACGGCCACGCACATCATCAGGATCAGGCCGATGAACGGCAAAACCCCCTTGATGATATCGGTTGTTTTCACTGACGACGGCGCGATGGCGCGCAGATAGAATAGCGCATATCCGAAGGGCGGCGTCAAAAACGAGGTTTGCAGCACCACCGACATCAGCACCACGAACCACAGCAGGTTGATGTCCATTTCCTGCACGATCGGCAGGAAGATCGGAAAGGACAGCAGCACGATGCCGGTCCAATCCAGAAACGCGCCCAGGATGAAGACGATGAACATCATCATGGTGATCAGCATCCACGGCTCCATATCGAGGCCCCGGATGATTTCCTGCGTCGCGCGCAGGCCACCGGTGATGTTAAACACGCCGGTAAAGGCAGTAGCGCCGATCACGATGAAAAGGATCATCGCCGAGGTGCGGCCGGTTTCCAGCATCGCGCCGTAAAAGCTTGACCATGTGAACTTGCGCCGCATGATGACGATCAAAAGCGCCAGTGCCGCACCAATCGCAGAGGCTTCGGTCGCCGTGGCGATACCCGCCAGCAAAGACCCCAGGATACCAAGAATCAGCACCAGCGGTGGCACCGCCTCGATTGCCAGCATGCGCAGCAGCGCGGGTTTGCTGATCTTCTCGTCCGGCTCGACCGCGGGGGCCATGTCGGGGCGAACGATCGACACGATCATGACCCAGACCGCATAGAGCAGGCCGAGCACGATGCCCGGCACCATGGCCCCGGCAAACAGCTCGCCCACGGACAGGGGGGAATAGCTTGCCATCAGAATAAGCATGATCGACGGCGGAATGAGAATGCCAAGACAACCCGACGCGGCGATTACGCCGGTGGTCAGTGTCGGGGAATAGCCATATTGCAGCATCGGGCGCAGCGCCATGACACCCATCACCGTAATCGACGCGCCGATGATGCCCGTCGTCGCGGCCAAAAGGATCGAGATGAACACAACCGCCAGCGCCAGCCCGCCGCGTACGTTCGACATCATCAGGCGCAGAGACTCGAACATCTTGTCGGTCACGCCGCTATCGGACAGGAATCGCGCCATCAGGACAAACAGCGGAATGGCGATCAGGGTGAAGTTGTCCAGCACGTCACCGAAAATCCGGTTGATGACAATGCCCAGCACCATCGGCTTGCCCGCGATAAGCGTGCCCAGAACGGCCGTGCCGCCAAGAACCATGGCCAGCGGATGCCCCATGAAAAGGCCCAGCAAAAGCAGGCCGAACATGGCGAGTGCGATATATTCAGGTGTCACTTGGCTTAGCCTCTTGATGGTCGAAAACAAGTTTCAGGACTTCGGAAATCCCTTGCAGCATCAACAGCGCCGCCGCGATGGCCATTGCCATTTTCAGCGGGTAGACCGGCAATTGCACCGATCCATAGGTGGTTTCCCCCTGCATGTAGGACCGAAGGGCGAAATCATAGGATCGCGTCATGAACACCCATGCGAAGGGAAAGAAGAAAATCAGATAGCCCAACACTTCGACGATGCGGCGCGCGAGAGGCGACAGGGTTTCGGTCACCAGATCAACCCGGACGTGGGCCTGGTGGCGCAACGCGTAACCGCCCAGAAGCACGAAATAAAATCCAAACATCATCTTGGTGACATCAAACGCCCACCGTGTCGGCGCATTCATGACATAACGCATGGTAACGTCGTAAATGATGATCGCTGCAAATATGATTGCCACCACTGAAACGACTCTACCGACAAGCTCGTTCAGCCCGTCGATGTAACGAAATAACATGGGGTACTCCTCTTTGGTCGGTACTTCCAATCTCCGACGCTGGCGCATCCTAGCGGCAGTTCCGGCGGATACAAGGGCAGGGAGCGGAAAAAAAACTGGAGGCCATAGCCCCTTTCGCGCGGCACTTGCCCCACCGCCCGATTTAATCCAGATCCGCCCGGCAATCCGAAACCTGGGATAGTCTTTTGCGCATAGATGACGCAGATTTTGTCTTGACGCATCTTGCAATATGGCATCCTCATGGTAGTAATCAGTCACTATCTTTTGGGGTGGCAAAAGGCGACCATCCCCCGGACCGGCAGAAACAAGGAGACGGCAGGTGAGACTAAGCCGCGGATTTCGATTGCTCCCGCCTGTCGCACTCGGCATCGGTATCGCGGTCTGGCTCGTTTCGACGGCTGAACCGCCGACCCGGTCAGATGAACATGAACGCAGCGTTGTTGCCCGCACGATGACGACCGAGGTAACGCCGGTTCGCACGGTCGTTCGCGGAAATGGCAATGTCCGCGCGGCACGCAGTTGGGAAGCGATATCGGAGATTTCCGGAACGATCATCTGGCGGCATCCCGAGCTCGACACCGGCAATATGCTGCGTGCAGGAACCAAGGCCCTGAAGATTGATCCGACGGCTTATGAGCTGGCAGTTGCACAGGCTCAGGCCGAGTTGGCGGCGTTGGAGGCTGATATCGCTCAGCTTGACACCGATGAGGCCAACACCGGCCGGTTGCTGGCGCTGGAACAGTCCCGACTGAATCTCACCGAAACCGAGCTGACACGCATCCGGGATCTGGTCGCACGTGGGGTTGCGTCGCAATCCGCAGCCGACGCGCAGGAAAGTGCCACGCTACAGGTCCGTCGTGTCGTGGCCGAGTTGCAGAACACTCTGGGGCTGATCCCCAGTCGGCGCAATCGGCTCGACGCGGAAATGGCACGCACAAAGGCCGTTCTGGCCCGTGCAAACCGTGATCTCGCGAAGACCGATGTCGTCGTTCCCTTCGATCTGCGCGTTGGCTCGGTCCATGTTGAGCGCCACCAGTTTGTCGCGGCGGGTCAACCGCTGGTGACGGCGGACGATATTGGCCAGGCCGAGATCATTGCGCAAATCCCGGTGATGTCGTTCCGGCGTTTACTTGGAGATGGCAGCCAAGACAAACCGCTGACACCTGCGGGCCTGCCAAAGCGGTTTGCCGAGATCGCCGTCGACGTGCGGCTTGTCTCGGACCCCTCCCAAACATGGTCAGGGCGTCTTGTGCGCGTGGAAAGCGCACTTGATCCACAGGCCCGCTCGGTGCCGGCTGTTGTGATTGTCGATGATCCCTATGCCAGCGCCAATCCGCCGGTGCGCCTGCCGCTTGTGCCGAACATGTATGTCGAGCTTTTGCTTGAGGGGCCGGTGATATCTGAAAGCGTGACGATTCCGGAAAGCGCGGTACATGAAGGTGACCTCGTCTATCTGCGCGATCCGGAGGGGCGTCTTGTCTTGCGCGAGGTCTCAGTGTCATGGCGACAGGCTGGCGAGGCCATTATCGCGCAGGGTGTCGGGCCGGGTGAAGACGTCATTCTCGACGATCTGGTGCCTGCGATCCCCGGCATGATCGTGATCCCGGCGGAGGGGGGCGAATGATCCGCTGGTTCGCCGGACATCCCACCGCTGCCAACCTGTTGCTTGTCCTGATCCTTGCCGCGGGCGTGATGGCGGCGCCAACCCTCAAGCGCGAGACTTTTCCTGATTTCAGGCCGGTGGAGGCCGATATCAGCGTCGCATATCGCGGTGCCACGGCCGAAGAGGTCGAAGACGCGATATGTCGGCGCGTCTGGGACGCGGTCGAAAGTGTCGAGGGGCTGGATGAACTGAGTTGCGTGGCACATGGCGGCCTCGCCCGCGCGACCGCGACGATGGTGGCCTCAGGCGACAGTGCGCGCTTTGTCAACGACCTGCGTACCGAAATCACCGCCGTCGATGATTTTCCCGATGACGCAGACCCCGCCATCGTGCGGGAACTGCACCGCACCGACGCTGTCACCTCGGTCGCTGTCGCAGGCGATCTGCCGCCCGCGCATCTGGAGCGCTATGCCGCAGAGTTGCAGGACAGGTTATCGGCCCTGCCCGGTGTGGCAAAAGTCACGATTTCGGGGTTTGGAACGCGGCAATTTCGCATCACGGTTCCGCGTGCCGTGATGGAACAGCACGGGCTGACGGTCGCGGATCTTGCGGCGCAGATCGACGCGCAGAACGTCGACCGCCCTCTGGGCAGTCTGGAAACCGAGGATCGCGAGATCAGCCTGCGTTTCACCGACGAACGCCGCAGCCTAGCCGGCTTGGCGGCGCTGGTGGTCTTGTCGAAGCCCAACGGGGCCGAACTGTCGCTTGGACAGATTGCAACCATCACCGAAAGCCACACCCCCCGGGAAGAGCGTGCGTTTCTGGATGGGCAACGCGCCGTCTTCTTGCAGGTCGACAAGGCGCTTGGCGCTGACGCGCTGGAAGTGTTCGATCACGTCGAAGATCTGGTAACGTCAGAACGGACAGGGCTGCCGGGTACGTTGCGGCTGGAAATCGTGAAGGACATGACCAGCATTGTGCGAGATCGTCTGGTGATGCTTGTGCAGAACGGCGCCGTCGGATTGATTCTGGTTGTCACCGTGATGAGCGTTTTCTTCCGGCCCGGCTTTGCGATCTGGGCGGCGATGGGTCTGCCTGTGGCGTTCTTGGGGGCGTTCGCGGCGATGGCATTGCAAGGCCTGTCACTGAACATGATGACCCTTGTGGCCCTGCTGATGGCGATCGGGATCGTGATGGACGATTCCATCGTCATCGCCGACTCGATTGCCGAAACTGCCGCGCGCGGCGCATCGCGCCTTGATGCCGTGGTGCAAGGCACGCTTGCCGTCATGCCGGGCGTGCTGTCCTCCTTCGCGACGACCATCGCGGTTTTTGGCCCGCTTGCCTTTCTTGCCGGAGAACTGGGTGCGGTGCTGGAAGTCGTGCCGCTGGTATTGATCGCGGCGCTCGCCGCCAGCCTGGCCGAGGCGTTCTGGGTGCTGCCGCATCACCTGAACCACGGTCTGAAAAGCGCCGACAAGCCGCCATCGCGGTTTCGCGCCGGGTTCGACCGCCGCTTCGAGCGGTTTCGGGAAAAGCGGATTGGTGCCATGGTCGATCTGGCAATCCGGCGCCGCTATCTGGTTACAGGCGCGACAATCGCGGCGCTGATCATCACCATGGGGCTGATGGGCGGCGGCTATCTCAAACGCGAGGCGATTCCCGCGATTGATGGCGACGTTCTTGAGGCCCGGATCCTGATGGCGCAAGGCACGCCGCTGTCGCGAACAACCGAGGTTGCGGAACACGTGATTTCAGCACTTGCCCAGGTCGATACCGCGTTCACGCCGGATCAGCCGGACGGCGCTGCCTTGGTGAAAACTGTGCAATTGCGCTTTAACCAGAATGCAACGGCGGGTGAATCCGGCCCTCATGTCGCCACGATCAGTGCCGACCTGCTGGGGGCCGAAACCCGCAGTGTGACGCTGGACGAGATCGTTACGCTTTGGCGCAAGGAGATCGGCGCAGTGCCGGGCGCACTTGCGATTCTGTTGACCGAACCAAGCATAGGCCCACAGGGGATCGCCATCGAGATCCGTCTGTCCGGCCCGGATCTGGGCATGCTGGCCGGGGCCGCCGATGCGCTACAAACCGAGGCCGAATCCTATGCCGGTGTCTTCAATGCAATCCACGATCTGCGCCCCGGAAAACCAGAGCTGCGCCTGCGCCTTGCAGAAGGCGCAACATCGCTGGGGCTTACGTCACGCGATGTTGCGGATCAGCTTGGCGCCGCCTTTCTGGGGCGGGTCATCACAACGGTTCAGAGCGGCGACATAAGCCATGAGATCGAGTTGGAACATTCCACCCAGGATCGGGATTCCCGCGACGACCTGCGCGATTTCACCATCGCCCTGCCGGGGGGCAAGGGGGTGCCGCTGTCAACGGTGGCGCGGCTGGACGAGGCGCGCGGATGGGCCAGCATCACGCATGTAAACGGCAAGCGAACGGTGACCGTCCAAGCGGATGTCGATACCCGCATCGGCAATGCCGATGCGATCGTTGCCGAGCTGAACACGGTGTTCCTGCCGACCCTGGCGGAAGGGATGCCGGGCCTGAGCTTTGAAATCGGTGGCCAGAGCGCGAATTCGGCCGAAACAGTCGCCTCGATCCTGCGTGGTTTTCTGATCGGCTTGGTGGGCATCTATGTCGTGCTGTCCTTCCAGTTCCGCAGTTATGTGGAGCCGGTGATCGTGATGCTGTCGATTCCGCTCGCGTTCATCGGCGTCATTCTGGGTCATCTGATCATGGGCTATAATATCTCGATGCCCTCGCTGATCGGTGCCGCATCGCTGGCCGGAATCGTGGTCAACAACGCGATTCTGCTGGTACAGGTCATCAAACGACATGCCGCCGATGGTATGGACCTGGCGCGCGCAGCCGGTCAGGCCAGCCGCGAACGGTTCCGCCCGATCCTGATGTCGGTTTCCACCACCATGATGGGGCTCGTCCCGCTTCTTCTGGAAACCAGCACCCAGGCCCAGACCCTGAAACCGCTGGTGATCTCGGTCGTCTTCGGTCTGTTTTCCTCGACCATCCTCGTGCTGTTTGTGCTGCCCGCATTCTACGCGATTCTCGATGATATCAGGTTGGCAAAGGCCGGTGGTGCCGGGTCGGACAGGCAGCCTCTGAACAAGGGAGCGCCGTCAAGATGACCCAGAATATCGCAAGCGGGTTGCCTGATATCTCCGGGACAACAGCGAATGATATGCAAGGCAAGCCGATGCTGCCCTATCTGAGGGCCATGATCCTGGCGGTTGCCATCATGTCGGTCCCCGGCATGGCCGCCAAGGCCGAGCAACTGCTTTCGCAAGAAGAAATCGAAAGCCAGATTATCGGGCAGAGGTTTCAGGGCAAAAAGGGAATCCTGTCGGTTCGCGTGCATTACGGCAGGGATGGCAGCGTGACCCTGCGATCACCGATCGGAACCGGAGCAGGCCGCTGGACGCTGGCCGACAACCGTCTGTGCGTGAACCTGTCGAGCGGGCCGCGCAAGACGAACGAATGCCTGAGTTTCATCCCCCAGCCCGACGGCAGCTATCGTGCCTCCAACGGGTTGCGGCTGACGAGGATGAAATGACGGTCAGAGCGTATCCTCAATGCGCCGCAGAGGCGGCAATCGCGGCCTCCTATTTCCGGCGCTGAGCCCTGCTCGAAGCCGATCCATCGCCCGCAGCTCCCTCAAATAGTGCCGCCTCCAGATTGCGGGTGATGCTTTCGGCACGGGTTATCAGGTAATTCGCGGCAGCAGGCGTCGGCGCGGTTTCTTCGACCGTGGCCCGAAAAAGGCCCAGCCAGCGGTCGAAATCGTCGCGCCGGAGATCTTGCAGATCTTGATGCACGCCGACCAGATCACCGGAGTATCGGCCAGTGTGCAAGACAACGGCGCGCCAGAATTCCGTCATCCGCTTCACCTGGGCGCGTTCGTCATCCCAGTTCCTGTTCCCACAAATCGTGCCCAGCCGTTTATCGGCGCCGCGGTCGCGTGGTTCCTATTCAGCCAGCTTGGGAAACCGATCCGTTGCATAAAGCGCGTGGCAGGCGCTACAGGCGTCAATCATCTGGCCAAACTGCTCGTTTTGGCGGGCCCTGTTTCCATCACGTCCGGCCTCGGCCAGTGACGCGGCGAGTTGGTGAAAGGCGCGGTCGCGCGTCACAAAGTGCTTCGGCACCACCGACATCAGATCCTGCTTGTCCTGGGGTGTCATTGATTGCTGCAATATGAAACTGTCATGAATCTGTTGCGCCAAATCCGCGACACGCGCATCGTCTCCGGCGATCAGCGCCGACAGGATTTGCTTGCTGGCCTCCTCGACCGACAGCATTTCCTTGCGCAGCAAATCGCGCAGTTTGGGCGTCAACTCTGGCGAAACCGGATTGACCTCCTGCGCTGTCGCCGAAATGCCAGAGGCAAAAACGGCCCCCATGACCAGGGCGGCCAGGATCGGTTTTGTCTATGTAGTCTGTTTTGTCATCTGGGTTACCCTTTGCTGTCAATTTCCGAGTTTAAGTGGGCCAGGTCGTCGTCAAGGCTCAGTTCAGGATCAATCGCCTCATCCAGGGCCTCACGGATCGCCACGCCAACGATAATGCCCCAACCAACGGTTCGCAGGCTCATCGCCCCGACTGTGCGCATTTCATAGGCGCGGCCAAGCAAAAGATGACCGGCAAACGCGAGCATGACCAGGATCGTGGCGAAGAGAATAGCGATCGACAGACGCGCCGCCCAACTCTGCCGTGCAAACAATCCGACACCGGCCAGAACATAGAAAAACCCGGCGAGGAAGTTGAACCACAAAACGAAAGGCACGGCATCACCGACTGCGGCGCGCGCCTCGACGCCACCAAAGAGGGCGCGACCGCCTGCGGCGATCGTCAGAAGGCCAAACACAGTGGCAACACCTGCCGCGATGATAAGGTCCCATCTGCGTCCTGCCATTCGTTGCATTCCTTTTCTTCAGGCTGTCGTTCACTTCTGAAATACGTAGGTTCCCGGCGCACCGGCGATGGTTGCGTGCCCCGTGCGCCCCATCCGGGGCGGTGCAACCGAGGCGCCCGAATGGGCCCAGCCACTCTGCCCAGGCGACCCACCATGACCCGTCCCGTTCCGGCGTTTCCCGGACCCATGTTTCGGGGTCGACGTGAAGGTCGCTCGCCTTGCGGTCCTCAACCCGGTAGCTCCTGCGCGGATGGCCCGGTTCAGAAAGGATACCGGCATTATGGCCGCCGCTGCGATGGACAGCAATGTGCCGCCCAGACAATATCCGACGGCCTGGACCTTGCGGTCGGGAAGGATTTCGCCGATCACCTCCAATGCGTCCATGACCCCAAGGTGGCGATAGTCGTCCATGGTCAGGTTGCGGGCCCCGGCATCCGGGTTCTTCCATGACATGATGAAGACGGTGTGGCCCTGTTCGACCAGATACCGCACCATCGAATTCTGGTGCGACAGATTAAGGATATAATATTTCATGATCCAGGCCGGGACAATCAGGATCGGCTCAGCCCGCACGGTGTCCGTGAGTGGCGTGTACTGGATAAGCTCGATCAATCGGTTGCGGTAAACGACCTTTCCCGTTGTCTGCGCAACGTCCCGGCCTGGCTAGAAAGAGTCGGCACCATCGGGCACCGCTCCTGCCATCGCGTTCTGCAGGTCTTGCAGATAGTTCTGTGCTCCCCTGACAAAATTCAGGCCGCCCGTGTCACGGGTCTTCCTGAGAACCTCGGGGTTGGTCCATGGAAAGTTGGAGGGCGAAACCATGTCGAGGATCTGACGTGTCAGGAACTGCAACTCGCGTTCGTGCTGGGCGCTCACGCCGGGGACACCGGTAACGACATTGTGCCACCATTGCTGCTGTTGCAGAAAACCCTGATGGATCACGTTGAACGGTTTCATTTTCCAGGCGTCGTCGCGAAAGCGATGGTCCTGTGGCAGCGGCTCGATGCATGGTTCATCATTCTCGACCTTGCCCGCACAGGCGAGCGCATAGCGAATGTGGCGGCGCGCCTTTTCGTTGGCCTTTTCGACCAGGTGCAACTGCTTGCCCGGGGCTGCCGCCATATGTGTCGCCCAGTCGAACCAGGCCCCCATCAGGGCGGCTGGCGATAGGCCATGCGTGAAACGAGACAGCCAGACCTGGGTGGCATGATCAAGTGTCTCATAAATGGCCGAAGTGGTTTTGCTCTCGTGCTTGATGTCCAAGGCCTGCGCATCTGTGGCACCGTCTGCCGCAGTATCCCCCTGACCACCGGCCGGAGTAATACTTATCCCCGGTTCGGTTCCCGACGTGGTTTTATCGGCATGACGGGGCGCCGGAACCTCATGCAGCTTCACCACCGGTTCCTTACCTGTCTGTTCCATTAAATCCTCCTTAGAGTCGCGCGCCAGGTTGACGTGGACCGGAAATTTCAGGGTTGCGAGATACGTTCGAATCAAGATAGTAATTGATTACTATTTTAAATCAAGCCATAGTGCATGCAATGCAAACGAACAGTCTCGGGGATACGAAAGGAGGGGGGCATGCTCACGGGGAAGATCAATATTATAGCCGGTTTTCTGTTGCTTGCGCTTATCAATATCGCGGTTGGCCTTGTTCTCCTGCGTTTCCCAATTGCGACAGGGACGACACGCTGGACGTCGTGTCTTGCGCTCGCCGGGATGCTGATGCCACTGAGTATCCTCACCGAGGTTGTCTTTGGCATGCTGCCGCTTTTTGTTGTCATCGGCGCGATATCCATGGTCTTGGCCATGGGATGGCTTACTGTTGCAGTCTGGCAAACAGAGGCACCCCGATGAACACATCCCGACAAAAGAACCTTCCCGCCGAAGAACGGCGCAACGTCACCGTCGAAGCGGTGGTCGACCTGGCTGGCAAAACCAACCCGGAATCCATCACGACCGCCGCAATCGCCAAACACATGAACCTGACCCAAGGCGCGCTTTTCCGGCATTTCCCGAACAAAGAGGCGATCTGGCAGGCGGTCATGAAATGGGTGGCTGAACGCCTCATGGCGCGCATCGAGAAAGCCGCCAAAGGGATAGACTCACCCCTTGAGGCGATGCAGGCGATGTTTTTGGCTCATGTGACGTTTGTGTCCGAGCACCCCGGCGCGCCGCGGATGATGTTCGGCGAATTGCAAGGCGCCAAGACAACACCTGCCAAGCGCATGGCGCAGGCCATGCTGAAACAATATGCGGTGCGGCTGCATGATCTCATCGAGGCCGGCAAAGCGCGCGGCGAATTGCGCGCCGATCTGGATAGCGAGGCGGCAGCGACGCTTTTCATCGGCACGATACAGGGCCTTGCGATGCAATCGCTGATCGCGGGCGACATGAGTCATATGGTTCAGGATGCGCCGCGTGTCTTTGCGATCTACAGGCGTGGCATCATTTCAGGATGTGAGGACGACAAGGGGGAATAATCATGTCGCGACGGGTTTCGACCCTTCTGGTTCTGGCGGTGCTCGTCGCGGTCATGGGCTATGCGGTCTGGAAGACGTTTCTCGCCCCGAGCGGCCTGCCGCCAGAGGGGTTTGCGCGTGGGAATGGCAGGGTGGAGGCCGACCTTGTCGATGTTTCGACCCGCCTGTCCGGCCGGATCGCCGATATTGCGGTGCAGGAAGGCGAGCTTGTCGCACAGGGGGACATTCTTGCGGTGATGGATACGACCGAACTGGAGGCACAGAAAATGCGTGTCCAGGCCGGCATAGCCAGCGCCGAAGCCGCGGTGGCGGTGGCAAAGGCCGGCGCGACCAAGGCGCAAGCGAGCCTTGCGCTTGCCAATAGCGAGTTGGCCCGCGCCGAAACCCTGAGTGACCGCGACGTCATCTCTCGCGAGAATCTCGATATTAGCCGCACCGAGGCACAGGTGGCCAAGGCCGGGTTTGCCGCCGCACAGGCCGAGGTCCGCGTCAGAGAGCGCGCCGTCGATGCCGAAACCGCAAGCCTGCGCGAGATCGAGGCACGGATCGCCGACAGCACGCTCTATGCCCCCCAGGCCGGTCGCATCCTCTATCGTTTGACCCAGCCCGGCGAGGTGCTTGGCAGCGGCGGCAAGGTGCTGACGCTGGTCAGCCTTGGCAATGTCTATATGGAATTCTTCCTGCCCGCCACGCAGGCGCCACGCGTGCGATTGGGCGATGAGGCGCGGATCGTTGTCGATATCCGACCCGATACCGCCATCCCCGCAGTCGTCAGTTTTGTCGCCCCGCAGGCGCAATTCACGCCGAAACAGGTTGAAACCATCGCAGAGCGCGAAAGCCTGATGTTCCGCATTCGCGTGCGCATCCCGCCACAGATGGTCGAGGCTCGCCTTGCCCAGGTCAAGACCGGCGTGCGCGGCGTCGCATGGGTGCGGCTTGTGGCCCCGGACGGCAGCATGCCCGACTGGCCCGACGGCCTGACGCCGCCGGTGGTCGAAACCCTGCCTGCGCCACTGGGGGACGAGACCGGGCAATGAAACCTGTCGCCAAAGCAAGCGCTTCTGTCGCAAGGATCACGGCGGTCAGTCATCGCTTTGGCAAGGTCACGGCCCTCGATGACCTCACACTTTCCACCCCGGCGGGGCGTATGGTCGGGTTGATCGGGCCCGATGGCGTTGGCAAATCCACGCTGATGGGGCTGGTTTCGGGGGCAAAGCGGCTTCAGACCGGGCGCATCGAGACCCTTGGCGGCGATATGTCCAGCGCCCGTCACCGCGCCGAAACCGGGCGGCGGATCGCCTTCATGCCGCAGGGATTGGGCAAGAATCTCTATCACGATCTGAGTATCCGCGAGAACCTTGAATTCTTTGGCAAGCTTTTTGGACAGGGGCGCGCCGAGCGGGCCGCGCGGATCGAGCGCCTGACCCGCGCAACCGGTCTTGCGCCGTTTCTCGACCGTCCCGCCGGCAAGCTCTCGGGCGGGATGAAACAAAAGCTCGGGCTTTGCGCGGCACTGATCCACGACCCGGATTTTCTGCTGCTGGATGAACCCACCACCGGGGTCGACCCACTGTCGCGGCGTCAGTTCTGGGACCTCATCGACACGATCCGCAGCGATCGTCCCGAGATGAGCGTTCTGGTCTCAACCGCCTACATGGAAGAGGCAGAGCGGTTCGAGCACCTGATCGCAATGAATGACGGGTGTGTTCTGGCCGAGGCCAGCCCCGCCGACCTGAGGATGCAGACCGGAACCGATACCGTTGGCGCCGCTTATGTATCTCTGCTGGAGGGCGAGATTGCCAGCCCCATTGCCAGCCCCCAGGCCGCCCTCGCTGCTCCGGCACCGACCAATGCAAAGGAGGGACC
Organism: Roseovarius lutimaris; assembly: GCF_900115165.1. Lineage (GTDB taxonomy): Bacteria > Pseudomonadota > Alphaproteobacteria > Rhodobacterales > Rhodobacteraceae > Roseovarius > Roseovarius lutimaris. The sequence goes on along the minus strand of NZ_FOVP01000006.1, from coordinate 64,472 downwards.
ACCGGCGATAAAGGCCGAGGGCCTCACCAAGCGCTTCGGCGATTTTACCGCCGTGGATGCGGTCAGTTTCGAAATTTCCCGCGGCGAGATTTTCGGGTTTCTCGGTTCCAATGGCTGCGGCAAGACCACCACCATGAAGATGCTGACCGGCCTCACCCCCGCGACGACGGGCGAGGCATGGATCTTCGGCCAGCCGGTGGATGCGCAGAACCTCGACGCGCGCCGCCGGGTCGGGTTCATGTCGCAGTCCTTCTCGCTTTATGGTGAATTGACTGTGCGCGAAAACCTGTTGCTGCACGCACGTCTCTTTCATCTCGGTCGCGACCTGACCGCCAGACGGATGGCCGATTTGGTGCCGCGGTTCGGGCTGGAGCCTTACCTCGATCAGGGCGCCGCATCGCTGCCGCTTGGGGTGCGTCAACGCCTGTCGCTGGCCGTCGCGGTGATCCATGCCCCTGACATTTTGATTCTGGACGAACCAACCTCGGGGGTCGATCCGCAGGCACGTGATGCGTTCTGGGATATGCTCACCGATCTGGCCCGTCGAGAGCGCGTGACGATTTTCATCTCCACGCATTTCATGGACGAAGGCCTGCGCTGTGACCGTATCTCGCTGATGCACGCAGGCAAGGTTCTGGTGACCGACGCACCGCAGGCAATCATCAAAGCACGCGGCATGACGACGCTGGAGGATGCCTTCATCGCCCATATGCTGGATGCGATGCCACAAGCGGCACCCGTGGGCGATACGGAATTGGCCGTCACTGATACCCAGGAAACCCCTGCCGCCCCGCCTCGCTTCAGCCTCAGGCGGTTGCTGGCCTTCACCACCCGCGAGGCGATGCAGGTGCGCCGCGATCCGGTCAGGCTGGTGTTTTCCTTCATCGGCAGCGCGATCCTGCTGCTGATCATGTCGTTTGGCATTTCCCAGGAAGTGCGCGAAATCCCCTTCGCCACCTTCGATCAGGATCAGAGCCCGGAAAGCCGTGCCTACCTCTCTGGATTTGAAGAATCCGGCTGGTTTCTTGAACGGCCCCCCATCGGTGACGCGGTTGAACTTGAGCGGCGCATGGCCAACGGGGAACTGGCGCTTGCGTTGCAAATTCCGCCGGATTTCGGCGTCTCTGTTCGCCGGGGTGAGGTGGCCGAGGTTGCCGCCCTGATTGACGGGACCGACACCAACCGCGCCGGTACTGTGGAAAGCTATGTCGCGGGCGCACATGCCCATGTGCTGGCCCAAGACGCTCAATCGGCGCTTGCGCTCTCTGGCCTGATCGCCGCGCGCGGCGCGGATCAGCTGCCGCTTGCAAGCCTCGAACCGCGCTTTCACTACAACCCGGCGATGGAAAGCCTGCCCGCCATCGGCCCCTCGATCCCGCCGCTCTTGCTGCTGCTGTTTCCGGCGATCCTGATGGCGGTCAGCGTGGCGCGCGAAAAGGAAATCGGCACGATCACCAATTTCTACGTCACACCCACGGGGCGCGCTGAATTCCTCATCGGCAAACAACTGGTCTATATCGCGATCACGCTGTTGAATTTCGTGATCCTGACCGTGCTGGTGGTTACGGTGCTGGACGTGCCGCTCAGGGGTAGCCCGGCAGCCCTGGTTTTGGGCGCGCTGCTCTATGCGGTGGCGGCCACCGGCTATGGCCTGCTGGTGTCGATGATGGCCCGCACCCAGGTCACGGCGGTCTTTGCCGCTGCGATCCTGTCGGTGATGCCGACGCTGCAATTCTCGGGCATGATCACGCCGGTGTCGTCGCTGGAAGGGCCCGCACGGATCGTCGGAACGCTTTGGCCGACAACCTGGTATATGGGGCTGAGCGTTGGCGCCTTCACCAAGGGGCTGGGGCTTTCGGAACTGTCGGGACACCTGATGCGCCTCGCCGCCTTCGGCCCGGTCCTGACCGCGCTGGCCGTTCTAGCGCTGCGCAAGCAGGAACGCTAGGGATGCGCCAGTTTGCCAACATCTTCTGGCTTGCGGGAAAGGAGCTGAAAAGCGTTCTTGGCGATCCGGTGATGGTGATCCTGATCCTGTGGTCCTTCATCATCGCCGTGATCCTCGAGGCAAGCGGCGCGGGCGACACGGTCTATAACGCCGCCATCGCCATTCTGGACGAGGACAGATCCATGCTGACCCGACAGATCTCGCACGCGCTTGGCCCGCCGTGGTTCCAGCCGCCGGTGATGATCGCCCCCGATCAGGTGGCGCCCGAAATGGACGCCGGCCGGATCATGTTTGTCCTCGCCTTTCCCCCCGGCTTCGAGGCTGACGTGATCGCGGGTCTGATCCCCTCCGCCCAGCTTGAGGTCGATGCCACAGCCGTGTCACAGGCCCAGCTTGGCACCGATTACATCAGCAATATCCTGACCTCGGAAACCCGCGCATTTCTGTCGGGCAACCCGGAGGCGCCCGACCCGGCACTGCGGCTGGAGTTGCGTCGCGCCTTCAACCCCAACGGCAATCCGGTCTGGTTCAAATCGGTCTCTTCGCTTCTCAATCAGCTGTCGCTTTTGACCATCGCGCTGACCGGGGCGGCAATGCTGCGCGAGCGTGAGCAGGGCACCATCGAACACCTGATGGTGATGCCGCTCACACCGCTGGAAATCGCGCTGTCCAAGGTGCTCGCCAATGTGGTCGTGGTGCTGGCGGCCTTCACCCTGTCGCTGATGTTAGTGGTTCAGGGATTGCTACAGGTGCCCGTGACCGGATCGCTAACGCTGCTGTTGACCGGAACCACGGTTTATCTGGCCGCCGCTGCCGCCATCGGCATGTTTCTGGGCACCATGGCGCGCAGCATGGCACAGTTTGCGCTGCTGGTGATTATGGTCATCATCCCCATCATCATGCTCTCGGGCGGCATGGGCGCCATCGAAAGCCAGCCCGACATCGTACAGCGGCTTACAATGGTGCTGCCGTCGCGGCATTTTCTGGCTTTCGCCAAGGCGGTGGTGTTCCGTGGCGCGAGTCTGAGTGCGGTCTGGTTCGAACTGTCGCTCATGGCGGGGCTTGGGCTGGCTTTCTTCATCGCGAGCCTGTTGCTGTTTCGCCGCTCGATGAGCCTGTCAGGTTGAGCATCGCCGCGGTGTCGCTTGCGTCAGGCCCCGCGACGTCGAAACATCACGCCCGCCGAAGCAGACGAGGCATTCATGCAAACATGAACATAGTCATGAAGTCGCATAAACAAAGCTAAACAGTCTCCGGTAAAACCGGGGCGGTTCAATATTCTGATCCTCACGCCGGAGCAGATCGTGCCACATATTGCCATGACCGACCCGGCCCCGCACAAACGCAGCACGCAGTATTGGAGCGTGACAGGCGTGTTAACCGCAGACCCGCTGAAACGGCTGTTTGCCGACCAACTGGCTATGGGTCGGGGCGGCGCGGTGCCTGAAACCACCGGGCAGGGTATTTCCAACGACCGCTCTGACGCAAGCAAATGTCGCGTGAATTCGGATGAACGCGGCGCGTTCTAACTTCTTGATTTCGCATGTTCGAGAAGCTCAAAACCGGTTCCCACTTTTGAGCAACATACTCTAGGGGCATCGTGACCCCTGCTTCAATCCGATGACAATCGTCATCGACAAAACGCAAACAGGTCTGTTGCAAGATGGGCCTCAACCGAGTGTGCAGAGCGCAAGACTTCGGATCGAAACTCGATAAATGCAACAGACCTGCCCATACTCACGATTGTGAGAATAGCCAGCAGCTATTTGACTTTGATACGGTCGAGCACGCCATCCGCATAGGCATTTACCAAAGCCGAATAGAAATCATCTTTCGACGGGGCAACAAGTATCCATCCTTCGGGCGCTTCCCCGTCCGCCGTTTCTGCTTTTAGGCGAAATGGAAAGCTCTGGACGGCTTCATCGTTCGACAAGCCCACTTCTGAGTTGGCGTTGCCGGCGTTCAGCCCCTCATAAACCCGGACGGCGCCTTCAAGCTGGTTGAATTCACCTGTGTCGGGCAAAATGGTGTCGCCGTCGATCGCGATCCTGTTGATCTCGACGCGCACGCGGGGCGCCTCGGAACTATCGTCAAATTCGACCCTCTGCGCAATGGCCTGGCTCAGGTCCTTGTCCAGAGTTGGCCAGAACTCAAGCGCGTTGCTGTCAGAATAGGCGGATAGATCGGCTTCAACCTCAACGCTGGATAGCACCTTGGTCTCCGCTAAAGCGGGAAGCGACACCAAGGCTGTTGTAGCGGTAAGAACCGCAGTTCGAAGAAGTTTCATGATTATATCCTCACATCTCATTTGCCTCGATACACTTCAAACATGCATCGACTTGGTTATTCTGGATTTTGCTTTGCTTGTACCGACCGAAGGTTAGCTCTGAACCTCTTCAGCGGTTTCCGTCACGGCGTCACCGGTATTTCCGATATCGCGCCCGGCACCCTTGACGGTTTCACAGGCAGTCAACCCCACAAATGCGATCAAGGCTACGCCAGCAAGTGCTAGTCTTTTCATGTCATCCTCCTATTTCCGTTCATACGTGCAAGACCATAACGCAAAGGTCGAAAACAGGTTCCGATAAAAAAATATGAGACAGATCAGGCGGCGTCGTCCGCACCATGATAGACAATGCCCATCAGGGCGACGCTAGCACCCGCCAGGTAGGTTCTGCCGATGGCGCGCTACAACCTCATGGAACAAAATCCGCGTCGATTGGTTGTTGTCATATCGGCGCCGGGGAAACCTGGCGCACAACCAAGAGGAGAAACAATATGAAACGCTTTTTTGCAACTGCCGCAACGGCACTGGCCCTCGGAACAGCCGCTTATGCCGACGGACACACTGCGGCATTCTCCGATATGACTTTTGACGAAGCCGTAAATGTACATGCGTCGGAGTTGATCGGGATGCGTGTGTATGCAACTGAATCCGAGCTCGAAAACGACGCATCCATCAATGCCGACGGCGAAACCGAGTGGGATGACATTGGTGAAATCAATGACATCATTCTAACCCGCGATGGTAGTGTGACATCCGTGATCGTTGGTGTTGGGGGCTTTATCGGTGTTGGCGAAAAAGATGTAGCGATTGATATGTCGCAGCTTAAGTTCGTCAGCGAAGACGACAGCGACGATTTTTTCCTCGTTGTAAACGCCAGTGCAACGGGTGTTGAAGACGCCCCGGAATTCCAGTCTGAGAAGGAAACACACGATGCGGCGGCGGTCGGTACCGACGCTTCCACGGAGGCGAATGCTTCGGCGGGTTCAACAGATAACCGACCAACGCTGATGCGCCCCGAGGTCGAGCGCGATGGTTTTTTCAACGCAGATGTCAAAGATCTGACTGTCGAAGATTTGACCGGCACTCGGGTTTACGGGCCTGACGACGAAGACGTCGGTGAAATCAGTGAAGTGCTATTGACCAACGACGGCAAGATGGATCGTGCCGTGATTGATGTCGGCGGCTTTCTGGGCATGGGCGAACACCCCGTAGACGTGGCCTTTGACAAATTGCAGATCGTGCGCACCGAAGACGGCAGCGATGTGCGGGTCTACATCGACAGCACGGAAGAGACACTTGAACAACAGCCTGAGTATAAAGGCTAATCCTATTTGGGCCGGGGGTTTCCCTCGGCCCATCCCTTCGCCAAATGCATAAAACGCATCACTGGCATCAGGCCGTCCAATGGCGATGGCAGGCTCAAAAACAAACAGAAAGGATACCACAATGAACTGGGATCAAATCGAAGGTAAATGGAAAGAAATGTCCGGCTCGGTCAAGGCCAAGTGGGGCGATCTGACAGACGACGAGATTGCCGAAATCAATGGCAACCGCGAAGCTCTTGAAGGCAAAATTCAAGCCAAGTACGGCAAGTCGAAAGAGGAAGCCAAGGCCGAAGTCGACGAGTTTTTGAATAACCACTGATCCAACACTTTTGTAAGAGCCGACCAGGGTTTTCCTTGGTCGGCTCTTTGCATCGGGGCGTGCTTAAAGCGGCAATCAAGGGTCGGCATCACGAAGACCCGCCTAGAGAGCGTCGTCGCCCTCGTCCTTCACCAACACAAAACTCACGTGCAGCTCAAACCTGTCGGGTAGGGCGTTGATCTCAAGCGTCCCGTCAAGTTGCGAGACAAAGGATTCAATCAGACGAGAGCCAAGGCCAGTCCCGGTGTGATCGGTGTCGCTATCCTGTTCTTCGGCAAGACCGCTGCGTGAATTCTCCACGCTTAGCTTGACGTGATCCTCACCCAGATCTTGCAACGTCAGAGTGATCCAGGGTTTGCCCCCATTTGCCGCCGCGCAATATTTTACCGCGTTTATCGCCGCCTCAGTTGCCAGAAGCATAAGAGGGACGGATTGGTCCGGCGAGAGTTCGACAGGGTCGAACCGGGTGGACATACTGACCTTGTTCTCGGGTTCGTCGGCGCTGCCAACGACCACCAGTTGCCTGATGATATCCTCCAGCAATTGATCCGCGCGGACCATCGACAGCTTGGGTGACATGTAAACGTATCGGTGGATCGCCGACAGGGCCATCACCCGGTCCTGCACCCGGCGCAAAAGATGTTTGGCCTCTTCGCTGTCGGTGTTTCTGATCAGGATGTTCATGATGCTGGAAATCAACTGAAGGTTGTTCTTGACTCGGTGATGAACCTCGCGCAGCAATGTGGTTTTTTCCTCGATATCTTCTTCGCGCCTGCGCTCTTGCTCTGACAGTCTTTGCGCCATGGCACGAAATGCGTCTGCCACGGCTTCAAGCTCTTCAGGGGCGCTTTGCAATCGAGCCTGGCTAAAATCAATCTGACCGACCGAATAGAGCCGCATCCACTGGCGAAGACGTTTGATGTGGCGAATGACAAGGCGGTTGGTGCCGATATAGGCAACCGCCATGCCCACGATCCACATCAACACCGGAAAATAGAGCGAGATCCTTTCACTAGGACCGGTGAGGGCGCCAGTGTTGCGCGGTTCCCAACTGCCCAGCACATAAACCGTGTCATCGACGATAGACACAACCGCAAAGTCGCGCAGATCGCCACGCCGGTTGTGCGTGCGAAAGGTCCGCTGTTGGCCGCGCACTATCTCTTGCAGGCTGCGGTCTTGCGGCAGGATCGTGCGGCGATCATCGCCAAAATTTTCCGTTGCCAGGATTTCTCCTTCACTGTCGAAGATCAGTAGATTGGCCGTATCGCTGCTCTCCCCCAACAAATCGTTCGCCAGTGTCAGCGGAATAGAAATCCAGAAACGCCCGATCAGATCATCGTTTACGACGACTGGAACACTTACATTCAATGCAATCCCGCCCGTGGTTGCATCCATTGGCCGCACGCTCACAAGCCCCCCCGGATTTGCAAACTGGTCCTGAAAAAACGGCGTTTCACTTAGATTGGCGCGCTCCTTGTTTGACGCACAAGTCATTATCCCGCGGGTGTCAACGAATCCTGCGAAAATATACTTCGGTTCCATGGTGATCAGCCGGGACAGCACGGCATCGCAGTCAATATCAGCAGAGTCGAAAATGCTGGCTGCGGCGCTGATGGCCTCGACAGCCCCAAAGGCCGATTGGATCAATGCACGTTCTTCGGCAGCGGCCTGGCGTGTGCGATCCAAAAGTGCGATTTCCGAAAGCGCCCCGTTTTTCTCCAGCACCTTTGAGGTTTGATAGCTAGAGATCAGACCCAAAGGTAGGATTGCAATCGACAGAATGGCAATCAACCGCAACGCAAGCCCTGATCTTGCGTCACGAACCGCCGTCAATAAAGTTTTTCTCATGCCGCCGTACTGTCTGAGACAACCGCCAGGGTCGCCGCGTCGGTCAGTTCAAGCTCGTCTTCGTCCTCCAGATGCATCAACTCGGCCAGTCTCTTGCGGGCCCGGTTTGTCCGGCTTTTGATCGTACCTGTCGCACACCCGCACATTTCGGCAGCTTCCTCGTATGAAAACCCTTCGGCGCCGACCAGAACCAGCGCCTCGCGCTGTTCATCGTTCAATTGTGCAAAGGCTTTCCTGAAGTCACCCATCGCGAGACGCCCGTCATGATGCGGTTTTTCCGACAGCTTGTCCGACATGGTTCCCTCGGGGTCTTCGACCTCGCGGCGGCGCTTGCGGTGGTTGGAGTAAAACGTGTTGCGCAAGATCGTGAAAAGCCAGGCGCGCAGGTTCGTCCCGACCTTGAACTTGTCGAAATTGCTCCATGCCTTGACAACCGTATCCTGCACCAGATCATCCGCCGCAGCGCTGTTGCGGGTCAGGCTCATGGCAAAGGCGCGCATCGCTGGCAAGTGGTTCACCAGTTCGTCTTTTGGATCTCTGGATTGGCTCACGACTTGGTCCCGTCCGTTTCGTTGTCGGCCGTGTCTTCTGGCTTTTCCTGCTGTCGCAATTTCTCCAGCAAGTCGGTAAACCGATCCGGCACCGGCTCTTGCGCCGTCTCGGAGTAGACACGGCGAAGGTTTTCGTCGATTTGCTGGGTCACTCTGGATGTCCTGCGTTGTTTTGTCATGGCGCTCGTGGTTTTGTTATATGACTGTACTAAGCGAAAATATCGCATCTATCAGGGAACCTAACACGCTTGCGCGGCGTTTGGTTCCATCATGTAGCGTTTTTTTTGAGGGAAACCATGACGGACAAGCAGGATCAAAGCGGGATTTCGGCGTCTATTGGCAATGAATTGCCTTATCTGCGGCGCTATGCACGGGCCCTTACGGGCAACCAGGACACCGGCGACAGATATGCCCTAGCAACCTTGGAGGCCATCCTTGCCGACCCAGACACAATGGACCCCAAGCTTTCGGTAAAACTGTCGCTTTTCAAGGCCTTTCACGCAATCTGGGCATCATCGGGCTCGCCTGTGGATCGGACCCCCAAGGATGGCTCGCCCGAGGCGCGCGCGCAATGGCGCCTTGCCGATCTGACCAGAAACAGCCGTGAGGCGCTGTTGCTGAACAGTATCGAACAGTTTCCGGCTGATCAGATCGGGCAAATCATGGGCATTCGCGCGACCGAAGCGGAGGATCTTCTGGCAATTGCCCGCACTGAAATGCAGCGCAACATCCAGGGCCGTATCATGGTGGTCGAGGATGAGGCGATTATCGCCATGGATATTTCTTCAATTGTCCAACACATGGGTCACGAGGTTACCGGAATCGCCAGAACCCGCGATGGCGCCGTCGATCTGGCCCACAGGCAACCACCGGATATGATCCTTGCAGATATTCAGCTGGCCGATAAATCATCGGGCATCGATGCGGTGAACCAAATCTTTTCCGAAATGGGTGAAATCCCTGTGGTCTTTATCACCGCATTCCCCGAGCGTTTGCTGACCGGCGAGCGGCCCGAGCCCGCATTCCTGATCACCAAACCTTATACCGAAGATCAGGTGCAATCCGCCGTCAGTCAGGCGATGTTCTTTGCCAGCACCGAAACACTGACAGGTTGATCACGCCATCCGCTACATGAGAAAAAGGGCTCCGCTCGATCAGAACGGAGCCCTTTTTACGGGCAGGGTCAATGGGTCACGACCCTTGTCCCGACTCAGGGCGCGCGCCCGTTGATCGCCCGCATGACAAGCGCCAATACGAACAGAACAATAAAGACAAAGAACAGAATTTGGGCAATCCCGGCCGAAGCCGAGGCAATTCCGCCAAATCCAAACACGCCCGCGATGATCGCGACGATGAAAAATACGACAGCCCAGTACAGCATGATTATGCTCCTTTTCTCCTGCGTTTGTGCTTGTCCAACGCCTTATCGGCTCAATGGTTCCCAAAACGTTTTTTGTTCGGAAATAGGCTTTTTAGAAAGACTGCGGAACATTTCAGGCAGGTGTGCGTTGCCTATGCGAACCATCACTCAAGGAGGACCGACATGGCACAATCGAAGTCAGCAGCAACACCCAGTGACGCAGAGACACGCGAACTGTCCGACCAGATTGCCGCGCTGAAGGCCGATCTTGCGCAGATTTCGCAAACACTGGTCGATATGGGCGAAACGCGGCGCGAGGCGGCGGTGAATTCTGCCACAAAGAAGGCCAGTGAACTGCGCGAGCAGGGCGAGCAACACTTGCAGCACGCTCAGGCCAAAGTCGAAGATCTGACCAGCCAGACGACCGATGCCGTGCGCAATCAGCCTGCCGCCGCCGTTGGCATCGCTGTCGGGATCGGCTTTCTGCTGGGCTTTCTCAGCGGGCGCAAATAAATGCTGACTGAGTTCGTTTCAGATGTGAAAGACAGCGCGCGCGCGACAGCGCGCGCTGCGGCTTGTTCGGCCCTGGGCACGACATTTGCGCTGACCGGTCTTGGTTTTCTGACCGCAGCGTTGTGGATGTTGCTTGCCAGCCATGAAAGCGCGCTTTTTGCGGCGACCGTGATCGGCGCGCTCTACTGTGCGTTCGGTTTCGGTTTTCTGGCCCTCGGGTCGCGAGGCACAGGTGACAAAAGGCATCGGTCCTCAGGGGCCAAAAGAGGTCTGTCGGACGCTGACGCGCCGCCATCCCGTGACCCGTTTCTTCAACTAGCCGAGGGCTTTGCCATCGGGCTTCAGGCCGGACGTTCGGCGCGGTCGGAAAAACCCTGATCTGCCCGTTTTTAACACTCCGAACAGTGTAGTGCCGGGCGCTGTCGCGCGTCAGGTAAACAACTGCGCAGCATCTGGTCGGTAAAGGGTCGGATCAACATGCCCCAGCCGGCGGACTGCGCGGCCTGATATCCATCTTCGCCCCGCGTCAGCACGATATGAGCCCCGCGCCGGTTTATCTCTGCGGCAAGGGTGCTCTGCCTCAATCCATCGACATCCAACTCAAGAAAGGCCACGTCCAGCCGTGTGACATCCCTCAACGCGCCTCTGACGTCATTGGGGCTGGTCTCGTGGATGATGTGACAGGGCCCTTCGGCTGTCAGCGTGCCAATCATATCGGCCGCCACCAGTGGGTTCTTTTCCAGCACCAGAAAAACCGGGCACACGATACCCCGGCGCGTTTCACTATTTGGTGTTTTCAAATCTGTTTCCATGATGTCATGCTCCAAAGCAAGGCAGAGCATGGAACAAATCGAGATGCCCGGCATTAAACTGTGACATGTCCAGGAGGGCAAATGATGCCGGTCAAATGTGAAATCTGCCCATTGCGCAAGAAACCGCTCTTTGCCGAGATGGATGATGACATTGTCCGCTTCATGCAAGAATTTAAAGTCGGCGAAATGAAGGTCAAGGCGGGCACCACGTTGATGATGGAAGGCTCGAACGCGCCGCAGCTTTATACCGCACTTGAAGGTATGGGCCTGAGATACAAGACCTTGATTGACGGTGACCGGCAGGTGATCAACTTTGTCCTGCCCGGTGATTTCATTGGCCTACAGGCCGGCGTCATGCGGGAAATGCAGCATTCGGTTGAGGCCAGCACAGACATGATTTTATGTGTTTTCGACCGCAAAACGCTATGGGATCTGTTTCAAAACCATCCCGAACGCGCCTTTGATCTTACATGGGTCGCCGCGGTGGAAGAGCATCTTTTGGGCGAAAGCCTTGCCATTCTGGGGCAGATGAGCGGAATAGAGCGGGTGGCGCGCGCATTTGTGCGGTTGCACGACAGGTGCGAGGCGCTGGATCTCAAACATGGAGCGGGCGTGCCATTGCCCTTTAAACAGCAGGATCTGGCAGATGCCCTGGGGCTGTCGCTTGTCCATACCAACAAGACGCTGAAAAAACTGCGCGACCAATCCATCGCCAAATGGGCCAATGGCAAGCTTGAGGTCATGTCGTACACGCGTCTGTGCGAGATCGCGCAGCTTGATCCGACGCGCGATCCGATCATTCGGCCATTGATATGACGGCCTCGTTCACCGCCCTGCGGCAGGGAACCAAACGCATCCTGCGGCGTTAGCACAGGATGTACCAGCCAAATCCTGCAATTGATCCGCCCTTGCGGTTTGCGATATTCCTGATCGCGACCATTTTGACATTCGGCGCCCTGAAACTGGGCGCGGATATTCTCTCACCACTTGTGCTTGCCCTGGTCACCGGCGTGATTCTGGCGCCGCTGACCGATTTTCTGCGGCGTCTTGGCATGCCGATCACCCTTGCGGCCCTTGCTATTCTCAGCTTTGGTTTGTTGCTCCTGATGGCGGTCGTCTTCCTTGCCGAACCCCTGATCTGGAAGGTGGTTGGCGAGTTGCCAAAGCTCAAATACGAAGTCCGCAATATCGTCGAGGAGTTCCGCACGATCATTCAGGGGATTGATGAGGTCAACAAAGGCGTCGAGGAGGTTCTTGGCACAGACGGCGCCGACAGCACGGCCAAGGCCGAGGGCGGTGATACCGCCGTCCCCTCGCTGACCGATGCGCTTTTCTTTGCGCCCGTCCTTGTTGCGCATTTCCTGATTTTTTCCGGATCTCTGTTTTTCTTCCTGCTGACCCGCAATGGCATATACAACTGGTTGTCGCATTTCATCGCCAGGGATAAACCGGACGTTATCCGCGAGCGGCTTCATACTGCCGAACATCTGGTGTCGCGGTATTTCGTGACCATCTCGATCATCAATGCCGGCTTGGGTCTGGTGCTGTCGATCGTGCTCATGCTGATCGGCCTGCCGTCGCCTTTCGTCTGGGGGGCGGTGGCGGCGGTGCTGAACTTCGTTCTCTATCTCGGGCCTCTGGCGGTGACGGTCGGCCTGTTTCTGGCGGGTCTCATTGCCTTTAGCGGGCCGATGGCGCTTTTGCCGCCAGTTGCCTTTCTGATGCTGAATGTGTTTGAGGCGCAATTTGTCACCCCCGGCTTGATTGGTCGCAATATCTCGGTCAATCCGTTGCTGATCTTCGTCTCGCTTCTGTTCTGGCTCTGGCTCTGGGGGCCGTTGGGCGGCATTATTGCAATTCCGGTTCTGGTAATCGCCATGGTGATGCTCGATCTGTTCGAACAAATTCCGGACACGACCGAACAGTGATCGCGCAGGGTCACGACAAACAAAAACCGCCCCTGCCAGATCGACAGGGGCGGCGCGCCCGAGGGACAAAACGGACGCTGAAGGATCGCCCCGGATATATAGGATGCCGGAAACCACGATCTTTCAGGATCACCCAACGAGGAACGCGTGATCCGTATAGACAACGCAAATACTGCGCGATGGTTCCCCCACGTCGGTTCCTAATTGCGAGGGGCGCTTTGCGTGCTCTGCCGTCACCTGTGACCTGGTACTCATCGCGCGGATTTTGGCCCGGCGATCAACCAGATGATGAACCCCAGAAGCGGCAACAGCAAGACAAGCAACACCCACAGCACCTTTTTACCAGTGCTGACTGAAGATCCGATAATCGAGACGATGGCCCAGATCGCGAGACCAAGAAGAATAAGGCCACCAAGGCCACTGATTTCCAACATGTGCTTTTCTTTTTCCTGTGTGCAATTGATACATTCCAATGTCTCAATGCCGCAAACAGGCAATTGGTTCCCTCGATTGGCCGCTTCGGGCCCGCATGCGGCACCCGACCGCAAAACCTTCTTTATCCGGTCGTCGGAACCAACCCGGCATCACGGCTGTTGAGATGTCAGGGCCGACTGGACCGGGCACCCCGGTTAGCGCAACGTAATCCGCGCCGAAATGGAGTATAACGCCGGATATGGTATGCATGTGCACCAGCGGCAAGGGATCAGGACATGCCAGGATGATCCGTGACAAAAGGACGGTGAGCGCAGAATGTCAAACGTCATGGATATATTGATATGGCTCGTCGCAGCGGCTGTTGTTGCGGCCACGGTCCTGCCTTTCACCAATAGTGTACGCTGGTGGGTGCGAATGTGGGAGTTTCCGCGCCTCCATATCGCCATCCTCGCCCTTGGCCTTGCAGGCGTGACGTTGGTTTGGGGCTCCTTCGCCTTCAAGATCCCGCTGGTGATATGCTTGCTGGCCTGCGGTCTCTTTCAACTTGCCAAGGTCTTTCCCTATACCAAATTCGCCACCAAAGAGATCACGCCGACGCAGAATGTACCCAAGGACCGCGAAATTACGCTTCTGGCGGCAAATGTCCTGATGGAAAATGACCGCCACGACGATCTGGCCGGGATCATAGATCGCGAAGACCCTGACGTGCTCTTGCTGATGGAAACAGATGCGGTTTGGCATGAGGCGCTGACCGATACCTTGGCGAAATACCCAACCGTTCTGGCACATCCGCTAGACAACTATTATGGCCTAATCTTCGCAACCCGCCTAACCGTCGTGTCAGCCGAGATTGTGTTTCTCGCCGATGACAACACGCCAGCGGTCTGCGCCGAATTGCGAGGCCCTGACGGGACCGGCTTCAACTATATCGGCCTGCATCCCAGACCGCCTGTTCCGGGAAACGATACCGAAACACGAGATAAACAGATCAAGCGAGCCGCCCTTGCGACAAAGGCCGCCGATTGGCCAACAATCGCCATCGGGGATTTCAACGATGTTGCGTGGTCCTGGACCAGCCAGAGGTTCAAGCATCACGGTAACTTTCTTGATCCGCGCGTCGGGCACGGCATGTTGTCGTCTTTTCACGCAAACTATTGGTTTCTGCGTGTTCCGATTGATCAGATGTATCTCACCCGAGGTATAGGTCTGGTGTCGTTCGAACGTCTGGAAAGCTTCGGGTCGGATCACTTCCCGATAAAATCAGTGATAACGCTCTGACGAAATCACGGCGTTAATGGCAATCCTCTTCCTGCGCCGTCGCCAGATCGGCCAGGATCGGGCAATCGGGGCGTTGATCGCCGGCGCAGGCGTCAACCAGATGCGCGAGCGTCGCCCGCATCTCGGTCAGTTCCGCGATTTTACGGTCGATCCGCTCAAGATGCTCTTCTGCAATCTGTTTTACCTCGGCACTGGCTCGGTCAGTGTCAGCGTAAAGCTTCAAAAGGCTCCGACAGTCCTCGATGGTAAAGCCGAGGGCGCGGGCCCGGCCCAAAAATGCGAGCCTGTGCACGTCGCTTTCCCGAAAGGTGCGGTATCCGTTGGCGCTGCGCAAGGGTTGCACAAGGCCAATCTCTTCGTAGTAGCGGATCGTCTTGGCAGGCAGGCCTGAACAGTTGGCCACATCTCCGATGTTCATAGTGTTCTCCTTTTTTATCCGACCGGCGACGCCGACAGGGTTGTCGCGGCTTGCACAGGTTTCGACTCGTCCATGGCAGGGCGAACACTGCGCAGTCGCAACGCATTGGTCAGCACAAAGACAGAGCTGAGCGCCATGGCGCCCGCCGCCAGCACAGGCGAGAGCATAAGGCCGACGGCCGGGTACAGGACACCTGCCGCAACAGGGATCAATGCAACGTTATAGCCAAAAGCCCAAAACAGGTTCTGACGAATGTTTCGCATGGTGCGGGTCGAAACCTCGAATGCATTCACGACGCCGCGCAAATCGCCCGACATCAGCACAACATCGGCGGATTCAATCGCCACATCGGTTCCGGTACCGATCGCGATACCCACGTCGGCATTTGCCAGAGCGGGCGCGTCATTGATGCCGTCACCGACAAAGGCGATCTGTCGCGACCCCTCGCGCAATTCGTCAAGCGCAGCGACCTTGCCGTCCGGAAGCACACCCGCAATCACATGGTCGATGCCGGTTTCACGCGCGATGGCAAGCGCCGTCTCGCGCTTGTCCCCGGTGATCATCGCGACCTTCAGTCCCAGATCATGCAGCGCCTGGATCGCTGCGGCGCTGGCGGGTTTCACCGGATCGGCCACGGCGATCACGGCGGCCACGCGTCCGTCAACAGCCGCAAAAAGCGCCGTTCGGCCCTGTTCGGCCAGACGGCGTTCAGAGTCAGCCAACGCGCCGATCTCCAGTCCTTCGCGAGTCATCAGACGATCAGCCCCGACCAGAATATCACGGCCTGCGATCCTGGCGCGGACGCCATGCCCTGTGATCGACTCGAAGCTTTCGACGTCATGCCGCGCCACGTTTTCCGTTCGCGCCGCCCGAACGATGGCTTCGGCAATGGGATGTTCCGACTGCGCCTCGACGGCCGCGATCAATGCCAGCACCTCACTCCGCTCAAACCCGTCGGACAAAATCAAATCGGTCAGCTCTGGACGGCCTTCAGTTACCGTTCCGGTCTTGTCGAGCGCCACGACATCGACGTCAGTCAGCTGTTGCAACGCGTCTCCCTTGCGAAACAGCACGCCCATCTCGGCGGCACGGCCTGTGCCGACCATGATCGAGGTCGGCGTGGCCAGCCCCATTGCGCAGGGGCAGGCGATGATCAGCACCGACACACCCGCCACCAGCGCAAAGGACAGAGCGGGCGATGGTCCGACAAGTAGCCAAACGATCACGGTCAACAAGGCCAGTGCCATGACGGTGGGCACGAACCACAGCGTAATCCGATCAACCATGCCCTGAATGGGCAGCTTGGTGCCCTGCGCCTCTTCGACCATGCGAATGATCTGTGCCAGGGTTGTGTCGGCGCCGACGCGGGTCGCCCGAAACTGAAAAGCCCCGGAGCCGTTGACCGTGCCGCCGGTGACCGGATCGCCGATCGTCTTGGCCACGGGCACCGGCTCGCCCGTGATCATGCTTTCGTCAACACGGGCACTGCCGTTGGTCACCTCACCATCCACGGCGATCCGCTCGCCGGGGCGCACAACAAGGATATCACCTGTGCGGATCCGCTCGATTGCCACGTCCTTTGTGTCGCCGTCTACGAGGACACGCGCGGTGCGCGCCTGAAGCCCCAGCAGTTTCTGAATCGCAGCCCCAGTGCGCCCCTTCGCGCGCGCTTCCATCCAGCGACCGAGAAGGATCAGAACCACGATCACCGCCGCCGCCTCGAAATAGACAGCGCGCGAGGCTTCGGGCAGCACTGCTGGCGCGAAAAGCGCCACGAGCGAATAGAGATAGGCGGCGGAGGTGCCGACCGCGACAAGGCTGTTCATGTCTGGCGCGCCCTTGACGAGTGCCGGAAAGCCCTTGGTATAAAAGGCACGGCCGGGCCAAATCAACACGACCGTGGTTAGCACGAATTGGACCAGCCAACTGGTCTCATGGCCGATCGTGCGACCGATCAGATCATGCATGCCGGGCACAAGATGTGCCCCCATTTCCAGCGTGAACACCGGCAGGGCAAGCCCCGCGGCCAGCCCTGTTTTTCGGGCCAGCACCCGCGCCTCGCTCTCTTTGCGGGCGCTGTGATCCTCAGGCGCGGCGTCCTGCGCGGGCTCTGCTGGATAGCCGGCATCTTGCGCCGCCTTCAGCAAATCCGCAAGCTCCACGGCACCTTCGGCATAGGTGACTGTCGCAGTTTCCGACGCGAGGTTGACGCTCACATCCAGCACACCCGGCACCGCGCCAAGGGCTTTGTCCACGCGCCCCACGCAGGAGGCGCAAGACATAGACGCCACGTTCAATCGCACGCTTTGTGTCCGGGCGGGATAGCCTGCCTGGTCAAGTGCCTCCATGACTTTGAAGATGCGTTCAGGCGCGTCGACCTGCGCCTGAACGGTTTCGCTGGCAAGATTCACGCGAATGTCAGTGACACCCGGTCGTGCAGATAGCGCCCGTTCAACGCGCCCCACGCAGGACGCGCAGGACATGTTTTGCACGGAAAGCCGAAGGGTTTGCGGGTCTGGCATGGTCGACTCCTGAGTTTGATTACCCCCTAGATAGGGGTTCCACCTGCTGGAAGGTCAATGGGGTCGAGATGATTTTTACCTGCCCTTGACCTTACCACGGTTGTGAACTCAGTTCCGCGATCAAAGGAGATCGACTGGCGTGCATCGGCGGGTAACGCCACTCGGCAATCTCGCGGCGTTCGTCCAAGCTCAGGTGAGGGTAACATCGGCCCATAGTTTTACTCCATGTAATTCAGTAGCTTGGTACAAAATCTGCACTTCGATTGTGAATCCACCCCGGCTACAAATGTTATGCTCATAATCTTGATTATGTTAATCTTCGGGATGCCATATCCAGCCCGCGCTTTGAGGCATAGGCAACGCGCCGGTTTTATATGGCAGCCAATCCTCTATTTCCGGGTGGAATTGCTTTCGCCAGCCCCTGACTTTCGGGCTGAACATCCACCTGATCACCTTTCGATCAGGTGATCGACGATCATCTGACAACCGACGCAAAGTTTTGCATCGAGTTTCCCGTTAAGCGGACGCGACCCTCTTGAGGGCATTTGCACGCGATAATCTGCGATAAGTCCCCGGCGTCACATCGGTCCATCTTTTGAAGGCACGATGAAAATTGGCGGCAGAGGCAAATCCGATATCCTGTGAAATCGCTTCGATACTTTTGCCGGTTTGCGTCAGATCACGAATGGCGATATCGCGCCGCAAACCATCCTTGATGCTTTGAAATGATGTGGCATCGGCATCCAGCCGCCGCATCAACGTGCGCGGGGTCAGGTTCAGCAGTCTTGCCGTTTCTTTCAGGCCGCTATCCAACTGATCCGAACGCAACAACAATTCCCGCACGCGCAATGGCAGCGTGTGTTCGCGCAAGCTGGTAAAAATCCAATCCCGTGGTGCGCGCAACAGAAATTCGTGCATTTCGGTTTCGCTGCGTGTTACGGGCAGATTGCTTTGATGAGAGTCAAAAGAAATTGATGAATGTGCCCGACCAAACCGAATTGGGGCTGGGAACAGAACGGGATAGTCTTCGGCAAAATCAGGCCTATCAAAGCCGAAACTGACGTCGCGCAATGGCAATTCGGAGCCGACAAGCCAGGATGCAACGCCATGTGTCAACTTGAGCAACAGCATATGCCCAAACCTGTTTGGTGCGGCTTTGCCGCGCGCGACCAGCGAAATACGCAAGACCTCTGCCTGATGGTCCAGGGTCAGGCTGAAATCATCCAGGATCAGGTTCCAGAATGAGGTAAAGCGGAACAACGCCGCTGACAAGGACGACGCCCCTCGCACCGAAGCGCACAGATGCTTCAATGCGCCGAGGCGGATCGGGCGGCTCCACAGCCCCATCATCTCGTCGCCGGTGTCGGCCACCGCCGCCTGATAGAGATGCACAATCTGATCGTGGGTCACCCGGGCCCTTGATTGGCTCTCTGCCGATAATCCGGCCTGTTCCAACAGGATTGCCAATTGTTGCGGCGGGCAGTTTGTGCGCAGCACTGCAAGCCAGTCCTCAAGAAAGGCGCGCGACACTGTCGGCAACATTTGAGAGGCGGTTGGCGTAATCATCCGTATACTTGTCTCGACATTTGTCACTTTTTGCAAGTTTTCCGTCCGTTGCAGAGATAGCACCAACGACGCAGCCTTGTATGTAGTGCATCAACGGCACCCGAGCGGAGACAGCAAGATGTTCATAGCCCCCAGCAAAGACATGCTCTTTAATATCGAACATATTTCAGGTTGGTCCGATATTGTTGCCCTACCGGCCTACAGCGCGTTTGATCTGGAAGATGCGACGGCCGTTCTGGAGGAATTTGGGCGGTTTTGCGCCGAAGTGATTGCCCCCCTGAACGTCAGCGGCGACATAACCGGAGCGCGTTACGACAAGGGCCGGGTCACCATGCCGGATGGCTTTGACGACGCTTACACCAGCTTTGTTGAAATGGGTTGGCAAAGCCTGCATCACCCAGAGGATTATGGCGGTCAGGGCTTGCCGCGTTCCGTTGGGGCAGCGGCCACCGAAATGTTGAATTCTGCCAATATGAGCTTTGCCCTGTGCCCATTGTTGACAGATGGCGCGATCGAGGCCCTGTCAAAAGCGGGCTCGGACACACAGAAAGACACCTATCTTGCCAAACTGGTTTCTGGCGAATGGTCCGGCACGATGAACCTTACAGAACCTCAGGCGGGCAGTGATCTGGCCCGCGTAAATTCCAAGGCAGTGCGTCAGAACGACGGGACTTATCAGATTACCGGCACGAAAATCTTCATCACCTATGGTGAACATGACATGTCGAAAAACACGATCCACCTTGTACTGGCACGCACCCCCGATGCGCCCGCCGGGGTCAAAGGGATCAGCTTGTTTCTTGTTCCCAAATTTATGGTGAACGGCGATGGCTCTCTGGGAAATCGCAACGCCGTGACCTGCGTCAGCATCGAACACAAACTTGGGGTCAAGGCGAGCCCGACTGCCGTTCTCGAATTTGAAGGCGCCACCGGCTTTCTCATTGGCGATGAAAATTCCGGCCTGAGCTATATGTTCGACATGATGAACGCCGCCCGTTTTGCGGTGGGGTTACAAGGGGTCGCCATCGCCGAACGTGCCTATCAACAGGCCCTGTCATTCGCAAAGGAGCGGGTGCAAAGCGCCCCTGTTGACGGGTCCACGCGTGATGCGGTTGCAATCGTGAACCACCCTGATGTGCGACGGTTGCTGGCGCGGATGCAAGTATTGACCGAAGGCGGCCGCGCCTTGGCGGCTTATGCGGCTGGCTGGCAGGATCTGGCGCGCTACGCCGCATCACCAGAACAACGGGATGAGGCTGCGGCAGCGTCAGAATTCCTGACCCCTCTGGTCAAAGGGTATTGCACGGAAAACGGGGTTGAAGTGGCCTCGCTCGGGGTGCAGGTGCATGGCGGCATGGGGTTTATCGAGGAAACCGGTGCAGCACAGCATTACCGCGACGCACGGATTTTACCGATCTACGAGGGTACGACCGCCATTCAGGCCAATGACCTTTTAGGCCGCAAGACCCTGCGCGACGGCGGTGTCACGGCGATGAAAATGGCCAACCGCATCAAGGAAACCGAACGACAGCTTGCGGCGGGTTCGCCCGTAGCACAGGCCGTAGGGATCCGGTTGAGCGTCGCGCGCAAAGCCTTCCAATCGGTGGTGAAACACTTTGTGAGTACGGCCAAGGACACACCAAATGCCGCTTATGGCGGGGCGGTGCCGTATCTGATGCTTGCTGGAAACCTGATGTCAGGCTGGCAATTGGCCAGGTCATTGCTTGCCGCCGAAACGGCGCTCGCGGCGGGCAAAGATGTAGAATTCATGACTGCCAAGATTGGCTCGGCGCGGTTCTATGCAGATCACGTCCTGTGTGATGTCGATGCTCAACGTTCGCGCATTCTTGAAGGCGCCGACAGCCTTTTGTCTGTGGCTCTATAGACCCCGCGCTTTGATACTCTGACCCTGCAATTGCCCTTGTTGGTCCTTTGCAATGCCTACCTGAAATTTCTTTGACTCCTCGTGAAAGGACCACTCATGGCCGCCCAAATCGACATCTCTCGTTTCAAAAACCTTGCCCTTGACACCCAGGATGATGGCGTCTGGGTTGTGACCATAGACCGGCCCAAAAAGCGCAACGCGCTCGACATCGACACCATCGAAGAACTGGTTGATTTCTTTTCGCTGGCCCCGCGCGCAGGCGTCAAAGCCGTTGTTCTGGCCGGATCGGGTGATCATTTTTGTGCCGGGCTTGACCTGATCGAGCACCATGACGCGGACCGCTCGCCGGCGGATTTCATGCATGTCTGCCTGCGTTGGCATGAAGCGTTTAACAAGATGGAATATGGCGGGGTGCCTATCTTCGCCGCGCTGCAAGGTGCCGTTGTTGGCGGAGGTCTTGAATTGGCCAGCTCGGCCCATGTTCGGGTGATGGACCAGACCTGTTATTTCGCCCTGCCCGAGGGCCAGCGCGGTTTGTTCACTGGCGGCGGCGCGACGATCCGGGTTGCGGATCTGGTTGGTAAATCGCGGATGATCGACATGATGCTGACCGGGCGAGTGTATCAGGGCCAGGAAGCTGTGGATCTGGGTCTGGCACAATATATTGTCGAAGGGTCCAGCTTTGACAAGGCGATGGAGCTGGCCCGCAAGGCCGCACAGAATCTGCCGCTGACCAATTTCGCCATCTGCTCCGCTATCAGTCACATGCAGAACATGTCGGCCTTCGATGCTGCCTATGCCGAGGCTGTGGTGGCCGGGGTGGTCAACACACAGCCGGATGCACGGGCTCGGCTCGCTGCCTTTGCGGACAAAAGTGCCGCACGGGTTCGCCCGAACAGCTAAGGATCTTTGTCGAGGTCGTTTGAAAGGCCCGTCAAACCCAACTCGAAGCGGTTGGACCGCCAATGAGGTCCAACCGCCGCTTGTGCACCTGCATGTCTGGCGGCAGAGGTCAGAACAAAACGACTGGTCCGCAGCCAGACTTGAGTGGCCAGATGGCGCATTGTCGACAACGAAGCGCGGCCATGACGATATGTCTCTCTAGAGGTCATTTCCCGTGACGTCTGGAGCAATTGCCGCATTTGTGGCGCGACCAACGCCACAGGGTTCATGCGCCTGCACCGCGATATGTCGCGGTGACGCGGCGATATCCGGCGGCTATTCTCGGTGTTGAAATGTGGCTGTGTAAAGAGGACAACATCATGAAAAACCTTGCTCTGGCTATCGCCCTGACCCTGGCCGCGGGGGCCGCGCTGGCCGAAACCGAGGTGAACATCACCAAGAACATGCCCACAGTCACCGTGGAAACCCGCAACGGCCCGGTCGAAATAAGCAGAATTCAGGATACGACGCACAAGATCGGCGGCGAATGGGCGCTGACCTCTCGGCCCTGCCCCGATTTCTGCATCCAGCCGAACACACCTGCGGCGGGGGTGACCACCATCGGCGAACTGGAACTGATCGAGATGCTACAAGACCCCGAGGCGGTCGTGGTGGACAGTCGCACCAGCGATTGGTTTCAGGGCGGCACGATCCCCGGTGCGACCAACATTCCCTACACCTATGTTCTGGACGAGTTGGGTCAGTTGGGCTGCGCACCCGATTTCGACGGCTGGGATTGCTCAGAGGCAAAGCCTGTTGCGCTCTTTTGCAATGGTATCTGGTGCGGCCAGTCGCCTACAGCGATACGCAACATGATCGAGGCCGGTTACCCTGCAGAACGCATCTCCTACTACCGCGGCGGCATGCAGGTCTGGCGCCTGCTGGGCCTGACCGTAACCGGCGGTGAATGACACGCCTTGCGATGCGACGAACATCCGACGAGGCGAGACCCGGGAGCAGAAAACACAGTCTGACAGGTATTGAAGATCAGGTTCGTCATGACCGAGGTGACGCGTGGCCTGATTACCCAACAAGACCACGACTCCATGCCCCTTGCTGTGAGACGCCATGCTGCGAATCCTGTTACATGCGGCGTTTGGTCTTGCGCTTGCCACGGCCGGAAACGCTCAAGGTGACGCTCCGGACAACGAGACCGCAAGCGAGAGTGCCGGGGCAGACGTATCGGCCACGGAAGCATCAGGAGCGACCGTCCCGAAATTGACGGCGGATCATGCAAAGTTTGATAGCCTGAAAGGCCCGTTCGCGACCGGATCGGATGTTACCAGGGTCTGTCTCGGCTGCCATACCGAGGCGGGCAAGCAGGTCTCGCACTCGATCCACTGGCCAAGGTTGCCGCCAACGTCGGCCGCCCTACCCTCGCCAATTGCGGCAATTGCCATTTCTACGGCGGTGGCGGCGACAACGTGAAACACGGCGATCTGTCCTCGGCGCTGCTTGATGCCAGCCGCCATGTCGATGTGCATATGTCACCCGAGGGCGCGGGCATGGTCTGCGTCGATTGCCACGTTGGCAACC
This sequence comes from Roseovarius lutimaris, assembly GCF_900115165.1. Taxonomy (GTDB): domain Bacteria; phylum Pseudomonadota; class Alphaproteobacteria; order Rhodobacterales; family Rhodobacteraceae; genus Roseovarius; species Roseovarius lutimaris. The sequence continues at coordinate 40,999 of NZ_FOVP01000006.1, read as the reverse complement.
GTCACGAATGGCCCGGCTCGCGCTATCACGGCACGATCAGCGACACCTCGCGGCAACGGCCCGGGATGCGCAACACTGATATCCTGGCCTGCAACTCGTGCCATACGTCGGCCCCGCACGAGGCGTTGTCGGTCAAGGGCAGCAAGCTCAACGATCATATCGACCGCGTTGCCTGTCAAACCTGCCACATCCCCGAATTTGCAAAGGGAGGCGTCGCGACCAAGACCTGGTGGGACTGGTCGACCGCCGGCAAGCTGAAGGACGGCAAGCCCTACTCGGAAGTGGATGAAAACGGGCGCGACATCTACCTGACCATCAAGGGCGATTTCCGATGGGGCGAAGATGTCGTGCCCGAGTATGAATTCTGGGATGGCATCGTCGAATACACCCTTTTGGGTGACAAGATCGACCCATCTGGCATTGTCGGCATCAACCGGATCGGCGGCGGCCCGGATCAGCCGGGATCGCTGATCTTTCCGTTCAAGCGGATGCTGGGCAAGCAGGCCTATGACGAGATCAACCAATACCTGATCCAGAGTAACGTCTACGGCCCCGAAGGCGACACCGCCCTGTGGAGCAATTACAATTGGGACAAGGCGTTGAGCGCCGGGATGGCAGGCAGCGACCTGCCTTATTCCGGCAAGTTCGGCTTTGTCGAGACCGAGATGTGGTGGCCGACCACCCATATGGTCGCCCCCGCGAATGAGGCGCTGAAATGCAGCGCCTGTCATGCCAGGGACGGCCGATTGGCGAAACTGGCGGGGTTCTACCTGCCGGGGCGCGACGGCTTTACGCTGACCGACCGGATCGGGCTGTGGCTTCTGGCAATGACGCTGGCGGGCGTGGCGCTTCACGCCGGTTTGCGTATCCTGTCGCGCCGCCGCGACAACAGGGAGGGCTAAGCCATGGCGGAGCGGCAATACGTCAAGATATTCACCCGGTTCGAGCGGTTCTGGCACTGGTCACAGGCCTTGCTGGTTCTGGCGCTTCTGTTCACCGGCGCGCGCCTGCACGGGTTGATCGGCGGCATGTATTGGGGCCAGGCCTTTCGGCTGCATCTGATTGCCGCCGGTCTGATCATCCTGCTGTGGATCTTTGCAATCTTCTGGCATTTCACGACCGGCGCCTGGCAGCATTATATCCCGACCCTGCGCAATCTGGTGCCGGTGATCCGTTACTATGCCTACGGTATTTTCCGCGGCGAGGCGCACCCGGCCAAGCCGACGATCCACCGCAAGCACAACCCTTTGCAACGGCTGAGCTATCTGTTCCTCAAGCTGGTGATCAACCCGGCGATCTGGGCAACCGGCATTCTCTACCTCACGGTCAACCTGACCGGGCTCGACCTCCAGACAGTCGCTTGGCTGCATGTGGTTTCGGCCTATGCGATGGCGATCTTCGTGGTGATCCATGTCTATATGGCAACCACCGGCGACACGCCCACTGCCTATGTCAAGGCAATGACGACCGGCTATGAATGGGTCGTCGTGGAGGAAGATGCGGCCGGGGGATAGTTGGACGGGTGGCCACCAGGTGAGCGTCACAATGTCGTCCTGAAACAGTTGGGCACCAGTGCGCTCGGGATTGCCCATTTCCAGACCCGGCAGCAGATCCTCTTGGGCGACATTGTACTGTTTCATGCACATCGGGCAGACGAGGATGGTCGCGCCCTCGTCAAGCAATTTTTGCAGCGTGGCTTGCTGATCGCCGAACTGTTCGGCATTGGCCTGGGCCGCTGCCTTGACGCCGCGATCATTCAGAAACACGGTCAGCGGGTGGCCGCGTTCCATCTGCTTGCCGCCAAATGCCAGCGCCATATTCACACGGTGGCCATCATCCGACGTCAGGTTGATGAACAGCGGATCGTCGTCACCGGCAAAGGCGGCGCCGACGCAAAAAAGGGCGATTGCGGCGGCTGCCGCGGCCGATTTAAACTTGAACATGCGTTATCTCGGGTTGGTTGGGGTTAAAGGCCAAAAACTCTCAGGTCTTGGGGCTTGCGCGATCCTCATCTGCGGTGGCATCGGCATCGTCCCAAAGCGCGCGGTCGCCCTGCATTTCTAGCCACATCGCGTTTATGACGGCAAATCCGGCGGCCAGAGGCAGGCCGAGTATCCAGGCGAAATACCACATTTTGCGTTCCTTTTTCTAATAGGCCGAGCCAGAGTCGGTAACGTCAGCCTCGGTGACCTTGCCCCAGAGCACCCGGTAGACCCAGGCAGTGTAGGCAAGGATGATCGGCATGAAGATCACCGTCGCGATCAGCATCACGAACAATGTCTGATGCGAGGACGAGGCATCCCACACCGTCAGCGAAGAACGCGGATCAAGCGACGAGGGCAAGATGAAGGGAAACATCGTCAGCCCGACCGAAGAGATCGCGCCGAAAATTCCCAGCTTGGACCAAAGCAATGTTGTGCCTTCACGCCCGGCGCGCAGGCCAAGCACTGCCATCACCATGCCGAGAAATCCCAACGCGGGTGCCAGCGTGATCCACGGGCGCACCGCATAGGCGGCAAGCCAGCTTTCAGTGCGCAGCACCTCGGAGTAAAGCGGGTTTGACGGACCGTTTACGGCGGCCTCGCCGACCAATGCATAGCCGTCGATCCCGACAGCGAGCCAAAGACCTGCCAGCGCATAGCCCGCGATTGTTGCAATGCCGCACCAGGTGCCGAAGACGCGCGCGCGCGCCGCCACCGGCCCTTCGGCCTTCAGAGAAAGCCACGCGGCCCCGTGGGTGGTGAGCATGGCCAGCGACACCAGCCCCGCCAACAGCGCAAAGGGGTTAAGAAGGCCTGCGAACTTGGCATGAAACGCGCCTTCATAGCGGCTGAACAGGTCATCCGTCAGCTCGAACGGGACACCTTGCAGAACATTGCCCACAGCGACACCAAAGATCAGCGCAGGCACCGCGCCACCAGCGAAAAGCGCCCAGTCCCATGTGTTTCGCCAGCGTGCGTCGTCGCGCTTGGAGCGGTATTTGAACGCCACCGGACGCACGATAAGCGCGGCGAGGATCACGAACATCGCCAGATAGAACCCCGAGAAGCTGACCGCATAAAGCGGCGGCCAAGCGGCAAAGATCGCTCCGCCGCCAAGGATGAACCAGACCTGATTGCCTTCCCAGACCGGACCAATCGTATTGATCGCGATGCGGCGTTCGATATCGGTCTTTGCCACAAAGGGCAGCAGCACGCCAACGCCCATATCAAACCCGTCAGTCAACGCAAAGCCGATCAGCAAAACGCCCAGCAACAGCCACCATATAACGCGCAGAACATCGTAAGAGATCAATTCATGCAGGATCATGGCATTTACTCCGTTGTCGTTGCAGCAAAGGGGTCTTTGCCATCGGTAGTGCGCAGCCGGTGCTCGTGCCGCGCGGTCCAGATTTCAGTCTCTTCGACATCCTCGACCGGCCCTCGGCGGATATACTTGAGCATCAAACTCATCTCGACGACGAACAGGATCGTGTAAAAGATCATGAAGCCCGCCAGTGTAAGCAACAGGTCGGCGACGGACAGATGGCTGACCGACAATGCCGTCGGCAACACCCCGTCCACCGTCCACGGCTGGCGGCCGTATTCCGCCACGATCCAGCCCAGCTCGGCGGCGATCCAGGGCGCGGGAATGATCGCCACCGCGCCCCAGAGCGCCCAACGCGGATAGACCTGTTTGCGAAAGCTGGAGCGCCAGAAGAAGTAGGCCATCACGGCAACAAAGCCAAAGCCGAGGCCGACCATGATGCGGAACGCCCAGAACAGCGGCCAGACATTCGGCACCGTATCATCGGCGGCCTGTTTGATCTGCTCCTCGGATGCTTCACGCGGATCGTCCAGATAACGCTTGAGTAGCAGTGCATAACCCAAGTTACCGCCGTGATCCTCGAACACCGCGCGCACTGCGGGCGGCGTTGCGTCGCGCGCCTCGCGGATCGCCATCAGGGCGTCATAGGCGATGATACCTGACCGGATGCGATCCTCGGATTCTGCAACAAGTTCGTTGATACCGGGGATTTCGGTGGTCAGGGATCTTGTCCCGATCAGCCCCATCAGCCACGGGATCTTGACCGCATAATGCGTCTCGCGCGCCTCCATGTCGGGAAAGCCGATCAGATTGAAGGGCGCAGGTGCGGGCTCGGTTTCCCACATGCCCTCAATCGCGGCCATCTTCATTTTCTGGTTATGTGAGACATCATAGCCGGATTCGTCACCCAACAGGACCACCGATAGCGCCGATGCCAAACCAAAGGATGCCGCCACCGTGATCGACCGGCGGGCCAGTTCGATATGACGGCCCTTGAGCATGTACCAAGCCGAAACGCCCAGCACGAAAACCGCCGCTGTGACATAGCCCGCCGAAACCGTATGGACAAATTTGGCCTGCGCGACCGAGTTGAACATTACCTCGTAAAAGCTGGTCAATTCCATCCGCATCGTATCAGGATTGAACTCCGCCCCCACCGGGTTCTGCATCCAGCCGTTGGCGATCAGGATCCAGAGAGCGGAAAAATTTGACCCGATTGCCACCAGCCACGCGACGGTCAGGTGGGCAACCTTGCTCAGCTTGTCCCACCCGAAGAAGAAGAGCCCGACAAATGTCGCCTCAAGGAAGAAGGCCATCAGACCTTCCAGCGCGAGGGGTGCCCCGAATATATCACCGACGTAGTGACTAAAATAGGACCAGTTCATGCCGAACTGAAATTCCATCGTGATGCCCGTCGCCACGCCAAGCGCAAAGTTGATACCAAAGAGCATGCCCCAGAATTTCGTCATCTGGCGCCAGATCGGGCGGCCAGTCATGACATAGACCGTTTCCATGATCGCGACGATTACCGACAGGCCCAAAGTCAACGGCACGAAAAGGAAGTGGTACATGACCGTCGCTGCAAATTGCAGGCGCGACAGTTCAACAATATCGAGGTCCATTAGTTAGATTCCCATATTTTCGGGGCGAGCAGTCACCGAGGCAATACCGACTCGCAATCATCTTAAGGGAGATATTTCAGATGTCGATTTCGATCAGTGACATTATCACAGAACAATCGACATTCGCATGTCGAACACCGAATGATCGGCACCGCGATGAAGAGCTGCAAGGATCGCGGTCTCTGGCAATGCCTCGCGGATGCCCGCCAGCACGCGATTGGCCGTATCGGCATCCAGCCCCTCTGTCGGCTCGTCCAGCAGCAAAAGCCGAGGTGATTTCAGAATTGCCCGCGCCAGGGTGAGGCGCCGCGCCTGCCCGCCCGAAAGGCCCGCCCCGGCCTCATTCAGCCGGGCATCCAGCCCGCCGCGCTGACGGATCACATCATCCAGCGCCACGGCATTCAGAGCGCGCCACATCGCGTCATCGCCGGCGTTTACCGCAAGAGAGAGATTTTCGCGGATGGTTCCGGCAATCAATGCACTGCGTTGCGGCACCATTGCGACGATCTCGCGGAGCGCCGCCTCCGGCCAATGATCGGGCGCGCGCCCAAGGATGCTTATCCCATCGCTATCGGCTAGCCCGGCAATTTGCATAAGCAAACTTGTTTTGCCGCTGCCGCTTGGGCCGGTCAGGGCAATGGCGTCGCCGGGTTTGAGTGTCAGGCCGGGTTTCTCAATTGCAAGGATCGGCGACGACATCAAATCCGCCTGAGGTCTATCAGAAATAGTGGCCCGTGGCTTTGCTTGCGCGCCGATCCGTCGGGCGGCACCAACCATTCTGCCATAGTCGGAAAACCCGCGCCTCAGTTGCAACAGGGTTTCGGCTAGCGCCAAAGCGACAAAGACACCGATGGCACCGACCGCCGGGCTTTCAAATCCACGCGCAACCAGCCAGCCGCCAGCCAAGAGCGCAAGCCCGGTGACCGCAGCCACCAGCACCGACAGCGCGGCCCCGGCATTCCGGTCGGCCAGATCCAGTTCCCGCGCGGCCTTGCGGGCGTCCGAGTTCAGCGCCATCAGTGCCGCCTCGCGCTTGCCAAGCGTCGCGCCAAGGATCAGAGACTGCCGGTTCCGGATCATGTCGATTACACCGCGTCGAAGCTTCTGGTCCTGCGCCTCGACCGCATCCGAGGGCCGAATGCTGCGCCGAGCCAGACGCCAGAAGATGAGTGTGGCCAAGGGGCCATAACCGCCAAGAATGGCCCATGCGATCGGCCAGCCTGCCAGCCAGCCAAGCGCAAGAAAAACCAGCCCGTGGGTGACGATCGCCGCCAGGCCCGGCAACAACAGCCGCAGAACAACACCGTCAAGCGCATCCACATCCGACACGATCCGCGTCAGCACCGCCTCGCTGCGCAGGTTTGTCAGGTCACGTGCACCCAGCCGGGCCTGTCGGCGCAGCAGGTTTACCCGAAGCGCCGCCAGCGCCCGCAGCGTCGCGTCATGGGTCAGGACACGCTCGCCGTATCGCGCGGCTGTGCGGCCAAGTGCCAGAAACCGCACCCCGGCGGACGGGCGGAACACATCAAAGGCGATCCCGATCCCGGCGAGTCCTGCAATCCCTGTCGCGGTGATGAACCAGCCCGACAGCCCCAACAGTGCCGCGCCCATCAGCAGGACAACGACCGACAATATGGCACCCCGCGCCATTGCCCAAGGCGCTGCCGTCAGAAGCAGGCGGATGATCGGCAAAAGCGCTCTCATGCCAGCACCTCTATGGAACGCTCCATCGCATCCACCAGCGCCGGATCATGGGTTGCGACGATCAGGCTGTGTCCGTCGTCTTTCAGCCGGATCAAGGCGCGGATAACCTGTGCCGCCGTGTCCGGGTCAAGATCCGCTGTTGGCTCGTCGGCGAGGATCAATTCGCGCCCGCTCAGGATCGCGCGCGCGATCATAAGCCGCCGTGCCTCACCGCCAGACACACCGCCGCCAGTCTCCCCAAGCCGCGTATCAAGCCCGCCCGGCAAACGCCTTACAATCCCCTCCGCTTCGGCCTGGTGCAAGGCCGGCCAAGGATTTGCGCCCCGTTCGTCGGGGTCAAGCCAGTCGCGCAATGTCTGATCGGGAAAATGCGGCATCTGCGGTATCAGCGCGATACGCGCGCGCCATGCATCGGCGGTGTCATCGTCCAGCGTTTGACCGCAAACCGAAATGCGCCCCGAGGCAAGCGGAACAAGCCCTGCAATTGCCCCAAGGGCGGTGCTTTTCCCCGCACCGCTGGGTCCGCTAAGCGCCAATGCCTCTCCGGCACAAAGGCGCAAATCTGGCAATGGCACATTTCGCCCCGCAAGTGCGGCCACAGCGCCCGCGAGCGTTAGGGCCAGGGGGCCAGCCAGGGGGGCCGTGGCATCGGCGCCGCCAAGAAACCCAACCCGCTCGGCCGCGTCCAGCGCGTCCAGATCGGTAACCACCGACAGCCCTGCGGCCCGGTCATGCCAGGCGGCGGCAAGATCGCGAAAGGGTTGAAAGAACTCTGGCGCAATCAGCAAAAGGAACACACCCTCGCCAAGCCCGAGCGGTGTGCCCCAACTTCCGAACTGGATCGCGCCCAAAAGCGTGAAGCCGACAAAGACCGCGACCATCGCGACGCCGATTGCGCTGAACAATTCCAGCACGGTCGAGGACAGAAACGCGACGCGCAGGACAGCCATCGTGCGGATGCGCAGCGTCTCGGCCCGGTCGGTAAAATCCGCCACTGTCCGGTCCGTCGCCCCCAGAAGCCGGATATCGAGCATCGCCGACAAGCGATCCATCAGCATCGCATTCATCGACCCGATTTCGTCCATCTGTCGGCGCGACGCCTCTTCGGCCGCCATGCCAACCAGCGCCATGAAGACCGGGATAAGTGGCCCGGCGATCAACAAGACCAACCCGGCCGCCCACGAATGCCAGAAGGTCAGCGCCAGCAGGACCAGCGGCAGCACCGCAACCCGTACCATTGCCACATAATACCGCGTGATCCACGGCTGAAGCAGCGGCAGTTTCTGCACGATCAGGGCGGCGATCTCGGCGGAACTGGCACCCGCGCGTGCGCGCGCCTCGCGCCCGATCAGGATGGCACGCTCACGCGTAATCGTCCGGTCAGCCGCATCGAACAGATAACCACCCGCCCAATGCTCAAGCCCCGCCCGCAATACCCCGCCGAGCACAAAAATCAGCACCGCCGCGCCGGTGCGGCTCGTGTCGCCAGACACCCAGCCCGAAATGGCCCATGCCAGCGCCGCGGCCTGAATGGGCCAGATCAACCCTGCAACGACTGCAAGCGCCCCCGCAACGCGCAAAGGTCGGGAAACGGGCGCAATAATGCGTGCGTTCGCGCGCCGCGAGGCCGTCGGGCTTTCCTGTCGTTTCGTACTGCTCATCGCCCCAATCACTTGCACTTCATCTGAAGCTAAGGGACCACTTGGCCCGCCCTCTTGCAACCCGTGACCGAATGATCCAGCCACCTACAGTCTGATCAATCGGTTCCGGCGGGCAAGGTCAGGGACGCGGATTGGATCAGCGGCCCTTGATGGTGACCCATAAGGCAAGTCCGCAATCATATGGGTTTCCCTTTTTGTGGCTGACCCGCAACATACGTCTGAACAATCGCACGGTCATCACCCATCATCTGCAACGCGAATAGTTCTTCTGCCAAGGTTTCTGCCCGGTCCATACGCAAGGCCATCGCGGGTGTGGCTCGGGGGTTGAGAACCACGATGTCAGCCTCGGTTCCCGCGTCAAGGGTGCCGATTTTGTCTACGAGTCCAAGAACCTCGGCATTTCCACGCGTGATCCAGTGAAAGGCGCGCAATGCGTGCAGTTTCTGATCCTGCAACTGGAGGATCTTGTAACCCTCGTTCAATGTCTGAAGCATGCAATAGCTGGTTCCTGCGCCAATATCCGTGGCGATCCCGTTGGTGATGCCGCAGGCGCGCAACCCGGCATCGTCAAACAGCCCACTGCCCAAAAACAGGTTCGAGGTGGGGCAAAAGACCGGGTGCGCACCGGTCTGTGAAATCGCGTCTATTTCACGCTTCTTCAGATGGATGGCATGACCCAATAGCGTGCGCGAACCGACAAGACCGTAACCTTCATAGATATCCAGATAATCCCGCGCGTCTGGATATAGCTCGGCAGTAAAAGCGATCTCGTCGTGGTTCTCGGACAGATGCGTTTGAATGTAGCAATCTGGATGCTCAGCGGCGAGCGCACCGGCCATCTCTAACTGTTCCGGGGTCGATGTGATCGCGAAACGCGGCGTGATGGCATAGGACGTGCGGCCCGTGCCATGCCACTTGCCGATCAGCGCCTTGCTGTCGTCATAGCTGGATTGCGCTGTGTCCAGAACGGTCTTTGGCGCGTTGCGGTCCATCATGGTCTGACCACCGATCATACGCATGTTTCGGTCTGCGGCCTCGGAAAAGAATGCCTCGGCGGACGCCTTGTGCGACGCACAGAACGCCGCGGCCGTTGTGGTGCCATGATCCGTCAGCAGGGTGCAGAATTGCCCCGCCATTGCGCGTGCATGCTGGGCATTGGCATATTCGGCCTCTGCTGGAAATGTGTAACCGTTCAGCCAATCAAGAAGCTGGCTGCCCCAACTTGCCACGATCTGGATCTGTGGAAAGTGAATGTGCGCGTCGATGAAACCGGCCATCAAAAGATGAGGTCGGTGATCGGTGACCTTGGCACCGTCAGACACCGCAGCCACATCCGTGTATTCACCAGAGGCCACAATCAACCCATCCCGCATCAGGATCGCACCGTCCGCAATATAGCTGTAGGCATCGGTATCCTCCCCGTCGGCAGGTTCGTGATGAAACGTAAAGAGACGTCCGCGCAGCAAGGTGCCGGTCATTGATGATTTCCTTTGAAGAATTGAGAGCAGAGAACTGCGAGGCGGATATGTGTCCGCCTCGCCGGTGTTTTATTCAACTGGCTTCAGGCGCGGTCGCGTGCGGGTGTGTCGTCATTCATAAAGTCGGGCTCATCCGGCACGATGATCCGGTGTTCCAGATCGTCACGAGGCGCGAGCATCGGATAAACGATCATGAAGAGGCCGACGATCAGATATCCGATGGTGATCCCATCAAATTGCGGCATTTGCAGCGTGTAGCTGTGAATGATGCCGACAGAGGACATGACCGCCGCCGCGATGGCGAAGCCGCCAGCGTACTTGAACCGACCGTCGATCACATCCGCCACGATCGCACCCCAGACAAGACCAGTGATAATGGCCCCTTGGGACAATGCCAGGTGGCCTTCGTAATGTGCGCCTTCCATCAGCAAGGCCGCTGTCAGTTCACTGTCACCCAATGCCGGCAATCCTTCGACGCCAACATTGCGCAAGCCGTTTATCATCGACCCCCATTTGGTCATCAGGAATGCCGAAATATGCGGCAGGATTGCAAAGGCAACGGCGGCCATATGGGCGGGTTTGACGGCAAAAGCCGTGTTTGTGATCAGACTGACCGAAACAAACACCAGCACGGGTGCCGCCGCGGCGATCGGGATCAGACCTGCGAGAAACGACAGAAAGCCAAGGAAGGCTGCTGCTGCAATGACAAGCGCCACACCGATGATATAGCCTGCGCGCGCATCAAGACGTTTATAGGCGGGATGGCCGATATAGACCGTCGTGGGAAAGGGCGAGCCGAAGAGCGCGCCGATCATCGTACCGGCCCCATCCGTGAGCTGACACACTGCCACCGGATAGCTGTCGCCTGCCGCTTCTGCCGATTCCACGTTGTTCATGGTTTCGATGAAGTTGTAGATTTGTACCGGGATGAGCACCAAGAACAGTTCGGGATTGACAAAGAGGTATTGAATGCCCGCGATCATGTCGCCGAAGTAAGGGACCGGCGGGTAAAAGCCGATGCCATCAGTGTTAAAAGAGGACTGTCCAAGAAAGATCGCGATGATCGTGCCCGCAGCGATGGCAACCAGACCTGCCGGCACATTCCCCGGCAGGCGAAAGCGACCGATCAACCCCCAAAGGATGAACAACAGCGATGTGAAGCCGATGATCGGATGCTCGAATATCTCTGCCAGCGGCACCGAGCCGATAAACACCAGCGCGATACCGCACAATGTGCCCAACATCCCCGCGCGCGGCGTGATACGCTTGAGAAACGGGCCGATGATGGCACCGAATGCGGCAACAATACCGCCCATAAAGCCCGCCCCGATACCGACTTGCCAAGCCAAAAGCGGATCACTGGTCGCCCAGTAGATCGGGCCGATCACACCAAAAAGATAAACAAACATCACAGGTGTCGAGATGCCATAAGGCAGCGCGGTGACGTCTTTGCCCTGCCTGTTCGCGGCCCATTTGGCAAGCAGCGTGTAAACCGCGACCCCGGCAAGGATTGCAACAGCAGCACCCGGTACAATACGGCCAAAGACGATTTCGGCCGGCATTTGAAATACAAACTGGCAGACGCCAGACAGGATCAGAAGATTGACAAGGTTGTCGGTAAAAAGCGCCCAGAAAGCGTTGAAATCATTCCTGCTGAATAACTTATAGTCATAGGTAGTTTCTGTCATTTCGGTGTCCCTCCCGTGGAATATCTGCCCCCGTGCCGCTGAGTTTCGGCTTTTTCGCGGGGCGCTTGCCGTCAACCGACGGATTCTGTGATTTGATGTGTGGTAACCGTCAGCGCGGTCATCACCTCGGCCACGATGAGGGCCGCAATAATTTCTGGCCGTTTATCGGTGCTGGCGGTTGCGCCCATCGGGCAAACCAGACCGGCGCTGTCTGACGGGCTCGGTTGTGTCTTGTGAAATCGCTTGAATTTTGCGCGCTTGGTGGCAGACCCGATCATGCCAACATAGGCCGCATCCCCCCGGTCCAGCGCTTCGGACGTCAAAAGAAAATCGAGTGCGTGGTCATGGGTGAGTACAATAAACGCACTGGCGGGCGGGGCGGCCCGAATGTCCGCCTCTGGCATCACCGAAAGGCGTTTTTCGACAGTCGCATCAACCAACGACAATTCTTCCGTGCGAATGTCGATCAACACACAGCGCACCGGGAGGAATTGAAAAAATCTGGCAAGCGCCCGTCCGACATGCCCCGCCCCCAGAATATAGACATGCGGCCGCGCCGCGTGGTCTTGCGCATCAGAAACCAATGCGGTCGCACGATCCGCATCCGTCATCCGGTCAAGGTCAAGCGTGACACGTCCACCGCAGCACTGTCCGATTTCCGGACCCAACGGCACATCCATACCCGCAAAATCAGCATCCGTCCGCAGCATTGCCCGCGCTTTGTCAATGGCCATGTATTCAAGCTGCCCGCCCCCAATGGTGCCGTGCAGTGCGGTTTCAGCAACAAACATCTCTGCCCCGACCTCTCGCGGGGATGATCCACGCACCTGCGTCAGACGGACCTGTATGACGTTCAGGTGGCTTTCAAAGAAGCTGGCAAGTTTCATCAGATCACCCACGCAACCGTTCGATCGCCATCAAGACACACTCCGGCGTCGCGGGCGCATCGAGACGCGGGCAGGTTTTGTAATCAGCGACACTTGCAACAGCATGCGACAACGCCTCAAACACGGAAATACCCAGCATGAACGGCGGCTCACCCACGGCCTTGGACCGCTTGATCGTGTTTTCGCGGTTCTCGGACCATTTGGCCAGTTCAACATTGAAAACGCGCGGGCGATCCGAGGCGAGAGGGATCTTGTAGGTCGATGGCGCGTGGGTGCGCAGTTGGCCTTGCTTGTCCCACCACAGCTCTTCGGTGGTCAGCCAGCCCATGCCCTGGATAAAGGCGCCCTCGATCTGACCCTTGTCAAGGATCGGGTTCAGCGACTTGCCGACATCGTGCAGAATATCCGTCCGCTCGACCCGGTACTCGCCGGTCAGAGTATCAACGGACACCTCGGAACACGCGGCACCGTAGGCGTAGTAATAGAAAGGCCGCCCCTTGCCCGTGTCGCGGTCCCAATGGATTTTCGGGGTTTTGTAAAACCCTGCCGCCGACAGATGGATACGCGCCAGATAAGCCTCGCGGATGAAGTCTGCAAAGGGGATGGTTTCACCGCCGACTTGCACTGCGTTGGCAACAAAACGGACATTCCCGGCGTCGGTCTGCCAGCGTTCAGCGGCAAAGGCGATCAGCCGCTCCTTGATCTGATCCGCCGCATTTTGCGCGGCCATTCCGTTGAGGTCAGACCCCGATGAGGCCGCCGTGGCCGAGGTGTTTGGCACTTTCTCAGTTGTCGTTTTGGTGATCTTGATCTTGTCAAAATCAACCTGAAGCGCATCCGCCACCACCTGTGCGACCTTGGTGTTGAGACCCTGCCCCATTTCGGTGCCACCGTGATTCAGATGGATCGAGCCATCCGAATAAATGTGCAGCAGCGCACCAGCCTGATTGTACCATGTTGCCGTAAACGAAATGCCGAATTTTACCGGCGTCAGCGCAATGCCCTTGCGGATCGTCCCGCCTTTGGCGTTCCAGTCCAGCACGGCCTGACGGCGGGCCTGATAGTCGGCGCTCTCTTCAAGCTCTTGCACAATGCGCGGCGCAATATTGTCCTCGACCGTTTGGTGGTACGGCGTGACATCGCGCCCGTTGTCGCCATAGAAATTACGCTTGCGTATTGCGAGGCTATCAACCCCGCGATGATAGGCAATTTCCTCCATGATGCGTTCGGCAACGATAACGCCCTGAGGCCCGCCAAACCCACGAAAGGCAGTGTTCGAGACGGTGTTCGTCTTTAACGGATGTGAATTCAGCAAAGCGTTGGGATAGTAATAGGCGTTATCGGCATGAAAGAGCGCGCGGTCGGTCACAGGGCCCGAAAGGTCCGAAGAAAAGCCGCAGCGCGCCGCGAACTCGCCGGTGACAGCCTCGATGACACCCTCATCATCAAAGCCCACTTCGTAGTCGATCACGAAATCATGCCGCTTGCCGGTCGCCGACATGTCGTCGTCGCGGTCAGGGCGGATTTTTACCGCGCGGTTCCACTTTTTTGCCGCCACTGCCGCCACCGCGCAGAACAGGTTCATCTGCGTTTCCTTGCCGCCGAAACCGCCCCCCATCCGGCGCACATTGATCGTCACAGCGTTTGAAGGCACGCCCAGCACATGGGCCACCATGTGTTGGGCCTCTGATGGGTGCTGGGTCGAGGAGTGCACCAGCACATCGTCGTCTTCACCGGGTATGGCAAAGGCAATATGCCCTTCCAGATAGAGATGATCCTGCCCCCCCACACGCAATTTGCCTTTGATGCGATGCGCGGCCTTGCTCATCGCATCGCCAGCATCGCCCCGCCTAAGCGTGAGCGGCGGCGTGACATACCCCATGTCGGCCTCTTGCGCCGTTTCGGGGTCAAGCGCATGTGGCAAATCTTCATAGGTCACCTGCGCCAACTTGGCGGCGCGGCGCGCGGCGTCGCGGGTTTCGGCCACGACGGCGAACATGGGCTGGCCCCAGAACTCGACCTTTTCGGTGGCAAAGATAGGTTCATCGTTGCGGCCGGTGGGCGAGACGTCGTTAGAACCGGGCAGGTCGTCGGCGGTCAGAACGCCGATGACACCGGGCGCGCTGCGCACGGCGCTCAGGTCAAGTTCGCGGATCAGGGCGTGCGCGCGGGTCGACAGGCCCAGATAGGCGTGCAATGTGCCCATGGGTTCAGGGATGTCATCGCAATATTCAGCGCTGCCTGTGACATGTTTGGCCGCACTGTCATGACGCAAATCCTTGCTGACCTCGCCTTTGATGGTGTCGCGGTTTTGGTCGGCCCGCATCATATGTTGTGCCACAGGCGGGTCTTTCCGCTTGTCCGTCTCAACGGGTGCTTCAACTGTTCTTCCGGTGCTCATAGTGTTATCCTCCCTCATGCGCTCAGTCGCACAGGTGCGTCCCCGCCCTGCTGTTCCAGCCAGAATCTGCGGAACAGGTTCTTTGATACTTGCAGGCGGTACTCCGACGATGCCCGCCAATCCGTGAGCGGGCTGAAATCTTCGCCGAGACACGCGGCGGCGTTCATCACGGTTTCCTCACTCCAATCCGCGCCAACAAGGGCGGCCTCAACGCTTGCCGCGCGCTTCGGGGTGGCCGCCATACCACCAAAGGCGATACGGGCGGCGGTGATTTTGCCATCTTGAACGGTTACATTGAACGCGGCACAGACCGACGAGATATCTTCGTCCCGGCGCTTGGAAATCTTGTAAGCCGCTTGCAATTCGCCGCTTTTGGGACGCGGCACGTCGATGCTTTCGAGAAACTCGCCCTCGCCAATGTCTTGCTTGCCATAATCGACGAAAAATTCCTCAATCGGCATGGTGCGGCGATTGCTACCCTTCCGCAGCGTGATGACGGCGCCAAGCGCGATCAGAACGGGCGGCGTATCCCCGATCGGCGAACCGTTGGCAACGTTGCCGCCGATGGTGCCCATGTTGCGGATTTGCCAACCCGCGATGCGATCCCAGAACGCACCGAGATGCGGATAATCCGCCGCCATGGCGGCGCGGCTGTCGGTATAGCTGACACCTGCACCAATCCGGATCACACCGTCAGTCACATCCAGTTGCCGCAACTCGTCCAGATGCCCCAGAAAGACCACTGGCGAAATGTCGCGCAGAAATTTGGTCACCCAGAGCCCGACATCCGTGGCCCCTGCAACCATTGTCGCGGTTGGTGTTTCCACCAAAACCTCGGCAAGGTCATCGACCGAGGCCGGCAGGATGCAGCGACTGCTTCCTTTGGACACCTCGACGCGCTGGCCGTCTTGCAGAGTGGAAAGCCTGGCCATTATCGCTTCGCGTTCACGGCTCAGCGCATCTTCTGCCGGGCTGCCGAAGGTTGTTGCGGCCTTGGCCGCCTTGATAATCGGCTCGTACCCGGTGCATCGGCAAAGATTGCCCTGTAACGCCGTCTCGATCTCGGTTTCTGTAGGATCAGGATTTTCCATCCACAGGGCATATAACGACATCACGAATCCGGGCGTGCAAAACCCGCACTGGCTACCGTGGTGTTCGACCATGGCCTGCTGAACCGGGTGCAATTTGCCGCCATTGCCTGAGAGGTATTCAATCGACACGACATGACAGGCATCAAGTGAGGCGGTCAGTCGGATGCAGGAGTTAACCGGCTCATAGCGCAACTTTCCATCCTGCAGACGACCGACAAGAACGGTGCAAGCCCCACAATCTCCCTCGGCGCAACCTTCTTTGCTGCCCGTCAGGCGGCGGTCTATGCGCAGAAAGTCCAGCAAAGTGTCGCCGGCACCTACTTTGTCCAATGTGATGTCGCGCTCGTTCAAAACAAAGCGGATTTCCGATCTGATCGTCATTTTACCTCCCATGCCGCAGTCAAGACTCTGCGGTCATTGCCAGTATGACACATTTAGATCGCTCGAATTACGATGCAGTCGCGTATGATCTTTCAACGAATCGTTGATAATCGGAGGCGCAAATGCCCTATCTTGAAAGTCTGAAGGTGTTTGTCAGGGTTGTGGAACTTGGCAGTATTACGGCCGGCGGACGTGACCTGCGATTGACGCCGGCGGTCGCGAGCAATCGCATCAAGGAGCTTGAGCGCCGGCTGGATGTGCGACTGTTCAATCGCACGACACGCAAATTGTCGCCGACTGAGGTCGGCCATGCCTTTTACGAACATGCCCTGACGGTCGTGCGATCACTGGAAGACGCCGAAGCCGTGATATCGGATTTTTCCCGAAATCCACACGGTACTGTTCAAGTGACAGCACCGCTTGGCGTGGGCAAACGGCTGGTCGCGCCCTTGATCCCCGAGTTTGTTGACCTTTATCCCGAAGTCTCGGTACGGTTAAGATTGTCGGATCGAAAGGTCGATCTGCTTGACGACGGCCTTGATGTGGCCCTTTTCATCGGACGGCCCCCGGATTCAAACCTGAAGCTGCGCAAGATCATGGACACACCGCGCATCCTGTGTGCCGCGCCCAAATATCTTGAACAGCATGGTGTACCGCAGACCCCGGGCGACCTTCGAAGGCATAACTGTCTGCTGCTGCGCTATCCCAGATCACCTGAATGGTTCTGGACACTGACGACCGCAGACGGACCGTTGAGAATGGATGTGTCCGGCAGCTACGATTCCGATGACGGCGATGTGCTGACAGGCTGGGCGCTTGCCGGACGTGGAATCGTGAATAAGCCACGCTTTGACGTCGCAGAGCATCTGAAGAGCGGCACACTTGTTGAAATTCTCCCTGAAACGCCTCCAGAGCCTGCACTTTTTGGGTGTCTGTATCCACACCGACGGCTACAGGATAGCAAGGTCAGGCTTTTCATAGATTTCTTGCTTGAGCGGTGCCGGGCAAGGTTAGCTCAGATGTGAAAACCAACAGACCAAAACATGATCCCCCGACCAAGTGGTGAGATAACGCCAGGGTCGTCCCCCCCCCCAATCAAATCGTCTGATCTAATTTTCGTCTTTTACGCCGACCTCTGCGCCGCAGAGGTTGGCGGCCTTTCCACGGCGTTTGGCTATATCATGCCGACGAACCGGTCGCGAACTGGTCTCGATTGAACGGCACGTTTAAGACCATTGCAACACTCCACGAAAGGATCAGGGATGCGACCTCTTCAACCGACCTTTTCACGCCCCGGCCGTCGGGCATTTCTTCTCGGGACGGTGGCGCTTGCGGTGTTGCCATTTTCTACCCACGCGGCCTCGGCGGACACGGGTCCCCTGGCGGAAAGTGACCCTGTTGCATTCGATTTCGACGTGCTGAGCGCGCGGGCAAAGCAGGCTGCGGGGAAGCCTTATGTTGCGCCGGACCCTGCGCCAGGCCTGCCCGAAAACCTCACTTATGATCTCTACCGTCAGATTGCTTTCAATCCCGAACACGCGCGCTGGCGCGACAATGGCGCACAATTTCAGATGCATGCATTTCACATGGGGTGGCTGTTCCCCACGCCCGTCGGCATGTTCGAAGTAACGGATGGCACCGCGCGACCATTCGCATTCGAGCCCAGTGACTTCGACTATCGCCATGACGCCAAGGGTATCATGGACGATGTCGAAACCTTTCCAGGGGTCGCGGGCTTTCGGTTGCATTATCGGCTGAACAGAGCCGATATTTTCGACGAATTGCTGGCGTTTCAGGGGGCCAGCTATTTCCGCGCTTTGGGACGGGGGAATGCTTACGGTCTTAGCGCGCGAGGACTTGCGATTGCCACAGCCGGCGAAAGCCCGGAAGAGTTTCCGACATTCACCGAGTTCTATTTGGAACGTCCCGGCGTGGACGATACCCGGATCACCCTGTTCGCCATGCTCGACAGCCCAAGCGTTTCGGGGGCTTACCGGTTTGTCATCACGCCCGGCCAAGATACCACGATTGACGTCACCGCACGTCTTTGGTTTCGCGAGGATACGCCACATTTCGGTGTCGCACCGCTTACGTCGATGTATCTGTATTCCGACGCGGATCGCGTCATGTTCGATGACTATCGCCCGCAGGTGCACGACAGCGACGGGTTGCTGATCCAGCAAAGCAGCGGCGACACGCTCTGGCGCGCGCTGACCAATCCGCCGCACATATCTACCTCACATTTTGCTGAAACCTCACCTCGCGGATTTGGGCTACATCAGCGCGACCGGGCATTTTCACACTATCAGGATCCAGAGGCACGCTATCAAGACCGCCCCTCCGTGCAGGTCGAAACGTCAGGAGACTGGGGCGCCGGCGACGTCCGGTTGGTGGAACTGCCGACAGATTTGGAAATTCACGACAATATCGTGGCCTATTGGTCGCCCGAAGGAGGGGCGTTAAAAGGCGAGGCAAGGGAGTATTCCTATCGTCTTCATTGGGGAATGCTGGCGCCCGACACCGAGAACAACGTGGCGGTTGTGGTCGGCACACGCGCCGGAAAGGGTGGTGTTTCAGGTGTTGAACAGACAACTGACACGCGCAAGTTCGTCGTGGATTTTGACGGCGCTCTGTTACGGAATCTGCCGCCGGAGGCCGCAATTGTTCCACAAGTATCCGTCGGCGGTGGCGAGATCGCGGGAATGGTTCTTTACAAGGTCGAGGAGACCGGACATTGGCGTCTCGCGCTTGATGTAAAGCCCACAGCGCCCGGCCCGATAGAGTTGATGGCCCATATCGAGGGCTACGATCAGCGGCTATCGGAGACCTGGCTTTACCAATGGATCGTCACTTAATGAGCCGTGTTGGGGCTGAGGGTGGTTCGTTCCCCCGCGACCAGCGGCTTGATGTTTTTCGCGGGCCTTTGGCAATTGAACTTTCCAGATCACCCAAATCCCGGTGGCAGGTTCTTCAGCCCGTTTTCATGGCAATTTGTTTTTGTTGTCGGCCTGCTGCTGGTACGCGTCGTGCTCCAAGACGCACTTCCAGATGCTTTCGACCGTACGATCACATTTACAAATGCTGTAAGGTCAACCAATAACGTGTGTATCGACGTTCGCCGGTGCGGGTGACAGCGCCCATCTCAACCAGGTTCTGAAGGTCTCGCGTCGCTGTCGCCCGCGATGTCCCTGTGATCGAAAGGTAATTCTCGGCACTCAAGCCGCCTTTGAACCCGTCCGGCCCCTCGCGAAACATCCGTTCGATTGCCTTGGCCTGCCGCGCGTTCAGCTGTGTTCGGTGCCGGTCATAGAAACGTGCCTTCGCGATGAAGAACCCAACCCGATCCAGAGTGACCTGCTGCGCCGTCAGGACGCTCTTTGCGAACCATTCCAGCCATGGCGTGACATCCAACGTCTTCTGGTGTCGCTCAAGCTGATCGTAGTAGGCCTTCCGCTCCCGCTCGATCGAGTAGGCCAGCGCGATCAGGCTCGGTTGGCCCGTGTTTTGCGCGAGTGATTTCTCGGCCAGGGCGCGACCCAATCGCCCATTCCCGTCTTCAAAAGGATGGATGCTTTCAAAGTATAGATGGCTGAGGCCTGCCCGCGTCAGCGGCGGCAGTGGCGTTTCGGCACCCGGCGCCGTCACGTTGAACCAGTCTACATACCGGTCCATTTCATCGGGAACTTGCGCGGAGGGCGGCGCTTCAAAATGTACGACCGGCCGGTCAATCCGGCCAGAGACGATCTGCATTGCGTCTTCATGCTGGCGATAAGCCCCGATCGTGCCCAACCGCCGATCATGGGACAACAGCATGCTATGCCATCGGAACAACGTCTCATGCGTGAGCGGCTCAGCGTATGTTGAATAGACATCGACCATCATCTCAGCCACGCCCTGCTCTCTCGGCTTGGTTGGATAGCTGTCGGGAGACAATCCAAGCTGACGACGCAGCGATGACTGCACACTTTGGCGATCCAGCATCTCGCCTTCGATGGCGCTGGTTTTCATCGCCTCTTCGCTCAGCAGATCAATGCGGAGTTGATCGCGCTCGGACGGGCTCACATGATGGACGGCACCTAGAATTTCGCCCGACGACAACAAGAATCGCTGCTCAAACGGTGCCAATACTGCCGCGTCATACCGAAAGTCCGGCCAGCCGGATATCTGCCAGTTCCATGCCATGAGCTATAGAGAACCCTCCTATAACTCATAAATATAACGTTCCTGAGTTATAGAAGTCAATTCTATAACTCAAAGACAAGCAAACACACGTAAACTCTGCTGTTCATTTGCACGTGAAGCCTGCTCACACCTCCGCTCATGCCGCATTGTGCAAACTTATCGCGGGTGACGTTGTTTACCATGCATCTTTTGCGAACCATTGCGAATGCGGGTAAATATCTTGAGGTCTCAATCGAAGGCGCCGATTAACGATGACCTCCTGGCGCGATACTATATGCTTGGGGCAGGGATGGCGCAGGTCGGGGCTTATCGTTTGAACCAGAGATCATTTGAATGGCAGGCATCCGCGACGGTGCTTCGTTCGGACGCGGCGATGACGCGCCTGCGCGCCCTGGTGCGCGCGCGCGCCTCGATTGCGGTTTCGGCCTCGGGTGTTGCGCCGCTTGGCAGCACCCCGACAAAGCCCGAGCGTTATCTGCACTGTGCAACCTCCGGCTCTGGCGGCGAGCCCAAGGTGATCCGTCGCGCGCACTCCTCCTGGATGAAAAGTTTCGCGGTCAACGGGCGAGTGCTTGGGCTCTCCTCGTTTGATTGCGTCGCGGTGTTTGGCACGCTGGCGCATTCGCTGGTGCTTTACGGCACGCTTGAGGCCGCCCATCACGGCGCGCGCATTCTTGGCCTGCATGGCCTGCGCCCCGACCGCCAGCTTGCCGCGCTTGCGCGGGAACAGGCGACGATCCTCTATATCACACCAACCCAGCTTGGCCTGCTCTGCGGCGGCCCCGCCCGCGCCACTGAATCAATGCGCCATATTCTTGTCGGCGGGGGCCAGCTCAGTGAACGGGTCGCAACCGCCGCCGCCCGAACCTTTCCCAACGCCAAGCTTATCCACTTTTATGGCGCCGCCGAGACCAGCTTTGTCGCCTGGTCAGACGAAACCACGCCGCCCGGTTCGGTCGGGGCCGCCTATCCCGGCGTCACGATTTCGATCCGTGGTGATCAGGGCGCCAGTACCACCGGGATCGGTGAAATCTGGGTCAAGAGCCCCTATCTCTTTGACGGCTACGCCAGCGGCCAGAGCGCCGATACCCGCTGGGATGGCGACTGTCTTTCGATCGGCGAATTGGGGCGGCTGGATGACCACGGCAACCTCTTTGTGGCGGGGCGCAAAAGCCGGATGGTGACGATATCCGACACCAATGTCTTTCCCGAAGAGGTCGAGAGGTTTCTGGCCACCACCCTTGGCACCGACACTGTCGCGGTGATCCCCCTGCCCGACGCAAAGCGCGGTCACCGCCTTGTTGCATTTGTCGCCGGGCCCTGTACCACGACAACAGAACACGACCTGCTGGTTCTCTGCCGTCAACGCCTTGGCCCGCTGTGCGCCCCGCGCCGGGTGCATTTTGTCCCCGCCCTTCCGATGCTGCCGGCGGGCAAGCCCGACTATTGCGCGATCACCCGATGGGCCGAGGGCAACACATGAGTCAAAGCTATATCATCGCGGCCAAGCGATCCGCCGTCGTGCCCCTGAACGGCGCCTTTGCGCATCTGGAGCTTCATGAAATCGCCGTCCCGGTGATCCGCGCCTGTCTTGCGGCCTGCGGTTTGGCCCCCGAAGAGGTCGGCGAGTTGATCACCGGCAATGCCCTTGGCGCGGGCGGCAATCCGGCGCGGCTGTGCGCCCTCGCGGCGGGCCTGCCCGAACATGTGGCGGGGCTTTCGATTGACCGGCAATGCGCCAGCGGGCTGGACGCGCTTGCCCTGGCCGATGCGATGGTCCGTTCCGGTCAGGCGGATATCGTCCTGGCCGGCGGCGCCGAGAGCTATTCGCGCCGCCCCGTTCGCGCCCGGACCTTTGCCGATGGTCGCCCTGCCCTGCCCTATGATCAGGCCCGGTTCACGCCCTGGCCGGACCGCGACCCAGATATGCATGTTGCCGCCGATGCCCTCGCCGTCACTCTTGGCATCACCCGCGCCGCGCAGGATGCCTGGGCGGTGCAAAGCCACGATCGCGCGCTCCGGGCACGTCACCGGCTGGCGCACGAATTGATCGGGGTCGAGGGCATAACGCAAGACCCGTTCACCCGCGCCCTCTCGGCCCGCCTTTGTGCCCGAAGCCGCGCGATTGCGGGCACCATCACCCCCGCCAATACCTCGGTCGCCGCCGATGGCGCGGCGTTCTGCACTGTGGTGTCGGAAAAGGTCGCGCGCCGCCTTGACGCGCCTGCCGTCGCGATCATCGGCGGCTGTACCCTCGGTGGGCGCCCCGACCTTCCCGGTCTTGCGCCTGTCGCGGCGATCCGCAAACTGCTCTGCAACGCCGGGATCGCCCCTGATCACCTTGCCGTCGCCGAAATAATGGAGGCCTACGCCGCACAGGCCATTGCCTGCGTCAGCGAAAGCGGCCTTGATCCCGAGATCGTCAATCCCGGCGGTGGATCGCTCGCGCGCGGCCATCCGATTGGCGCATCGGGCGCGATCAATGCCGTGCGGCTCTATCACGAGCTTACCGCGCGGGGCGGCACAGGGATTGCGGCCATTGCCGCCGCCGGCGGGATCGGTACAGCGCTTTTGCTGCGTTCTTAACCCTCAAAACCCTCAATCCGCGCGATCTATAGTCATGCCCGCGACAGAACACTCTCTGGCCGGGCCTTGGCAAGGGCGGCGGTGATCATGCCGGCAAGCACCGCCTTGACAATATCGCCGGGCACAAAGGCCGTCACCAACAGCGCGGCCTCCGCCCCTGACTTTTTCAGGGTGATGGCAAGACCAGCGACGCCAAACATATAAAGCACAAGAATGCCCCCGATCACCGAGGCCACCCCGGCCACAAACGCAAGCGGTGCGCGGCGCCATTTCTCGACCACAAGACCGGTGACAAAGGCCGCCACCGGCCAACCAACCAGAAAGCCCGCCGTGGGCGACACAAACACGCCAAGCCCACCACGCCCACCCGCCAAAAGCGGCAGGCCAAGCGCGACCAGCAGCAAGAACAACAACACCGCCAAGGCCCCGCGCCGCGCCCCAAGCACCGTCCCACAGAGCATGATCCCTAGGCTTTGCGCGGTGATCGGCACGCCAAATCCAAGGGTGAATTTCGGGATAAGACCAAGCGCCGCGATCAAGGCGGCAAAAAGCGCCACAAGGGCAAGGTTACGTTCCATGGGTCAGGGTCCTTTATTGGTTCAGGCCGCCGCGCGCCTTGAGCGCCTCGGCCACGTATTCTGCATCATCGAGCGCCAGCACGGTAAACGGCATGACAATCTTCCATCCGGGTTTCTTCCGTGATCTGGCCGACCATGACTGCGCCAGCTGCGCGCCCTTGTCGGCCAGCGTCGGGGTGAAGCGCACCACAAGCGCAATCCCGATTTCAAGCGCGCGGGTGTTCACCCCCACCCGCCGGAGCGGCGTGGCAAGCCAGCGAACCACCTCGATCATCGCCGAGAGTTTCGTGGTCATCGTCACCAGATTGGCAAGCGCCACGGCGGACAACAGCCGCAGCCCCACGACCAGCCCCGCCACCGGCGCGCCAATCACCAGATGCCAGACCAGCACCAGCGCGATGAACGGCCAGAGCACCATCAACCCCTTCATCCCGGCGCGAAAAAACCGCACCCCCGGCAGGCGATAGACACACACACAGGCGGCAAAGACCACCGCATGAAAGCCAAGGCTTTCCTGGGCAAACAACACAACCGTCGCGGCGCAAAGCGCCGCAAGCTTTGCCCCCGCCGGCCAATGATGCGCCCGCGTTTCAACCGGCGAGGTCAGAGATATCATCATGTCCTCCCAGATCGGTCATATGTTTGGTAAACTCCGCAAGCACCGGCGTCGCCGCGCCATCCTGTCTGATCCGCCCGTCTTCAAGCCAGATCACCCTTTCATACCCGCGCAGCGCCTCGGGATCATGCGAAATGTGGATCAGCGCCGCATTGATCCGGTCGAAATATCGCGTCAACTGGGCGCGGGTCGGAATATCGAGCCCCGAAAACGGCTCGTCCAGGATGACCACCTTTGGCGCCATCGCGATGATCGCCATCAGACAGACCAGCTGTTTTTGCCCCTGCGAGAGCTGATGCGTCGCCGCCTTCGCCCAATGGGATTTGTCAAAGTGCGCAAGAATACCGGCAACCTGTCGCGCGGCCTCGGGTTTTGAGGCGCCGGCCTGAAGCAAACCAAAGCCAAGCTCTTCTTCCACGGTGGGGAAAATGATCTGATGATCGGGGTTCTGAAACAGAATGCCGACGGTACGGATCGCCGCCTTGCGGTCCTCGGCGACATCCACGCCACAGACCCTAACACTGCCCCGGTCCGGCACCACAAGGCCGGACAGAACCCGCGCCAGGGTGGTCTTGCCCGACCCGTTGCGCCCGACGATGCCCACACGCCGTTCGGGCACACAAAGATCAAGCCCCGTCAAAAGCGCCCGACCCTCGCGTAAAAAGGACACCCCGGCCATTTCAAACGTCACGGACGGATCGACGGATTGTGAAATGACAGCCTCGCCTTGCATTCTCATCCCTCAGAGTCGTTCTTGATACCCGCACGCGCAGGTATCGCCACCGACACGGGCGAATGCAAGTGGGCACGAACATGCCCTTCGCGATCATCGCGGCTTATTTGGCGCGGGCCCGGCCATGAAAGCCACCGTTTTCTCGGGCCGATGGCCGGGCGCCTCTGCATTTTTATCGGTGAGCGGTGATCGCCCTCACCGATCAAAACAACACTATCGAAGGGCGGGCCAAGGCGCCGTCAACAGGCCTGAGACCCCTACTTTGGTCGTAGAAATCACCCCGATCAAGGCCTTGCTCTTTGCTAAATCTAGGCTAGGCTCGCGCCTTGTGAATGCAACGTAAGAGGTATTTGCACTGGCCTGCGAAGGGGAGAGCGCGCGCCGGTTCAACGTTTCGATTTCAAAACCTGATGGCCCGACTGTCGCCCTGACATGGCGGCCATACATGGAAGAATTTCAAATGGGAGGAACCACATGAAACATCTGCTATCATCCATTGCCGCGCTCGCCCTCACGGCCGGTCTGGGCCACGCGCAGGGCGCCAATGTGCCCGATAACCTCGACAAGCTGTCGAATTTCCAATCGACCGGCGTGACCGACTTTACCTTTATCGAACAAAGCGGCCCCTATGCCGATGGCATCAAAAAGACGCTTGAGGGCATCACCCTTCCGGCAGGCTTCAAGATCGGCCTTTACGCGGTCGTGCCCGATGCGCGCCACATGGCCGTCGGCCCGCAGGGTGTGGTGACCTTTGTCGGCACCCGCAAAGACAAGGTCTGGTCGGTGACCGACCGCAACAAGGATCGCATCGCCGATGAGGTCAAGGATTTCGCGCCCTCGCTCAAGTTCTCGATCCCGAACGGCCCGTGCTTTTCCAAGGATGGCTTTCTCTACATCGCCGAACAGAACCGCGTGTTGCTGTTCCCTGCGGCGGAATTCTTTTATGAAAGCCCCGATGTGGCGGCCTTCAACCTGGTCGCCCAGGGTGATCTGATCCCTGAAGAACAGGAAAGCTTCAACCACACCGCACGGGTTTGCGATATCGGCCCGGATGGCAAGATCTATATCTCGCTCGGTCAGCCGTTCAACGTCGCCCCGAAAGAGAACCTCGAAACCAACACCAAATGGGGCATCGGCGGCATCATCCGCATGAACACCGATGGCACCGGTCGCGAGGTTTATACCTACGGCGTGCGCAACTCGGTCGGGCAGGATTTCCACCCCGAAACCGGTGATCTGTGGTGGACCGACAATCAGGTTGACGGCATGGGCGATGACATCCCCCCCGGCGAACTCAACCATCAGACCGAGGCAGGCCAGCACTTTGGCCACCCGTGGTATGGCGGCGGTTCGGTGCGCACGAACGAGTACAAGGGCGAGGAAGTGCCCGTTGACGTGGTGATGCCTGCGGTCGAAACC
The DNA here is from genome assembly GCF_900115165.1 of Roseovarius lutimaris. Taxonomy (GTDB): domain Bacteria; phylum Pseudomonadota; class Alphaproteobacteria; order Rhodobacterales; family Rhodobacteraceae; genus Roseovarius; species Roseovarius lutimaris. The sequence continues at coordinate 14,666 of NZ_FOVP01000006.1, read as the reverse complement.
GTGGCCCATGCCGCCGATCTTGGCATGACCTTCTACACCGGCAAGATGTTCCCGGCGAAATACAAGAACGCCATCTTCTCGGCGCAGCACGGATCGTGGAACCGCACAGAGCCAGTTGGCGCGCGTGTGATGGTCACCCATATCGCCGAAGACGGCACTGCCACGATGGAACCCTTTGCCGAGGGCTGGATCGACGAGAACGGCGAATATCTTGGCCGCCCGGTCGATGTGGCGCAATTGCGCGACGGCTCGCTTCTGGTCTCGGATGACCTTGCCGGCGCGATCTATCGCATCTGGTACGAGGGCAACTGATGTTCAAGGCATTTGTTTTGGGTCTGGGCGGGGTTTTCCTCGCCCAGACGGCGCTCGCCGAGGATATTAATGGCGATCCTGAGGCGGGGCGCAAGCTCGCCGGTCAGTGCCGCACCTGCCATGGCATCGACGGCTTTGCCAAAATCCCGATCGCGCCGCATATCGGCGGCGAGAACCCGGCCTATATCACCCATCAGCTGACCGCGTTCCGCGAGGGCACCCGCACGCATGAAATGATGAGTGTGGTGGCAAAAAATCTTGATGACGCGGCCATCGCCGATCTTGCCGCCTGGTACAGCAGCCAGACCCCGGTCGCCGCGCTATCCGCCGGTCAAACGCCCGAAAACGCGCCCGAAGGGTGCGTTGCCTGTCACGGCGCCGACGGCATTGCCCGGATTGAGGATGCGCCCAATCTTGCGGGCGAAACCACCATGTATATCGACACCCAGCTCAAGGCGTTCCGCACCGGCAAACGCACCCATGACATCATGACCAGCATCGCCGCCGAGATGACAAACGCCGAAATCCGCGCTGTAGCCGAATGGTATGCCAACGTCAATTTCAAGGTAAATCCGCAGAACTAACCCCGACGCGCAAAGCCATGGGCCATCCGGAATACCGCAAACAGCGGCCCCAAGCCATTACCCGCGAAAAGATAATGGCATCTTCCGCGCCGCGCTTGGCAATCTCAAGCTGCGCTGGATCTCGGGGGGGGGGGCCCGCTCTGAAACGCAGATTTGCATAAAACTTGCGACACAACTCACCCCAGCTCCCTTTTTTCGCGGAAGACCACATCCGGCGACTTAGTCCACCCAAAGCACAGCAAATACTGGAGTTACCCGTGAGGAGTGCGTAGCATCCCGCAAACATGAATGATCAAGGCCCCCGTATGACCAAACCCAAAAACATGCCCAAACCCAAAGACGCCGACGAAACACCCGTATTCGCCCAGGATCCGCACCGCGTGCGCGATCTCAATGAACGCAACCTCGAAGCCGCCATTGGCCGCGAAGTCCGCGCCTTACGCCATCAAAAAGGCATGACCGTGGCCGATCTTGCCAATGCGACGGGTCTGTCGCTCGGGATGCTGTCGAAGATCGAAAACGGCATCACATCGCCATCGCTGACCACATTGCAAATTCTGGCGCATACGCTCAGCACGCCGATCACCTCGTTCTTTCGCCGCTTTGAAGAACGCCGCGAGGCGATGCACGTCAAAGCCGGAGATGCGGTTGAAATCACCCGTGACGGCACCCGCGCGGGGCATCAATACAACCTGCTTGGCCATATCGGCAGCAACGCCTCGGGCGTCACGGTAGAGCCATACCTTATCACCCTGTCGGAAACCTCTGACGTATTCCCCACGTTTCAGCATGACGGCCTTGAACTGCTCTACATGCTCGAAGGGGTGCTCGATTACCGGCACGGCGATAATCATTACCGGCTGGAACCGGGCGATAGCCTGTTCTTTGATGCCGACGCCCCACATGGCCCGGATGGGCTTGTGCAGCTGCCCGCACGCTATCTGTCGATCATCTGCTACCCGCAGGGCAAGTAACCCCCTCACCTCAGCCGCCAGCATGACGTGGCTGCCCCAAGGGCGGCCGCCCCCGTCATTATGCTTTTAAAGCAAAAATATTTCCTGACAGTTGAATAACTTTTTTTTTGTGCTACACCTTTCATGATCATGAACCAAGGAGAACCGACTCATGTGTGGCATTGTGGGCTTATTCCTGAAGGACCGCGCGCTGGAACCGCAGCTTGGCGCCCTTCTGACTGACATGCTGGTCACCATGACCGACCGCGGCCCCGATAGTGCCGGCATTGCCATTTATGGCGGCGCAGAGGCCGGCAAATGGGTGATGACCGTGCAATCGGCCAATCCCGACGCGGATTTCGCAACTCTTGAGGCCGATCTTGCCGCCGCCCTTGGCGCGCCGGTCAAGATGACGGCCAAGGACACCCACGCCGTGCTTGAGCTTGATACAGACAAGGCCGCCGGGGCGCGCAGCGCCGTCAAATCCCTGCGCCCCGACCTGCGCATCATGAGCGCAGGCGAAAGCATCGAGATTTTCAAAGAAGTCGGCCTTCCCGCCGATGTCGCCGCCCGCTTCGAGGTCTCCAAGATGTCCGGCAGCCATGGCATCGGCCATACCCGCATGGCCACCGAATCCGCGATCACCACGATGGGCGCGCATCCGTTTTCCACCGGGCCCGATCAATGCCTTGTCCATAACGGCTCGCTCAGCAACCACAATAGCCTGCGCCGCCGCCTGATCCGCGAAGGAATGAGCTTCGAGACCGAAAACGACAGCGAAGTCGCCGCCGCCTACCTGAGCTGGAAAATGGCCGAAGGCGCGGATCTTGGCGACGCACTTGAGGCCTCGCTTGACGATCTCGACGGGTTTTACACCTTCGTTGTCGGCACCAAGGACGGCTTTGGCGTGCTGCGCGATCCGATTGCTTGCAAACCCGCCGTGATGGCCGAAACCGATCAATATGTCGCGTTCGGGTCGGAATATCGCGCGATGGTCAACCTGCCGGGCATCGAAACCGCCCGCGTCTGGGAACCCGAACCCTCAACCGTTTATTTCTGGAAGCACTGAACCCATGCAGACATTCGATCTAGAGGCCGACGGGCTGCGCGCGCTCAATTCCACGCTGCACGCCCAAAAGGAACACACCAACGCCACCGCCTGGGAAATCATCAACCCCAAAGGCAGCCACGCGCTTGCCGTGGGGGTCGATGCGCCGCTTGATATCACCGTGCGCGGCTCGACCGGCTATTACTGCGCGGGCATGAACAAGCTGGCCACGATCCGCATCAAGGGCAATGCCGGGCCGGGGGTTGCGGAAAACATGATGTCGGGCAGCGTCATCATCGACGGCGACGCAAGCCAATATGCCGGGGCCACGGGCCGGGGTGGCACCCTTGTGATCAAGGGCAATGCCGCCTCGCGCTGTGGTATCTCGATGAAGGGCATCGACATCATCGTGCATGGCAATATCGGTCATATGTCGGCCTTCATGGCGCAATCGGGCAATCTTGTGGTCTGCGGCGATGCCGGCGACGCGCTTGGCGACAGCCTCTATGAAGCGCGGCTTTTTGTGCGCGGTTCGGTCAAGAGCCTCGGCGCGGATTGCGTCGAAAAGGAAATGCGCCCCGAACATATCGAGATCCTGCGCGATCTTCTGGCGCGCGGCGAATGCGATGCCGATCCGTCAGAGTTTCGCCGCTACGGCTCGGCCCGCAATCTCTACAATTTCAACGTCGACAACGCGTCGGCCTACTGAGGCACATTCAGATGACTGATCAATCGCCGAAAATCCCGCAAACCGTGCCGCGCCAATCCGCCACTTTTACCAATGAAATCAACTCGGAAATCCGCCGCGCGGCGGCCACCGGCATCTATGATATCCGCGGTGCCGGCGCCAAACGCAAAGTGCCGCATTTCGATGACCTCTTGTTTCTTGGTGCCTCGATCAGCCGCTATCCCCTCGAAGGTTACCGCGAGAAATGCAGCACCAACGTCACCCTCGGCACCCGCTTTGCCAAAAAGCCGATCGAGCTTGATATCCCCGTCACCATCGCCGGGATGAGCTTTGGCGCGCTCTCGGGCAACGCCAAAGAGGCGCTTGGCCGTGGCGCATCCCTTGCGGGCACCTCGACCACCACCGGCGACGGCGGCATGACCGAAGAGGAACGCGGCCATTCCAAGACGCTGGTCTATCAGGTGCTGCCCTCGCGCTATGGCATGAACCCCGATGACCTGCGCCGCGCCGATGCCATCGAGGTGGTGATCGGCCAGGGCGCCAAACCCGGCGGCGGCGGCATGCTTCTGGGCCAGAAAATTACCGACCGGGTTGCAGAAATGCGCACCCTGCCCAAGGGCATCGACCAACGCAGCGCCTGTCGTCACCCCGATTGGACCGGTCCCGATGATCTTGAGATCAAAATTCTGGAACTGCGAGAAATCACCGGCTGGGAAAAGCCGATCTATGTGAAAATTGGCGGCACGCGGCCTTATTATGACACCACACTGGCGGTCAAGGCGGGCGCCGATGTGGTGGTCCTTGACGGCATGCAGGGCGGCACGGCGGCGACGCAGGATGTGTTCATCGAGCATGTCGGCCTGCCAACGCTGGCCTGTATCCGCCCCGCCGTTCAGGCGCTTCAGGACATGGGCCTGCACCGCGAGGTACAGCTTGTGGTCTCGGGGGGCATCCGCACCGGGGCCGATGTCGCCAAGGCGCTTGCGCTTGGCGCGGATGCGGTTGCCATCGGCACCGCCGCCATGGTCGCGCTTGGCGACAACGATCCGCGATGGGAATCCGAATATAACGCGCTTGGCACCACCTTTGGCGCTTATGACGACTGGCACGAGGGCCGCGACCCGGCCGGCATCACCACCCAGGACCCGGCCCTTGCGGCGCGGCTTGATCCGGTTGCGGCGGGGCGGCGTCTGCGCAATTATCTGGCGGTGCTCACGCTTGAGGCCCAGACCATCGCGCGCGCCTGTGGTCACAACAACCTGCACAACCTTGAACCCGAAGATCTCTGCGCACTGACAATGGAAGCCGCCGCAATGGCCCGCGTCCCGCTTGCCGGCACCACATGGATCCCCGGCCAAGGCGGGTTCTGAACACACCGGCCCCCGGCATCAATGACCGGGGGCCAATCAATTTACGACAACAGGGAACAGCAAATACATGGCCAAAGATCTTGCGCAATTCGCCGTCGAGAACGGTGTGAAATATTTCATGATATCCTATACCGATCTGTTCGGGGCGCAGCGTGCCAAGATGGTTCCCGCCCAGGCCATTGCCGACATGCAAAAGGACGGCGCCGGATTTGCCGGGTTTGCCACATGGCTTGACCTGACCCCGGCACATCCCGATATGCTTGGCCTACCCGACCCCGAGGCGGTTATCCAGCTCCCCTGGAAGCCCGAGGTCGCCTGGGTGCCCGCCAATTGCGTGATGAATGATGCCAAGCTGTCGCAAGCGCCGCGCAACGTGCTTTTGCGCCAGATCGAGGCCGCCGCCGAGAAGGGGCTGACCATCAAGACCGGCATTGAGGCCGAGTTTTTCCTGCTTGATCCCACCGGGGTCGAGGTGTCGGACAGGTTCGATAGCGCCGAAAAGCCCTGTTACGATCAACAGGCGATCATGCGCCGCTATGACGTGATTGCCGAGATCAGCGATTACATGCTCGATCTGGGCTGGGGCCCCTATCAGAGCGACCATGAAGACGCCAACGGCCAGTTCGAGATGAACTGGGAATTCGACGATGTGCTGGCCACCGCCGACAAGCATTCCTTTTTCAAGTTCATGGTCAAATCCGTCGCCGAAAAACACGGGTTGCGTGCCACCTTCATGCCCAAACCGATAGAGGGTCTGACCGGCAACGGCTGTCATGCGCATATCTCGATCTGGGACAAGACGGGCAAGACCAACCTCTTTACCGATGGCACCCATGATCTTGGCATGTCCGACACCGGCTGGCATTTTCTTGGCGGGATCATGAAACACGCCTCGGCGCTTGCCGCGATCACCAATCCGACGGTCAACAGCTATAAGCGCATCAATGCCCCGCGCACCATGTCGGGGGCCACATGGGCGCCCAACACCGTGACATGGACCGGCAACAACCGCACCCATATGGTGCGCGTGCCCGGCGCCGGGCGGTTCGAGCTTCGCCTGCCCGATGGCGCCGCCAACCCCTACCTGATGCAGGCGGTGATCATCGCCGCCGGCCTCTCGGGTATCAACACCAAGGCCGACCCCGGCAAGCGGCTTGATATCGACATGTACAAGGACGGCCATACCGTCAAGGACGCGCCCCCCCTGCCCCTCAACATGCTGGATGCCCTGCGCTTTTTCGATAAGGACAGCGCACTGAAATCCGCCCTCGGGGATGAGTTTTCGGCCGCCTTCATGAAGCTCAAACATCAGGAATGGAATGCCTTCGTCTCGCATTTCTCTCACTGGGAGCGCGAAAACACCCTCGATATCTAAGCCCCCCGCCACCTTTTCCCGAGGGCGGGACCCTTGCGCCGGTTTCGCATATGCGACCGGCGCAGTTTTTTATGCGCCGGTCGGAAATGCCGATTGTGCGTTGGTTCGCGATCATCATCATTGATATGTTTCGCTCGCTGCCTCTGGTCACCACCCTGTTCACTGCCGCCGTCGTACTGCTGCTGTTCCTGCCCTCGTGGCTGGAAGGCGACAAGTTCTGGTGGGTGATCTTTGGTTTCGCCCTGTTCTTCGCCTGTTATCAGGCCATCCCGAAAGGCCAGTTCGAAGCGGTCAAGGCGCATGAACCACAGACTTTCGAAGCTGAACCATAGCTGATACCAAGGGATAAAATGGACGGGTACAAGATGGATTCAGATGCGCCGAGCGAACCCAAGGTCGATTCCACCTTATCAAAGGGATTGACCATCCTGGAAAACCTTGCCGGATCGCTACAGGGCAAGGGTGTGACCGAGTTGTCAAAAGAGCTGGGCCTGACCAAGTCCAACACGTTCCGGCTTTTGCAGACATTGGTGACGCTGGGCTATGTGCAACACCTGCCCGACAAGACCTATGCCGCGACGCTGAAGACGTGGCGCGTCGGGCTGGCCTCGGTCGAAAACCTGAACCTGCGCGACATCGCCGCGCCCGAACTGACGTTCCTTTCGCAAGAGACCGGCGAGGTAATATATCTGGCGGTGCGGGAAAACCTTTCGGTGGTCTACATCGACAAGATCGACAGTCAGAAACCGATCCGGTCTTGGAATGCCATCGGCGGAACCGCACCTTTGCATTGTGTCGGGACCGGCAAGGCCATTCTGGCCGCGGATTTTGACAGGTTGCGCGATAAGATAAGCGGCGCGTTGACCCGCCATACCGACAAGACGCTTACAGACCTTGCAGCGCTTGAGACCGATCTCAAGGCGACGCTGGCGCGCGGCTATGCCTATGACGCTGGCGAGTTTCGCGAGCGCATTCTGAGTTTCGGCGCAGCGATCACCCTGCCAAGCGGTGAACCGGTCGCCGCCCTTGGAATTTCCTTGCCCGACATCAACCTGCCCGAGGGGGGCGTGGACCGATATGGCGGGCTTGTGTCGCACGCGGCCCGCTCCGTCTCGGCGAAGCTGGGCCGCGGCTGACCCGCTTACGCGTTTTTATCAGGAAATTCGATTGGGCCGCCGTGCTTTTCCCATGTGAAAAAGCCCTCTTTCAGGTGCGCGGCGTCAAACCCCATGTCCTGAAGCGTGGCGATGGTGATCGCCGACCGCCAGCCCGAGGCACAGTGAAAGGCGAATTTCTTGTCTTCCTGCGCGAAGATATCCTTGAAACAGGGGCTGTCGGGATCAACCCAGAATTCGATCTCTTCGATACGGGCACGCGCGGTCTCGACCATTTTGGAAGCGGAAGTTTTGAGCAGTTTCATAGGATCTTATGTGTTGGTATATGGAACACATATTTCGCATGTTGCCACACGCCCCTGAGTCGTGCAACCGTTCAGGTGAAGCTGTCGCAGCTATTCGTACTGGAGACACCCCAGATGACTGCATCCAAAGCCATTTCGTTATGGGACGCCTCGGCCCTGGAAACCGACTATACCGCGCCGCTCAATACGGAAGAGCAGGTTGACGTTGCCATTGTCGGGGCTGGGTTCACCGGCCTTTCGACGGCATTGCACTGTGCAGAGAAGGGTCTGTCGGCGCATGTCATCGAGGCAGAGCAGATTGGCTATGGTGGATCGGGCCGCAATGTCGGGTTGGTCAACGCAGCCCTCTGGTTACCGCCGCAGAAAGTGAGAGAGTCGCTCGGCCCGACCTATGGGCCACGATTCATCAAGAAATTCGGCAAAGGTCCGGAGTATGTCTTTTCGCTGATCGAAAAGCACCAGATCCGCTGTGAAGTGACGCGAACCGGTACGATCCACGCGGCCCACGGGCCAAGCGGTTACGCCGATCTTCAGGGGCGCCACAAGGAATGGCAGCGTCTTGGCGAACCGGTGGACCTGCTCGGCCGCGATGAAATCTCCGAGATGATCGGCACCAGGCATTTCCACGGTGGCTTGCTTGATCACCGCTGCGGCACGATCAACCCGATGGGCTATTGCCGGGGGCTGGCGCGCGCGGCACTGGGCGCCGGGGCGAAGATCAGCACAGGCGTCCGGGCCACACAGCTGCACCGTGACGGCAATTTATGGAAGGTGGAAACCGGCAACGGCACCCTGACGGCCAAGGCCGTGGTCTTGGGAACGAACGCCTATACCGACGCGCTTTGGCCTGGCCTCAACCGCACCTTTACGATGATTCACTACTTTCAGTTGGCCACGAAACCGCTCGGGCCAGAGGCGGATTACATCCTGCCAGGCAGGCAGGGGCTTTGGGATACCGGACAGATCATGTTCAACGTCCGCCGCGACGCCTTTGACCGCTTGCTGATCGGCTCGATGGGCAAGGTGGTCGGCACCAAGGACAACGGGTTGTCGCACCGCTGGGCAAAAAAGCAGATCGCGCGGCTTTTTCCAAAGCTTGGCCCGGTCGCGTTCGACGAAGCCTGGACCGGCCAGATCGCGATGACGCCCGATCACCTGCCGCGCATCCACCAGCTGGAGGCGAACCTCTTCACGCCGATTGGCTACAACGGCCGTGGTATCACCACCGGGACCATCTTTGGCGAGGCGATGGCGGGGCTCTTGACCGGCGCGGACCCTGCTGATCTGCCGTTGCCAATGACCGATCTTGCAACGGTTCCCTCGGCTCCCATAATGTCGCGGCTCTATCAATCCGCGTTTACCGCCAAACAAATATTAAAGGCGATCTGACCCATGAGCATTCCCACGAACCGCATCGGCGTTGATATCGGTGGCACGTTCACTGATGTAGCCCTTTCTCACGCAGGCGGATTGTCGACCTGCAAGGTCCTGACCAATTATTCGCAGCCCGAGCAGGCCATCCTTGACGGCATCGCAATTGCCGCAGAAAAGGCCGGGCTGCCGCTTTCGAAAATCGGCCAGGTGATTCATGGCACCACGCTGGTGACCAACGCGCTGATAGAGCGGCGCGGGGCCAGGTTGGCGTTCATCACCACCGAGGGCTTTCGCGATGTCATCGAGATGCGGTCGGAAAACCGGTTCGAACAATATGACCTGAACCTGACCCTGCCCAAGCCCCTGGTGCCGCGCGAGCATCGTTTTACGTTGAATGAGCGCATGGGCCCAAGCGGCGAAGTGCTGCTGCCGCTGGATCAGGCGGAAGTCGATCAGATGGTGCAGACCGTGCTGGCTGGTGATTTCGAGGCCGTCGCCATCGGTCTCATGCATTCCTATGCCAATGACGCGCACGAGAAACAAATGGCCGAGGCGCTGCGTGCCGCAGCACCCGATCTGTCAATCTCGATCTCGTCGGTGATTTCGCCGCAGATGCGCGAACTGCCGCGTTTCAACACGGTGATCGCCAACGCCTATGTTCAGCCGCAGGTGGCCGACTACCTTGGCCGTCTGGTGGATCGGCTGAGCGAGTCGGGCGTCGATGCGCCGGTGTTCATGCTGCATTCCGGCGGCGGTCTGATCTCGGTCGATGTGGCGGCGGAACAGCCCGTCCGGCTGCTGGAATCCGGCCCGGCGGGCGGCGCGATTTTTGCTGCCGACTTTGCGCGCGGGCACAGGCTGGGCTCTGTGCTGTCCTTCGACATGGGCGGCACCACGGCCAAGATCTGTTTGATCGAGGACGGCGAACCCAAGACTGCCAACACATTCGAGGTGGCGCGCACCTATCGGTTCAAGAAGGGTTCGGGCATGACAGTGTCTACCCCTGTGGTAGAAATGGTCGAGATCGGTGCGGGTGGTGGCTCGATCGCTTCGATTGACCAGTTGGGCCGCATTCAGGTTGGCCCACGCTCCGCCGGGTCAGAGCCTGGCCCGGCGTGCTATGGCAAAGGCGGCGAAGAGCCGACCGTGACCGATGCCAACCTGCTTCTGGGGCGGCTTGATCCCGACAATTTCGCGGGTGGTGCCATTCCCCTGTCGACAGAAGCGTCGGAAGCCGCCATCACCGCAAAACTGGCCTCGCACCTCGACATGAGCGCCTCCGATGCGGCCTTTGGCGTCACCGAGATGGTCGACGAAAACATGGCCAATGCCGCGCGGGTTCACACCGTCGAGAATGGGCGCGACATCGAGCATTTCACCATGATCGGCTTTGGTGGCGGCGCACCTCTGCATGCCTGTCGGCTGTGCGAAAAGCTGGGCATCAAGGAGTTGATCATCCCGCCGGGTGCCGGGGTTGGGTCGGCTATCGGCTTTCTGAAAGCTCCGTTCAGCTACGAGGCGACGCGAGGTCTGTTCCAGCGGCTCGATGGGTTTGACGCGGCGTCGGTGAACGCCGCACTGGTCGAGCTTGAAGAGGAGGCAACAGCCTTTGTCAGCGCCGGTGCCGGGGACGCCGAAACAACAACCCGTCTGACAGCTTTCATGCGCTATTCCGGGCAAGGCTGGGAAATCCCCGTCGTGCTGCCCTACAAGACGTTCGCAGACGACGACCGCACCGGGTTATTGGCCGCCTTCGAGGCTGCATACCGCGCCCTGTTTGGCCGGGTGATCGAAGGCCTCGGCATCGAAATCACCAACTGGTCACTGGTCGTGGCGTCGGTTCTTCCCGACACCGCCCCGGTCACACGCCATACCAGTGGTGCGGCGGTCACACCGAACCGCACCCGTCAATTCTTTGACGCCGCCCTGCGCAAATCGGTCGATGCGCAAGAGGTCGAGCGCAGCGCCATGACGCCGGGCCAGTCCGTGGACGGCCCCGCCATCATCGTCGAAAATGAAACCACAACCATCGTCACCTCCGGCTTCCGGGCCGTCGGCCAGGGCGACGGAAGCCTGCGCCTGATCCGCAAGGGAGACAGCCAATGACCCCGACAGCAATTGACTATCAGATCATGTGGAACCGCCTGATCGCGGTTGTGGAAGAACAGGCAACGACGCTGATCCGCACCGCTTTTTCCACCTCGGTGCGTGAGGCGGGCGACCTGTCCGCCGGGCTCTTCGACCGAAAGGGCCGGATGATGGCGCAGGCCGTCACTGGCACGCCCGGCCATGTGAACGCAATGGCCGAAAGTGTGACGCATTTCGTGCGCGAAATCGGTGCGCAGAACATCTTTGAAGGCGATGTTTTCATCACCAACGATCCATGGATGGGCACGGGCCACCTGCACGACATTACCGTCGTCTCGCCCGCCTTTCGCGACGACCGGCACATCGGCTTCTTCGCCTGCACGGCGCATGTGGTCGATATCGGCGGGCGCGGCTTTGGTCCTGACGCGAACGAGGTCTTTGAAGAAGGCCTGCTGATCCCGATCATGAAGTTCGCCGAGCGCGGTGAAGTTGCCCGCGACCTGATCCGTCTTGTGCGCGCCAATGTGCGCGAGCCCGATCAGGTGGTCGGCGACATGTATTCGCTGGCCGCCTGCAACGCGGCCGGCGACCGGCGCTTGCAGGTCATGATGGGCGAGTTCGGGATTACCGACCTTGACGGCCTGGCGGATTTCATCATCGAGACCAGCCGCAAGGCGACCCATGAAGCCATCGCAAAGGTTCCCGACGGCACCTTCCGCCACACCATGCAAGTCGATGGCTATGACGATCCGGTCACGATGATGGTCAGGCTCGATGTGGCTGGTGACAAGATCAAGGCAGATTTCGATGGCACCTCGGGCATGAGCCGGTTTGGTGTCAACTGCCCCGAGGTCTACACCCGCGCCTACGCCTGCTACGGTCTGAAATGCGCGGTGGCGCCTCAGGTGCCGAACAATACCGGCTCGCTGGAACCGTTCGAGATCACTGCGCCCGAGGGCTGTATTCTCGCGGCCAAACGCCCTGCGCCGGTCTCGGTGCGCCACGTTCTGGGGCACCTCGTGCCGGATGTCGTGCTGGGTGCTCTGCATCAGGCGCTGCCGAATACCGTTCCGGCGGAGGGCGCAAGTGCGCTGTGGAACATCCAGATTTCCGCCCGCGCCTGCGACCCCGACAGCGGCTTGCCGAACCGCGAGGTGCTGATGTTCAACTCGGGCGGCACCGGCGCGCGGCCTGAATTCGACGGTTTGTCGGCGACGGCGTTCCCCTCGGGCGTCTCTACCATGAGCGTCGAAGCCACCGAGCACGTCGGCCCGATCACCGTCTGGCGCAAGGACCTGCGGAGCGGCTCGGGCGGGGCCGGCGCCTTGCGCGGCGGTCTGGGCCAGACCATCGAGATCGAACCGCGCGACGGCTATGATTTCTACTTCAACGCCATGTTCGACCGGGTCGAAAACCCCGCACGAGGCCGCGACGGAGGCGCTTCGGGTGCAGCCGGTCGTGTGGAACTGGCCGACGGGACCAAGCTGCGCAGCAAGGGCCGCCAACTGGTCAAGAACGGCCAGCGACTGAAACTGAGCTTGCCCGGTGGGGGCGGTTATGGCGCGCCTGGCGACCGTGACCGCGCCCAGCTCGAAAATGACATACGTGCCGGGCTGATCACGCCCGAACAAGCGAAACAGGATTACGGATTTGAGGAATAACACCATGACACAAAAACCACTCGCACTTGTCACCGGCGCGGCCCAGGGCATCGGATATGCCTGCGCCGAGGCGCTGTCTGAAGATGGCTATGATGTGATTCTGTCCGACATCAACGACGAAGGTGTTACCGCCGCCGGCAAGGCGCTCGGTGCCAAAGCCGCGATTGCCTGCGACATGGGCGATATCGCCCAGATCGAGGCGATGTTCGCGCAGATCGCGGCCGATCACGGCCCTCTGCATGCGCTGATCAACAACGCGGGCGTCGCCATGCCCGGCGATTTTCTCACCTATGAGCTGGAAAGCTTTGAGCGGGTGATCGACATCAACCTGCGCGGTGTGTTCGTGGCCACGCAACTGGCGGCCCGGGTCATGGTCGAGCACAAGATCGCCGGCGCGATTGTCAACATGTCCTCGATCAATGCGCAGGTCGCGATCCCCGCGATCCCGGCCTATTGCGCCTCCAAGGGTGGCGTGATGCAGCTGACCAAGGTGGCGGCACTGGCGCTGGCCAAGAACAACATCCGCGTCAACGCGGTCGGCCCCGGTTCCATCGACACCGAGATGATGGCGGGCGTCAATGCCAATCCCGAGGCGTTCAAGGCCGCCATGTCGCGCACCCCATTGGGACGCGCCGGCGAGGCGCGTGAGATCGGCGACGTGGTGGCGTTCCTGTGCTCGAAAAAGGCCAGCTACATCACCGGCGAAACCATCTATGTCGACGGGGGCCGTCTGGGCCTCAATTATACCTGCTGAGGTTATACAAGATGCCTCGATACGCTGAAACTTACGCCGCCTGGCAAAACGACCCGGTTGGTTTCTGGCAGGAGCTCGCGACACGGATCGACGATGCCGCGCCCAAGGTGGTGATTTCAGCGTCCTGCGGCATTGAGCCGGGGCGGGTGATTGCTTACAAACCGCTCCTGGACGAGGCGATAGACCTGGCCGACAACAAGCCCGATCATTGCGTCTGTGAACGGCGGAGCAATACTCGGCCACGGTAGCGGCGGCATTGTGTTGTCGCGGGCGGCGTAAAAGTCGGCCACTTTTGCCCTTTCGATTTTTGGGAGGGCTTGGGGATATTCACCGTGGATTTGTATTTGAAGGTCCGTCACGCTCACTTTGAAGAAGGTTTGAGTGGGCGTCAGATTGCTCGGGATTTTGGGGTCAGCCGGGACAGTGTCGCGAAGATGTTGGCCTATTCCGAGCCGCCCGGATATCGCAGGACCGCACCGATCAGGCGACCGAAGCTAGATCCTTACACCGGCCAGATAGATCAGTGGCTGGCCGAGGATAATACCCGCCCGCGCAAGCAGCGGCATACAGCCAAGCGGATATTTGAACGGTTGCGCGATGAATGCTGGTATGATGGCGGATACACGATTGTAAAAGACTATGTGCGTGCCAAGAAGCGCGGCAGCAAGGAGATGTTTGTCCCGCTATCCCACCCACCCGGCCATGGCCAGGCGGATTTTGGCGAAGCGTTGGTTGTCATCGGTGGGATTGAACAGAAGGCGTACTTCTTTGCCTTTGACCTGCCACACAGCGATGCCTGCTATGTCCGCGCTTGAGCTATGCTTGAATATGGGTGATGCGCATCATCAGGCGGCGCGGTTTTCGGTGTCGTCGGTCACTTCGACACCGTCGTTGAATTTGCTTCCTTCGATGACTTTTGGCAACTGGTTTCTGCCCTTGAGCCGCAGCCATTTCTTTGATGCGGCCTGAATGAGGGTGAAAACCATCAGCTTTGCGGTTTTTTGTGACAGCGCGCCTTTGGTGCGCACCGTTCGGTGCC
>NZ_FOVP01000022.1 GCF_900115165.1 Roseovarius lutimaris | reverse complement strand
CTCGCCAAAATACGGTCCAAGCCCAATATGTGAAGACTGTGACGAGAACGGTTGAACATTGGCGCAAACTCCTCCCGCTGCGTAAGTTTCAGCTTAAGTAATATAAATTCTTTTGACAGCGAGAAATAATTGATATTAGGGTGAGATTTTTAAACATATAGAGCGCCAATGAATCTTAGATTTTTGACAACCGTTGTCGCCTTTTCAAAGCATCAAACGCTGAACGCGGCGGCGCAGACATTGGGGCTGAGCCATTCCGCTGTCAGCCTTCAGATCAAGGCGCTAGAAGAAGAGCTTCAGTTCCCAATTCTTGACCGATCAAAGCGCCCTCCGATGTTGACCTCTCAGGGGCACGCCTTAGTAGAACACGCGAAGCGGATGGAAGGAATTGCCGGGGACATTCGTGCTCTGGCGGATGGCTCCAGCCTGTATAGCCGGGTTGCCGTCGGCGCCGTGCCATCGACCATATCCCATCTCGCGGCCCCTGCGTTAGCGGCGATTTACGCACAGCATCCCCGCCTTGAAATAAAGCTGGTCACCGGACTGTCCCACAGTCTCCTAGCTCAGGTTAAGGATGGGGATATTGACGTCGCCTTAGTGACCGAGCCTGGAAATCAGGACAAGGATCTGTCGATAACACACATTAACACAGAGCCGTTTCATCTGATCAAATCCCGAAACGAACCGATGAACGATCCTGTCGAATTGCTGACGTCTCGGCCGTTTATATGGTTTAACCGCCGAAGCTCGCCTTCGCAACAAATCGAAAAACATCTGCAAGACAGGGCAATCTATGTTCAACAAGCGATGGAAGTCGACAGCTTTGACGCGGTTGAGGCATTGGTTTCACATAACCTAGGGGTTTCCATATTACCCAAAAGTGCCCGCTCAATGGAAGCATCGAACCTCGTTGGCCTAAAGCTTGATCCAACTCCGTTGGAGCGCAGTGTCGTGCTTGCCACCCGGGCGGCGTCCCCGCGGCGGCTATTTGCTGCCGCCTTTGCAGACGTATTGAAGTCAATACTTGAGGGTAAATAGTAAAAACTGCAGGATGTTGTTGCCCAAGCCGTTCGAACGTTTCCCCAAAGCGCCAAAATAAAATTTCCCACTTGTACGAATACGATAATTAGCACACTCCAGTGAACCGCCTTACCGGGCGCGACGCTGTTTTTCAGGTCGTTCCCAATGCGCCCAAGCTGATCTTTCCCCGGATGGCGCGCGTCTTTCGGCCCGTGAGGGCATCCTGGTCAAGGTGCGCGCCGACAAACCGCCGTTTACGTGGTTGACCAATTTGCGCCACATCTTCGCGCCAAGCATATAGCATCGCCTCAAGAGGTCACCGCCACTCAGCAGGGTCTCTTGTGCCATCGGTTTTCTTTTGAACATTACGCGCGACCGCTCCTTTCATCGACGTTGCTTTCCACGACTGTCATGCCAAATTTTCGTGCAAGCAGTGCAATTCTATCCGCATTCGATTGTGCCGTTTTTTGTCGAGCGAAAAAAGCGGCATGCCCATCAACAATAGGTGCGGTCTAAACACTATCAAATCGGCAACAACACTCTGTAAAAAGCCAAATCCATTAGCACTTTATGCGTTAAAAAACCTCACGATAATATCGGATATTTCTCAATTGTTAAAGGTATTTGCAACGCTTAAGCTGAAAGCTACGCAGCAGTAGGAACTTTCACCCATGTCCCGCGCCCCTCTTCAAGGTCTTCGCATAGTGGGCATGAGCCGTATTTGGGGAGGTGCGTATTGCACTCAGTTATTGGCCTATATGGGGGCCGATACTTCGGACGTTTCAAGAGACCTTTTAGCGAAACACATGCTTTGGACAACGAATGATACCGACCGACTGGGCTACGGCCATAAATCTAACGTTGACCATTCGAAGGACAAAAAATGAATATTCAAAATGACATGTTTGCAGCCACGCAGAACACTTATCTTGATCGAATGCGAGCACTTAGCCCCGCGATCGCCGAGCGTGCAGGACACTGGGACCGTGAGCGCCAGTATCCTTGGCAAAACATACAGGAGCTTGCCCAATCAGGCCTGATGGGGATGACTATTCCTGAAAGGTTTGGTGGCGGAGGCGCTACATTTTTGCAATGCGCGCAAGTGGTCGAAGAGGCTGCTCGTGCCTGTACCCTGACCGCTCGAATCTTGGTTGAGGGCAATATGGGAGCTATTAGTGCAGTGATGGCTTTTGGCACGGATGCGCAGCGCGAATTTGCCGCCCCGATCGTCCTTGCGGGTGACAAACCCGCCATCTGCATCACTGAGCCGACTGCTGGCAGCGCTGCGACCGAAATGACCACCACGGCTCACAAGAAAGGGGACCGTTGGATTCTGAACGGTTGCAAGCATTGGATTACCGGCGGCGGTGTATCCAAACTGCATCTGATCTTTGCCCGTGCGGTGGACGAAGATGGCACGGAACTTGGGATCGGCGGTTTTCTTGTGCATGTAGACAAGAAAAATGGCATCGACCCCAAGGGCTTTTCTGTTGCTCGGATCGAACGCACAATGGGCCTATGTGGTATGCCAGAGGCCGAGCTGCACTTTACCGACCTAGAAGTGGCTGACGATATGGTGCTGCGCACGCCCTCGGGGTTCAAACGCGGCTTTGCGGATCTGATGAACGCCTATAACAGCCAACGTGTCGGCGCAGGAACGATCTCAATGGGCGTGGCCGCAGGCGCGCTGGAACATGCCAAGCGCTATCTTTTGGAACGGCAACAGTTCGGCCGTCCTCTGGCCGAATTCCAAGGGTTGCAATGGATGATCGCGGATATGGAAGCCGCGGTTCATGCTTCTCGTCTGATGCTGTTCGAGGCGGCTGGTTCCGCCGAGTGGGGGAATAATCGGTTCCCCGACATGATGATGGCGGCAAGGGCAAAGGCTTTTGCCTCGGAACAGTCAATCAAGGTGGTGAATGATGCCCTTCAGATTTTTGGTGCACGCGGCTATGGAAATGAGGAACCGATTGAACGGATGTACCGTGATGTACGCATGTTTACTATCGGTGGCGGCACCGCGCAGATACTCAAGACGCAGGTCGCCGGATCCGTTCTGAACATCAAAACTCCACAAAAGC
The DNA here is from genome assembly GCF_900115165.1 of Roseovarius lutimaris. Taxonomy (GTDB): domain Bacteria; phylum Pseudomonadota; class Alphaproteobacteria; order Rhodobacterales; family Rhodobacteraceae; genus Roseovarius; species Roseovarius lutimaris. The sequence continues at coordinate 52,448 of NZ_FOVP01000022.1, read as the reverse complement.
GCGGCGGATACTTGCCTAACGCGTAAGCTGTTAAGGCCGGACCAAAACTGCACCAGCCGCCGGAGCAAAAGTGCGCCACTTTGTTGAATTTAGGTTTGTCCACGGCCCCGCACGGCGGAGTACCCCCACAGAGCAACGAAGCTGTGCGGAGCCGTGGACAAACCGGGTTATGGTGATTGTGCGCTACCCGAGCCCAGGCCGTCGCAGATCGCTGCGCAAGCCGATGGCACGATTACTGTTTCTTCTTGGCGAAAATACTCGAATTCCGACACCTGCGAAAATCCGCTACCTTCCGTAATACTCGCGAAACCACGCCACGAACCGGGCGATGCCGTCGCGCACATCGGTCTTTGGGCGATATCCCGTCAGGCTCTCAAGCAGGCGCGCATCGGCCCAGGTGGCGGGCACGTCGCCCTTTTGCATCTCCATCATGTTGCGGATCGCGGGCACCCCCAACTCGGCTTCGATCGCATCGACGAAATCCAGCAGCCGCACCTTGTCGGAATTGCCGATATTGACCACACGGTAAGGCGCCACCGGCGACAGGCTGTCGCCTTCGGCAATCTCCTGCGCGCTCTTAGGGCGCACCGGCGCCGCATCCATCAACAAACGGATACCGCGGACCAGATCCTCGACATAGGTGAAATCGCGATACATCTCGCCGTGATTATAGACATCAATCGGGCGCCCCGCCAAAATCGCATCAACGAATTTGAAAAGCGCCATATCCGGGCGCCCCCACGGCCCGTAAACCGTGAAAAACCGGAACATGGTGGTCGGGATGTTCCACAGATGCGCATAGGCATGGCCCATCGATTCCGTCGCCTTCTTGGTGGCGGCATAGATCGTCATCTGGCTGTCGGCCTTGTCGGTCTCGCCGTAGGGCATCTCGGTGTTTGCGCCATAAACCGAGGATGTCGAGGCCATGAGCAAATGCCTGACCGCGTGGCGACGCACGCCCTCCATCACATTGAACGTGCCGATCACATTGGCATCCAGATAGGCGCGCGGGTTCTCAAGGCTATAGCGCACCCCGGCCTGCGCCGCCAGATGCACGATGATATCGGGCGCGCAGGCATCCATCGCGCGATCCAGCGCGTGCTGATCCTCAAGCATCGCCTCGGTGGCGACAAAACCCGGCTTTTGCAACAGCATCTGATGACGCCGATGTTTCAGGGCCACATCATAGTAATCGGTCATCCCGTCATAGCCATGCACGATGATCCCCTCATCGAGCAACAGGTTGGCCAGATGATAGCCGATAAAACCGGCCGTTCCGGTGATGAAAACCCTGGTCATTTACACGCGCCCTTTTTCATCAAAGCGATAACCTTGCAACCGCCGCCGTGCAAGCCATGCCATACTCCTACCCACATCGGGGAGGATGACATGCTGGATACGGTGATCAGGTCACGCAACTTCTTGATGCGTTCGGCGCAGCGCTTGAGGCAGGCGATATTGCGCGCGTCACGGATATGTTCGAAGAGGATTGTTATTGGCGCGATCTGGTCACCTTCACCTGGAACATAAAAACCGTCGAGGGGCGCGCCGAGATCGCCGATATGCTCACCCATCAGCTTGCCGCGACCAGGCCTACCGGCTGGCGAACTTGGCTATATCAAACAGCCCTATGTCGTCATTATCGGCGGCGGTCAGGGCGGCATCGGCCTTGTCGCGCGCCTGCGGCGATTGGGTGTGCCCACGATCATCGTCGAGCCCCCCGCGCCGGTGATAGCTGGCCCACGGTCAGTGACCGAAATCGCCCCTGATGGCGTGATCCTGGATGGCGGCACAAAACTTGCAGCCGATCTGATCGGTCAAGACGTGGCCGACAAGGTTGGCAAATGCTGGGGGCTTGGCTCGGACACCACCAAAGACCCCGGCCCTTGGGAGGGCGAACGGCGCAATATGTGGAAACCCACCCGGCAGGAGGCGCTGTGGTTTCACGGCGGCAACCTGCATCAATCGCGGCACTATTCTCAATTCCTGTCCCTGCAACTCAAGGCGCGAATGGAGGGGCTGGATACCCCGGTTTATGGCATCCCCAAGGTTAGCCATCTCGGTTAGGCAAGCCCCCTGGCATTGTTCGAAATCCTGCAAACGCGCGGCTTGATTTTTTACCAACAGAGCCTGAATGCGCGGGTTCAGGCAATTATCCGTCACGCAGGCGGACAGGTCCGGTCAAAAAAGGGGGGCGCTGCCCCCATCCCAGAAAATTCGCTGAATTTTCTGGGAGTCCCCCGGAGTATTTTTTCCAAGAAGAAGCCACAGGTGCAAAAAGCCGGGCAATTCGCCCTCGCACCTTATCGTCAAGTCTCATATAACCCGGGCAAACATGCATAGGAGTCGCCTCATGACCGGAGAATTGTCGCCCATCGACAAGGCAAAATTCGTCGCTGCCAAGCGGTCCGTCGATTATGTCGAAGACGGAATGCGCGTCGGCCTTGGGACCGGTTCGACGGCGGCCTGGATGGTGCGCTGTCTGGGGGAAATGGTGCGCAATGACGGGCTCAGGATCAAGGGCGTGCCGACCTCGACACGCACCGCCGAGCTTGCCCGCGAGGTTGGCATCGAGGTGATCAGTCTCGACGAGGCCAAATGGCTTGATGTGACGATTGACGGGGCGGATGAGTTTGACGGCAATCTGAACCTGATCAAGGGCGGCGGCGGCGCGCTTTTGCAGGAAAAGATCGTGGCCACCGCCAGCGACCAGATGATCGTGATCGCCGATGTCGGCAAAGAGGTGGAAAGCCTCGGGTCTTTTCCGCTGCCGGTCGAGGTGATCCCGTTTGGCTGGCAGACCACCAAATCGCTGGTCGAGGAATTGCTGATTTCGATGGATGTGCTGGGGCGCGACACCACGCTTCGAATGAATGGCGAGCGCCCGTTCATCACCGATGAGGGCAATTACATCATTGACCTGCATCTGGGCCGGATTGGCAATCCGCATCAATTGTCGATGGCAATGAACCAAATGCCGGGGGTGGTTGAAAACGGGCTGTTTCTGGATATCTGCGATGTGGTGATCCTCGGCTTTGGCGATGGCCGGGTGGAAACGCGTGACATCAATGAGGGCACCGTCGAAGAGGATCGTCTTGATTTCGTCGAAACCGACAACCTTTTCACCGACATGAACGACTGAATATCGAGGGCAACATGACATTCGACTATGATCTTTTCGTGATCGGCGGCGGCTCGGGCGGGGTGCGCGCCGCACGGGTGGCGGCACAGGGCGGTGCCCGCGTGGCTCTGGCCGAAGAGGACCGCTATGGTGGCACCTGCGTGATCCGGGGCTGTGTGCCCAAAAAGCTGATGGTGTTTGCCAGCGAATACCCCGGTGCGATTGCCGATGCCCAGGCCTATGGCTGGACCGTGCATGCCGGTGGCTTTGACTGGTTGGCGTTTCGCGACAAGCTTCATGCAGAGCTGGACCGGCTTGAAAATGTCTATCGCGGAATCCTGAAAACCAACGGAGTTGAGAGCTTTGATGCCCGCGCAAGACTGGTTGATCCGCATACTGTCGAGCTCTCGGATGGCAGCCGCAAAAGCGCCAGGCACATCCTGATCGCCACCGGCGGGCGCCCCGTGAAACCCGATCTTCCGGGGGCCGAGCATGCCATCACCAGCAACGATATTTTCCATCTGGAGACGTTGCCGAAATCCATGCTGATCATCGGCGGCGGCTATATCGCCTGTGAATTCGCCTGCATTCTCAATGGGCTGGGCGTCAGGGTCACGCAATTTTATCGCGGCGCGCAAATCCTGCGGGGATTTGATGAAGAGGCGCGCGGGCTGGTCTCCGAAGAAATGATCCAATCGGGCATCAACCTGCACCTTGGCACCAATATCGAGAATATGGTCGAAGATGAGGGCGGCTATCGCGTGACCTCGACCAATGGCTCGGAAGAGGTGTTCGAAAAGGTCATGTTCGCGACGGGGCGCGCCCCCAACACCGAGGATCTTGGCCTTGAGGCGGCGGGTGTGAAAACCGGGCGCGGTGGCGAAATCCTGGTTGACGAATATAGCCAGACCGGCGTGCCCTCGGTCTATGCGATTGGCGATGTGACCGACCGGGTCAACCTGACGCCGGTGGCGATCCGCGAGGGCATGGCCTTTGTCGAAACCGTATTCAACGGCAATCCGACGCCGGTCGATCACGACCTTATCCCGACCGCGATTTTCACCCAGCCCGAGATGGGCACCGTCGGCCTTTCCGAGGAGGCGGCGCGCGGGCAAGAACCGGTCGAGGTCTATTCGACCTCGTTCCGCCCGATGCAGTCCGCCTTTGCCGATCGCCCCGATCGGGTGTTGATGAAACTGATCGTCAGCAAGGAGACCCGCAAGGTTCTGGGTTGTCATATTGTCGCGCCGGGGGCGGGCGAAATGATTCAGCTGGCCGGTATTGCGGTCAAGATGGGCGCCACCAAGGAAGATTTCGATCGCACCGTCGCGGTGCATCCGACCATGTCGGAAGAGCTTGTTACACTGAAAACACCGGTCCGGGCGGGTTGATTTTTTGCCTGTACTGCACAGGTAGATAACAACGTCGTGTGAGACGAGACAAAAAGGGAAGAGATGCATGGCTGGAAATTCTGGCGGCCCATGGGGCGGCGGCGGAAACTCGGGCGGGGGTGGCGGTGATGACGACCGCAACCGCAACAACGGTGGTGGGCGACGTCCGCCGGAAGGTGGACCGCAACTGCCCGAGATTGACGAACTTGTCCGCAAAGGCCAGGATCAGCTTCGCGTTCTGATGGGCGGTCGCGGTGGCGACGGAGCCAATCGCGGCGGCTCAGGTGGCGGCGATGGCGGCCCGGGCATTGGCAAGGGCACGATTGGCCTTGCGGTTCTTGGTGCTGCGGCGCTCTGGGTATTTGCCAGCGTTTACACCGTCAAACCCGAAGAACAATCGGTCGAGCTTTTCCTCGGGAAGTATTACCAGACCGGCAATCCCGGCCTGAACTTTGCCCCTTGGCCGCTCGTGAGCGCCGAAGTGATCAATGTCACCTCGGAACGCACCGAGGAAATCGGTCGCCGTCAGGGCGCGCGCAACGACGGCCTTATGCTGACCACGGATGCCAATATCGTGGATATTGACTTTCAGGTGGTCTGGAACATTTCCGACCCGTCGAAATTGCTGTTCAACATCCGCGACCCGCAACAGACCGTTCAGGCGGTGTCGGAATCGGTGATGCGTGAAATTATCGCCGCCTCGAACCTGGCACCGATCCTCAACCGTGACCGTGGGATCATTGCCGATACCGCGATGGAAAACATTCAGGCCACGCTTGACGAATATGACAGCGGCATTCGCATTGTCCGGGTCAACCTCGACAAGGCCGATCCGCCGCGCGAAGTCATCGACAGCTTTCGCGAAGTGCAGGCCGCCGAACAGGAACGTGATCGCCTGCAACGTCAGGCCGATGCCTATGCCAACCGCGTTCTCGCCGAGGCCCGTGGTGAAGCGGCGCAAAACCTTGAGCAATCCGAAGGCTATCGCGCCCGCGTCGTGAACGAGGCCGCCGGTGACGCCAGCCGCTTTACTTCGGTTCTGACCGAATACGCCAAGGCCCCCGAGGTGACCCGCAAGCGGCTTTACCTTGAAACCATGGAACGTGTTCTGGGCGAAATCGACAAGACCATCCTCGACAGCTCCATCGTCGGCAGCGAGGGCGGCAACAATGTCGTGCCCTATTTGCCATTGAATGAACTGCGTCGTGACACCTCGACCTCCGGACAGGGGAACTAAGACCATGGGTAAAACAAAATTCCTTATTCCGATCCTTGCCATTGCAGGTTTTCTTGGCCTGTCGTCGATCTTTGTGGTGGACGAGCGTGAAAAGGCGCTTGTGCTTCAATTCGGTCAGATCAGATCGGTGAAAGAAGAGCCGGGCATGTCCTTCAAGATCCCGTTCATCCAGGAGGTCGTGCGCTATGACGACCGCATCCTGTCGCTTGACACCGACACGATTGAGGTTACGCCGTCGGACGATCGCCGCCTTGTGGTCGACGCCTTCGCGCGGTTCCGCATCGCCGATGTGGTGCAGTTCCGTCAGGCGGTTGGTGTTGGCGGCCTGCGGGTTGCCGAGGATCGGCTGTCGTCGATCCTCAACGCGCAAATCCGCGAGGTTCTGGGTGCCGATCAGGTCACCTCCGACACGATCTTGTCCGAGGACCGTCGCGAACTGATGCGTCGCATTCAGGCCGCCGCACAGCGCAGCGCCGCAGGTCTTGGGCTTGACGTGATTGACGTGCGCCTAAAACAGACCAACCTGCCCGAGCAGAACCTTGAGGCCACCTTTGCCCGGATGCGCGCCGAACGTGAGCGGGAAGCCGCTGACGAGATCGCGCGTGGTAACGAGGCCGCACAGCGCGTGCGCGCCCTCGCCGACAGGACCGTAACCGAGACCCTCTCGGATGCGGAACGTCAGGCGCAGGTAATCCGAGGCGAGGCCGATGCCGAACGCAACGCGATCTTTGCCGAGGCCTTTGGCGCCGACCCCGAGTTCTTTGCCTTCTACCGGTCGCTTGAAGCCTATGAGAAATCGCTGAAAGGCAGCAATTCCTCGATGGTCATGACCCCGGACAGCGAATTTTTCGACTACCTTCGCTCGGGAACAGCCCCGGAATGATCGAAACAGCGCTTCTGGCTCTTGGGCTGGTGCTGATTGTCGAGGGGCTGGTGTACGCACTGGCCCCTTCGCTTATTGACCAGCTGTTGATCGCGCTCAGCGCCCTGCCCGTCGATGCCCGGCGGGTTTTGGGGCTGATTGCCATCGTGATCGGCCTGCTGTTTGTTTGGGCCGCCAAGACCCTTGGCGCTTGAATTATCCGGTGCAAAACGGTTCACATGGGCGTGACATCATGTTGCGCCCTTGGCGATCCGCCCGAGCGCCCCTACATCTATAGGCAAGGCAAGCGCCAAAGGCGCTTTGACCAGGTCAGACCAACCAAAGGAGATTTCGGTGTGAACGCCCAGACCATTTCCGCAACACGACAACAGGCCGGACCATTGCGCAGCCTCTGGCTTATCGCGCTGATGGTGGCCATGCTTTTGGCACAGGCCATCGCCGCGCAGGCGCGCCCGGACAGTTTTGCAGATCTTGCCGAAAAGATCAGCCCCGCCGTCGTGAACATCACCACCTCGACCGTGGTGGCCCAGGGCACTGGCCCCGGCCCGATCGTGCCCGAAGGCTCGCCCTTTGAGGATTTCTTTCGCCAGTTCCGCGAGCGTCAGGGCGAGGGCGAACAGCGCCCGCGCCGGTCTTCGGCGCTTGGCTCGGGGTTTGTGATTTCCGAGGATGGCTATGTCGTGACCAACAACCACGTCATTGAAAGCGCCGATGAGATCATCATCGAGTTTTTCACCGGCGAAGAGCTTCCGGCGAAGGTGATCGGCACCGACCCCAAGACCGATATTGCCCTGCTGAAAGTGCAGACCGACAAATCGCTGCCCTTCGTCAGCTTCGGCGACAGCGATACCGCGCGCGTCGGAGAATGGGTTCTGGCCATGGGCAACCCGCTTGGCCAGGGTTTTTCGCTTTCGGCCGGTATCGTTTCGGCCCGCAACCGCGCCCTTTCGGGCACCTATGACGACTATATCCAGACCGATGCCGCCATCAACCGCGGCAACTCTGGCGGGCCGCTCTTCAACCTCGACGGCGAGGTTGTCGGCGTCAACACCGCAATCCTGAGCCCCACAGGCGGCTCGATCGGGATCGGCTTTTCGATGGCATCAAATGTCGTCAAGCGCGTGGTCGACCAGTTGCAGGAATTCGGCGAAACCCGTCGTGGCTGGCTTGGCGTGCGCATTCAGGATGTGACCCCGGATGTGGCCGAGGCCATCGGGCTTGAAAAAGCCGCCGGTGCGCTTGTGACCGATGTTCCCGAAGGCCCCGCCGCAGAGGGCGGCATGCTGGCAGGGGACGTAATCATGTCGTTTGACGGCAAAGAGGTCGCCGATACGCGCGGGCTTGTTCGTCAGGTGGGCAACACCCAGGTCGGCAAGACTGTCCGCGTTCTGGTTTACCGTGAAGGCAAGACCCAGACCCTCAAGATCACCCTTGGCCGCCGCGAAGAGGCCGAAGGCGCGATTCCTGTTGTCCAGCCGGGCCCGGATGGAAGCGACGCGCCGGTCGAGAAATCCATGCTCGGCCTCACCTTCAGCCCGCTGACCGACGAGTTGCGTGGCACGCTGGAACTTGACAGCAATGCCACCGGTCTTGTGGTGACCGACGTCGATGAGATGTCGGACGCCTATGAAAAAGGCATGCGCGCCGGTGATCTGATCACCGAGGCCGGCCAGCAAAAGCTGACCTCGATCAGCGATCTTGACGAGCGCATCGCAGAGGCAAAGGACGCAGGGCGCAAATCGCTTCTGCTGCTTGTACGTCGCGCCGGCGAGCCGCGTTTCGTGGCACTTCCGCTGGAAGAGAATAAATAGGCCTTGAACCCTTGTTCAGAATTAAAGGGCGCTCAAGTTGAGCGCCCTTTTACGTCGCGGGGGCATTTTTTTCTGCGAAAAAAATGGTTCAGAAAATTCTTCTAATTTTCTGCCCTTGCCTCACAGTCCGGGATAGTCCCTCAACGGTGTATCCTTGCGCAGGTAAAGCGGGTGTTTGGCCGATCCGTCCTTGTTCAGCCCCAGGCATTTCAGCGGTCGCCCCGTCTCGGCAATCGCGCGCAACGCCGCACTTACCACCGGCTGATAGCGCGCATGAAGCTTGCCATAGGCGAGCACGACAAACTCGGCCTCTTGCGCCATATCCACCAGCGTCGGAATATTGAGCGCGCTACAGGCCTCGCCAGGATCACGCGGGATATCCCTGGGCGAGGTCGCCCGCCAATCCAGCACATTGCCCTTGAGATAGCGCGTAAAGCCCCAATCCCTGGCAAAGCTCAACTCGCGATGACAGGTCGGGTCGGACACCTCGGCGCTTGCCACCGAGGGGTTCATGCCCACGAACAGCACCGTGCGTGGCGCGGTGCCCTCGGGTGTCCAGTCGCGCGACAGCATTTGCCGATAGCGCCCGCAGTCCGAATAGGACGCCCCGCCTATCACCCCGTCGGGCAGGCGAAGGCGCACCTTGCCCCCCGGATCATGCAGGTGGTCAGGGGCCGCTCCGCCACTCATAGGTTAAAAACCCGGCTTGGGTGCAATTCACCGGCCTTGAATCGGCCCACCGCAACCGCATGCCCGTCAAAGGCGGCCCAGCATTCATCGCCATATTCGACGCCCTGTGCGATCACCATGCCGGGGTTGCCGTTGCGCAGCCGCGCCGCGCCTTCTGCTGTGGCGCTCACCATCGGCAGATCGGCCAAACCTTCCTCCAGCGGGCGGATATAGGTATCAAGCTCCGGGCTATGGGCCATCTCGTTGATCTGCTCGATGCTCACCCCATCCTTGGCCTCAAATGGCCCCGACCAAAGCCGGCGCAGCCAGGCCACATGCCCGTAACAACCCAATGTCTTCCCCAGATCGCGGGCAATGCTGCGCACATAGCCGCCCTTGCCACAGATCATTTCAAGCAGCACATGATCGGCGTCGGGGCGCCCGGTCATGACAAGCTCGTCCACCCACAAGGGGCGCGCCTCGACCTCGAAATCCTCGCCATCGCGCGCCAGTTTATAGGCGCGCTGACCGTCGATCTTGACGGCGGAATACTTCGGCGGCACCTGCATGATGTCGCCGACAAAGGCCCCAAGCGCCGCCTTGATCGCCGCATCATCCGGGCGCGTCTCGCTCTGCGCGATCACCTCGCCTTCGGTATCATCGGTATTCGTGGCCTGCCCGAGACGCACGCAAAACTCATAAGCCTTGAGCGCGTCGGTGATATAGGGCACGGTCTTGGTCGCCTCGCCCAGGGCCACGGCCAAAACGCCGGTCGCCTCCGGGTCAAGCGTGCCGGCATGCCCGGCTTTTTTGGCCTGAAGCGCCCATTTCACCTTATTGACAACACTGGTTGAGGTCATGCCCGCAGGCTTGTCCACCACCAACCAGCCCGAAATGTCGCGTCCCTTGCGTTTGCGTGCCATGCCCGGCCCTTTGTAATGCCTCTGAGGCGTCAGCCCCTAGTAGACCCGCGCGCCCGCGTCAATCACTGCGCCGCACGCGGGGCCACAACCCCCACCATCGGCCCCAGCGGAAAACCAAGATCAAACCGCTCAAGCCCCGGCGCATAAAGCCGCGACACCTTGCCATCGAAATAAAGCGCCTGCGACAGCTTGAGGTGGTCGCGAAAGAACGAGCCGAACGTGTAAAAGTTGACCGGGCTGTCGGATATCACGAACCACGCCTTGCGCCCATCCGCCGAGGTGCCCACGCCGTTGCGAATATAGCGGCTGTCGCTGTCTTGCAAAAATCGCGGGTGAAGCGCGCCGTCGATCACCAACATCGGCCCCGACTGACTGGCATAGCGGCATGCCGGTGCCTCTCGCTCGAACTGCAGGGTCTCGATCACATCGGCGCGCCCCTCGCGGATGCAAAACACACCATTGGGCAGCAAGCCGAAATTCCCCGGCCCCGCGCGCTTCACCAAAGAGGCCCCCACCTGGCCATCTTCGACATAAAGCCCGACAGGGCGGCGATCCGCATGATACATGCCCGCATTCATGCCAAACACAAGCGCGCGCCCCTCGGGCGCCAACTGTCTGTCGATATTTGCAAAACTGCCAAGCGGCTCGCCGGTTTTGGCATCATTCAGGAACAGCCGAAGATCATCCCGATCGAGATCAACCGCACACAGGGTATAGCTTTGCCCGGCGTATGTCTCGGCGCCGCATGTTGCGGCCATAGCGGGCGAGCCAAAGGCCAACAAAACCAGGCCGACCAGACGGCCCTTAATCCTCGACATCCCGGCGTACTTTTTCTTGCGCAAACAGGCGGCGGGTCTCGTCCATCTGATCAAAGGTCTCGTCCAGCCGAAACCGCAGGTCCGGCGCATACTTCAGCTCAAGCCGCTTGCCGATCAACCGCCGCAGCTCGCCCTTGTTGCGAGCCAAAAGCGCTATCACATCGTTTCTTCCCTCGCCCCCCAGGGGCATGACATAGGCGGTCGCGATCTTGAGATCTGACGAGGTGCGCACCTCTCCCACGGTCACCGAAATCCGGTTCAGGTCAGGGTCATGAATTTCTGCGCGCGACAGCACTTCCGACAGGGTCCGCCGAATAAGCTCGCCCACACGCAGCTGCCGTTGCGACGGGCCGGGCCCGTCATGAAACTTGTTCTTTGCCATGCCTCGCACTTAATCGCTCGGGCGCCGTTTTCCAAGCATAGAAATCCAACTCTGCATGCTTTCATCTTTCCGCCAAATACTCCGGGGGTTTGGGGGCTGGCTCCCAATCAACATCGCGGGCAGGGTCAAAGAGCCCGGCCACTTGCTGTGCCCTGCACCCCACGCTAAGAACGGCCCCACGCGAAAAGGAGTACAGACATGACCGATCTGCCGGGTATCGTGATCACCGGGGCCTCGGGACGGATGGGCCAGATGCTTGTCAACACCGTGCTGAACAGCAACAGCGCCCGGCTTGTCGGCGCGCTTGAACGCCCCGGCCATACTTGGATCGGTCGCGATCTCGGGGCGGTCATGGGCGGCGCCGAGGTCGGCATAAACGTCACCGACGACCCGCTGGAACTGATCGCCCGCGCCCAAGCGGTGATTGATTTCACAGCCCCCGCCGCCACCATGGACTTCGCCACGCTCTGCGCCCAGGCCCGCTGTGTGCATGTGATCGGCACCACCGGGCTGAGCGAGGCCGACCTCAAACATCTCAGTGCCGCCGCGCGCCATGCGGTGGTGGTCCGGGCGGGCAACATGAGCCTTGGGGTCAACCTTTTGACACAGCTCACCAAACGGGTGGCTGCGGCCCTCGACGAGGATTTCGATATCGAGATCGTCGAGGCGCATCACAATCAAAAGGTCGATGCCCCCTCGGGCACCGCTCTCATGCTTGGCGACGCCGCAGCCGAAGGGCGCGGCGTGGCGCTCGATAACGTGTCTGACCGGGCGCGCGATGGCATCACCGGCAAGCGCGAGCGTGGCCATATCGGATTTTCGGCCATTCGCGGCGGCGATATCGTGGGCGAACATGATGTGATCTTTGCCGCCACCGGCGAGCGGATCATCCTGCGCCATATTGCAACCGACCGGGCGGTGTTTGCCCGTGGCGCCCTCAAGGCCGCGCTCTGGGGGCAGGGCCGCAGGCCCGGCGAATATGACATGGTGGATGTACTGGGGCTGAACGAAAACTGATCCAAACGGTCGGCGGGCGCGTATTTGGGAGTATATTTAAACCTGAAAAAGTTGATCCCAATGCGCACCACCCTTGCCCTTATCCTAAGTGTGGCCCTTAGCAGCCCGGCGCTGGCCGAAGGGTTTGATCAGATCACAGAGCGTGACAGCTTTGTGTCCCTCATTCAGGGCCGCGACCTGACCCGCTTTGGCATCACCCTGACTGTTCGGCCCGACGGCCAGATCACCGGCCGCGCCTTTGGCAGGGACGTGTCTGGCGCCTGGCGCTGGAGCGAGGGATATTTCTGCCGCGATCTCTATTGGGGAGCGCGCGATCTCGGGCCGAACTGTCAGGCCGTCAGGGTACAGGGCAGCACGGTGCGCTTCATCTCGGACCAGGGCAGCGGGCAGTTTGCCGATCTTTATCTGCGCTGATCCGCCACGCCAAAGGCTCGTCAGGCCTGATGGCCCGCCTCGCGAGGCCGCCTGCAAGGGCGGATGAGCGCGCCCGCGCGACAGCCGTTTGCGATCAGAAATCGACCGCGATCCCCTTTTTCTCCCAATCACCATAGCGCACCGGTTCGGGCCCCTTGCGCCCACCAAGCTCTTTCGGCAGGTCCATGGCCTCGGCCTTTTGGCGGCGCTCTTCGGCCTCGGCGAGGGCGCGTTGCGCGGCGGGCGGCAGGTCTGGCGTTTCTTGGCTCATGCTCGGGCTTCCTTTGTCGTGTTGCCCTTGATATACGCCGCTCCGAGCCCGCCGCCAAGGACATGCCATGAAAAATCCCCCCTCGTCTGCCCGCCGAAGCGCGGTTTACCTGCTCGATCAGGTGTTGGGCGAGGGCCGCCTGATGTCCGATCTTATCGCGGGCGGCGTTCTGGATCGCCTCGCGCCGCCCGATCGCGCCCGCGCGCAGCGTCTGGCCAGCGACACTCTGCGCGGGCTTGACCGCGCCGATCGTCTTTTGGGGCGTCATTTGCGCAAGGCGCCACCGCTGGCGGTTCACAATATCCTGCGCCTTGCCACGGCCGAGCTGGCTCAGGGCGGCGAGCCGCACGGCGTGGTGAACGAGGCCGTCGCCATCATCTCCAACCACCCGCGCTATGGCCGCCACAAGGGTCTGGTCAACGCGGTGCTGCGCAAGACCGCCGAAGAGGCGCCGCGCTCGTGGAACGATCTGCGCCTGCCGCGTCTGCCGCGCTGGCTGCGCGATCCGCTGGTGCAGGCTTGGGGCGGCGCCGCTGTCGGGCAGATGGAAAAGGCGCATTTCGCCGGGGCCGCGCTTGACCTGACGCTCAAATCCGACGCAGAGCATTGGGCCAAAGAGCTGAACGGCACGCTCTTGCCCACCGGCACGTTGCGCCTTGGGCATCAGGGTCAGGTCTCGGCCCTGCCCGGCTTTGACGTCGGCGCCTGGTGGGTACAGGACGCCGCCGCCGCCCTGCCGGCCAAGGTGCTTGCGCCACGCCCGGGCGAGACCGTGCTTGACCTGTGCGCCGCGCCGGGCGGCAAGACCCTGCAACTGGCGGCTGCGGGGGCCGAGGTCACGGCGCTTGATCTGTCGGAAAAACGCATGGCGCGGGTGCATGAAAATCTGACCCGTACCGGCCTTGTCGCCAATTGCGTGGTTGGCGATGCGCTGGACCATACGGGCGGACCCTTTGATGCCATCCTGCTCGATGCGCCCTGTTCGGCCACCGGCACGATCCGGCGTCACCCGGACCTGCCCCATGCCAAGGATGGCTCGGAATTCGGCGCGCTGATCGACTTGCAGGCGGCAATGATCGACCATGCGCTGACCCTGTTGAAACCCGGCGGGCGGCTGGTGTTTTGCACCTGTTCACTGTTGCCCGACGAAGGCGAATGCCAGATCGACGAGGCGCTTGCGCGCCATCCCGGCCTTGTGACCGACCGCGACGCCCTTGAGCGCCCCGGCATCGACCCGGCCTGGATCACCCCTGAGGGCGGCTTGCGCCTGCGGCCTGATTACTGGCCCGATCTGGGCGGCATGGACGGGTTCTATATCGCCTGTCTGCGCCGATAAACGCCGCAACGGCCGGGCACGCCAATCAGGCGGTGACTTGACGGCGCGCCCGGTCTATATTGCCCGCATCAACGCCGCAAAGAGCGTCCAGAGGCACGGCATATGTCGAAACCCGAAAACCTGTCGGCGCGCTGGACGCGCCTTTTGAACCGTATCGCGGCACGGCGCGCGGCGCTGAGCCGCCCGGCGACGGCCTTTCTGTCGCAACCCGAACCGCGCACCATCGGCAGCTTTGCCCGAGGCCGCCAGCTTTGCGCCGGAAATTTCGTCTTTGCCGGTCGGCTTGTGCCCGCCCCGGAGACATCGATCTGGGAGATCGAGGTCAGCGGTCCGGCCTTTGCCGAGGAACAGCACGGCTTTGGCTGGCTTGACGATCTGGCCGCCGTCGGCGACGCCGCCGCGCGGGCGCGGGCGCAGGACTGGCTTTGGGACTGGATCGCGCGCTATGGCAACGGGCGTGGGCCCGGCTGGACGCCGGACCTGACCGGGCGGCGGCTGATTCGCTGGATCAACCACGCGCTGTTCATGCTAAGCGGATCGCCCCATGATGCCTCGGTGCCGTTTTTGCGCTCACTGGCGCAGCAAACCACCTTTCTGGCACGCCGCTGGCCAAGCGCAAGCCCCGGCCTGCCCCGGTTCGAGGCCTTGACCGGGTTGATTTATGCGGGGCTTTCACTGGAGGGAATGCAGGCGCATGTCGGCCCGGCGATGGCCGCGCTGGCGCGCGAATGCGACAGCCAGATTGACGCGATGGGCGGATTGCCCACGCGCAACCCCGAGGACCTGCTTGAGGTCTTCACCCTGCTGACATGGGCCGCCGTCGCCCTCAGCGAATCAGGCCAGAGTGCCGGCGAGGCCCATTGGCGGGCCATCGAGAGAATTGCCCCCACCCTGCGCACCCTGCGCCACGCCGATGGCGGGTTGGCGCGGTTTCATGGTGGCGGGCGCGGTCTTGAGGGGCGGCTTGACAACGCCCTGGCCACCAGCGGCGTCAAGGGGCGGCATGCGGATGGGCTTGCCATGGGCTTTGCCCGACTCAGCGCCGGACGCACCAGCGTGATCATCGACGCAAGCCCGCCGCCCACGGGCGCGGCATCGGTCGGGGCGCACGCCTCGACACTGGCGTTCGAGCTGACCTCGGGGCGCAGACCGCTGATTGTGAACTGCGGCTCGGGGCAGAGCTTTGGCCCCGAATGGCGGCGCGCGGGGCGGGCCACGCCCTCGCATTCCACGCTTGTGCTTGCGACCGGGTCAAGTGCCCGTCTGAGCAATGATCCACGCCACAGTGACTGGCTTGTCGAGGCGCCGCGCCGCGTGCCGATCGAACTCTCGAAGGCACCGGATGGCCTGCGGTTCGAGGGCGCACATGACGGTTATTTGCGCGGTCACGGCCTCACGCATGTTCGCCGACTCGAGCTGACCACCGACGGGCGCGGCCTTGCCGGTGAGGACATGCTCCTGGCGGTCGAGACGAGCGACAGGCGCCGCTTTGATCAGGCGATGGATCAGGTGCGCCTGCATGGCATCAGTTTTGATATCCGGTTTCACCTGCACCCGGATGTCGATGCCTCGGTCGATTTGGGCGGCGCGGCGGTCTCGCTTGCGCTGCGCAGCGGTGAAATCTGGATCTTCCGCAATGACGGACGGGCCGCTTTATCCTTGCAACCCAGTGTGTATCTTGAAAAAACGCGCCTCAAACCACGTGCGACCAAACAGATCGTTCTCTCTGGCCGCGCGATGGAGTATGCGACCCCTATTAGATGGTCACTGGCCAAGGCGCAGGATACCCCGATTGGCATCCGCGATCTGACAGAAGATGCGCTTGAGCCCGCGACTGACGACTAACCTGGCAAAAGCCAAACGCAGGACTGCCCTATCATGACCGATCTCGCGCCCGTCACCCGCGCCCTTCTTTCTGTATCCGACAAGACCGGACTGGTCGATCTTGGACGTGCCCTCGCGGCGCGCGGGATCGAATTGCTGTCCACCGGCGGAAGCGCCAAGACCCTGCGCGAGGCGGGCCTGGCGGTGCGCGATGTGGCCGAGGTTACCGGCTTTCCCGAAATGATGGATGGCCGGGTCAAGACCCTGCACCCGATGGTGCATGGCGGCCTGTTGGCGCTGCGCGACAATGCCGATCACACCGCCGCGATGCAGCAACACGGCATCGGCGCGATAGATTTGCTGGTGGTCAACCTCTATCCCTTCGAGGAAACCGTCGCCAAAGGCGCCGATTACGAGACCTGCATCGAGAATATCGACATTGGCGGCCCCGCGATGATCCGCGCGGGCGCCAAGAACCACGGCTTTGTCAACGTCGTGGTCGATGTCGAGGATTACGACCCACTTCTGGCAGAGCTTGCCGCCCATGACGGGCAAACCACCTACGCCTTTCGCCAGCGTCTTGCGCTCACCGCCTATGCGCGCACCGGGGCCTATGATGCCGCCGTGTCGACCTGGATGGCCGATGCCTTGGCTGAGGCCGCGCCGCGCCGCCGCGCCGTGGCCGGCACGCTGGCGCAGACCCTGCGCTATGGCGAGAACCCGCATCAGGCGGCGGCGTTTTACACCGATGGCAGCCAACGCCCCGGTGTCGCCACCGCGACCCAGATCCAAGGCAAGGAACTGAGCTATAACAACATCAACGACACCGATGCGGCCTTTGAGCTGGTCAGTGAATTTGCCCCCGAGAACGGCCCGGCCTGTGCGATCATCAAACACGCCAATCCCTGCGGCGTGGCGCGGGGCGAGACCCTGACGCAGGCCTATGGCCGCGCGTTCGATTGCGATCGCACCTCGGCCTTTGGCGGGATTATCGCGCTCAATCAGCCGCTTGACGGGGCCACCGCCGAAGAAATCAGCCAGATTTTCACTGAAGTTGTGATCGCGCCGGGGGCCGATGCCGAGGCTATGAGTATTTTTGCCAAGAAGAAGAACCTGCGGCTTTTGGTGACCGAAGGTCTGGCCGATCCGCGACAGGCGGCGCGCACGCTTCGCCAGGTCTCGGGGGGCTATCTGGTGCAGGACAAGGACAACGGTCATATCACCGCCGATGACCTCAAGGTGGTGACCAAGCGCGCGCCGAGCGACCGGGAGCTTGCCGATATGCTCTTTGCCTGGAAAGTGGCCAAGCACGTAAAATCCAACGCCATCGTCTATGTCAGGGACGGCGCCACCGTGGGCGTGGGGGCCGGCCAGATGAGCCGCGTTGACAGCTGTCGGATTGCCGCGCGCAAGGCCGAGGACATGGCCGAGGCGCTTGGCTTGGCCGCGCCGCTGACCAAGGGCAGTGTCGTGGCCTCGGATGCGTTCTTTCCCTTCGCTGATGGTCTTTTGACCGCCGCCGAGGCCGGGGCGACCGCCGTGATCCATCCCGGTGGATCGATGCGCGACGACGAGGTGATTGCAGCGGCGGATGCGGCGGGCCTTGCCATGGTGTTGACCGGCATGCGCCATTTCCGTCACTAGGGGCCGGGGCATGCGCATCGTCTTTTGGACAGGGTTCTGGGTTTTCCTGCTGGATCAGCTTACCAAGTACCTTGTGGTCCATAGCCTCAACCTGCGCCAGCTTGGCGCGATTGACGTCTGGCCGCCGTTCTTCAACCTGCGCATGGCCTGGAATTACGGGATCAATTTTGGCCTGATGGCGGGGGATAATCCGCTCACGCGGTGGGTTTTGATCGCGGTGGCCGTCGTAATTTCCGGCGCGGTTCTGTGGTGGGTGCACAGCGATCCGGCGGGCCGCTGGCAGAAGATCGCAGCCGGGCTCTTGGTGGGCGGCGCGCTTGGCAATGTGGTTGACCGGCTGATCTATGGCGCGGTGGCGGATTTCATCAATCTGTCGTGCTGTGGCATCAACAACCCGTTTGCCTTTAATATCGCCGATATCGCGGTTTTCATCGGCGCTTTTGGCATGGTACTGTTGCCTTCGGGCAAAAACCCCTCGTGACCTTGGCGCGGCTATGCGATAAGGCTGATCGAAAGTTGCAGGAGAGTGGCGATGGCGATGCCGCATAAAACAGTTTTGGCGTGTCTTGTGGCAACCGTTCTTGCGGGCTGCGGCGGTCGTGATGACGTGACATTGACCCGCATTCGCCATACCGGGAACGGCCCGGACGAGTTTTCGATCATGCCGGGTAAACCCCTGCAAGCCCCGGAGGATTATGCCAGCCTGCCAAGCCCGACCCCCGGCGGCGCCAATCTTACCGATCAAAACCCGCTGGCCGATGGTGTGGCGGCCCTTGGCGGCAATCCCGCTGCATTGAACATTGGCGCGCCAAATGCGCGTGATGGTGCGCTGGTCAACCACGCCAATCGCTATGGCACACCAGAGAATATCCGCCAGACCCTGGCCGCAGAGGACAAGGAAATACGCCGCCGCCATGGCCGCGTGAACATCCTGCGCCTCGGGCCGACTGACGATTATACCAACTCCTACAAGCGCCAGTGGCTTGATCCTTACAGCGAAGAGCGCCGCCTGCGCCGTAATGGCACGATCACCCCGTCAAGCCCGCCACCGCCCAAATAGCCCCTTTGGCCGCTGACGATCCCGTCAGAGCGCTTGAAACATCAAAGCGAAAGCGTATCTACTGGTCAGACGCCAAGCATGGACCGGAGACACCAGATGCGTAGCCTTTTTGTCAGCTTTCTGCTTGCCATCACCCCGCTTGCGCCTGCCATGGCCGAGGGTCAGGTGACGAGTTTCACCCTTGAGAACGGCCTGGAGGTGGTGGTGATCGAAGATCACCGCGCACCGGTTGTCACGCAGATGGTCTGGTATCGCGCCGGATCGGCGGATGAACCGCCGGGCGCCTCGGGCGTGGCGCATTTTCTGGAACATCTGTTGTTCAAGGGCACAAAGACCCTTGAGCCGGGGGAATTCTCGGCCACCGTGTCGCGCAATGGTGGCTCTGACAACGCCTTTACCAGCTATGATTACACCGCTTACTTTCAGCGCATCGCGGCGGACCGCCTTGAATTGATGATGCGGATGGAAAGCGACCGCATGGTCAATCTGCAACTGGGCGAAGGCGATATCGCCACCGAGCGCGACGTGATCATCGAGGAACGCAACCAACGGGTGGAAAACAACCCTGCGGCGCTGTTCCGGGAACAAAAGAATGCGGCGCAGTATCTCAATCATCACTATGGTGTGCCGATTATTGGCTGGCAGCATGAGATGTATGATCTGGGGCTGGAGGATGCGCTTGCCTATTACCGCACCTATTACGCGCCCAATAACGCCATTCTTGTGATTGCGGGCGATGTCACCCCCGAGGATGTGCGCAAGCTGGCCGAGACCTATTATGGCCCGCTCCCGGCCAACCCAGACCTGCCCGAACGGGCGCGCGCGCAAGAGCCGCGCCAGATGGCCGAACGGCGCATGACCTTTCGCGACGCGCGCGTCGCGCAGCCCTATCTGAGCCGCTCCTATCTGGCACCGGAGCGCGACAGCGGCGCGCAGGAAGAGGCGGCGGCGCTTACCCTTCTGGCCGAAATCCTTGGTGGTGGAAGCACCTCGGTCTTGACCGAGAAGCTTCAGTTTGACAGCCGTATCGCGGTGCAGACCGGGGTTTATTATTCGGGCCTGTCGCTGGATGACACCACATTCAGCCTGGTGGTCGTGCCCGCAGCGGGCGTGACCCTTGAACAGGCCGAGGCGGCGATGGACGACGTTTTGACCGGCTTTCTTGAAACCGGCATTGATGCCGATCAGCTTGCGCGGATCAAGATGCAGATGCGCGCTGCGGAAATCTATGCGCGCGACGATGCCGGCGGGCTTGCCAACCGCTATGGTCGGGCTCTGACCCAGGGGTTGAACGTGGCCGATGTGCAGGCCTGGCCCGAGATTCTGCAAAACACCACAGAGGACGATATCATGACTGCGGCACGCAAGGTTTTTGATCGCAACACATCCGTCACCGGCTGGCTTGTGGCGCCGGAGGTGACCCAATGATCCGCTTTGTGCTTGCCTTTGTGATGCTGTTTGCCGCCCTGCCCGCACGGGCCGGTGTCGAGGTGCAGGAACTGACCACGCCCGGCGGGCTGAACGCCTGGCTGGTCGAGGATCATTCGATCCCCTTTGTGGCGCTTGAGCTTCGCTTTCGCGGCGGTGGGTCGCTGGATGCGCCGGGCAAACGCGGCGCGACGAATCTTATGGTCGGGCTGCTTGAAGAGGGCGCCGGAGAGATGGATGCACAGGGCTTTGCCCGCGCGACCGAATCGCTTGCCGCCAATTTCAGCTATGGCGTCAACGACGACGCGATCAACGTCTCGGCCCGCTTTCTGACCGAGAACCGCGATCAGGCGGCGGCGCTGTTGCGCGCAAGCCTGCTTGACCCGCGCTTTGATCCCGATGCGATCGAGCGGGTGCGCGCGCAGATCATCTCGATCATCCAGTCAAGCCAGAAAGACCCGCGCGATCTTGTGGGCACGGCGTTTGACGCATTGGTTTACGGCGATCATCCCTATGCCACCTCGCTTGACGGTACGCTTGAGAGCGTCGCCGCCCTGACCCGCGAGGATATCATCGCCGCACAGCGCGCGACCCTGACGCGCGACCGGCTTTATATCAGCGCGGTGGGCGATATCACCGGCGATGAATTGTCGGCGCTGCTTGACGGCCTGCTGGGTGATCTGCCCGCCACCGGCGCACCGCTTGCGGGCGAGGCAACGCTCAACCTGCCCGGCGGGGTCAAGGTTGTCGAGTTCGACACGCCGCAATCCATCGCCGCCTTTGCCCAGCCGGGCATTGACCGCGATCATCCCGATTTCTTTGCCGCCTATCTGCTCAATCACATCCTTGGCGGCGGGTCGTTCGAAAGCCGGTTGATGAACGAAGTGCGCGAAAAGCGCGGGCTGACCTATGGGGTTTATTCCTACCTGATGGACAAGGACGGGGCCGCGCTCTGGATGGGGTCTGTGGCCTCGGCCAATGATCGTATTGCCGAGGCGATGTCGGTCATTCGCGATGAATGGGCCAAAATCCGCGAAACCGGCGTCACCGAGGCCGAATTGCAGGATGCCAAGACCTATCTGACCGGGGCCTATCCGCTTCGGTTCGAGGGCAACGGCCCGATTGCCGATATCGCCGTGGGGATGCAGATGGAAGGCCTGCCGACCGATTACATCACCACCCGCAACGACAAGGTGAATGCCGTCACGCTTGAGGATGTAAACCGCGTGGCGCGCGATCTTCTGGATCCGGCCAAGCTTACATTTGTCGTAGTGGGCAAGCCGCAAGGGCTTGAGAGCACCATCAATTGATACGGCGGCGCGTGGGTTTCACCCACCCTACGGGCAACGGTGATTGATCAGGTCCAGCTTTCCCGAGCCACATTCAAATGCAAAAAGGGCCGGTGCGTGATGCACCGGCCCTTTCCAGTAGCCCAAAGACCAGGGTCGGAAACCCCGTTATTCGAACTTCTTGATCTCACCCGATTTCAGACGGCTGACATAGCTGTTGAGTTCGCGCTTGACGATCGGCATCAGGAAATAGAGCCCGATGATATTGACTACCGCCATCGCAAAGATCGCCGCATCCGAGAAGTCGATCACCGGCCCAAGGTTGGCCGCGGCCCCGATCACCACGAAGATGCAGAAGATCACCTTGAACACCAGTTCCTTGGTCTCGCCCTCGCCGAACAGATAGGTCCAGGCCTTGAGGCCATAATAGGACCAGCTGATCATGGTCGAGAAGGCAAACAGAACCACCGCAATCGCCAGCACGAAGGGGAACCAGCTGATCGCGCTGCCAAAGGCCGCGGATGTGAGGCCCACACCCGAGGTGCCGCCGACGGTCTGAATGGCCGTGCCTGCCTCATTGAGTAGGTAATTGCCATCGGGCCCGGCCACCAGCTGACCTGTGATGATGATCACAAGCGCGGTCATGGTACAGATCACGACGGTGTCGATGAACGGCTCAAGCAGCGAGACATAGCCTTCGGTGATCGGCTCTTTGGTGCGAACCGCAGAGTGCGCGATCGCCGCCGAACCAACGCCCGCCTCGTTCGAAAACGCCGCTCTCTTGAACCCCTGGATCAGAGCGCCAACCATACCGCCGGCAACGCCAAGACCGGTAAAGGCCCCATCAAAGATCTGTCCAAAAGCCCAGCCGATTTGCCCGGCATTCATCAAGATGATGATCAGCGCGGTGCCAACATAAAGGATGCCCATGAACGGCACGACCTTTTCGGTCACCCGCGCGATGGATTTAAGGCCACCGACGATCACGGCAAAGACCACACCGGCAAAGATCACGCCGGTGATCCAACCCGGGTACGCACCCACGATGCCCGAAATCTGCTGATGCGCCTGGTTGGCCTGGAACATGTTGCCCCCGCCAAGTGCGCCCAGAATACAGAATATCGAGAACATCACAGCCAGGATCTTGCCACCCGGAAGACCGCGCTCGGCAAAGCCCTTGGTCAGGTAATACATCGGGCCACCCGACACCCGGCCATCGGGATATTCATTGCGGTATTTCACACCAAGCGTACATTCGGTGAATTTTGACGCCATGCCCATCAGGCCCGCCAGGATCATCCAGAACGTCGCGCCCGGCCCGCCGATACTGACGGCAACCGCCACACCGGCGATGTTGCCAAGACCCACCGTGCCCGAAAGCGCGGTCGCGAGGGCCTGAAAGTGGCTGACCTCACCGGCGTCATTGGGATCGGAATAATCCCCTTTCACCAGCGCGATTGCGTGCCCGACCGAGCGAAACTGGACAAAGCCGAAATACAGCGTGAACACCGTGGCGCCGATCACCAGCCAGGCCACGATCCACGGAAAGGACGTGCCCGGAAAGTTGGAAAAGATAAGGTTTACGAACCAGCCTGTCGAGCTGGCGAACATCTGATTGACCTTTTCGTCAATCGATTGCGCATAGGCCGGCGCGCTGACCATCAGCAGCCCGGCTGCGGCGATTGCCGCATGGAAATTCTTTCGATGCATATGTTTTATCCCTGTCAGAATATTCATTTATGGAACGATGGTACACGGCACTGGCGCCGCCTGAACAAGTGCCCCGGCAACCGAGCCGAACACACGCGCGCCAAGGCTGGAATGGCCACTGCGCCCGATGATGATCTGGATCGCGCCAAAGTCTTTGGCGATTTTCGCCAGAAGGTCCGGGATATTGCCGTATTTGATCACGGTCTCGACCGTCACGCCCTTGTCCTTGAGATCCTTGACCACGGTCGTCATGATCGCGGTTTCGGCACGGTGAAGCTCTTCTTCGCGGCGCTTGTGGCGCTCTTCAAGCTCGTTCGGTGTCAGAAACGAATAGGGCGACCATTCCAGCACGTGGGCCAGAACAATTGTCCCCCCCTGCGCGTTGGAGCGGTCGACCGCAAACTCAAGCGCGCGCTGCGATGACGCGCTGCCGTCGTAACCGACGACGAATTTTCCAGACATAATGGTTTTCCCTCTCTCTTGATATTGCGAGCCTTCTTGGCGGGGCCCGATAAATTACTCTACCAGAGGTTTCTTTTTCGTTTGTCCCGGATTTTCGAATTTGCCAGCGCATTCGCGCCAAATTTTGGCCTATTTCGACAAATAGAGCACAAATCTTCGCAGCCAACAGATCAGGACCGGCGCAGGTTTGCCAGTTCTGCGGCCCTCACTGTGCGGTCCGGCCCCATTGAAACTCGCCGCATTTGCGCGCATATGCTGGGCAAACCGTGGCAAGGAGGGCCCGATGGACCTGCGCAAGATTACCGATGATTTCTCTGTCTCCCCGCAAATCGAATGTGAAGATGTCGCCGACATCGCCGAGGCCGGGTTTCGCTCGATCCTGTGCAACCGGCCCGACGGCGAAGAGTTCGGCCAATGCGCCTATGACGCGGTGGCCAAGGCGGCAGAGACGGCCGGGCTTGCCGTGCGCTCGGTGCCGATCGTGTCGGGCATGCTCTCAGAGGCCGATCTTGCGGCGTTTCGCGCCGCGCTTGACGAGATGCCCAAACCGATCCTCGCCTATTGCCGAAGCGGCACGCGCTGCACCATGCTTTGGAGCATGACAAACTTCGGCGATCTGGACGCGGATGAGATTGTCAGGGCAACCTCGGCGGCGGGGTATGACATGTCCGGCCTCATGCGCCAGATGCAACAGACCCGATGAGCGATTGGGCCGTCATCGGCCATGACGGGCAGTGCCACCGTGCCTTTGCCCTGTCCGGCGCCACTTTGACGCATCAAGGCTCTGGTGCGGATGAGGCGGCGGCGCTTGCCGGGCTTGGCCCGATGCCACAACTTTATCGGATTGGCGAGGGCCTGCCTGACACCCTGCCCTGCGCGCTATTGCCCGGCCCCGGTCGTGGGCTTGTCGGCTTGACCCAGGATAGCCCTGCGGATGTGATCGACGGCTGGACGCGGCTGATCCTGCTTGGCTTTGTCGCGCGTCATCCAAATTGGGATGGGGTCGCTTGCGTTCTCTCCGACACGCTGAACCATTGGGTACATCTCAGCGCGGATGAGGCCGTCAGTTGTCAAAGCTTTCTGACCCCGACGCTGATCTCATCCCTTGGCGGCACCACGCCTCCCGACAGCGCCGCGATTGCCGACAGCCTGAGCCGCCCCGAACGTCTGGCCGCCGATCTGCGCCGCGCGCAGGTCACCGGCATTCCCGCCGCCCTGACCGGGCATCTCCTCGGCGCTGAACTTGCCGCCGCGCGGCCCTATTGGCTGGGTCAGAACGTTGCCCTCATCGCCCTTGACGGGGACGCCTCGGGCTATGCCAAAGCCCTCGCCGCACAGGGCGTGCCGATCACGCAGCAGGATTCCGAAACCCTTCTGCCCGACGCCCTTGCAACCCTTGCACAGGTCTTGGGCTTCACCGACTAACCACTTTCATCTTTCCAAAAATACTCACCTCCGCCCTGACCGCAAACCCAGGCTGCGGCGGCGCCTCGATCTTGCCTGCCTCAGGACCGTTTCAACAACGCCAAAAGATCCTGCGAGGGAAAGCCGTCCGGCGTCGCGCCGACCGAGTTCTGAAAGCTGCGGATCGCCTCGACCGTATTGGGGCCGATGATCCCGTCGATCTTTTCGATGCCAAAACCCTTGCGCTGCAAACGCCGCTGCATTTCCATTCTCTGATCGAATGACAGCGGCTTGTACCCGCGCGGCCAGCTGGCCTGGATCTCCGGCCCGCCTTTCAGGCGATCCGACAGGTGCCCGACCCCGATCACATAGGCATCGGCCTTGTTATAGCGCTCGATCACCGCGAAATTGTTGAAGATCATGAAGGCCGCCCCCTGCGCACCCGCAGGCAAGAGGATCGAGGCTTTGCCATAATTCGGCACCGGCTTGCCATTGAGGCCGACAACCCCCTGCGCCGCCCATTGCGCCGGTGACTTCTTGTTCTTGCGGCTCGCCGTGGCATGGTTGAACCCGCGCGGCAGACGCACCTCAACCCCCCAGGGCTGGCCCTTGGTCCAGCCGAACCGCTTGAGATAGGCGGCCGTCGAGGCAAGCGCATCGCTTGGGTCATCCGACCAGATATCGCGTTTGCCATCGCCGGTAAAATCAACCGCATAGGCCAGATAAGAGGTCGGGATAAACTGGGTGTGGCCCATTGCGCCCGCCCAAGATCCCTTCATGTCGCCCGGGTCTACATCCCCCGCCTGCAAGATCTTGAGGGCGGCAATCAGCTGGCTTTCAAAGAACTTCCCGCGCCGCCCGTCAAACGACAGCGTTGCAAGCGCCTCGATAAGCGGGATGTCCCCGCGCCGTTCGCCATAGGTGCTTTCAAGCCCCCAGACGGCCGCGACGACTTCTTTTTCAACCCCATATGTCTGTTCGATCCGCGTCAATGTGCGGCGATGCTTGCGCAGGGCCGCCTGTCCGTTCCTGACCCGCACCGGTGAAGCAGCGCTATCCAGATAGTCCCAGATTTGGCTTTTAAATTCGGACTGATTGCGATCTTTTTGGATGACCGAGGTGTTATATTGCACACCGCGAAAGGCGCGGTCGAAAACCGCTGTGCGGATGCCCTGCTGTGCCGCACGGCCCCGAAACCCTGAAATCCAGCGGTCAAACGCTTTATTGGCGCTTGCCGGAATGATCCGCGCCTCGCCCTCGGCCAGATCGCTGGGCCGCATCTGGGGGCGCAGAGACCTGATCGGCACATCGACCGAAACCACCGCCGCCGCCGTGACAAGCCCCGATCCGGGGCGCATCTGCGGCCTTAAAGACACTTCGACAGCACCCGCCAAAGCGGTGCTGACCATTAGAAAAACACCTGAAAACCCGAAGATCGACGCCTGCATGCCCTAGCCCTTTTTGAGATTGGCTTTGCTGGATCATAGCGTGATTGTCGACGAATCAAAAGCAATCTTGCCGAGACCGGGCAAACCGTTGCCACTATTTAGGCAATCTATCGCTTGCCGCGCGCGGTTTTGCGTTTCACCTTTGCTGCCTTGCGTTTGGCGCTGGCCAATTTGCGATGCGCGGGCTTGCCACGTGCGCTGCCCCGTGCCCCACGTGGCCCGCGCGGCATGGTCTTGCCCTCAAGGCTGATCAGCTCAAGCGCGATCCCGCCGGTGACCGGCGCGACCTCGGACAATTTGACCGTCACCTGCTGCCCAAGCCCGATCGTAAGGCCGGTGTCAGAGCCCATCAGAGTGCCCGCCTCGCGGTCAAAATGGAAAAACTCACGCCCAAGGCTGCGCACCGGAATAAGACCATCGGCGCCGGTTTCATCAAGTCGCACGAAGACGCCGAACTTGGCCACGCCGCTGATCCGGCCGGTGAATTCCTCGCCAAGCCGTTCGGACAAAAAGGCCGCAAGATAGCGGTCATTGGTGTCGCGTTCCGCCACCATCGAGCGGCGCTCGGTTTCCGAAATATGCTGGCCCGTGGCCTCAAGGCGGGCCTCCTCCTCGTGGCTTAGCCCGTCATCGCCCCAGCCATGCGCCGAAATCAGCGCGCGGTGCACCACAAGGTCGGCATAACGCCGGATCGGCGAGGTGAAATGCGCATAGGCCTGAAGGGCAAGGCCGAAATGCCCGAAATTTTGCGGCCCGTAATAGGCCTGCGTCATCGAGCGCAGGGTCGACATATTGATCACCTCGGCATGATCCGTGTCGCGCGCGGCATGCAAAAGCGCGTTGAGATGCGCGGTCTTGAGGACCTGCCCCTTGGCAAGCACAAGCCCCGCCGCCTCGGCCACGTCGCGCAGGGTTTCAAGCTTTTCGGGTGCGGGTTCTTCATGGACCCGGAACAGCAGCGGCGATTTGCGCGAAATCAGCGCCTCTGCGGCGGCCACATTGGCCAGCACCATGAATTCCTCGATCAGCTTATGCGCCTCAAGCCGCTCGGTGAAATTGACCGACAGAACCTTGCCTTCGTCGCTCAGCACGACCTTGCGCTCGGGCAGTTCAAGATCAAGCGGTTGGCGCCGGTGGCGGGCTTTCCTGAGCGCGTCATGCGCGGCGTAAAGCGGCTTGATCACCTCGTCCATCAGGGGGGCGCATTGATCATCGGGTGCGCCATCCATCGCGGCCTGCACCTGTTGATAGGTCAACGAGGCGACCGAGCGCATCAATCCCCGCTCGAACCGATGGCCGATCTTGTCGCCTTGGGCGTTGATCTGCATGCGCACCGCAATGCAGGCGCGCGGCACGCCCTCATGCAGGCTACAGAGGTCGCCCGACAAACGATCCGGCAGCATCGGCACGACGCGGTCGGGGAAATAGCTTGAATTGCCGCGCTTGCGGGCCTCGGCGTCAAGCGCGGTGCCGGGGCGCACATAATGCGCCACATCGGCAATTGCGACCCAGATCACATGCCCGCCCTCGTTCTTGGGGTCGTCATCGCCGTGCGCCCAGCAGGCATCGTCATGATCGCGCGCATCGGCCGGATCAATGGTGATCAGGGGCATGTCGCGCATGTCCTTGCGCCCGTCAAGACCGGCAGGCGTCATCGCGTCGGCCTCGGAGATCACCTCGTCGGGGAAATCGTCGGGAATGCCGTGCTGGTGAATGGCAATCAGCGACACCGCCTTGGGCGCCGAAGGATCGCCAAGGCGTGCCACGACCCGCGCACGCGGCAGGCCCATGCGCCCGGCCGGTCCGGCCTGTTCTGCCTCGACCAACTCACCATCCCTGGCGCCGCCGGTGGCATCGTTTGACACCAGCCACTCCTTGCCGTCGCCCTTGTCGATCGGCACGATCCGCCCGCCGTCCGAACCCTG
Organism: Roseovarius lutimaris; assembly: GCF_900115165.1. Lineage (GTDB taxonomy): Bacteria > Pseudomonadota > Alphaproteobacteria > Rhodobacterales > Rhodobacteraceae > Roseovarius > Roseovarius lutimaris. The sequence continues at coordinate 23,981 of NZ_FOVP01000022.1, read as the reverse complement.
GCGATAAATCCCCAAGACCTTATGCGGGTTGGTGCCGATGCGGCGGATCAGGCGGGCCTCATAATGATGCGCCTCGCCTTTGACCTCTTGCAAGCGCGCCAGAATGCGGTCACCCTCGCCCAAAGCCGGATCACTTGCGCGCGGGATGAGCAAAACCACCGGCTCGACGCCTTTGCCCTGCCATTCCAGCGGCTTGGCCAAAAGCTCGCCATCGGCGGTCTGGCCCTGAACCTGCAACACACTTACAGGCGGGAGGCGGTCAGGGTCGCTATAGGTTTTGCGGCGCTTTTCAAGATGGCCCTCTTCCGCAAGCTCTTTAAGGATGCGTTTAAGGTCGATCCGCGCCGCGCCCTTGATGCCAAAAGCCTTGGCAATGTCGCGCTTCGAGGTGAGGGTCGGGTTATCCGAAATCCATTGCAGGATTTCAGTTTTATCTGGCAAATGGCTCATGGGTTTGCCCTATCACGAAGCAAACCCGCCGTCATCCGGGAAAACCGCTCATCCGGCCTCTCGGCCGACCTCGCGAGGTGCGCACGCAAGGGCGCGACGAGCCGCCCCCAGATCCGCGATGGTATCGACATCGCGAAGTTGGTCCACAAGCGCCACCCTTGCGCCGCCAAGGCTCTGGATCGTGTCGGCCAGGGCATGCTCGCTTGACCAGCGCACGCCCTGAAACAGCGTTGCGGGCACGTTCATGCGCGTCATTCCCACAAGCCAGAACCCGCCATCGGGCGCCGGGCCAAAGACCGCGTCATTGCGCCCAAGCGCACTGAAGGCGCGCGCGATATGCGCCGCCCTGACCTCTGGAATATCGGCCCCGATGATACAGACCGGCCCCGGCGGGCGCGATCGCATGATCCGCCCCATACGGTCGCCGAGATCGCCCTGCCCCTGCGCCATACGGGCAAAGCGCGCGGGCCAGACTCGGCTTTGCAGCCCTTCGGCATCGGGGCTGACGGCCAGTGTCACCTGCCAGCGGGGATCGTCGATCTGGCGCAAAAGCCGCGTCACCTGATGGCGAAACCACCAGGCCGCGCTGGTCATGCCGATATCGCGCCCAAGCCGGGTTTTCACCCGACCGGGACGTGGCTCTTTGAGCATGACGATAAGCTGACGTTGCATGATCTAGACGAAATAGTCGCGCAGGATACGGCCATAAATCGCCTTGAGCGCATGAATCTGAGCCACCTCGGCGCGTTCATCGACCTGGTGCATGGTCTGCCCGACAAGGCCGAATTCCACGACTGGGCAATGGCTTTTGACAAACCGCGCATCCGATGTGCCGCCGGTCGTTGAAAGCTCTGGCACACGGCCAGTTTCGGCCTCGACCGCGGCGGCCACAAGATCGGAGAGCGCGCCCGGCGGGGTAATAAAGCTTTCGCCCGACACCTTGACCGTCATCTCTCCGGTCACGCCGAATTCACCGGCAACGCGGTCAAGCTCGCCTTGCAACCAGGCGATCAGGGAGGTGCTGTCATGGGCATCGTTAAAGCGGATGTTCACGGTGGCGCGACAGTTGGCCGGGATCACATTCGTTGCCGGATTGCCGGTGTCGATGGTCACCACCGCAAGGGTCGAGGCATCAAAATGCTCGGTGCCCTGGTCAAGCTCGTGACTGGCCAGCCGATCCATCAGCCGCGCCATCGCAGGCAAGGGATTTTTCGCGCGGTGCGGATAGGCCGCGTGGCCCTGCACGCCGGTGATGGTGAACCACGCCGAAAGCGATCCACGCCGCCCGATCTTGATCATGTCGCCAAGGGCTTCGGGGCAGGTCGGCTCGCCGACAAGGCAGACGCGCATCGCCTCGCCCTCTGCCTCCATCCAGTCAAGGATCGCCACCGTGCCATCAACCGCGTCGCCTTCTTCGTCGCCGGTGATTGTGACGATGACGGCGCCTTCGGGCGGGGTCGTGCGCACGAAATCCACCGCCGCCGCGACAAAGGCCGCAACCCCCGATTTCATATCGGTGGCGCCCCGCCCCCAAAGCCAGCCGTCCTTTTGCACCGCGCCAAAGGGCGGCACGCTCCAGGCCTCGGCATCGCCCACGGGCACCACATCAGTATGCCCGTTAAAGCCAAAGGCGCGGTCGGCCCCCTTGTCGCCCCAGCGGGCAAAGAGATTGCAGACACCGCCACGATCAGTTCGGGTTGTGGCAAAGCCCGCCGCGCTCAGCACCCCCTCCAACAGGCTCAGAGCGCCGCCCTCCTCGGGCGTCACAGAGGCACAGCGCACCAGTTTTGCGGTCAGGTCTACGGGGTCAACAGGGCTATGGGGCATCGGTTTCTCACTTGGTTTCAGCGCGTTTTCAAGCGCCCTAGCGCGGATCGCGCCCAAGCGCAAACATCGCACAAAGCCACACACCCCAAGATACCCTGGGGCAAAGCATATTAAACCTTAACAAGAGCAAAATATTTTGCTATCGAATGTGTAATAAAAAGACACCCGAGGCAGGGCAAAACGAACCAGGGCCAGCAGATCCGCAAAGGACAACACCGGCCCCGACACGAGCAGCAAGGCGCCATCAGGCACATCATAAAGCGCCTTTGCAGGTCACGACCAACGTGGGGAAACCCCGTGGTTGGTTTATACGTTGCGCTGCCTCTGACCCAAGGTCGAGGCAAAGATGGTTTCAGGCGTAGAAATTCCGATTGATCGCTTCGCATCCGCGACCGAGATGGCCCAGACCATCTTTGGCGATGGCGTGCAGATCATCAGCGCATCCTATACCGGTGATCGGGATTCATCCGGCATCTATACCAACGGCGATACGATCTCGCCCGGCGTCACGCCCTCCGACACCGGGGTGATGTTCTCGACCGGGGATTTGCGCGGCTTTACCAACAACAACTTTTTTCAATCCAACCAGAGCTCGTCAACCACGACAAACTCAAGCGGGCCAAACGGCGACCCGACCTTTAACGCCGCCGCCGGGGCGCAAACCTATGATGCGTCTTATATGGATGTTGACTTCATCCCGACGGGCGATGTGATGACGATGCAATTTGTCTTTGCGTCAGAGGAATACCCGGAATACGCCGTCGGCTCGTTTCAGGATTTCGTCGGCGTCTGGATCAACGGCAACCTTGTGCCGCTTGGCGTGGGCGATGGCGACATCGACCCCAACAACCTCAACGCCGGCTCGGCCAGCAACCTGTTCATCGACAACACCCAGGATCAGTTCAACACAGAAATGGACGGCTTTACCGCCACCCTGACCCTTACCATTCCGGTGAATGCGGGTGAGTTGAACTCGATCCGCATCGGCATCGCGGATGTCACTGACAGCAATTACGATTCAACCGTTCTGATTGCCGGCAACAGCGTGCAGACCACGCTGGTGGCGATGGATGACAGCACCACGCTGTTCCCCGATGGCACCCGCACGCTTGATGTGCTGGGCAACGACCTGAACGGCACTGCGGGCACGCTGACGATCACCCACCTCAACGGACAGGCGGTGGTGGCGGGTGATATCGTGACGCTCAATTCGGGCCAGCAGCTTCAGTTGAACGCCGATGGCACAATCGAGGTCGTCGGCGATGGCGACACCGAGGTATTCAACTTTACCTATGACGTGCAAAGCAGCACCGGCGAGACCGACGTCGGCATTGTCACCGTCGATTCCGTGCCCTGTTTCGTGGCAGGCACCCTTATTCGAACGCCGACCGGCGAAGTCGCGGTCGAGACGCTTGCCCCCGGTGATCTGGTCATGACCCAGGATGACGGGGCCCAGCCCCTGCGCTGGATCGGTCAGCGCCGGGTCGCGGCGCAGGGTAATTTTGCCCCGATCCGCATTGCGCCCGACACCTTTGGCAGCCATCGCGAATTGCTGTTGTCGCCGCTGCATCGGGTTTTGATCCGCGACAGCCTTGCAGAGCTTTTGTTTGGCGAGGGCGAGGTTCTGGTGGCGGCACGCGATCTGGTCAATGACCTCTCGGTACGCCGGATCGAGGGCGGCACGGTCAACTATGTCCATATCCTGTTTGATCGCCATCAGGTGGTCTTCTCAGAGGGCCTCGCGACCGAAAGCTTTTTGCCGGGGCCGCAGATCAGCAACAGCTTTGAGGCCGATATCGTTCAGGAAATCTGTACTCTCTTCCCCGAAATCGACCCGGAAACCGGCGCGGGCTATAGCCCGGCGGCACGGCGGACCCTGAAACGCTATGAAGCGCGCCTTTTGCTGGCACAGGGGCGCGCCGCCTAGGATGGGATGGATCGGCATCTCTGATCAGAGCGAAGGGCGCTTTGCCCTTGGCGGTCTTCGTCCGGGTGATCCCTGCGCCGCTGACGCCGCGATGCCGGATGATTGCGCGCTGATGCCACGTGGCACCTTGATGATCGAAACGCGCCTGTCGTCCGAGGGGCGCCCGCAAACCCTGTTGGCCTTTAGCCGCAGCCACCCCTGGAGCGGTGGCTTTTCGCTTCAGGCGCTGCCGGGTGGCGGCATCGTTCTTGTCGAGACACAAGCCGGGGATGTGCGTCACGCCACCCTGCCATATCGCCCCAATGATCGCACCGATACGCTGCGTTTGACCTATAGCTGGGATGCGCCTGCCAAATGGGGGCGGCTGTCGCTGGAACGGCCCGAAAGCGACCGCGTGCATGCGATTTCCCTGCCGCCGCCGCACCCGATGCCGCTTGCGGATATGCGCACCATCATCACCGATCCGCGCCAGCGACAGCTTGACCCAGACGTCATCTTTATTGCCCTCTCGACTCAGATCGAGCCAATCGGCCCGATGGCAGGGCTAAGCGCCAATGTGCCGGTTTGCACGCCGACCGGCTTTGTGCCCGCAGGCGCGCTTCGGCGCGGCGATTGCGTGGATACCGATGATGGGCAGATCGTGCCGGTCCTGCAAACCGTAAGCCGCAGCGTGCCCGCATTCGGCAGCTTTCGCCCGGTGCGCCTTCGGGCGCCCTATTTCGGCCTGCGCCGTGATATCACCGTCGCCCCGCAACAGCGGTTGGTGATCCGGGGCTCCGAGGTGGAATATCTGTTTGGCTCAGAGGCGGTCCTTGTCCCGGCGCGCCACCTTGTGAACGGGTTCTCGGCGCTTTACGCAGAGGCCCCGGATGTGGTGACCTATCATCATCTGTTGCTGCCGGGACATGAGGCGATCATCGCCGCCGGCACCGCGACCGAGAGCCTTTATATCGGCCGGTTGCGGCGCAATCCTGATCTTTTTGACGCGGGCATCCTGTCGGGATGTGATCGCGCCCGGCTGCCCGAACACCCCAAGCCGGTCTGGCCGGTTCTCAAACCCTTTGAGGCGATCACCCTAGCACTCAACCGCGCCGCATAGGGCTTTTACGCAGTGTCGGTCCTGCCGACCATGGCGATTGACGCGGCAAAGGCCCGCTTCGAGCCCAGACTGACCAATGCTGCGCGTTGGACGAATGTCCAGTATCATGCGAGCGACCAAAAACCTTCAACAACCACTTAGGTTTTGAACTGGTTTTTTGGCAGCGCCAATCAGGGCGTTTTGGGAGTAATCTTAATGTCTACTCGTGTAAGCAAATCAGAGGTTCAGTTACATCAATCTGATACTTGATTACACCAACTCTTTGTGTAGAGAACTGACCACCTTGAAAGGGCTGTTACGGGTAATAAGGTTTTTTGCGCCGATACCGCGCGAAAAAGAAACAAGCGACGTAGCTCCACCCAGAAGGCCGCCTACCAATGGTAACCCTGTTGCGACCGTACCAGCAGCCTCCCAAGCGACAATTCTGTTTGCGGCGCTCTCAATACTATCGAGCGATAGTGAGAAGCTTAAATCGCCCACGTAGAATTTGCGTTTGCTTTCCTTTGCCACCTTAATCATGTCACTACACTGCTTATCCACAACACGCAGCAATCTGGACATCTCGAAGTCGGCGTCCTTTGCATTGGCGATCTGAGAGAAAAACTTGTCTAACTCCTGCGTCAGCGCAACAATCTCATCACTACGTTTTTGCTTGAACTCAAGGAGATCGTGCAGCGGATAGTCAGGCGCGGGTAATGGGATCGACCTAACAAGGGTCATCAGTTGCCCTCGCCCTGCAACAAAATTGTCGTTCTTCATTACAAATGAATCATCGCCTTGAGACATTGTCCATTGTCCAGGTTCATCGCGTTCTAGATCAATGAATTCATCAACATGCTGTTGAATGAAGTGTTTAGCTTGTTCAATCCCAAGAGTTATATCGTATGATTCAGTGGTCCTCATAAGCGAATTCATATTGCCTATGCCCGCAGCATCGTTGTGCCGAGTTGGTCGCGGTCGGATAAGCAATCCTTCTGCCTCAAGGAGCTTTTCGTCGCTATTGGAACCAAGGCTTATTATTTTGCTGTCCGGCCAAACAAGTCTGTCCCAAAAAAGCGTCGCACGTCTCAGTTCCGCGGGGTCAACGCTACTGGACTTAGCCAATATTACCTTGCCGTCATAAACAATGGGCGCACTCAGCAATATTCCTCGCCCGTTTTTTGGCCTCATTCCAAAATATGGATCTAATCTTTTACGGCGCTTCGCTTCGCCCATACTAATACCCTCATACGAATTCAATTTATTTTATAGAACCATCTCTTTAAGAGAGCCTAGCCGTATTTTGCCACATTTGCACACCCTTCCAAAAACCACCGTTTTTGGAAGGGTCCGCCAAACCGGACATTGACGAACGTGCAATAGAAGGCCGCTTTGTCCGCATAGCTGTCGTAGGGCCAGATCGCAGCCAACAAGCACTCACCGCCCTCAGGGCCAAATTCTGGGTTTGGGATCGACGTGGGCTTTGACCTCAAACCTTGTGCGCGTCAAGGCGGCGCAGACCTTGCAAACAGGGCCTTAGTCGAAAAACGGCGTGACCTGTGCGACGATCACGGCATTCTCGTCGCGGGCGCGCTGCATCAGGTGGCGCTCTTCGTCGGTGATGTCATGGCCTTCGGCCTCGCGTTCGCTGAGCGTGCCATAGCCCGACACATCAAGCGGCGCGGTATCGGCCTGCTTCAGGATCGCCACGGTTTCGCGCACCGCCTCGGCCTCATCCACGCCACTGGCATAGATCATGAGCGCCGCGCCGGTTGCCTTTTCGGGCAAGCCGTCGCCGTCTTTGCGGCCGATTTCCACAAGCAGGGTATAGACCTGCTGGCGCGAGGGTTTTTGCTCTTTGCTCATCCGCCCGCCGTACCCCGCCCCACGTCTTTTGACAAGCCATAGCAGGCAGGCCGTACGCCAAATCGTTCAGTGTATAGCCAAACCCGTGGCCCCCGCGGTCCGGGCTTTTCAATTCGCGCTTTGGCTTCTAGGCTGCGCCGACCCCGATCGCACAAAGGAATACCCCGATGAAACACATCAAGGATATGGTAGCCGAGGCCAATACAGTGGTGGATCACGCCCCGGCAACCGAGATGTTGGATTTGCATGGCCAAAGCGGCGTCACATTCGTCGATCTGCGCGATCCGCGCGAGTTGGAGCGCGACGGCATGATCCCCGGCGCCTTTCACTGTCCGCGCGGCATGCTTGAATTCTGGATCGACCCCGAAAGCCCCTATGCCAAGCCCCAGTTCCAGTCCGGCAACCGGTTTGTGTTCTACTGCGCCTCTGGCTGGCGCTCGGCGCTGTCGGCGCGCACCGCTCAGGATATGGGGCTTGAAAACGTCAGCCACGTCGAAGACGGGTTTTCCGGCTGGAAAAAGGCCGGTGGCCCGGTGGGCGACAAGCCGCAAAAATCCGCCGGTTAAAACCTGCGGCACGCGCTCACTCGAACCGTTCATAATCCAGCAGCACGGCCCCATCGACAATTTGGCCAACAAACCCGCAGGGATCATCGCGCTGTGAAAAATGCAGCCAGGCTTTGCGGGCAAAAAGATCGGGCGCCATGAAATATATGAACGGGTTCAACTCATCGCGTGAAACCTTGCGTTCAAGATCAACGCCTTTGACGAACTGACGCTGCGCCTCGGGCGACAGCGACATGGCCTGCATGACATAGGCAATATATTCATGCGCAACAAGGCACGCTTTGAACGGGCATGGCATATCATCAAGTGCCGAATGGGTCAGCTCATGCACGGCGATACTCTTGAAAAAGGCATCGTTTGACAGCTCGCCGTAGGCGCTGTCGGGCGAAAGCCGTGCCTGCATCGCCGGGGGCGCAAGCAGCTCGATCCGGTCTTCACCGCAATGATATTGCCCAAAACAATTGGGCTTGAGGTCTTCAACCACGCTGATACGCAAAGGCCGCGTGATCGCCGGAATGTTGCAGCTTTCAAAAAGCGTCTTTGCATGCGCTGCCGCATCACAGGCCAGCCGCGCGTCGTGCGCCCGTAGGGCGGTCACGGTGACCTTTGACCCCGCGCAGGACAGGGTTTCGGAATGCACAGGCCAGGACAGCAGCATTAAAGTGGCGGTTTGGAAGGTCAGCGCACGCATGTATTACCCCACTGCCAGAGCCTTGCCATCACATCGCACCGCAACCGGCCCTGACATATATCAGACCCGCTCGGTTTGGGCAAACACCTCGCCCCAAACGCAAACGCCCCTCGCGAAAGGGGCGTTTCATTGGCAAAAGGCGCGCGGATATCAGTCGCGCAACAGCTCGTTGATCGAGGTTTTCGAGCGGGTCTGCGCATCCACCCGCTTGACGATGACGGCACAATAGAGGTGAATACCGTTCTTGCTCGGCATCGAACCGGCCACGACCACCGACCCGGCAGGCACTTCGCCATAGCTCACGTTGCCGGTTTCACGATCGACGATCTTGGTGGATTTGCCGATGAAAACACCCATGCCAAGCACCGAGCCTTCGCGGACGATACAGCCCTCGACCACCTCGGAGCGCGCGCCGATAAAACAGTTGTCCTCGATGATCGTCGGCCCCGCCTGCATCGGCTCTAGAACGCCGCCAATGCCGACGCCGCCCGACAGATGCACGTTCTTGCCGATCTGCGCGCAAGAGCCGACCGTGGCCCATGTATCCACCATGGTGCCCTCGTCCACATAGGCGCCAAGGTTGACGAACGACGGCATCAACACCACGCCGGGCGCGATAAAGGCCGATTTGCGCACCACACAGTTGGGCACCGCGCGAAACCCGGCCGTTTTCCACTGGTTGTCGCCCCAGCCCTTGAATTTGCTGTCAACCTTGTCCCACCAGCCGCCACCCTGCGGGCCGTTGTCATGGATTTCCATATCCTTGATGCGGAACCCCAGAAGAACCGCCTTTTTCGCCCATTGATTGACATGCCAGTCACCGTTTGCGCCGCGCTCGGCGACGCGCAACTTGCCACTGTCGAGCGCGTTCAGCGTGTCCTCGATCGCCTCACGGGTTTCGCCGCCGGTGCTCGGGGTGATGGTATCACGTGCCTCCCAGGCGGCTTCGATGGCAGTTTCGAGTTGTGCGTTCGACATGGTCCATTCCTCGGCTTTCACAAACAGGTTGCCCCGGCTATATGCGCAAGCCGGGACAGGATCAATGCAGACGCTCACAAATGCGCGACATATGCCTGGGCTTTCATCTTTCCAGAAATACTCCCGCCGGAGGCATCCCGCCGCAGCCGGATGCCCGCCGGATCGCGGCTCAGACTTTCACGCGCTCGGATTTGGGATCATACATCGGCTTGAGGCTCGCCTCGGCGCGCACCCGCCTACCCGCCACGTCGATCTCATAGCTGGACGCTAGCACCTCTGCCGCGCTCTCGCCCTTGCAGGGCACATAGCCAAGACCCATCGCCGCGCCAAGATGATGCCCATAGGCGCCAGAGCTGAGGAAGCCGACGATCTTGCCATCGCGCAAAACCGGCTCGTTGTGGTAAAGCATCGGCTCGGGATCGCTCAGGCGGAATTGCACAAGGCGACGCTCAAGCCCGGTCTCGCGTTTGCGCAGCACCGCGTCGCGGCCAATGAAATTGGGCTTGTCGGTCTTGACCGCAAAGCCAAGCCCGGCCTCAAGCACATGGTCCTCACAGGTGATGTCATGGCCGAAATGGCGAAAGCCCTTTTCGATCCGGCAACTATCCATCATATGCATGCCGCAAAGTTTCATGCCATGCGCCTGCCCGGCGGCGAGGATCGTCTCGAAGGCATGCGCGGCCATATCGGCGCTGACATAGATTTCCCACCCCAACTCGCCCACATAGGTCACGCGATGCACCCGCGCGAGGGCCATGCCCAGCTCAATCTCCTGCGCGGTGCCGAAAGGATTGACAGCATTGCTGAAATCATTCGGCGAGACCGCCTGCATCACCTCGCGGGCCTTGGGGCCCATCACCGCCAACACGCCTTCGCCTGCGGTGACATCGGTGATCACCACGTTGAAGTTGCCCTTGTGGCGCATCATCCATGTCTGGTCGGCCAGCCGTGTGGCCGCCGGGGTGACCACCAGATAAGCAGTCTCAGACAGGCGGGTCACGGTCACATCCGCCTCGATGCCGCCGCGCGCGTTGAGGAATTGCGTATAGACGATCTTGCCGACCGGCACCGAGTAATCGCCGCCTCCGATGTGGTTCAGGAACGCCTCGGCCTGCGGGCCCTCCACCCGGATCTTGCCAAAGGACGACATGTCATAAAGCCCGACCCCATTGCGGATCGCGTGATGCTCGGCGGCGGCGTTTTCAAACCAGTTCTGGCGTTTCCACGAATACTGGTATTCGCGCGCCTGACCGGGATTGGCGAACCAGTTGGCGCGCTCCCATCCGGCAATCTCGCCCATCACCGCACCCTGCTCCAGAAGCTGGGCGTGAAACGGCGTGCGCCGCACACCGCGCGCGGTGGCCTTTTGGCGATAGGGGAAGTGATCGGCATAAAGCAGCCCCAGCGTTTCGCGGGAGCGCTCAAAGAGATAGCGTTTGTTGCCCTGAAACGGCTGCATCCGGGAAATGTCGACATCGCCAAGATCAAACGGCTTTGCGCCATCCTCCATCCATTGCGCAAGCGCCATGCCGGCCCCGCCCGCCGATTGAATACCGACCGAGTTGAATCCGGCCGCGACCCAGACGTTATCCATCTCGGGCGCGAGACCCAGGTGATAGGCATCATCGGGAGTAAAGCTTTCGGGGCCGTTGAAAAAGGTGTGAATCCCCGCCTCGCCCAGCATCGGCATCCGGTTGACGGCCCATTCGAGGATCGGCTCGAAATGATCGAAATCCTCGGGGAGTTGGTCAAACTCGAAACTCTCGGGGATGCCCGCCATGCCCCAGGGTTTGGCGTTCGGCTCGAAGGCGCCAAGCATCATCTTGCCGGCGTCTTCCTTGTAATAGGCGCATTCATCGGGCACCCGCAGCACCGGCAATTGGGTCAGCCCGGCAATCGGTTCGCTGACAATATAGAAATGTTCGCAGGCCTGAAGCGGCACATTGATGCCCGCCATGCGGCCCACCTCATGACCCCACATGCCGGCGCAATTGACGATCATCTCGGCCTCGATATGGCCCAAACTGCCGTCCTCTGCGGCCCAGTCGACGCCGGTCACGCGACGATCCTTGCGCGCAAGGCCGGTGACCTTGACGCGCTCCTTGATCAGCGCACCGCGCATCCGCGCGCCCTTGGCCAGGGCAAGCGCGATATTGGCCGGGTCGCCCTGGCCGTCCTTGTCGAGGTAGACCCCCGCAATCACGTCGTCGGTGTTGAGATGGGGGTATTTTGCCTTGACCTCGGCGGGGCTGATTTCTTCGACATCAACGCCGAAGGCGCGGGCCATGGCGGCGGAGCGGAATATCTCTTCGCGCCGCTCGTCGGTCAGGGCAACGGTGATCGAGCCAACCCGCTTGAAGCCGGTGGCGACACCGGTTTCCTCTTCGAGAGCACCGTAGAGTTCCTGGCTGTATTTCGCCAGCCTGGTCATATTGGCGGTTGCGCGGAGCTGAGCGATCAGGCCGGCGGCATGCCAGGTGGTGCCCGAAGTCAGCTGTTTGCGTTCCAGCAGAACGACATCCTGCCAGCCCAGTTTGGTCAGGTGATAGGCCACCGAACAGCCCACCACGCCGCCGCCGATGATGACCACACGGGCCTTTTGCGGAATGTCAGTCATGATCAACCTCGCGTTTCAAGGGTTAAAGTTTCGAACGCTGGCGCGTCCGACCGGGGCGAGGGGCTTTGCCCCTCGCGATTGAGTATTTGAGCCAAGAAGAAGACCGGGTGTCAGACAATCGTATGACCCGCCGTTGTAAGGCGCCGCGCCAGTTCGGCGATATGGTCAGGGCCGATCTCGCAGCAGCCGCCCAAGATCGTGGCGCCCTGATCAAGCCAGCCCATGGCGATATCGGCATAGGCCGCAGGGCTCATATCGTCGCGCTGTTCCAGGGCATCGACGGTCGGGGCGTCTTGCAGAAAGCCATCGCTGATCCGGGTAAAACCATTGGCATAGGCCCCAATGGGTTTGCCAAAGGCGGCGATGATATCCAGGGCGAGCGCGACCGCCTCGGGGCGGGTGCAGTTGATCAAGACCGCATCCGGGGCATGGCGCGCCACCACCGGGGCAAGATCGGCCAGTGCTTCGCCGGAGCGCAGGCGTGTGCCATCGCCGTCCATGACCGTCACCGCGAGCCAGACCGGCACGCCCTGCCCCATGGCCGCGCGCAACGCACCTTCGGCCTGATCGACGGATGACATGGTTTCCAAGAGCAACAGATCGACCCGATTGGCCATCAGGCGCACCGGCTCGGCATAAAGCGCGGCGGCCTTTTCGGCGGGCGGGCAGATATCAGGCCGATAGGAGGCGATCAGCGGTCCAAGCGCCCCCGCCACACGGCCACCGCCATGCGCATCGCGTGCCGCGCAGGCGGCGGTGATCGCCACATCGCTCAGCTCGGCGGTCCGATGCTCCATATCAACCCGCGCCAGCCGGTCACGCAGCACCGCATAGGTGTTGGTCGTCGCGACGCTGGCGCCGGCGGCGAAATAGCTGTCGTGCACCTCGCGCACCAGCTCGGGGTGCTCCATCATCACCTGTGTCGACCAGAGTGGCGTCGCCCGATCGCCCGAGCGTTTGACAAGTTCCTGTCCGATGGACCCGTCCAGAAGGGTGATTGCGGTCATGGGTAAATCTCCGCGAGTTTGAGTTTATAAAATGCGATCATCCTGGCCGCGCTCACCCCATCACCAGAACGGGGGCCTCGCGAGCGGATTTCGCCAAATCCGGTGGTCGCGTCGTCACGCACTGGAAACGTGGCTTTGGGCATGACCGTGGCCACAACCCCAAGGGGAAAGTGGGCAATCGTCTCTTTGGCGGCATCATTAAGAACCATCGCGGCAGTCCTCCGGGGGCAGCAAGACCAGCTTGCCGACATAGCGTTTGCTCTGAAAGTCGGCCTGCGCCGCTTTGATCTCTGTCATTGGATAGGTCTTTGACACCAGCGGGCGAAGCTGTCCGGCATTGACGCGGGCAATCAGGTCGGCAAAGACCTCAGGCGGCTGAAAGGTACAGCCATGGATGGTGATGTCGCGCAGATAGATGCGGCGCAGATCGGCCTCAACCATCGCACCGCCAATCGCCCCCGCCACGGCGTAGTGACCGCCCGGTTTGAGCGCCTCGATCAGCGCGGGCCAGATCGCGCCCGCGACCACGTCGATCACGCAATCGAACCGGCCCTCGGGGATTGGTGCGCCGCGCTCTATCACCGCTGCGGCGCCCTGATCGCGCACTATCATGGCCTTGCTGGCCGAGGCGATGCCGGTCACCTCTGCGCCCATTTTAGCGGCAAGTTTCACCGCCGCCAGACCCACCCCGCCCGAGGCGCCGGTGATCAGAACCTGCACGCCAGAGGCAACACCCGCGCGATGCAAAAGCCCCGCCGCAGTGCCAAAGGCGCAGGGGATGGCGGCGATTTCAACGTCGCTCAGGGGCGAGGGCGTCACGTCATAAAGATCACGCGCGAAGACCAGACAATATTGCGCAAAGGCCCCGTCATATTCCGAGCCGAGCGCGATAAAGTCGACCGGATTGTCGGCGGTGGGCCGCGGCTGGTTGATCGGGCAGGTCACCCGCTGGCCGGGTGCAAATGCGGTCACATCCGGCCCAACGGCCACCACCCGCCCGCAGACATCACCGCCCTGTATCAGCGGAAATTTCAGTACCCCCGACCAACCGCCGACCTCGACCTCATCGCCGGTCTCGGCGGTGGCCCCGGTCACCTCGGGCGCGTACCAGCCGATGCGCGTGTTGATATCGGTGTTGTTGACCCCTGCCGCCAGAACCTTGACCAGAACCTCGCCGACCCCCGGCACCGGCACCGGCAGGTCGTCACGCCATTCCAACGCCTCTGGCCCGCCGTGGCGGGTCAGGGTGACGCCGGACATGGTGGTGGGCAGGCTCATTTCGCGGGCTCCTGCGCAATATCCTTCAGCCCCAGAAGCACCGCCGCCGCGATCATCAGCGCCCCCGACACGCGGGTCATCCAGACCCCGGACAGGCGCTTTATGCGACCCAATGTGCGCGTCGCAGCCCAGGCCCAAAGGATCAGGATCGCCCCGTCCACAACCAGATATGTGACCCCAAGGATCAAGAGCTGCGGCATCACCGGCCGTGTGGGGTGGATGAATTGCGGAAAGAGCGCGGCAAAGAACACAACCGCATAGGGATTGGCGGAAGAGGTGACAAAACCCCGCCGGAAAAGCCTGCCACCGGCAGCGGCAACAGCCTCGCGGTTTTGGGGTTTCGAGAGCATCAGCCGCGCCCCGATCCACGCGAGATAGGCCACCCCCGCCCATTTCACCAGCCACAGCGCATCGGCATTGGCGGCCACCACTGCGGTCAGCCCAAAAGCCGCCAGTGTCATCTGGACCGTATTGGCGCTCAGATCGCCCACCACCGTCATCATGGATTTTCGCAACCCGTGGCGCAGGCTGTTGGAGATGACCAGAAGCTGGCTCGTGTCCGGCGGCGTTGCGAAGAAGGCCGCCAAAACCCCGAGATAGATCAGATAGGTGTCGATGCTCATCCCCTGAGCCGTTCGTTCTCAGGGTCCCAAAGCGGCGCGTCGGCTTGCACCACGGCGCGACACCGCTCGCCGTAGATTTCCACTTCGATCTCGGTGCCCGGCACCGCAAGATCGGCGCGGACCATCGCCAGAGCGACCGAGGCATTGACCCGATATCCCCAGGCGCCGCTGGTGGTTTCGCCGACGATTTCGCCATCATGCCAGAGCGTCGACATATAGGGCGCATCGGCCTCGTTTGCGTCAACGATCAGCGTAACAAAGGCCTTTTTGCGGCCCTGCTGTTTCTCGGCCAGAAGTGCCGCCTTACCAGTGAACTCCTGCGGTTTGTCGAATTTCACGAACCGCTCCAACCCGCCCTCAAGCATCGAATAGTCGGTGCTGAGGTCGCCTTTCCATGCGCGATAACCTTTTTCGATGCGCAGGGAATTAAGCGCATACATCCCGAAGGGTTTTGCGCCTGCTGCCAGGAGCGCCTCATAAATCGCGGGGATCGCGGCATTTTCTGCATGCACCTCCCAGCCAAGCTCGCCGGTGAAACTAACCCGCACCAGAAACGCCTTTTGCCCCGCCACGGTGCAATGCTGATGCGTCAACCACCCCATATCCAGATCGGCATCGGTGAGGCCCGCAAGCACCTCGCGCGATGTTGGCCCAGCCACCAGGAGCGCATCCCGCTCGGTCGTGGTTTCGGTCACGGTCACGCCCTCGGGCACGGCATTGCGCACCAGTTCACCGTCGTGCCATTGCGCCGTGGCGGCCGTGATCAGCACAAAGCTGTCCTCTTCCAGCCGGATACAGGAAAACTCGGTCACGATCCGGCCACGGGCGTCGGCGACATAGACCAGATTGATCCGCCCGATCTTGGCCAGACCACCGGTCACGAAACCGCGCAGCCAGTCATCGGCCCCCGCGCCCTGCACCCAGAGCCGGGTAAAACCCGGCAGGTCCAGCACGCCGCAGGCATCGCGCACCGCTTCGCATTCTTCGCGAATGCGCGCCGACCACGGCCCCTCGCGGTTCCAGGTATGGGTGCTTTCCTCGGAGGTATCATCGCCGGGTTTGGCGAACCAATTCGCCCGCTCCCAGCCATTATAGGCGCCCAGCACGCCGCCAAGCTCCTTGACCCGGTCATGCACCGGCGACAGTCTTTTGTCGCGCCCGGCGGGCCATTCGTGCCAGGGGAAATGCATGGCGTATTCGTGCCCGTACACTTCCATCCCCTTCTGGATACAATAATCGGTATCGGTGTAATCGGTATAGCGGCGCGGATCGCAACTCCACATATCCCACTCGGTCTGGCCCTCGGTGATCCACTCGGCCAGCACCTTGCCGGCCCCGCCGCCCTGGGCGATGCCAAAGGTAAAGACACAGGCCTCGAAGGCATTCGGAACCCCCGGCATCGGACCGATCAGCGGAAGACCATCGGGCGCATAGGGAATTGGGCCGTTGATCACCTTGCTGATGCCGGTTTTGCCCAGCAACGGCACACGCGCCATGGCATCCTCGATATACCACTCCAACCGGTCAAGATCGTCCGGGTAAAGCTGAAAGCTGAAATCCTCCGGGAACGGATCATCCGGGGTTATCCAATGCGCCTTGCAGTTGCGCTCGTAGGGGCCAAGGTTCAGACCGGTCTTTTCCTGACGCAGGTAATACGAAGTATCGACATCGCGCAGCAGCGGTAGCTTGTGATTGCCGGTGTCCTTGCACCAGGCCTCGATCTCTGGGATTTCATCGGTCAGCATATACTGATGGCTCATCACCATCATCGGCACCGTCCGCCCGCCAAAAGGCTTGAACCACTCACCAACCTTTTGCGCATAATAGCCCGCCGCATTGACCACAAATTCGCAGCGGATATCGCCCTTGTCGGTCTGGACAATCCATTCGCCGTTGTCCCGGCGTATCCCGGTTGCCGGGCAGAACCGCTCGATCCGCGCGCCCATGTCGCGCGCACCCTTGGCCAGCGCCTGCGTTAGCTGGCTCGGGTCGATATCGCCATCATGCGGATCATAGAGCACCCCCTTGAGGTCATGCAGATCCATGAACGGATACATCTCTTGCGCCTCTTTTGGCGACAGCATTTCGATGTCGATGCCCTGATAGCGGCCCATGCCTTTGGCGCGCTCGAATTCCTGCATACGCTCGCGTGAATGGGCAAGCCGCAGCGATCCGGTGACATGGTAATTCATCGGATAATCCACCGCCTCGGACAGCCCGCGATAAAGCTCGGTCGAATAGCGTTGCATGTTCATGACGCCCCAGCTGGTCGAAAAGGTGGGCACATTGCCCGCCGCATGCCAGGTGCTGCCGGCCGTCAGCTCGTTCTTTTCAAGCAGCACGCAATCGCTCCAGCCCGCCTTGGCCAGATGATAAAGCGCAGAGGTGCCAACCACTCCGCCCCCGATGATGACAATCCTTGCCGTGGTTGGAAAATCCGCCATTCGTCTCTCTCCCTGTCAGTCTTTCTGCGGCAGCCCGTCCGCGATGTCGTAATAATCGCCCTTGTCGGCGACAAAGATGTGCTTCTCCAGTGTGATCCCGGTTGGCCCGTCCAGCGCGCCAAGGGCAAAGCTTATCGTGTCCTCGGCGTGCGCCTTCCAGAACAGGAACGCGCCGCATTTGGGGCAAAAACCGCGCTTGGCCGTCGCGCTCGCCGCATACCATTTCACCATTCCTGAAATACTCAAATCCGCCATGGCCACATAAGCCGAGGCCCACAGATGCCCCGATTGCTTGCGACATTGCCCGCAATGGCAGATCGACGGGCCCTTGGGGGCTGCATTCATGGCAAAGCGGACAGCCCCGCAAAGGCATGATCCCTGGTGCATCTACACTCTCCCCGGTGTGGCGGCGCTGCCAAGAAGGACGCCGTAGAGGATGAAACACCCCGCAAGCGCGCGGCGCAGCCAGACGTTGAACACCGCGCCAAGGGCGGCCCGGCCAATTCCGGCGCCAAGCGCGGTGTAGGTGACATAGCTCAGGCAGGTCAGCGTAAGCGCAGTGGGGAAAATCACCCACATCTGGCTTGCGATCGGCACATCGGTCTGCACGAACTGGCTGAAGGCGGCAAGATATCCGGCCACCGATTTGGGGTTGATCGTGGCAATCGCAAAGGCGCGCCAATAGACCGATCCGCCGGGGCGCTCATCGGCCCTGACAGGCCGCCTCGCGTTGATCCAGCCGCGAACGCCAAGATAGATCAGCACCCCTGCGCCTGCCAGTTTGGCCAGATGAAACGCCTCGGGCGAGGCCACGATAAGCGCGGTTATCCCCGCCGCCGAAAGCGACAGGAACAGCACCGCCTGCGTCAGGATCGCCAACACCCCCCAAAGGGCGCGGCGAAATCCGATGGTCATGCCATTGGTGATGCAATTCACCGCATTCGGCCCCGGCGTGGTGACAAACACCGCCCAGAACAGCGCGAAAACCGTCCAGCTTTCCCAGTTCATCCGCCCACCTCATGAATGAACGCCGGATCGCGCTCTTGGACCACGTTCCACCACATCTCACTCAACGGTGCGGGAACATCCGGTTGTTCAATCCGCGCCATCACGTCAAACAGCCCTTCGGGAACGCGATGACCAGAGACCAGCGTTATGTCATGTCGGCTCAGGCGCCCACGGTCATATGCCAGAACAAGATATTTTTCCGCACCTTTCGTGTTCCCGTTTTGCCATCGCGCTATCACTGCCGAGAGGTAGAGCAACCCATCCGATGGCTTCTGGTTCTCGACGACACGAATCAGTTTTAGCCCCGTAAGGCTAATGGCGCAGGCTCGCGCTGTTTTCAAAGGTGTACTCAACCCATTTCTACAAGCACTACTCGCCAAGCCAGTCGTCATTCCAAAGGCCCAAAACACCAGGAAAACAAAGGCAAACCAACTGAAGCCTTTTACGCTAAAACGCATGACGCCCCCCCCTCAATAGACCGGCGGGGCGATCACCCAGATCGCCACAACCGGTTCATCATAAGGGTTGGCCCAGGCATAGGGCTCGCCACGAAAGCGGAAACTGTCGCCAGGGCCGAGGCTAAAGCGGCGATCTGCAATCGCAAGCTCAAGCTGCCCCGAGATGATATAACCGACCTCCTGGGTCGGGCGCTGCGCCGGACTCTGCATTTTCGAGCGGGGGCGAAAGGTCGAATGGATGACCTCAAAGTCATCGGTCAGATCGGGCGACAACAATTCCTCGACCAGCCCCTCTTCGTCGGCCCCCATCGGACGGCGCGCGCCCGCGCGCACGACATATCCCTGTTCTTCGGCGGGCGCGCTCGCATGGCTGAACAAAAGCGACATCGGCACGCCAAGCACCTTTGCAATCTGGCGCAGATCGCTGATCGAAGGCTCGGACAGATCGCGCTCCACCTGGCTCAGCCAGCCCACCGAACGATCAAGCCTGTCGGCGAGGTCGCTCAGCGTCAGCCCGCGCGCCTTGCGCAGCGCCCGCAGATCGGCGCCAAGGCTTTGTGCCTGTCTGATATCGCTTTGATGCATGGTCACCGGATCGTGAAAAAATTCCAACTAATTTCACGCTGCGCCGATTCTGTGAAATAATCAACCAAAATTTCACACCCCCGCACTTTCATCTTTCCCAAAATACTCCCGCGCGGGGGATATCCTCCTTGTGTCATGCGTTCTCAAGACGTCTCAATCCGCTTTAAAGTTCTTTAAATGTCAGCGGTTTAAGGTGTCACAGTGTTCCGGGAAATTCCGGGCAGTGTCAATTGAGATCGTAGATAATAAAGGAGATATATCAATGGCAAAATCGAACGCATTTACTGTGGCTGGGGTGAAAGCTCTACCGGTGGGAAAGCATTGTGACGGCAGGGGGCTGTGGCTCTACAAGCGAGCTGATGGCGGAGCCCAATGGCTCTTCAGGTTCAATCTTTGGGGGCGCCAGCGTGAGATGGGCTTGGGCCCGCTTTCCAAAGTTGGCCTTGCAGAGGCGCGGCAGGCCGCAGATCGCGCCCGCAAACAAGTCCAAGAGGGTGAAGACCCGATCAAGGCACGCAAACTGGAACGGCAGCAATCCGATCGCAAGGAGGGGCGCCTGACATATCTTGCGGAAGCCACCTTTGCAGCACACAGAAAACAGCTGAAGCGTAATGGCGGTGACGGTCGCTGGTACAGCCCGCTACAACTTCACATTTTGCCCACGCTTGGCAAGATGCCCATCGTCAAGATTGATCAAGGCGACATCAAGACAGCCTTGGCACCCATTTGGCATGAAAAGAATGAGACCGCCAGAAAGGCACTGTCGCGCCTGACCACGGTGTTCGAGTATGCTGTAGCTGCCGGGTTCATGGTAGATATGAGCGCCATTTCAAAGGCGCGCATCCTTTTGGGCAAGAATAACAAGCCAGCGAAACGGATCGAGGCCATGAAGTGGCAAGAGGTGCCAGCATTCTATGCAACGCTTGATGGCTTGGACCCAAGCCAGCTTGCCTTGCGGATGCTGATTTTGACTGGAGTACGCTCAGACTCGATCAACAACATGCGGTTTGAGCAGATCGATGGCGAGACATGGACGATCCCGCCCCTATTTGTCAAAGGGCGGGTTACAAATACAGCTGGCTTCCGCGTTCCACTCTGCGAGGAGGCACTGCATGTCATTGATCTTGCCAAAAAGGTCGAAAGAAACGGCTATCTCTTTCCCAATGCGCGGGGAGGAAGTTTGGATAAAATGGCGATGCGGAATTTCCTGGTCAACAAACAGATTACGGCCCGACCGCACGGTTTTCGGTCTTCTCTGCGCACTTGGTTATCGGAGCAAACCGATTGCGCGCAGGAAGTTGCAGAAGCCTGCATTGGCCACTTCAAACATGATGAGGTTGAGTATGCATATAACCGAACAGATTACCTGATGAAGCGGTCCGTTTACATGCGCATGTGGTCAAGTCATGTAATCGGAAGGTCTGAACAAATCGTAAACGCTGCTTA
Source organism: Roseovarius lutimaris (assembly GCF_900115165.1). GTDB lineage: Bacteria > Pseudomonadota > Alphaproteobacteria > Rhodobacterales > Rhodobacteraceae > Roseovarius > Roseovarius lutimaris. Next base: position 3,132 of record NZ_FOVP01000022.1, on the reverse strand, counting down.
AATAGTTGGCTGTTAATATGAAAACATAAACATAAAAATGAGGATGTTTTCATGAGTGACAGGATTTTAAGACGCAAGGATGTTGAGCAACTGACGGGTTTGAGCCGATCAACGATTTATCGCCACGTGAATGCCGGGACATTTCCGGCGCCCGTCAAGCTGACAGAGCGGTTGATTGGCTGGCGGGCGAGTGCGATCTCGGGCTGGATGGATAGCCGCGCTGAGCTTTGAGCGGGCGCTGGCCTTTCATCAATACATTCTTGATAATTTTTCTGGGCAACACATTTCTGTGGCCCAGAATTTCTGCATCATATCATCTTTAATGGTGCCGCCGTCTTCTGATTTTTGGTCGCGACGCGTGCCGAAGGCCATTTCAATTTTGATACCAGTAAGGTCCTCTTGGCGCCGAAGGCGCAGATGTAGGGCTTTGTGCTCTCTTCCCAAGAAGATTTTCTTGTCGAATTGTCTCCCTTTAACTTTTAGAAAAGATGCGCAGCCCATGTCTTCCCCAATGACGGGAGACAGATATGACTTTCACACCGGGCGACGTCCATGATTTGCGACGTAGATCGAGGGAACAGGCAAGGCAGGCCTTCGCAGGGCTTGCGTTGGCAGGGGTGCGAAGGCCCGCTTACGCCGGTGATTTTCAGAGACTCGCGGGCACAAAAATACCGACCTACATTTGCGACCTGATCCTTGACGGCCATCAACGCAATCTGACCATTCGTCTGAAGATGGAAGCGCGCGAAGTTGACCAAGAGAACATCCGACACCGATATATGGCAACGATCCAAGGTCTACGGTTTTCTTTGAATCAAGGTCCATTCGATCTCTTTGAGCACAATCCCAAAAATGAACGTGCGTGCCTAAAAGGAGTGATGGACCTCGGCGCAACACAGCTGGTGATGACTGTGCTGCCCCATTACACTGCACATGGCTTCAATCCTTGGATATGCGTTCTCGAAACCCTGCGACCTGAAGGCTGAAGCGCATGGTTTTATCGTCTTCGAAACCTCAACAAAAACGTTACCATTTTCCACAATTCTGCGTCGGCATGCGAGCCGACCGTTACCTGCGCATCCGACTTTTGGCGCGATCAGGTAGCGAGGCCGAGGGCATTTCAGAGCTGCAAATTAGCCGTCCTCACCCCTGTAGTCAGGGTGATCACTACGGACAGCGCGGCGATTCCATTTTCAGGATGCTCATTCATTCACACTTCGTTTTCTCAACATTTTCAAACCAACGAGATATCCCACATGACCCGAATTGATCGCACCCCATTTACGGACCAAGACAAAGCCCCCCAAGATACCGATGTTGACGGCAGACATATCTGGGTGTCCAAGCAGATCACTTTTGAACAAAGCATTGAGGCTTACGATCTGGCTGTTCAATCGAATGCTCTCCATTCTTTTGAAGACTTGGTGCACACCGGAACCTGGCACAAATACGAACAGCGCGCGGCCTCCCTGGCCCGCAAACATCCGTCTCACGATCCCTTCATCAGCTATCTTTCCACCGATCACGCAAATAGATGGACCAGCCCCAACAGTAGGCAGAGCTATCGGTCTGCGCTGATAAGAATGGCTGCTCGTGATATATTGGAGTTGTCCCCGGTCTACTGGCGCCAAGTGATCACTGATGAAATGAATGAAGATCACCGAATTCATCTTATTCGAAGTCTGAAACCAAATCTCGACCAAGACGTGCGCAATCAGATAAAAGGTGCCAAAGAACGCCTTTGTTTTAAGAAGGTGGATAAGCTTAACCGCGCCGTCCTCTTCCTGTTACAGGTGCCGCCTGACCCACATCATACCGCACTGCGTGAACGTTCCTCCGAAGAGGGCGACGCTGATGCCAATCGCGAGTCCCGAACACTTGCGTCCAAGAAAGCAACCCTCCTTGCGCTCAACCGGCATCAACGACGCAAAGCGAAAACCTTTCCGAACTACGATTGGCGATCGCATTTTTGGGCGACGGCGGTCTTGCCGGATGACCATCTGGATGATCACCGACGTGCCTGCATTGCAACACTCATGCTGACGGGGTGCCGACCATCAGAATTCAGTGATGATCTAGGCGTGGCCATTCACACATCGGATACAGACGGCCACCCATGCCTGCATTTTGAAATCGCCGGGGCGAAAGTTTCTGATGAAATCGATGGCCATCCCGGCAAGGGTCAAATCTGGCGCCAGATTGACGTGCGCTGTCAAACTGATGAAGCCATCTGGCTCTTTGATCATATGGGGAAGCTGGATCAGAAGCCCATTTTCCTGAAGCTCCCGGCCGTGGCACATAAGCAGTCCGGCGAGCTGTTGATGCCATCTGAACGTCATCGGCGAGTGACCGTCAGTCTGGGCAAGCTTATAACCCGATTGGGGAAAATCGCCTTCCCTCATCTACGACATAAGCTTACCCCATATGTGTTCCGGCATTCATTCACATCGGATTTCAAGGCTGGAGGACATGAGATGGATGCGCGCGACCTCGCCGGGGCACTGGGGCATCAGAGCGCACGAACGCAGCAGCATTATGGAAGCGCAAATACCGCGCGCGGCCTCGCTGGAAGCCGCATGCTGCAAGTCATTGAAGTGAGATCTTCGACGCCTGTGCGCCAGCCAGCGCGGCAAAGTTACCCGTCAACGGAACATCCTCGGCCTCAATTGAAAAGCTAACGGAGCAAACGGAACGCAGATTAGCCCCTAGAAGGCCGCCTCTTCACATTGGATATGCAGTGGCTCCGTTCGACCTGGAAGACTGCGCCGGATCGCATCAAGTTCCTGTTCATCGATTTCACGTACATAGAGGTGGTCGCGGAAATTCGGACCAGACGTTAAGGTGGATCGCATGATGAAAGTGACGATCCAAAATGAAGAAACGAAAGAACCATTCGCCGGATTTTAAGGCCAAGGTTGCTCTTGAAGCGATCCGTGAGGAGATGACGCTTGCCGAGCTGTCCAAGAAATACAGCGTGCATCCGACGCAGATTGGGACGTGGAAACGCGCGGCGATAGAAAACATGGCGGCGGCCTTTACGCGCCAAGGTTCAGCGCCTGAACGGGTTAGTGCCGCTGATGTCGACAAACTGCATTCCAAGATCGGCCAGCTTGTTGTGGAACGGGATTTTTT
>NZ_FOVP01000071.1 GCF_900115165.1 Roseovarius lutimaris | reverse complement strand
GCGTATCGCTCCTCGTGAGGTTCTGGCTGGCTTGATCACCTGCCACGATACGCCGCCCTTCAAATCACGCCATCACCCAAATTCCCGCATAGCTCACCATTATCGCTTAGCAGGCGTGGCTTGTGGCGCACGACGGCCTGGTCGCAACCGGATGCGGTCAACGCCAGCTCGATCGTATCTGTCACATCCTCGGCGCGCATGTTTGTGCAAAGCTTCCAGGCAATTATGTAGCGGCTATAATCATCCAGGATTGTGCTGAGATAGTACCAACCCCAGCCGATAATCTTGAAGTAGGTGAAGTCGGTCTGCCACATCTCGTTTATTGCTGTGGTTTTGTCTTTGAACTCCTCTGCCGCTTTGATGACGACATAATCGGGTGCAGTGATCAGATCAGCAGCTTTCAAGATGCGATAAGCTGATGATTCAGAGATAAAATACCGCTTCTCATCAATGTATTTGACCGCCAATTCCCGTGTCGACAGTGCCTCGTGTTCGAGTGCGAACTCAATCAGATCATCGCGTCTTGCATCTGGGATCCGATTCCAGACCGACTTCGGGCGCGGAGATCCATCGGCCAGTGCGTCGAACCCACCGTCGACGTAGCGATCATACCATCGGTAAAATGTCGTGCGTGGGATGCCCAACATGTCGAGGGTCACCTTAGTGGGGAGGTGCGAACCCTCCACGGTGCGGATGATTTCCAGCTTCTCGGATGCAGGATACCTCATTCCTCGTATCCCCCACTTCCTGTCATGCTTTTTTTATGCAGGCGGTTCTCAAGGGTCAGGTCGGCTACGCATTCTTTCAAGGCCAAGGATTCTGAACGCAATTCCTTAACCTCTGGCGATGTGGCCTGACGCGCCGTGTCACCCGATAACCGGCGCTTGCCAGCTTCAAGGAACTCTTTCGACCAGCTGTAATACAAGCTCTCAGCGATACTTTCCCGGCGACACAGCACCGAGATGCTTTCCTCGCCTCGCAGGCCCGCCAATACAATGCGGATCTTTTCTTCAGCTGAATAAGCCTGCCGGGTCTTACGGCGAATGTTTTTAACCACCTTGTCGGCGGCGTCTTTCGATGTATGCGGTTTCTTCGTCATCTCGATCTCCCAATCGATAAGATGAACCAGAAATCCTCCGTTATTCAAATCCTCAAATCTGTCCCAAGAGTGCTGAAGTCAGACACGCCTTGCAGATTCTGCGTCAGAATTTTCCACCGCAAGGGCGTGACCCCTCAGAGGCGATTTTGGTGGCCCGCGCTTTGGCAGGGCTGAACCGCAATGATCTGGCGTGCCGGTATAT
>NZ_FOVP01000016.1 GCF_900115165.1 Roseovarius lutimaris | reverse complement strand
GCTTGAAATCGTCGGCATCCGCGACACCAAGAAAACCACCTGTACCGGCGTTGAAATGTTCCGCAAGCTGCTGGATCGTGGTGAGGCTGGCGACAACGTTGGCGTTCTGCTGCGCGGGATCGACCGTGAGGGTGTTGAGCGTGGCCAGGTTCTGTGTAAGCCGAAGTCGGTTAACCCGCACACCAAGTTCGAAGCCGAAGCCTATATCCTGACCAAGGATGAGGGTGGCCGTCACACGCCGTTCTTCGCGAACTATCGCCCGCAGTTCTACTTCCGGACCACGGATGTGACCGGCACCGTCGAGCTGCCCGAGGGCACCGAGATGGTCATGCCCGGTGACAACCTGAAGTTCACCGTCGAACTGATCGCCCCGATCGCCATGGAAGACGGCCTCCGCTTCGCCATCCGCGAAGGCGGCCGCACCGTCGGCGCCGGCGTCGTCAGCAAAATCATCGAGTAACAACCTATTAAGGGTTCGAAGAGGAAGGCCGGGTGGTCCGGCCTTCCTCCTATCAACTCCAACGCCGCGAAAGGCTAACCAATGCAAAGCCAAAATATTCGCATTCGGCTGAAGGCATTTGACTACCGCGTACTGGATGCCAGCACGCAGGAAATCGTCAATACCGCCAAACGGACCGGTGCCGAGGTTCGTGGGCCCATCCCGCTGCCGAACAAAATCGAAAAGTTCACAGTTCTGCGGAGCCCCCACGTGAACAAGAAATCGCGCGATCAGTTCGAGATCCGGACGCACAAGCGTCTTCTCGACATCGTGGACCCGACGCCCCAAACGGTAGACGCGCTGATGAAGCTCGATCTCGCCGCCGGCGTTGACGTTCAGATTTCGGTTTAAGGAGGGCATTTGGATGTTGCGCTCTGGTGTAATCGCAAAAAAAGTCGGCATGACCCGCCTTTTCATGGAAGACGGCAAGCAGATTCCTGTGACCGTTCTTCAACTCGATAATCTTCAGGTTGTTGCTCAGCGCACAGCTGAGCTGCACGGCTACTCGGCCGTTCAGCTTGGTGCCGGTACGGCCAAGGTCAAACGCACAAGCCAGGCCATGCGCGGCCACTTTGCGGCGGCCAAGGTTGAACCCAAGCGCAAGGTCGCGGAATTCCGCGTTGCGCCGGAAAACCTGATCAACGTGGGCGAAGAGATCACGGCAGACCATTACTTTGAAGGTCAGTTCGTGGATGTCTCGGGCACCTCGATCGGTAAGGGCTTTCAAGGCGCCATGAAGCGGCACAACTTTGGTGGTCTGCGGGCCACGCACGGTGTGTCGATCAGCCATCGTTCGCACGGCTCAACCGGTCAGTGTCAGGATCCGGGCAAGGTTTTCAAAGGCAAGAAAATGGCCGGTCACATGGGCGCTGCCCGTGTCACCACGCAAAATCTTCAGGTCGTGAAAACCGATGCCGATCGTGGTCTGATCATGATCAAAGGCGCCGTTCCCGGCTCCAAAGGGGGTTGGGTGACGATCAAGGATGCGGTCAAGAAGCCGTTCCCCGAGAACGCGATCCTGCCCGCCGCCCTGCGTTCGGCTGCTGAAGAAGCTGCCAAAGCCGCTGAAGAGGCCGCCGCACAGGCAGCTGCAGAGGCCGAAGCTGCTGCAAAAGCCGCCGCTGAAGAAGCCGCCGTTGCGGAAGAAGCCGCTCTGAAAGAGGCCGAGGCCGAAATTCAGTCTGAGAAGAAGGAAGGCGAGGAATGAAACTCGACGTGATCAAACTGGACGGCGGCAAGGCCGGCTCGGTCGATCTGGGCGAAGACATCTTCGGCCTGGAACCGCGCGCGGATATCCTGCAACGCGTCGTCCGCTGGCAGCGCAACAAGGCGCAGGCCGGTACACACAAGGTGAAAACCCGGTCCGAGGTCAGCTATTCGACCAAGAAGATCTATCGCCAAAAAGGCACCGGTGGCGCACGCCACGGCGCCCGCTCGGCACCGATCTTCCGCAAGGGTGGTATCTACAAGGGCCCGACGCCCCGTAGCCACGCCCATGACCTGCCGAAGAAAGTGCGTCAGCTTGGTCTCAGGCATGCCCTCTCCGCCAAAATGGCGGCAGGCGAGCTTGTGATCATTGATGTCGCGGATTCGACCGGCAAGACCGCCGCTCTGGCCAAACAGGTCCGTGACCTTGGCTGGAAACGCGCGCTGATCATCGACGGGGCCGAAGTGAACGCAGAGTTCGCCAAAGCCGCCCGCAACATCGAAGGTCTCGATGTGCTGCCGTCGATGGGCGCGAACGTCTATGACATCCTCAAGCGTGACACGCTCGTGCTCACCAAAGCGGGTGTCGAAGCACTGGAGGCTCGGTTGAAATGAGCGCGAAGTCAGAACATTACGATGTGATCCGCAAGCCGATCATCACCGAAAAGGCCACCATGGCCTCTGAAAACGGTGCGGTCGTGTTTGAGGTGGCGATTGACGCCAACAAACCCCAGATCAAAGAGGCCGTCGAGGCGCTCTTTGGTGTCAAGGTCAAGGCTGTCAACACCACGATCACCAAAGGCAAGGCCAAACGTTTCCGGGGCCAGCTTGGCCGCCGCAACGACGTCAAGAAAGCCTATGTGACGCTCGTTGAGGGTAACACCATCGACGTGACCACCGGTCTTTGATCGGGTGGTGGGTTAGCACCCACCCTACGAAAAAGAAAACCCCGGTTGCCGAGAGGTAGCCGGGTTTTTTTTGTGCGAAATTTGCACTTGGGCGCCCAGCCCTCTCTTGCGGTATTGGGCAAAAAGGGTGTTACTTGCGTGGTGGAGTGCGGTCACGCCCACGGGTAGGTCGGCTGGTTTTTGTGAATGAGTAACGTTTCAATCGAGATCCGCGCTGATGGCGACCTGAACAACATCCTGGACCCGGATGAGCGGGTGTTGTGGACGGGTAGACCCGAATATGGACGTGGGCTGTGCCAAGCGATCGGGGCCGAACGGATCTATCTGATCTCCATGTTGGTTGGCGTCTTGGTTATGTGGGGGACGGTTCCGTTCATCGGGCCTGCGTCTTCCTCAGTCCGCTTTACGGCCTGCATGGTGTATGGTGCGGTTTCGCTCGCGTTCCTGGCGGCGGCATTTATGATGGCAAGCAACCGGCAATATGTCCTCTGGAATGTGATGTATTTAGTTACGAACAAGCGAGCAATCGTTTGCCGCCGCGGACGAAACTGGCGATTTGCGGTCCGGCTCTATGTTGTGTCCAACGTGCACTCCGCCACTTATCCTTACGAGATTGTACCGACGCGCCCAAATCCATCACTGAAGATAGGCACGTTGTTTGATGAACAGGAGCTTCAGCCGTTCGGACATGGGTTATCGCATCCGGGACAGCCGGTCACTTGGGGAGCGTTGACGATGCCTGTCGCCTTCGAGCAGGTGTCAAACACCCCCGAGTTACTTGAGATGATAAAATCGAATCTGCGCTCCTAGATGCAATTCGGTCCGGCGGCATCCGCCTGCCGGAGGCGCCGGGCGCGGGTTTTCAAGCATCACACGCCTCGACACGGACCTGCCCCGAGCGCGGGACAGAGGCGCGGGACGTCTTGTCGGGCGAACCCGAATTTTTATGCTTAGCCCCGCACCCGTTTCCCACCGTCAGAGCGGCACGTCGTCATAGCTGCGCTTGGTGCTGGTCTTGGTGTCCTTGACCGTGCCTTCGGTGGCCTCGGTCATGATCTCGAACAGGCGCTGCGCCTCGGCGGTGTATTGTTCTACTGTCTTGCGGAAGAACTCTGATTGCAGTTGCACCAGGTCGGTGGGGTTCTGACAGCGCAGCATCGCCTTCTGGGTTTCGAGATCGTTCTGAAGGCGCTCGGATACGAAGCGCGTGCTCTCGGCCATAATGTCGAGCCAGAGCTTGGAGGCCGCAGGGTTCCCCGCGATCATGGCGGCGGAAAATGCAGAAACATCGGGTTTCCCGGCGTCGGGTTTCTTGGCGGATTTCGTCATGGTTGTTCTCCTGTTTCCTGACAGATTGCGATCTGCGTGTCGGGTTGCGTGTCGCCTTGGTGTCGGCCTTCGCAAGGCCCAGTCTAGACCGGATTCGCCGACGGGGAATTGATCTGTGTCGTATGGCGGGAAATTGGGCGATTGCGCTCCGCGTTTTCGCGTTCCACCCCCTTGACCGCAAACGCCGCCTCCCCTATCAGAGCCCATCGGCAAGGCCCCGGATTCGTCCGGGGCTTCGCTATTGTTCGCAAGAGCACTCCAACCGGGGACCTTCGGGGCCCTAAATTCTGGCCACCTTCGGGGGGCTACAACATAGGCGGGCATGACCCGCTGCAAGCAAACGGAAGACAGAAAGCATGGCACTCAAGTCGTATAAGCCGACGACGCCGGGCCAGCGTGGGCTGGTGCTGATCGACCGTTCGGAACTTTGGAAAGGTCGTCCCGTCAAATCTCTCACTGAGGGTTTGTCGAAACATGGCGGTCGGAACAACACCGGACGGATCACGATGCGTCGCAAGGGCGGCGGGGCAAAACGCCTTTACCGGATCGTTGATTTCAAACGGAACAAGTTTGATGTGGCGGCCACCGTCGAGCGGATCGAATATGACCCGAACCGGACCGCGTTCATCGCGCTGATCAAATATGAAGACGGCGAGCAGGCCTATATTCTTGCTCCCCAGCGTCTGGCTGTGGGTGACAAGGTTGTGGCCGGCACCAAGGTCGACATCAAGCCGGGCAACGCAATGCCGTTCTCGGGCATGCCGATCGGGACGATCATCCACAATATCGAGCTCAAGCCCGGTAAAGGTGGTCAGATCGCACGCGCCGCAGGCACCTATGCCCAGTTCGTGGGTCGTGATGGTGGTTACGCTCAGATCCGTCTGAGCTCGGGCGAACTTCGCCTGGTGCGTCAGGAATGCCTCGCCACCGTTGGTGCGGTCAGCAACCCCGACAACTCCAACCAGAACTACGGTAAAGCGGGCCGCATGCGCCACAAGGGCATCCGCCCGTCAGTGCGTGGTGTGGTCATGAACCCGATCGACCACCCGCATGGTGGTGGTGAAGGCCGTACGTCGGGTGGTCGTCACCCCGTCACGCCCTGGGGTAAACCGACCAAGGGTGCTCGGACCCGGAACAAGAACAAAGCGTCGCAAAAGCTTATTATCCGCTCGCGTCACGCCAAGAAGAAGGGACGTTAATCTATGTCTCGCTCTGTATGGAAAGGCCCCTTTGTCGATGCCTATGTGCTTAAGAAAGCCGAAGCATCGCGCGAATCCGGGCGCAATGAAGTTATCAAGATCTGGTCGCGCCGCTCGACGATCCTGCCCCAGTTTGTGGGTCTGACGTTTGGTGTCTACAACGGCCGCAAGCATATCCCAGTCAACGTCAGCGAAGACATGATCGGTCAAAAGTTTGGCGAATATAGCCCGACCCGTACCTATTATGGTCATGCCGCCGACAAAAAAGCGAAGCGGAAGTAAGTCATGGGCAAGGAAAAGAACCCCCGCCGCGTGGCCGACAACGAAGCAATGGCAAAACTGCGCATGCTTCGCACCAGCCCGCAAAAACTCAACCTGGTTGCCGCGATGATCCGCGGTAAAAAGGTCGACAAAGCGCTGAACGACCTGACCTTCAGCAACAAGCGTATCGCCGCAGACGTCAAGAAATGCCTGCAATCCGCGATCGCCAATGCCGAAAACAACCACAATCTCGATGTGGACGGTCTTGTCGTGGCCGAAGCTTATGTCGGTAAGAACCTTGTGATGAAACGCGGTCGCCCGCGGGCCCGCGGCCGGTTTGGCGCTCTGCGCAAGCCGTTCTCGGAGCTGACGATCAAGGTGCGTGAAATTGAGGAGCAAGCCTAATGGGTAACAAAGTCAATCCGATTGGCATGCGCCTTCAGGTCAACCGCACCTGGGACAGCCGCTGGTATGCCGACACCAAGGATTACGGTGATCTTCTTCTCGAAGATGTCGCAATGCGCAAATTCATCGGTAAAGAGTGCAAGCAGGCCGGTATCAGCCGTGTGATCATCGAGCGTCCGCACAAGAAGTGCCGCGTCACGATCCACACCGCGCGTCCTGGCGTGATCATCGGCAAAAAAGGCGCCGATATCGAAGGTCTGCGCAAAAAGCTGGCGGCGATGACCGACAGCGAGCTGCACCTGAACATCGTCGAGGTCCGCAAGCCGGAGCTTGACGCGGCTCTGGTCGGCGAAAGCATCGCGCAGCAGCTTGAGCGTCGTGTGTCCTTCCGTCGCGCCATGAAGCGCGCCGTGCAGAACGCAATGCGCATGGGTGCCTTAGGTATCCGGGTCAACGTCGCGGGCCGCCTTGGTGGCGCCGAGATCGCCCGTACCGAGTGGTATCGCGAAGGCCGTGTGCCGCTGCACACCCTGCGTGCCGACATCGATTATGCCCCTTATGAGGCGCTGACGCCTTATGGCATCATCGGTATCAAGGTCTGGATCTTCAAGGGTGAGATCATGGAACATGATCCCGCGGCACGTGACCGTAAAGCCCAGGAACTCCAGGATGGTCCCGCGCCCCGTGGCGCCGGCGGCCGCCGTTAAGGAGGAATGACAGATGCTACAACCAAAGCGCAGCAAATTCCGTAAGATGCACAAAGGCCGGATCAAGGGGGACGCCAAAGGCGGCTCCGATCTGAACTTCGGCACCTACGGCCTTAAAGCGACCCAGCCCGAGCGTGTGACTGCACGTCAGATCGAGGCTGCTCGTCGTGCCATGACACGTCACATGAAACGTCAGGGCCGGGTCTGGATCCGGATTTTCCCGGACCTTCCGGTGACCAGCAAACCCACCGAAGTTCGGATGGGTAAAGGTAAAGGCTCGGTCGATTTCTGGGCCGCCAAGGTCAAGCCGGGCCGGATCATGTTTGAGATCGACGGCGTGTCCGAAGCCATCGCATTCGAGGCCCTGCGCCTTGCCGCGATGAAATTGCCGATCAAGACCCGTGTCGTGGTTCGCGAAGACTGGTAAGCGCGTGGGTTTCACCCACCCTACGTGAAACTGAGAGGCCCCTGTCAGGCGATTGGCGGGGGCTTTTTCTTGTGAGCGGGCCAAGCCCTCTCGCCACGCGGGGGGCGTTGGTTTAAGACGGGGGGCATGACACAGATCTCCTCACTTTTCGTGACCCGCCTCTATCATGCCGCCCTGTCCGAGCAGGGCAAACCCATTGATGCCGCCGAGCTTGAGGCGTCGTGCTATTCCATCGCCGAGGATGACGAGGCCGGGCAGGAGTGGTGCGAGGAAAACGGCTATCCCGGCTATACGTCCTATGCCTCGCTCACCGATCTTGGCTGGCGGTTTCCGATCTTCAAGGATCTGGTCAAGGTTCTTAACAAGCACGTCAAAGCCTTTGCCGAGGACCTGGAATTTGATCTCGACGACAAGAAGCTCAAGCTGGAAGACATCTGGATCAACATCCTGCCCGAGGGCGGCACCCATAGTAGCCACATCCACCCCCACTCAGTCATCAGCGGCACCACCTATGTGGCCATGCCCGACGGGGCAAGCGCGCTGAAACTGGAAGACCCGAGATCGGCGATGATGATGGCCGCACCGGCGCGCCGCAAGGATGCTCGGGACGAGTTGAAAACCTTCATCTATGCCACGCCCGCCGTGGGCGACGTGCTACTCTGGGAGTCTTGGCTCCGCCATGAGGTGCCGATGAACATGAGTGAAGAAGACCGGATCAGCGTGAGTTTCAATTATAGTTGGGGGTGAGTACTTTTTGATGATAATGTATTAAAGTTTATGGGCTTGTTTAGTTCACGTCTTGCCAAAGCGAGCAGCGATTTCCATATTAGGTGTATGGACCTGGAGGTTGAAATGGCCACACATGTGACGAAAACCACCGTCAAGGGTGGGTACATTGCGCGAAGCGAAAAGACCGGCCACTTTGTCGAGGTCCGCACATCCTCAGGTGCCAAGAAAGCTACGGTCAAAACGATGGTGACTGTGAAGGGGGCTTCGGAAAAACGCAAATCAGCGTTGAAGCGTTTGGCCGATCGGTAGGCAGCATTACAGGGTAACGCTGGCAGACGCGATTACCGCACATGATGAGGCACTGACCTATGGCGGTCGTGCTGGTGTGAGTGACCTTGGTTTGATCGAATCCGCTTTGGGCCGACCCTATTCGGGATATCACCGGCCAATCTACCGAAAATCTGCGGCCTTGCTGCAAAGCATGGTTGGAAATCATGGGTTTATTGATGGCAATAAGCGAACGGCTTGGCTGACGGTCGAAATCCTCATCGAGCGAAGCGGATATACGCTGGCAATCGACGACGATGAGCCGATTGACGATCTTGTCGTAAGTGTCGCAGATCACAGCCTGAATTTTGAAGATTTGTGCGTTTGGTTCAGGGAGCGATTGGTGAGGGCTTGATGTCATGCTCTTTAGGCGATTTCGATTTTTGGAATGGTTTAAGTGCGTAGCCCCACCCAACTTGGCTAAATTCAACTTACCCCTTGCCCTATTCCGCCACCTCCCCTATAGACCCCAAATCCACGATGACCCGGACGACCGGGGATTCGTGTGTTTGCAATTCATCCACCAGGTTTCAGGTGACCCTGTAAGAACCGACAGGGGCCAACTGGTGTTTTGAGAAAGGAAAAGAGCATGAACGCTCAAGAGCTACGTGACAAGACACCCGATCAGCTCCGTGAGGAGCTGACCAGCCTGAAGAAAGCGCAATTCAACCTGCGTTTCCAGGCCGCGACCGGCCAGTTGGAAAACCCCGCACAGATGCGCATTGCCCGTCGCAACGCCGCGCGTGTGTTGACCATCCTGAACGAAAAAGCCGCTAACGCGGCCACAGAATAATAGGGAGCCTCTCAGATGCCCAAACGTATCCTGACTGGCACCGTGACCAGCGACGCCAATGAGCAAACCGTTACCGTGTCGGTTGAACGCCGTTTCAAGCACCCGGTTTTGGCCAAAACGATCCGTAAGTCCAAGAAATACCGGGCTCACGACGAAAAGAACGCTTTCAAGGTCGGCGATTCCGTCCGCATCATCGAATGCGCGCCGCGCTCGAAAACGAAACGTTGGGAGGTGCTTGAGGCGTAAGCCTCTCGCGCCTTTTCGGCATAATCGAAACCCTGGGGATTAGGCACTGCATCGCCCCCCATAGGTCGGGAGAAACCAAATGATCCAGATGCAAACCAACCTGGATGTTGCTGACAACTCCGGCGCTCGCCGAGTTCAGTGCATCAAGGTTCTGGGTGGTTCCAAGCGTAAATACGCTAGCGTAGGCGACATCATTGTCGTCTCCGTCAAGGAAGCCATCCCTCGTGGTCGCGTTAAGAAAGGGGACGTCCGCAAGGCCGTCGTCGTACGCACCGCCAAGGAAGTTCGTCGTGAAGACGGGACCGCCATCAAGTTCGACCGCAACGCCGCCGTGATCCTGAACAACGCAGGTGAGCCGGTCGGTACCCGTATCTTCGGGCCGGTTGTTCGCGAGCTGCGCTCCAAGAACTTCATGAAAATCATCTCGCTCGCCCCGGAGGTGCTGTAAGATGGCTGCTAAACTGAAAAAAGGCGACACCGTTGTCGTTCTGGCTGGCAAAGACAAAGGCCAGAAGGGCACGATCACCACTGTTGACCCCAAGGCCGGCAAAGCCGTCGTTGAGGGCGTGAACATGGCGATCCGCCACACCCGTCAAAGCCAGACCAGCCAAGGCGGTCGCGTCCCCAAAGCGATGCCGATCGATCTGAGCAATCTGTCTCTTCTTGACAAAAACGGCAAACCCACCCGCGTTGGCTTCAAGATCGAAGGCGACAAGAAAGTGCGTTTTGCCAAGACCACGGGGGACGTGATCGATGCTTGATACAGCAGCTTATACCCCGCGCCTCAAAACCGTTTTCCGCGACACCATCAAGCCTGCTCTGAAAGAAGAGTTCGGCTATAAGAACGACATGCAGATCCCGCGTCTGGATAAAATCGTTCTGAACATTGGGTGTGGTGCCGAAGCGGTGCGCGATTCCAAGAAAGCCAAGTCGGCCCAGGAAGACCTTTCCACCATCGCAGGTCAGCACGCGGTTATTACCAAGGCGCGCAATTCGATCGCGGGCTTCCGTGTTCGTGAGGACATGCCGCTTGGGGCCAAGGTAACCCTGCGCGGCGACCGGATGTTTGAATTCCTCGACCGTCTGATCACCATCGCAATGCCCCGTATCCGCGACTTTCGCGGCGTGCCGGGCAAGTCGTTCGATGGCAATGGCAACTATGCCATGGGTCTCAAGGAACACATCGTCTTCCCCGAAATCAACTTCGACAAGGTCGACGAAGTTTGGGGCATGGATATCGTTATCGCAACCACGGCGAAGACCGACGCTGAAGCCAAGGCCCTGTTGAAGCACTTCAACATGCCTTTCAACAGCTAAGCCGCGGGAGGATAGATTTATGGCTAAAAAAGCAATGATCGAGCGCGAAAAGAAACGCCAGGCTCTGGTGGATCGTTTTGCCAAGAAACGCGCCGCGCTCAAAGAGATCATCAACGATGAAAGCAAGCCGATGGAAGAGCGTTTTCGCGCCTCTCTGAAGCTGGCGAAACTGCCGCGCAACAGCTCGGCCACCCGGCTGCACAATCGGTGCCAGCTGACCGGTCGTCCGCATGCGTATTATCGCAAACTCAAAGTATCGCGGATCATGCTGCGCGAGCTCGGCTCAAGTGGTCAGGCTCCCGGTGTCGTGAAATCCAGCTGGTAAGGGAGAATTAGCATGAATGATCCTATCGGCGATATGCTCACCCGTATCCGCAACTCGCAGATGCGCGGCAAATCCACGGTTTCGGTTCCGGCCTCGAAAATGCGCGTGCGCGTGCTCGATGTTCTGCAATCCGAAGGCTACATCCGCGGTTATGAGATGAGCACTGGCAAGGATGGCCACCCGGCAATCGAAGTCAGCCTGAAATATTTCGAAGGCACCCCTGTCATTCGCGAAATGAAACGGGTTTCCAAACCCGGTCGTCGCGTCTATCTGGGCGTCGATGACATTCCGCAGGTCCGTCAGGGCCTCGGTGTGTCGATTGTCTCCACCTCCAAGGGTGTGATGTCGGATGCATCTGCACGCGCAGCCAACGTTGGCGGCGAAGTGCTCTGCACTGTATTCTAGGGAGAGCCGGAAATGTCTCGTATCGGCAAACAGCCCGTTTCGCTGCCGGATGGTGTCACTGCGACGCTCTCTGGTCAGACGATCGAAGTCAAAGGCCCCAAGGCCACCAAAAGCTTTACCGCGACTGACGATGTTACAATCGTTATCGAAGACGGTCAGGTTTCGGTGACGCCCCGTGGTAAATCCAAGCGCGCGCGCCAGCAATGGGGCATGACCCGCACGGTCATCTCCAACCTGGTGCACGGCAGCAAGGAAAACTTCAAGAAAGAGCTTGAAATCCGCGGCGTGGGCTATCGTGCCCAGCTTCAGGGCAACGTGCTCAAACTGAACCTCGGCCTCAGCCATGATGTCGATTTCCACATTCCGGAAGGTGTAACTGTTACCGTTCCCAAGCCCACTGAAATGGTGGTTGAAGGCACGGATAAGCAGCTCGTCGGTCAGGTCGCGGCAAATATCCGCGATTGGCGTCGTCCCGAGCCCTATAAAGGTAAAGGCATTCGCTACAAGGACGAGTATATCTTCCAGAAGGAAGGCAAGAAGAAGTAAGGACGCGACAGATGGCAAACAGCAAGAGAAAACTGTTCGAAAAACGCCGCATGCGCGTTCGGAACAAACTTCGCAAGGTCAACGCAGGGCGTCCGCGTCTTTCCGTTCACCGCTCCAACAAGAACATCAGCGTGCAGCTGATCGACGACGTCAACGGTGTGACACTCGCCGCCGCCTCGACCCTCGAAAAGGATCTTGGTCTGGCCGGGAAGAACAACGTCGAAGCCGCAGCCACAGTTGGCACGGCAATCGCCGAGCGGGCCAAGAAGGCCGGTATCACCGAGGCGTATTTCGATCGTGGCGGCTTTCTGTTTCATGGCAAGGTCAAGGCAGTTGCCGACGCCGCGCGTGAAGCCGGGCTGAAAATCTAAAACAGCGCAGGCGGCCCGGCAACGGGCCGCCTCGATGATCCGGGGGCGACAATTGCCCACTTGGATTGAGACAAATGGTGCCGATGGCGCCGCATTGAAAGGACGCCTAATGGCAAGAGATGAAAAACGCCGTGGTGGTCGTGACCGCGACGAAACCCCCGAATTCGCCGATCGTCTGGTTGCGATCAACCGGGTCAGCAAAACCGTCAAGGGCGGGAAACGCTTTGGCTTTGCGGCGCTTGTCGTCGTAGGCGATCAAAAAGGCCGCGTTGGCTTTGGCAAAGGTAAGGCGAAAGAGGTCCCCGAGGCCATTCGCAAGGCGACCGAAGCCGCCAAGCGCGCCATGATTCGCGTGCCGCTGCGCGAGGGTCGGACCCTGCACCACGACATGGAAGGGCGCCATGGCGCCGGCAAGGTCGTGATGCGCACAGCACCGCAAGGGACCGGTATCATTGCCGGTGGTCCGATGCGTGCCGTATTCGAGATGCTGGGTGTTCAGGACGTTGTTGCCAAATCCAACGGCAGCCAGAACCCCTATAACATGATCCGCGCCACGCTGAACGGGCTTCAAAAAGAAAGCTCGCCCCGCATGGTCGCCCAACGCCGAGGCAAAAAGGTCGCTGACATCCTGAAAAAGGGTGACGAAGCGCCGGCTGCCGAAGCCGCGGAAGCGTAAGGAGTTCTGATCAATGGCAAAAACCATCGTTATCAAACAGATCGGGTCTCCGATCCGTCGCCCCGAAAAACAGCGCCAGACGCTGATCGGGCTGGGTCTTAACAAGATGCACAAGACCCGCGAGCTTGAAGACACACCGGCTGTGCGCGGCATGATCAACAAGATCTCGCATATGGTCGAGATTGTTGAAGAAAAAGGCTGACGCCGGGCGTGGGTTTTACCCACCCTACGTGAGTTTGAGAGCGCCCTCGGTCTTGCCGGGGGCGCTTTCGCATTTGGCCCCCTCATGCTTTAGTCGTGGATGGCAATATGTGATCCGGGGGCGCGGCCCTGCATGCTAGGATCATGCAGGGCGGGCTACTCTACGCGGGCGATTGTCGGCAGAGGTCCGGCCAGTTCTGACAGCGTTAGAGGAGGGTCTTATGTCAAGCCAATGTAGTGGTGGATGTGACCACATTCACACCAAGGCGGCGCATGCGCCGATTGATAATCACACCTGTCATTGTTCGGTCTGCAAGGCCGTGACAGGTCAGGACACCACCCATGTGGTGTTCTTCAGGCATGGCGATCTTGAGGTCGATAATGAGGCCGGTCTGAAACGCCAGCCGTTCAATGCCAAAAATCCCGATGGCCCACTGGAGCTTTGCACCTGCGGGGAATGCGGCGCGCCGATCATGCTGGATGACAGGCAAAGCCGCATCCGGGTGATCGTGCCAAACCTGATGGGCTATGGCGACCAGATCGAGCCGGCACCCTATCACGCCTTTTACGATCCGGCGAGCGGTGAGGCCAAACCATCCGAT
Source organism: Roseovarius lutimaris (assembly GCF_900115165.1). GTDB lineage: Bacteria > Pseudomonadota > Alphaproteobacteria > Rhodobacterales > Rhodobacteraceae > Roseovarius > Roseovarius lutimaris. The sequence goes on along the minus strand of NZ_FOVP01000016.1, from coordinate 111,137 downwards.
GGCCGCCCGGTCTATGAGGCTCTGCGCCCGGATTTCGTCTGGCCCGAGCCGTCGTAAGGCGTGGTGCGGCGCGTGGGTTGCACCCACCCTACGTGCAAAGTTTAGCCTTTGGGTCTGGCTGGGGTCAAAGCCGTGCCCCAGCCGATCAGCGGACAGCCAAGCGTTTCGCGCAAAGCGGCTGCAAGCTCGTCCACTGTTTCGGTCGAGACATACATGCCGCCGGTGGAATCGGCGAGGCATTTGGCGACAGTGTTGCCTTGGGTATAGCTGCCCGCCTCGGGGCTGTCCCAGCTGAAGAAATCGACCACCACGCGAAACCCGATCACATGCACGGTCAGGTCGCGCGCCTCTGCCGCCAATGCGCGGCCAAGCGCGCAGGGCCGCCCGCCGCAGGTTTCATTGCCATCGGTGACAAGCACCACAAGCCCCGGATGCTCGCGGTACTCAAGCACCTCTGCCGCCGCCCGGACCGAGGCCGCAAGCGGGGTAAGCCCGCCGGGGCGCAGCGCCTCTACCTCGGCCACGAGGGCGGCGGCGGCATCGGGCATTGGCGCAAAGCGCAGTTCGATATTGTCACAGGCATTGCCCGGCCCCGGCCCATAGGCGATCAGGCCAATGCGCCGATAGGGCGCGATCTGGGGCATGGCGCGGCGCATGGCATCGCGAGCCTCGGTGATGCGCGTTGCCGCCTGGGTGTCAAAGCCGATTTCGGACATCGAGGCAGAGCCGTCAAACACCAGCATCGCATCGGTGGCGCAGCCGGTCGCGGCATAGGGCACCGGAGCCATCGGCAAAAGGCCAAGGCAAGCGGCCCAAAAGGGCAGGGGGATCAGACGCGCAAACATGTCCGCAGTCTGACACCAGCAGGCGTTTGCGATCAATGCCCGTGTTGCGGCGGCGGTCGCGGCCAGTCACTCGATGCTTGATACCGGGCGCAATCCCGTCTATACGCCCGCGGGTGGCCCTGTTTTGCCACGACTCAACATTCAATATACGCCGCGTTTGGCCCAACCGTCGCTGGGGGTCACATCCGGCATAGGAGAAGCGACATGAAACTGCATGAACTGCAAGACAACCCCGGTGCAACCAAGCGCCGCAAACGCATTGGCCGTGGCCCGGGTTCGGGCATGGGCAAGACCGGTGGCCGTGGTATCAAAGGTCAGAAATCCCGTTCGGGTGTGGCGATCAAGGGCTTTGAGGGCGGCCAGATGCCGCTCTATCAACGTCTGCCCAAGCGTGGCTTTACCAAGCCGAACCGCAAATCCTATGCGGTGGTCAACCTGGGCCTGATCCAGAAATTCATCGACGAGAAGAAAATCGACGCCTCGGCCGCGATCACCGAAGACGTGCTTGTCGCTTCGGGTCTGGTGCGCCGCAAGCTGGACGGTATCCGCGTTCTGGCCAAGGGTGATATCTCGGCCAAAGTGACACTTGAGGTCACTGGCGCATCGCGTTCGGCGATCGAAACCGTCGAAAAAGCCGGTGGCTCACTGACGGTCACAACCGCGCAGGCCGCTGAATAAGAGGTTGTGAGTGGCGTTCGCGCCGCTTACATATGCCCCAAGTTTTCCTTTGACGCCGCCTGAGCTGGAAAACAGCTTTTGGCGGCGTTGTCATATGAAAGAGACCCGCGAATGGTATCTGCAGCAGAGCAAATGGCGGCCAACACAAGCTGGTCCGCGCTTGGTAAGGCCTCCGATCTTCGCAAACGCATCCTGTTCACGCTGGGGCTTTTGATCGTCTATCGTCTTGGCACCTATATCCCGGTGCCGGGCATTGACGGCGCGGCCCTGCGTGAATTCATGCAAGGCGCCCAGGCCAGCATTGGCGGCATGTTGTCGATGTTTACCGGCGGTGCGCTTGGCCGGATGGGGATTTTCGCCCTCGGGATCATGCCCTATATCTCGGCCTCGATCATCGTTCAGCTTCTGACCGCGATGGTGCCGCAGCTTGAACAGTTGAAGAAAGAGGGCGAACAGGGCCGCAAGAAGATCAACCAGTACACCCGCTATGGCACGGTTGGTCTTGCGACGCTGCAATCCTACGGTCTGGCCGTCAGCCTGCAATCGGGCGACATGGTCACCAATCCAGGTGGCTTTTTTATTGTCTCCTGCATGATCACGCTGATCGGGGGCACGATGTTCCTGATGTGGCTTGGCGAGCAGATCACCGCGCGCGGTATCGGTAATGGCATTTCGCTGATCATCTTTGTCGGCATCATCGCCGAAGTCCCCGCCGCCCTTGCACAGTTCTTCAGTCAGGGCCGCTCTGGTGCGATCAGCCCGGCGGTGATCATTGGCGTGATGTTGATGGTCGTGGTCGTGATCGGCTTTGTGGTCTTCATGGAGCGCTCGCTTCGCAAGATTCATATTCAATACCCGCGCCGTCAGGTCGGCATGAAGGTCTATGACGGGGGCTCTTCGCATCTTCCGATCAAGGTGAACCCGGCCGGCGTTATCCCGGCGATCTTTGCCAGTTCCCTGTTGCTTCTGCCCGCCACGATCACCACGTTTTCGGGCACCCAGACCAGCCCGGTGATGTCGACGATCATGGCCTATTTCGGCCCCGGCCAGCCGCTTTACCTGCTGTTCTTCACGCTGATGATCGTGTTTTTCACCTATTTCTATACCTTCAACGTGTCGTTCAAGACCGATGATGTGGCCGATAACCTCAAGAACCAGAACGGCTTTGTTCCCGGTATCCGTCCCGGCAAGAAAACCGCCGAATACCTGGATTACGTGGTCAACCGCGTGCTGGTCCTTGGGTCGGGTTATCTCGTGGCGGTGATGCTGCTGCCGGAAGTCCTGCGCAGTCAGTTCGCCATTCCGTTCTATTTCGGCGGCACCTCGGTTCTTATTGTGGTTTCGGTGACGATGGACACGATCCAGCAGGTGCAAAGCCATTTGCTTGCGCATCAATACGAAGGTCTGATTGAGAAATCACAGCTGAGCGGCAAAGGTAAGAAACGCTCGCGCAGGAAAGGGGCATCACGCCGATGAACATCATTCTTCTCGGGCCCCCGGGGGCAGGCAAGGGCACTCAGGCGCATCATCTTGTTGCCAGCCGCAACATGATCCAGCTATCGACCGGCGACATGCTGCGCGAGGCTAAGGATAGCGGCTCTGAGATGGGCAAGATCGTGGCCGATGTAATGGCCCGTGGCGACCTTGTGACCGATGAGATCGTGATCGGCCTGATCCGCGAAAAACTTGAGGGTGACAAACAGGGCGGTTTTATCTTTGACGGTTTCCCGCGCACCCTGGCCCAGGCCGACGCGCTTGGCGATCTGCTGGCGGAACAGGGGGAGGCGCTTGACTCCGTGATCGAGCTTCGGGTCGACGATGAGGCGCTTGTGCAGCGGATTACCGCACGCTCGACCTGTGGCGGCTGTGGAGAGGTCTATAACGACATCACCAAACCCTGGCCCGCCGACGGCAAATGCGCCAAATGCGGATCTTCGGATGTCAAACGCCGGGCGGATGACAATGAGGACAGCCTGCGCAACCGGTTGATGGAATACTACAAGAAAACCTCGCCGCTGCTTGGCTATTACTATGCCAAGGGCCTGCTGTCTTCGGTCGACGGTCTGGGGGAAATCGCGCAGGTTCAAGCGGCAATTTCATCTCAGCTTGACAAATAAGGGGGCAGGGCTTGACGCCCCCTTAATTTCCCCATAACCAGCCCTATCTCGCGAGAGAATTGATTCTGACCGGGTCGCCCCCGGCAGGGATCGTATCACCTGAATTCAGCTGCGGCCCGGAGCGAAAACGCCTCGGGCTTACGTTGTGAAAAAAGGTTCTGGAGCTACGGAACCGCAACGATAAAGGAACTTACATTTGGCACGTATCGCCGGCGTAAATATCCCGACCCACAAGCGGGTCCCGATCGCCCTTACATATATCACTGGTATTGGTCACACCTCGGCCAAGGCCATCTGTGAAGCCGTGAACATCGACGCATCGCGTCGCGTGAACGAACTTTCGGATGCCGAAGCTCTGGCCCTGCGCGAACATATCGACGCCAACTATACCGTCGAAGGTGATCTGCGTCGTGACACGCAGATGAACATCAAGCGTCTGATGGACCTTGGCTGCTACCGTGGCCTGCGTCACCGTCGCAACCTGCCGGTTCGTGGTCAGCGCACCCATACCAACGCACGCACCCGCAAAGGCCCCGCAAAGGCCATTGCCGGCAAGAAGAAATAAGGGAGGGCTGATCAATGGCACGCGATACCAAACGCACCAAAAAGAAGGTCTCCAAGAACATCGCCACCGGCGTTGCTCATGTGAACTCGTCTTTCAACAACACCAAGATCCTGATCTCGGACGTGCAAGGCAATGCTATCGCCTGGTCGTCGGCTGGCACCATGGGCTTCAAAGGCTCGCGGAAATCGACACCCTATGCCGCCCAGATGGCCGCAGAAGATGCCGGTAAAAAGGCCCAGGATCACGGCATGCGCACCCTTGAGGTCGAAGTTCAAGGCCCCGGTTCGGGCCGTGAATCGGCGCTGCGCGCTCTGGCCGCTGTTGGGTTCAACATCACCTCGATCCGTGATGTGACGCCGATGGCGCACAATGGCTGCCGCCCGCCGAAACGTCGTCGGGTCTGATCCAAGATACACCAGGCGGGGCCGCGCAAAATTGCGCGGTCCCCTTTTCGTCATTTTAATACCTCGGGCGTTCTGAACCTTTGGACATGGGAACGGAACTGGAATGGAGGGACGCATGATCCACAAAAATTGGGCTGAATTGATCAAGCCGACACAGCTTGACGTCAAGCCGGGCAATGACCCGCTTCGTCAGGCCGTTCTGATCGCTGAACCGCTTGAGCGCGGCTTTGGTCTTACACTCGGCAACGCACTGCGCCGGGTGCTGTTGTCGTCGCTGCAAGGGGCGGCCATCACCGCCGTGCAGATCGACAACGTCCTGCATGAGTTTTCAAGTGTTGCCGGTGTGCGCGAAGACGTCACCGACATCGTGCTGAACCTCAAGGGCGTGTCGCTTCGCATGGAAGTTGAAGGGCCCAAGCGTCTTTCGGTCAATGCCAAGGGTCCGGGTGTCGTGACCGCTGGCGACATTTCGGACAGTGCCGGCATCGAGATCCTGAACAAGGAACACGTGATTTGCCACCTCGACGAGGGCGCCGATCTGTTCATGGAATTGACCGTGAACCAGGGCAAAGGCTATGTCGCGGCCGACAAGAACAAACCCGAGGATGCGCCCATCGGCCTTATCCCGATCGACGCGATCTATTCGCCGATTTCCAAAGTCAGCTATGACGTTCAGCCCACCCGCGAGGGCCAGGTGCTGGATTATGACAAGCTGACCATGAAAATCGAAACCGACGGGTCGATCACGCCGGATGATGCCGTGGCCTACGCCGCACGCATCCTTCAGGATCAGCTTTCGATCTTCGTCAACTTTGACGAGCCAGAAGCCGCCGGTCGCCAGGACGAAGACGATGGCCTTGAGTTCAACCCGCTCCTGCTCAAGAAAGTGGACGAGTTGGAACTGTCGGTACGTTCGGCAAATTGCCTCAAGAACGACAACATCGTTTATATCGGCGATCTGATCCAGAAGACCGAAGCAGAGATGCTGCGCACGCCGAACTTTGGCCGCAAGTCGCTTAACGAGATCAAGGAAGTTCTCAGCGGCATGGGCCTGCACCTTGGCATGGACGTTGAGGATTGGCCGCCCGATAATATCGAGGATCTGGCCAAGAAATTCGAAGACGCGTTTTAAGATACGCGTGGGTTACACCCACCCTACGGGTTATCTCGTAGGGTGGGATCAATGCCCGGATCGCCGGGGAAAACATGGGCCACTGCCCCAAGGAGAGCGGCTGACACGCATCAGACCGCCGGACAAAGCAAAACACGCTAAGGAGACCAGAAAATGCGTCACGCAAGAGGCTACCGCCGCCTGAACCGGACCCATGAGCACCGCAAGGCGCTTTGGGCCAACATGGCCGGATCGCTCATCGAACATGAGCAAATCAAAACCACTCTGCCCAAGGCCAAAGAACTGCGCCGGATCATCGAAAAAATGATCACCCTGGGAAAACGCGGTGATCTGCACGCGCGCCGTCAGGCCGCAGCGCAGCTCAAGCAGGATCAGTATGTCGCGAAACTGTTCGACGTGCTTGGGCCCCGCTACAAGGACCGTCAGGGCGGCTATGTCCGTGTTCTCAAGGCGGGCTTTCGCTATGGCGACATGGCACCCATGGCCATCATCGAGTTCGTCGATCGCGATGTGAACGCCAAGGGCGCAGGCGACAAGGCCCGTGTTGCAGCGGCCGAAGCCGAGGCAGACGAGGCCTGATACCCGGCTTTTGAGACCAGAATTTGAACGCCGCTGACGGTTGGTCGGCGGCGTTTTCCGTTTGAGGGGCTGCGGCTGCGGCTTGCAATCCGGGCGCGGCCTTTGCATATCTGTGTGCGCCGCGTCACAGGGCGCGATAGGATGCACGCATGGCTGATCTCTTTCAAACACCGCCCGACACGCCGCCCGGCACCGCGCCGCGCCCTTTGGCCGACCGGCTGCGCCCGCGCAGGATCGCCGAGGTCATTGGACAGGATCAGGTGCTTGGCCCCGAGGCGCCGCTTGGGGTGATGCTGGCCTCTGGCAGCCTGACGTCGCTGGTCTTCTGGGGGCCGCCGGGTGTGGGCAAAACCACCATCGCGCGGCTTTTGGCGGATGAAACCGACCTTCATTTCGTTCAGATCAGCGCGATTTTCACCGGTGTGCCGGACCTGCGCAAGGTCTTTGAAGAGGCCAAGCACCGCCGCGCCAACGGCCAGGGCACCCTGTTGTTCGTGGACGAGATCCACCGCTTCAACAAGGCCCAGCAGGACGGATTTTTGCCGCATATGGAGGATGGCACGATCCTGTTGGTCGGCGCCACCACCGAAAACCCCAGTTTCGAGCTGCACGCCGCCCTGTTAAGTCGCGCGCAGGTTCTGGTTCTCGAACGGCTCGCGCTGTCTGATTTGGAACGGCTCGCGCAGCGCGCCGAGGCCGATATTGGTCGAGCCCTGCCGCTTGATGGCCCGGCGCGTGAGGCCCTTTTGGAAATGGCCGATGGTGATGGGCGCGCCCTGCTCAACCTGATCGAACAGGTGGCGGCGTGGAAGACCGAGACCAAGCTTGATAAAGCCGCGCTTGCCAGCCGCCTGATGAAGCGTGCGGCCAAATACGACAAGGGCGGCGACGAGCATTACAACCTGATCTCGGCGCTGCATAAATCGGTGCGCGGGTCCGACCCCGACGCGGCGCTTTACTGGTTCGCGCGCATGCTGACCGGGGGGGAGGACCCGCGTTACCTTGCGCGGCGCATCATCCGCATGGCAGTTGAGGATATCGGTCTTGCCGATCCGCAGGCGCAAACTGTTTGTCTTCACGCATGGGAAACCTATGAGCGTTTGGGCAGCCCCGAGGGCGAATTGGCGCTTGCGCAGGCGGTCACTTATCTCGCACTCGCGCCGAAATCGAATGCCGGTTATGTCGCCTATAAGGCGGCGATGCGCGAGGCCAAAAAAACCGGAAGCGAGCCACCGCCCAAGCACATCCTGAACGCGCCAACCAAGCTTATGGCGGAGCAGGGCTATGGCGCGGGCTATGCCTATGACCATGACGCGGAAGACGGGTTTTCAGGCCAGAATTACTTTCCCGAGACCATGAAACGCCCGGTCCTTTATCAGCCGGTCGAACGCGGATTTGAACGCGAGCTCAAAAAACGACTCGATTATTTTTCCAAGTTGCGCGCGCGACGCAGCTAGGCGCTTACGGCGAGAGGTGCGTGAAATCCATGACGTCTTTCAGATCAAAACTACGGCGGCTCGAAGATTAAAGGCTGGAAACGCGGCCAATTTCGTGTTTTGCTTGAGAAATGTCGTATTTAAGCATCCTTCAGCATCTTCGTAACAGGAAGCTTTTGGTGAGGGTCAGCAAAATGACCCCTCCAATGACAGCTCACACAGCAAACAGGGAAATCTTATGAAAAAGAACAAGGACCAGGTCCTTTTGGACAAGCTCGCCGATGCGGCCCGTACGGGAACTATCTCGCGCCGCTCGTTTATGAATTATGCGGCCGCAGCGGGCCTAACCGCGTCGGCGGCAACCGGTCTTTGGGGCACATCGGCCGCTGCCAACCCGACCAGCGGCGGTACGTTCCGTTGGGGGGTGCATGACGGCAATACCTCGGACACACATGATCCGGGCACCTATGTGACACGTCAGATGATCTTTCTGGCGCACACCCACCGCAGCTATCTGACGATGATCGAGGCGGACAACTCGCTTGGGCCGGACCTTGCGACCGGTTGGGAGGCCACGCCTGATGCCAAGCAATGGACATTCAAACTCAATCCCGATGCGTCTTTCCATAGTGGCAAGAAGGTGACATCACAGGATGTGATCGACAGCCTCAACCACCACCGTGGGGATGCGTCCACATCGGCGGCCAAGGCGCTTTTGACAGATGTGACCGACGTCACCGCAGATGGCGACAATGCGGTTGTGATCAGCCTCGCACGCGGCAATGCCGATCTGCCCTGGCTGATGACTGATTACCACTTTGCGATTTGTCCCTCTAATGGGGATGGCACGATTGATTGGAAATCCGGCGATGGCTCTGGCCCCTATAAAATCGACTCGGGTGAGTTTGGTATTCGCTGGGAACTGACACGTCATGACGGCTGGCATCTGGATGGCGCGTATTTCGACAAGGTAACCATGCTGGTCCTCAATGACCCCAACGCCCGCCAGACGGCGTTGGTAACGGGCGATGTGGATTGTATTTCGCTGATCGAACTCAAGACGCTGGCGCTGTTGGAGCGCAATCCCAATGTGTCAATCGACAACATTCCCTCGGGTGGCGCGATCACCATGCCAATGCATTGCGACACGGCACCGTTCGATGATGTGAACGTGCGCAACGCGCTGAAACTGGCGATGAACCGCGACGAGATCATCGAGAAGATCTCGTTCGGGGCGGCAACCAAGGGCAACGATTTCCATCTGTCGCCGGTGCAGCCCTATTGGCCGGACGATATCCCGCAACGCGACTACGACCCGGATCAGGCGAAATCGCTGCTCAAGAAGGCCGGGCAAGAGGGGCTTACGGTCAACCTGTCGGTGGCCGACAGTGTCTATACCGGGGCGGTCGACATGTGCGTGCTTTATGCCGAACAGGCCAAGGCGGCGGGCATCAACATCAAGGTCGTGCGCGAGCCAAATGATGGCTATTACTCCGACGTTTGGCTGAAAAAGCCGTTCTCGGCCGTGTCTTGGGGCGCGCGCCCGACGCCGGACGTGATGTTCACGCTGGCCTACAAGGACGACGCCGCCTGGAACGAGAGCCGCTGGCAGAACGAGCGTTTCAACGAGCTTCTGCTTCAGGCCAAGGGCGAACTTGACGACAGCCTGCGCGCTGAGATGTATCGCGAGATGTGCTTGCTGATGCGTGATGACGGCGGCACGATCATCCCGTTCTTCAACAACTGGGTCTATGCCCGCGGAAAGGGTGTGAAGCGTCATGAGAATGTCGCGGCCAGTTGGAGCTGTGACGGCGCCCGCGCCGCCAGCCGCTGGTGGTTCGAAGCGTAAGTTGAAAACAGAAACCCGGCGTCACTGGCGCCGGGTTTTCACTGCTGCGGCGCATCCGATTGATTTCCCAAACCGCGTCGGAGCCACAAGCCAGAGCCGGATCACATTAACACCCGGTCAGAGCAAAAAACGAATCTGCCAAAACGGCAACCTGTGTTCCTATGAACTAACGGATGCCAGAGCAGACAGCAGGAGGGACTGATGGGAGATATTCTAGGGCTCGTTGGAAAACGGCTTGGACTTGGATTGGGGATTTTGCTGATTATTTCGGCAATTATCTTCTTCATGGTCGAATTGCTGCCGGGTGACATTGCCGAGGCGGTTCTTGGACAGGGTGCAACACCGGAAAACCTTGCCGCTTTGCGCAAGGAAATGGGGTTGGATCAACCGGCACTTGTGCGATATTTTGGGTGGCTGGCCAACGCGGTCACGCTGGATTTTGGCAATTCCATCGTCACCGGCGAAAGCGTTGTCGATACGATCAGCTCGCGCCTTGCCAACACGCTTTTCCTGGCTACATATGCCGCCGTTATCGCGGTGCCGATCTCTATTGTTCTTGGTGTGTTGGTGGCGCTTTTGCGCAACTCGATCTTTGACCGGGTTGTCAATGTTCTCACCCTCACGTCGATTTCAAGCCCCGAATTCTTTCTCGGCTATATCCTTATCCTTTATCTGGCGGTCAAAACCGGCATGTTCCCGGCGATTGCCAGCCTGAGCAATGATATGACCTTTGGCGAGCTTTTGCACCGGACCTTCCTGCCGGCGCTGACGCTGGTGCTTGTGGTGACGGCGCATATGATGCGCATGACCCGAGCGGCGATCATCAATCTTCTGGCCTCGCCCTATATCGAGATGGCGCGCCTCAAGGGCACACCGCCCTGGAAGGTCATCGTGAAACACGCGCTGCCCAATGCCTGGGCGCCGATCATCAACGTTGTTGCCTTGAACCTTGCCTATCTCATTACCGGTGTGGTGCTTGTCGAGGTGGTCTTTGTCTATCCCGGTATCGGGCAGGCGCTTGTCGATGCGGTGTCAAAACGTGACTTCCCGGTGGTGCAGGCTTGCTGTCTGATCTTTGCGGCGACCTTTATCCTTCTTAACCTTGCGGCGGATGTGGGGGCTATCTTGACCAACCCGCGCCTGCGTCATCCGAAATAAGGGGGCAGAGACATGAATGTTTTCGTCATTATCTACTACACTCTGCTTCTAGGTGGCTCTTGCCTGGCGGCGTTTTACAACAAGCGCTCTGCGTTTCTTCTGCTGTTTTCGCTGACTTTGGTCTCGTTCATTCTGGGCATTGTCGGCGGGGTTGGCGCCTTGCGTCTGGTTGCGATCTGCGCCGGGCTTTTGGCGCTCTCGGCGATGGTGGCCTATGCCTTCCGCGAGTTTCTGGTGGCCATCGCGCCAACCAACCTTGCCAAGGAATTGCGCACCGCGCCGCTGACGGCTGGGTTTGGCATGTTCATCATCTTCACCTATGCCATTGCCGGTATCTTCGCGCCCTGGATCGCGCCATTCGGCGAGGCACAGATCATTTCATCGGCCTTTGCTCCGCCAGATGAAACCATGCTTCTGGGGGCGGATCAACTTGGCCGCGATATGTTCAGCCGGGTCATTTTTGGCGCGCGTAACACGGTTGCCCTTGCGCTGGCAGGGACGGTCATGGCCTTTCTTCTGGGCGCGCTTGCCGGGCTATTGGCGGCGACCACAGGGGGCTGGTTTGACCAGATCTTGGCGCGGACATCGGATGTGATCATGTCGATCCCCTCGCTGATCTTCGCGCTTTTGATGCTGTCGATCTTTGGCGGAGAGCTGGCCAACAACACCACGGCCTTTTATCTGCTGACCATCTTTGCCGGGGTCACCGGCCTGTTGGTGGTCACGGCTGTGTCTGAGCGAAGCGTCATGGGCTGGATCATTGGCCTTGCCGTTCTGGGCGGGGTTTCGGCGGCCTTTGCGCTTGGAATGCTGGTGATCTTCAACCCCTCCGAGATCATCCTGATCCTTGTGGTTGCGGTGATCTATAGCCCTCGGGTATTTCGCCTGACGCGGGCGGTTGCGGGCAACGTGGTGGTCATGGATTATATCGAGGCCGCCAAACTTCGCGGGGAACGCACCTGGTATCTTATCCGGCGTGAAATCCTGCCTAACTCTACCGCGCCTCTGGTGGCTGAATTCGGGTTGGAATTCTGTTTCGTGTTCCTTCTCATTGCCGGCCTAAGCTTCCTTGGACTTGGCATTCAGCCACCGACGGCGGATTGGGGATCAATGGTGCGCGAGAACGCGACGCTGATCTCGTTTGGTGATGTCACCCCGCTTATTCCTGCGGGCGCCATCGCCCTGTTGACGGTCGCAATCAACTTTGTGGTTGACTGGATGCTGCATCGTTCCTCTGGCCTGAAAGGGTAATCGGATATGGTAAAGAAAAAAGACGTTCTTCTGAAAATCAGGGACCTGAAAATTCAGGGCTATTCCGATGAAAGCTGGGTCGACATCATCAAGGGTGTCGATCTGACCCTCCACCGAGGTGAGGTCATGGGCCTGATTGGTGAATCCGGTGCCGGTAAATCCACGATCGGCGCGGCCTGTATGGGCTATGCGCGCGATGGCACGCGGATCTCGAATGGCTCGATCGAGTTTGACGGGATGGAGCTGACAACCGCCACCGAAAGCGAGCGGCGCGCGTTGCGTGGCTCGCGCATTGCCTATGTGGCGCAATCGGCGGCGGCCTCGTTCAACCCGGCCCATAAGATCATCGACCAGCACACCGAAGCGCCTCTGCAATACCGCCTGAAAAAGCGGCTTGAGGCGCAAGAGGATGCAATGGATCTTTATGAGCGATTGCGCCTGCCGAATCCGTCCGAGATCGGGTTTCGCTATCCTCACCAGGTCTCTGGTGGGCAGTTGCAGCGCGCGATGACGGCTATGGCGATGTCATGTCGCCCGGATCTGATCATCTTTGACGAGCCGACCACCGCGCTTGACGTGACCACCCAGATCGAGGTTCTGGCCGCGATCCGTGACATCGTCGAACAGTTCAATACCGCCGCAATCTATATTACCCACGATCTGGCGGTGGTGGCGCAAATGGCCGATACCATCAAGGTTCTGCTCAAGGGCGAAGAGGTCGAAGAGGCCTCGACCAAAGAGATGCTCGACAATCCGCAAGAGGAATACACCAAGTCCCTCTGGGCGGTGCGCAGCTTTGAAAGCCCGCAGAAATATCGGCCCAAGGATAGCGTGCCGCTGATCTCGGTCAAGAATGTCGATGCCTCTTATACCGGCGGCGACAAGGTTCTGGATGATGTCAGCTTTGACATTTACGAGGGCATGACCGTCGCCGTCGTGGGCGAATCCGGGTCGGGTAAATCGACCACGGCGCGCTGTATCACCGGGCTTTTGCCGCCCTCAAAGGGCGAGATACTGTTCAAGGGCGAGCCATTCCCACCCGACTATCGGGATCGCACCAAAGACCAGCTACGCCAGTGTCAGATGATCTATCAGATGGCCGATACGGCGCTGAATCCCAAGGTACGGATTTCGGAAATTATCGGTCGGCCAGCGGCGTTCTATTCGGGGCTCAAGGGCGCCAAGCTCAAGAACCGGGTGGATGAATTGCTCGATCTGATCGAGCTTGAGCCGTCGCAGTATTATAACCGTTATCCGCCTGAACTTTCCGGTGGCCAGAAACAACGGATCGGCATCGCCCGCGCGCTCGCGGCTGAGCCAAGCTTTATCGTCTGCGACGAGGTCACCTCGGCTCTCGATCAACTAGTGGCCGAAGGGATCCTGCGCCTTCTGGACCGGCTTCAGGGGGAATTGAACCTGGCCTATATGTTCATCACGCACGATCTTGCCACGGTCCGCTCTATCGCGGATGAGGTGGTGGTGATGCAGCATGGCAAGGTCGTGGAACAGGGGCCCAAGGATGACATGTTCACGCCACCGCATCACCCCTATACCGACCTGCTGCTAAGCTCGGTGCCCGAAATGGACCCCGAGTGGCTTACCACGCTTTTGGAAGAACGCGGGATCGACAATGTCGGTGATGCGGCGGCTGCGCGGATTGATCCGAAAGACAAAAAGGTCAGCGGCACCAACGTCTAAGAGCACGATGCGATGAAAACATGAAAGTGGCGGATGGGAAACCCACCGCCACTTTGCAGTTCAACAGTTTTAAAATAGCGCGCGGGTCGCGATCAGAGGATCGCCATTGCCGACAGGGCCATCGTGCCAACGATCATCCCATAGACGATCAGCACGGCAGGCCAACTTGCACTATGCATACGCAATTCGCGGTTAAGTTCGTCGCGGGTCATGGCTGGCCTCCATCCTGAGAAGTAAAACAAACGATATATCGTCTGTTTCAAGCACATATGCGAAATTTCACAACACGCAATAGGTAAATTGGATAAAATCAATGCAGTTGTCGCAACGCAGCTAGGCGCCCAAAGCATAGCGCCTGAATTCGCCGTTACGGTGTCAAAAACCGACCACTCTAGGGGTGACGCGCATCAAACGCGATGCGCGTCGGGGTGTTAACTGTTGCTGCCTTGCAGCGGCATCACCTTCAGTTCGCCTTCTTCGCGCGCCTTGATCGCCAAGGCAGCGGCATGCGATCCGGCGGCGGTCGTGAAATAGGGGATCTTGTCATAAAGCGCGACGGAGCGGATTTCGCGGCTGTCCTCAACCGCTTGAGTGCCTTCGGTGGTGTTCATCACAAGCGCGATCTGCCCGTCTTTCAGCATATCCACGATATTGGGGCGCCCCTCATAGACCTTGTTGATCACCTCGCAAGCGATGTCATGTCCTTTGAGGAAATCCGCCGTGCCGCGCGTGGCGACGACGGCAAAGCCAAGATCGACCAGCACCCTCGCAGCCTCAATCAACTGCGGCGTCTTGTCCGCGTCCTTGATCGAGATAAAGACATTGCCGCTATCCGGCAGGTCAACGCCTGCGCCCATTTGCGCCTTGAGGAAGGCACGCGGAAAGGACACATCCCAGCCCATTACCTCGCCGGTCGAACGCATCTCCGGGCCAAGGATCGTATCCACACCAGGAAAGCGCGCGAAGGGCAGAACCGCCTCTTTGACCGAAAACCACGGCATGTTGGGATCGGCCAACGTCATCTGATCGGCCATCGGCAGGGTGCCGGGCTTGGTGTCTTTGGGATAGGGGCCACGGAACGGGAATGCGGCCATTTTCTCGCCTGCCATCAACCGCGCGGCAATTGCGGCAATCGCCGAATCCGTCGCCTTGGCCACGAAGGGCACGGTGCGGCTGGCGCGCGGATTTACCTCGATCAGGTAGATTTCATCGTCTTTAACCGCGAATTGCACGTTCATCAGGCCAACCACGTTCAGCGCAATCGCCAGCGCCTCGGTCTGCGCCTTGATGCGCGCGATCATCTCGTCGCTGAGCGAATAGGGCGGCAGCGAACAGGCACTATCGCCCGAATGCACGCCGGCCTCTTCGATGTGCTGCATGATGCCCGCGACATGCACGGTTTCGCCATCGCAAAGCGCGTCGACATCGCATTCGATCGCGCCCGACAGATAGCTGTCAAGCAAGACCGGGCTATCGCCAGAGACCACAACCGCCTCGGCGATATAGCGTTCCAGATGGGCCATATCGCGCACGATCTCCATCGCCCGCCCGCCCAGAACGTAAGAGGGGCGAATGACCAGCGGAAAGCCGATATCCTCGGCGATGGCAAGCGCCTGTTCGTCGGTGCTGGCGATGCCGTTATGCGGCTGTTTAAGGTCAAGTTTGTTGACAAGCTCTTGAAAACGCTCGCGATCTTCGGCGAGGTCAATCGCGTCTGGCGTGGTGCCGAGGATCGGAATACCCTCGGCCTCCAGCGCGCGCGCAAGCTTGAGCGGGGTTTGACCGCCGAACTGAACAATGACGCCGTGCAGGCTACCGTTTTGTTGCTCGGTGGTCAGGATTTCCATCACATGCTCGAATGTCAGCGGCTCAAAATACAACCGGTCCGAGGTGTCGTAATCGGTCGAAACCGTCTCGGGGTTACAGTTGATCATGATCGTTTCATATCCCGCGCCGGTCAGCGCATAGCAAGCGTGACAGCAGCAGTAATCAAACTCGATCCCCTGACCGATCCGGTTGGGACCGCCGCCCAGAATGACCACTTTCTTGCGATCAGAGGGGCGCGATTCACACTCGACTTCGCCCATCATCGGCGACTCGTAGGTGGAATACATATAGGGGGTCTGGGCCTCGAATTCGGCGGCGCAGGTGTCGATCCGCTTGAACACGGCCCGCACCCCAAGATTGCGGCGCGCCCGGCGAACCTGACCTTCGTCACGCCCGGTCAGCTTGGCCAGCCGTGCATCGGTAAAGCCAAGCATCTTGAGCGCGCGCAGCCCGTGTTCGGTGAGCGGAAGACCATCGCGACGGATTTCCTCTTCGGTTTCGACGATTTCGCGGATGCGGGCAAGAAACCACGGGTCAAAGGCGGTCGCGGCGTTGATTTCATCATCCGAAAGTCCGTGGCGCATCGCCTGTGCGATGGTGCGCATCCGGTCTGGCGTGGCCTGGCTGATCGCCTTGATCACGGCAGCCTTGCCCGAGGTGGGATCAGTGGCGCCTTCGATCACCACCTCGTCAAACCCGCTAAGCCCGGTTTCCATGCTCGCCAGTGCCTTTTGAAGGCTTTCATGGATCGTGCGGCCAATCGCCATCGCCTCGCCGACCGATTTCATCGCGGTGGTCAGATGCGGCTTGGCGCCGGCGAATTTTTCAAAAGCAAAGCGCGGGATCTTGGTGACGACATAGTCGATCGTCGGCTCAAAACTCGCGGGGGTGACGCGGGTGATGTCGTTGTCCAGTTCATCAAGCGTATAGCCGACGGCCAGCTTTGCGGCGATCTTGGCAATCGGAAACCCGGTCGCCTTTGATGCCAGGGCGGATGAGCGCGACACCCGCGGGTTCATCTCGATCACGACCATGCGGCCATCGGCGGGGTTCACCGCCCATTGCACGTTCGAGCCACCGGTTTCGACGCCGATCTCGCGCAGCACGGCAATGCTCTGATTGCGCATGATCTGGTATTCCTTGTCGGTCAGCGTCAGGGCCGGGGCCACGGTGATGCTGTCGCCGGTATGCACGCCCATCGGATCGACGTTTTCGATGGCACAGACGATGATGGCATTGTCAGCCTTGTCGCGCACGACCTCCATCTCGAATTCTTTCCAGCCCAAGAGCGATTCGTCGATCAGGATCTGGTTCACGGGCGAGGCATCAAGCCCGGATTTGCAGTAATGTTCGTAATCGTCGCGGTTATAGGCCACGCCGCCGCCGGTGCCACCAAGGGTAAAGGCCGGACGGATGATCGCGGGCAGGCCGACGTAATCAATCGCCGCCATGCATTCCTCGATAGTGTTGGCAATCGTCGCCTTGGGGTTCTCGATGCCAAGCCGGTCCATCGCCTCGCGGAAAAGCTTGCGATCCTCGGCCATCTCGATTGCGGCGCGATTGGCGCCGATCAACTCGACACCGAATTTCTCAAGCACGCCCATATCGGCGACGGCCAGGGCGGTGTTCAATCCGGTTTGCCCGCCCATCGTCGGCAGCAAGGCATCGGGGCGCTCTTTCTCGATGATCCTGGCGATGATCTCGGGGGTGATCGGCTCGATATAGGTGGCATCGGCCAATTCCGGGTCGGTCATGATCGTGGCCGGGTTCGAGTTGACCAGAATGACGCGATAGCCTTCCTCGCGCAGCGCCTTGCAGGCCTGTGCGCCGGAATAGTCGAACTCGCAGGCTTGACCGATGATGATAGGCCCCGCTCCGATGATCATGATGGATGAAATATCGGTTCTTTTTGGCATGGGGCCCCCGGGCAGCTAAATGGGCGCAGGCAGAGGCCTGCACACGCAAATTGGAGCGGGTTATATCCATGATCCGGCGGGGTGCAAGGGCTGATCCGCGATCTGTCCGCCGATCCCTGCCAGTGGTCTAGCTTTTAAACGCGGATATCGGCGCCGCATCAGAGGTGTCTATCGCCTCGGGTGCGTCGTCAAGCACAACCTTGTCAAGCGCGCCCATGCCAAGCCTGTTGCGCTGTGGGTAAAGCACAAGCTGATCAAGCGCCACCCCGGCAAGCGCATTGGCGCGGAAGGTGACAAAACCGCCCTCTGCGGCACTTTGCGGCAGGGTGAATTTCTCGGTCCCGATCAGGACGTCACCGAAATATCCCTCGACCACGACACTTGGCTCGCCCTTTTCGGATTGCCAGTCGAGCGAGATGAATTGAAATGGCGCACCGGGGCGTTGAATCATCACGCCGCCGCGCATGTTCATCACGCTTTCGATCTCGTTCGCGCCATCGGTGCCATCGCCCGATTTGGCCGCCGAGGAGATCATCATGTTGCGCGTCGCGACCAAAAAACCATCCTCGGGCATCTCGGCCGGGGCAGGGCCGTCGCCCGGACCCTCGAACCCGATTGAGGCCCGTTCGGCCAATGCGGGCGTGGCCAGCACCCAAGAGGCGAGAATGGCGGCGGTCAATCCATGCGTCATCTGATACACTCCTGAAAATGGCTATGGGGTCAGCGTTCCTTGCAAAGGGGGGCCTGTCAAGCGCGTCGATAATCGCAAAACTCGCGTAAACAGACGCTTTTGAGGGTGTGTTTTGCGCCTTTGCGGCCTAAATACGCCAGCACCAGCCAAGGGATGCGCAGAGTGCAGATTCGTTTCGATCATGGGCCAAGCGGCACCGCCTGTCAGTTTGCACAGGCGCAGCGCCGGATTGTGGCCAATGATCCGGGCGAGGTGCCCGCCGCCCTTGCCGCCCTTGACCGGGCGCGCGCCGACGGGTTCTGGCTTGCGGGCTATGCCAGCTATGAACTTGGGTTTGCTCTTGAGCCGCGCCTTTTGCCGCTTTTGCCGCGTGAGCGCCGTTTGCCGCTTTTGCAGTTCGGGGTTTACGGCGCGCCGCAGGCGGTCGGAGAGTTGCCCCAGGGCCCGGCGGGGCTTGGCGATTTGCGCCCGCTCTGGGACCCTGCGCGCTATGCCCGCGCCTTTCAGAGGGTGCATAATTATATCTGCGCCGGCGATATCTATCAGGCCAACCTGACCTTTCCTATCCACATGACCGCGACCGGCGAGGCGCGCGCGCTTTACGCGGCCCTGCAAGGGGTACAGCCGGTGCGCTATGGCGCCTTGATCGAGGATGAGACCGGCCCCGCGATCCTGTGTCGCTCGCCAGAGCTTTTCTTTCGCACCCACGGCGATGGGCGGATTGAAACCCGCCCGATGAAAGGCACGCAACCCCGGAGCACGGATCCGGCCGAGGACACCCGCCGCCGGTTTTTCCTGCAAAGCGATGCCAAGAATCGCGCCGAGAACCTGATGATCGTGGATCTGTTGCGCAACGATATCTCACGGGTGAGTGTGCCCGGCACGGTATCTGTGCCCGAACTTTTCGCGGTCGAAAGCTTTGAGACCGTGCATCAGATGACATCGCTCATCACCGCGCAGATGATGCCCGACACCGGCCTGTCGGATATTTTCACGGCGCTGTTCCCCTGCGGGTCGATCACCGGCGCCCCGAAACTGCGCGCGATGCAGATTCTGGCCGATCTGGAGCAGGCCCCGCGCGAGATTTATTGTGGCTCTCTTGGCTGGGCCGCGCCGGATGGCCGGGCCGAATTCAACGTCGCGATTCGCACCCTGATGGTCGAGGACGGGCAGGCGGTTCTGAACGTCGGCGGCGGGGTGGTCTATGACAGTACGGCGACGGGCGAATATGAAGAAGCGCTCTGGAAAGCGCGCTTTGCCCGCGCCCTGACACCGGCCTTTGCCTGAGCGTCGCTATTCTGCGGCCTGTTGCGCGCCGTCCTTATCCTCTTGGTAAAGATAGTCGCGCGTGAGCGGAACCGACTCTTTCTCGGGCGATAGTTGAAACTGGAACACCACATGCTTGTTGGCGCGAAAGGTCAGCTCGCTTGTGATCAGATAATACCGCCACATCCGACAGAACCGTTCATCGTAAAGATCGCGCGCCTTGTCGATATTGGCCTCGAACCGTTTGGTCCAATGGCGCAGCGTATAGGCATAATGCAGGCGCCAGACCTCGACATCGGTGGTGATCAGGCGGCTTTTCTCGATTGCGGTCATGGCCTCTGACATGGCCGGGCAATAGCCGCCGGGAAAGATGTATTTGGTGATCCACGCGCTTGTGGCGCCGGGCATTCCGGCGCGCCCGATGGTATGCACAAGCGCCACGCCATCCGGGGTCAGCAGGCGCTTGAGCGTATTGAAATATTCGTCGTAATGGGGCACGCCGACATGTTCGAACATGCCCACAGACACGATGCGGTCAAATTTTCCGGTCACATGGCGGTAATCCATCAGCTTGAACTGTGCTTGCTCGGCAAGCCCGGCCTCTTTGGCGCGTGCATTGGCGATGCCGTGCTGTTCGCGCGACAGCGTGACGCCGGTTACCTCAGCGCCATAGTCGCGCGCCAGCGTCAGCCCCATCCCGCCCCAGCCACAGCCGATATCAAGCACACGCATGCCCGGTTTGATCAGCAGTTTGCGGGCGATATGGTGTTTTTTGGCCTCTTGCGCGGCCTCAAGCGTCATCTCCGGATCGCTGAAATAGGCGCAGGAATATTGCCTGTCCTCGTCAAGAAACAGATCATAAAGCTCGCCCGAGAGGTCATAATGATGCGCGACATTCTTCTGCGCGCGCTTGACCGGGTTGAACTGTTTAAAGCGCCGCATCATCCAGCGCCCGATCACCAGCGGGCGGCGAAACCACGGTTGACCCTGCGACGCCATGTTGCTCATCGCCAGCGACATGAAGCCATAGAGATCATCATTCGCGATCGTCAGCCGACCATCCATATAGGCCTCGCCTACGGCAAGGTCGGGCGACAGCACGATCTTGCGCGGCAGGTCCGGGTCATGAAACGTCAGCTCGGCCATCGGCGCATCCTCGCTGCCATAATGGCGCGTGGTGCCGTCGGCGAACGTCACAACCAGCCGACCGCGCCGTATCAGATGCGTCAGCAATCGGTCGAAAGCTTTGGTCCACATGTTTCACCTCATCTTTTGTCGCCAATCGTGGCGCAACAATACGGTGTAGCCAAATCTGTCCCTGAAACCGGCTTTCGCGGTTCACCCGCCTGTCGAATGCGTATTTTTATCCAAAAACCCTTTTATGTAAACGGTTTTGCAAGGCATGAGCGGGTCGCAGCCCTTGACTTTACCGCCCCGCCAAGGTGTATCGGCCCGGACCATGACAGATGCCCCCGCGGGGCCGAAAGAGGACGCCATGCACGCATATCGCAGCCATACTTGCGCCGACCTGACCAAATCCAACGTGGGCGACGCCGTTCGCCTCTCTGGTTGGGTGCATCGCATCCGTGATCATGGCGGCGTTTTGTTCATTGATTTGCGCGATCACTATGGCGTGACACAGCTTTTGTGCGACCCAGACAGCCCGGTTTTTGCGCAAGTGGAAAAGCTGCGCAGCGAATATTGCATCCGAATCGATGGATCGGTGAAGGCGCGCGATGACAGCCTGATCAACGCCAAGATACCGACTGGCGAGGTTGAGGTGTTCATTCGCGATCTCGAGGTTCTGGGACCGTCCGCCGAACTGCCGCTGATGGTGTTTGGCGATCAGGAATACCCCGAGGAAACCCGCCTGCGCTATCGTTACCTCGACCTGCGCCGCGAGGCGATGCAGCACAACATGACCCTGCGCTCCGATGTTGTGGCCTCGATGCGCCGTCGCATGTGGGACAAGGGCTTTCGCGAGTATCAGACGCCGATCATCACCGCCTCGTCGCCCGAGGGCGCGCGCGACTTTCTGGTGCCCTCGCGCCAGCATCCCGGCAAATTCTATGCCCTGCCGCAGGCGCCGCAGCAGTTCAAACAGTTGATCATGGTCAGTGGCTTTGACAAGTATTTCCAGATTGCGCCGTGTTTTCGCGATGAAGACCCGCGCGCCGACCGCTCGCCGACCGATTTCTATCAGCTTGACCTTGAGATGTCCTTTGTCGAGCAACAGGACGTGTTCGACACGATTCAGCCGGTTGTGCAGGGCATTTTCGAGGAATTCGGCCAGGGTGCGGCGGTCGATGCCCATTGGCCGCATATCTCGTATCGCGACGCCGCGCTCTGGTATGGCACCGACAAGCCCGACCTGCGCAACCCGATCAAGATGCAGGATGTGTCGGATCATTTCCGCGGCTCGGGCTTTGCGATTTTCGCCAAGCTGTTGGAACAGGACGGCACCGAAATCCGCGCCATCCCCGCGCCCACCGGCGGCAGCCGCAAGTTCTGCGACCGCATGAATGCCTTTGCCCAGAAAGAGGGCCTGCCGGGGATGGGCTATATCTTCTGGCGCGATGGTGAAAACGGTGTTGAGGCCGCAGGCCCGCTGGCCAAGAATATCGGCCCCGAGCGCACCGAGGCCATTCGCCTGCAACTTGGCCTTGGCAAGGGCGATGCGGCGTTCTTTCTTGGTGGCAAGCCATCGGTCTTTGAACGGGTGGCCGGCAAGGCGCGCACGGTGATTGGCGACGAGCTTGGCCTGACCGATCAGAACCGGTTTGCCTTTGCCTGGATCGTCGATTTCCCGATGTACGAGGCCGATGAGGAAAGCGGTAAGATCGACTTTAGCCATAACCCGTTCTCGATGCCGCAAGGCGGGCTTGAGGCGCTGAATGGTGATCCGCTCAATGTTCTGGGTTATCAATATGACCTGAGCTGTAACGGCTACGAGCTTATTTCGGGGGCCATTCGGAACCACAAGCTTGATATCATGATCAAGGCGTTCGAATTGGCGGGCTATGACGAGGCCGAGGTGCGCAAGCGCTTTGGCGGCATGGTCAACGCCTTTCAATATGGCGCGCCGCCCCACGGGGGCTGTGCGGCGGGGATTGACCGGATCGTGATGTTGCTGGCCGATACCGCCAACATTCGCGAGGTGATCATGTTCCCGATGAACCAACGCGCCGAAGACCTGATGATGAACGCGCCCTCTGATCCGACCAGCGATCAGCTGATGGAACTGGGCCTGCGGGTGATCCCGCAGGAATAGGCGGTAAACCGGGCCTTTCCTTTGGCGCGGCATGGGTGCATGCTCGGGCCAAAGGATTTATGTCAAAGGCTTTTTCATGCTGCAAGATCGTCCTGTCGGCCCAAAGCTGATCAACTGGAAGGAACCGCCCGCACCGGACGGCGCGGCGCTTGTCGGTCGCTATGCGGCGCTGGAGCGGCTTGATGCCGATCGCCATTCCTCTGATTTGCACCGCGCCAATAGCGCCAGTGACGCGATCTGGGATTATATGCCCTACGGCCCGTTTTCCTCGGCCGCGCAATATCACCGCTGGGCGCGTCAGGTCGCGGTCGGGCAGGACCCGTTGTTTTACGCGATCACCAATCTGGAAACCGGCCAGTTGGGCGGCGTCGCCAGTTATCTTCGGATCATGCCGCAATCGGGAAGCATCGAGGTCGGGCACATCAATCTTTCGCCATCCCTGCAACGCACCCGCGCCGCTACCGAGGCGATGTATCTGATGATGAAATGGGCGTTCGAGGCGGGCTATCGGCGCTATGAATGGAAATGCGACGCGCTCAACATGCCGTCGCGCCGCGCCGCAGAGCGGTTGGGTCTAAGCTATGAGGGTATTTTCCGTCAGGCCACCGTGGTCAAGGGACGCAATCGCGACACCGCCTGGTTTGCCGCGATTGATACGGAGTGGCCCGCCCTGCAAGAGGCCTTTCAAATCTGGCTGGCCCCGTCGAATTTCGACGAAGAGGGCCGACAACGCGAAAGCCTGAGTACCCTGACCCGCCTTGTGCGCGCCGCCAGCGATCCCGCGCAGGGTTAGGTCAGCGCCCGGCCTGAAATCGCCAGCCGGGTTTCGAGACGTTTTTCGATCAGCCCAACCATCGGCGCCACCGCCTCGGCGCCGTTATCTCTGGCAAGTTTTGTTGCCGCCTCTGCTAGGGCGCCATCAAAGGCCGATTGGGCCACGCCAGTCAGAAACTGCGAGATATAGGACAGCACCGGCGCGTCATGGCCACCGTCCAGCAGGTTCAGCACGTGTTCAAGATCATCGCGATAGGCAAGCGGATCGGGGCTTATCACCTCATCGGTGATTGCATAGGGGCCGTTCGGCCGCCGGTCGGCGGGCAAATGCCGCAGGATCTGTTGTTGAAAGGTGCTAAGGCTTTCCACCGGTTTCAGCAGGAACCCATCGGCCCCGGCCCTGAGCGCGGTGGCTTCGGCGCCCGCATCGCCACTTGTCGCGATGATAACCCCAACGCGCGGTGTGGCGCGATCCAGATCTTCAATAAGCTCGGCCCCGGAGCCGTCCGGCAGACCAAGGTCAATGATTGCCACCGAGGGGCGATAAACCTGCAAATGCCGCCGCGCAGAGCGCAGGCAATCCGCCCGCCTGATCCGCGCCCCGCTGCGCAGACACATAAGGCGCAGCGCCTCGCTGGCATAGCGGCTGTCCTCGACCGCAAGAACTGTCATGCCCAAAAGCGGGCGGCTGTTTGTGGGCGCGCGCTGGGGCGCAAGGCCATCGAGATCACTCATCGGGCTGATCCTTTGCTAAACTGGGTTCGGACAGGATTACGCAGGGATGGTGAATGCGAGGTTAATGCGCGGGTTGCGTCCCCCTGTCGCTTGTCAGCCGGCCTTTGCGGCCCCATAACACAGTCAAACCAGACGAAAGGAACCAGCCATGATCGGACGCCTCAATCATGTTGCAATCGCCGTGCCGGATCTGACCGCCGCCGCCGAGCAATACCGCACTGCGCTGGGGGCAAAGGTGGGCGCCCCGCAGGACGAACCTGACCACGGGGTCACTGTTATCTTTATCGAATTGCCCAATACCAAGATCGAATTGCTGTATCCTTTGGGGGAAAACAGCCCGATCAACGGGTTTTTGGAAAAGAACCCGGCGGGGGGCATTCATCACATCTGTTACGAGGTTGACGATATCCTGGCCGCCCGCGACCAGTTGCAGAAAACCGGCGCGCGGGTGCTTGGCACCGGCGAGCCCAAGATTGGCGCCCATGGCAAGCCGGTGCTGTTTTTGCACCCCAAGGATTTCAACGGCTGCCTTGTCGAGTTGGAGCAGGTCTGATGGGAATCACCTCTGGCATCGTGCTTTTCGCAGTGATCTGGTTCATGACCTTTCTGGTCGCGATCCCGATTCGGATACAGACACAGGGCGATCTGAACGAGGTCGTCCCCGGCACCCATGCCGGATCGCCCGAGCATCATCACCTGCGCAAAAAGGCCTGGATCACCACCGGGGTCAGCGTCATCCTCTGGGCGATCATCGGCGGCACCATCCTGTCGGGGAAGATCACCGTGCGCGATCTGGATATGTTCAACCGTTTGGGCCCCGAGCAGAGCGCGACGCAATAGCGTGAAAGATATGGGTAAAGGTGGCCGCGCCCAGAATGGGGATCACCAGATTGATAAGCGGCACCGATAGCGGCATCGCCATAAGCGTGCCCGCCGCCCATATCGTCAGCCGGTTCTTGCGCCGCATTTCCTTGGCGCGTGCGCGCCCGATCCGGCGCATCGCGGCTAGTTGGAAATACTCCATCCCCAGCAAATAGCCGTTCAGCGCCCAGAAAATGAAAAGCGCGAAGGGTGTGAAGATCGCATAGGCAATCAGCGCCAGAAGGTTGGCGCCGATCAAGACCCCAAGGAAATTCACCGTATCGCGCAGCGCCTCTCCAAAGGGCACTTTCGGCGCCGGACCCTGTCCGGGGTAATGCCGGTCCTCGACCGCCTGCGCCACCTCTTCGAGAAACATCGAGGTGATGGCCGAGGCCACCGGCACCATCAAAAACGCCGACAGGATCATCATCAGTAATAAGCTGCTCCAGCCCAACAGATCGTTAAGCCAAGTCACCTCGCCGATCAGCGGCAGGGTGCTTGTGTCGCCAACCGCCCATTGGATCAACCCGAGGAAAAGCGCATAGGCGGCAACCAAAAGCGCCAGCGTCAATCCGACACCAATCAGCAGAACGCGTTGAAAGCGGCGGTCGCCGATCTGTGACAGAGCTTTGAAAAAGCTGGAAAATATCATTGTGAAATCCAGGTGGTGATCTGGTCAAGATCTGGGCGCGGTCGCTCTGGCGGGGCGCTGCCTTCGGTGCCGATATGGATGAACCCGGCGATCCGTTCGGGTGAGGTAAGCCCAAGCGCCGCCTCGGCAAAATCGCGGTCGTGGCTTGCCCATCCGCTAAGCCAGTTCGCGCCCCAGCCCGCCGCAAGCGCGGCATTCAAAAGCGCAAGGCAGACACCGCCCGCCGCATAGGTCTGTTCAATCGCCGGAATTTTGTCAGAGGGTTTTTGCACCTCGATCACGGCCACCGCCAGATGTGCATTTGCAAACTGATCCTTTGCCTTGGCAATATCCTCGGGCGATTTGCCGAGCCGCGCGCCAACGCCCTCGATCAGCCCGGCAATCCGCAAAAGCGCGCCGCGTTCCAGCACGATAAAGCGCCAGGGTTCCAGTTTGCCATGATCCGGGCTTCGCGCGGCGGCGGTCAGGAGCGGGCGCAATTCGGCGCGCCCCGGCACCGGCAAAACAAGCGTCTTGGCCGGACGCGAGCGGCGGGTTTGCAAAAACTCAAGGGCGGCGGCGTTCGGAACGGGCATGGCAAGCTTTCATCTTATTCACGGCTTACATGTCGGCAAGCCGGGCGCCGGGGTCAAGGGGCAGCGCGGTTTAAAACCACTTGGATTGCCCGAAACCAGCGGCTAATCAGGGCCATGGATAGCCCCGACCTAAGCCACCTTAACCGCCCCGGCACCCGGATCGCCCTGCGCGTGACACCCAAAGCCTCGCGCAATCGCATCACCTTTGAGGCGGATCAGCTCCGGGTTTATGTCACCACCGTGCCCGAGGACGGCCGCGCCAATGCAGCCGTGCAAAAGCTGTTGGCCAAGGCACTCGGCCTGCCCAAAACGCGCCTGCGGCTTATCCGCGGACAAACGTCGCGCGACAAGGTTTTTGAGGTGGAATAGAGCAAGGCTTGATGCGCGCGCGCTCTCGAATGACGGCTCTAAGCCCAAGGTGACACGTTGAATGAGCAAGTATTCCATGAGTAGATGTCATCAAGACAAACATCGGAGAAAATTACCTTGGAATGTTTAGAAGCCGCGCCATGGCCTTTTGTCCTTTTTGTGTTCTTCGCGTTTATATCGGCCTACGTTGTTGCAAAACACAATGCATTTGCGTTGAAAGACACCCTTCTCGCCTTAGGCGGCATGAAGAAATTTGAGAAAAACTGGCTTATCAATCTCCTCATTGCGGCAACGCTGACGCTACCGTTAGGCGCTTCTTATTGGGTGATTGCCGCTTGTGGGGCTTAGCGGTTGAAGCGTGGGCTTTGTCTTGTGAGTTCAACGGGTGGTCGCAACACTTTAGTCTTTGAGCAAACCTGCCCTTTATAAAATGAACGACATCCCGCGTGTCCAGCTGCGGATCACGATGGTCAGGGGCTTTGCGATGTCACAGGATCGCCCCTAGGCGACGCCCGCGCGCAGGGCGTCGTGGATATGCACCAGGCCCTGCAATTGCCCGGTCTCATCGACCGCGAAAAGCGCGCTGATCTTGTGGGTGTTCATCACGCCAAGCGCCTCGGACAATAACGCATCGGGCGAAATGCTGCGCGGGTTGTAGGTGGCGATTTCGCCGGCCTTATGGCTCATCAAATGGTCAAGATTGCGCCGCAAATCGCCATCGGTAATCACCCCCTTGAGCATGCCGTTCTCAACCAGAGCCGCCACGCCAAAGCCCTTGGCGGTCATCTCAAGCAGGGTCTCGCCCATCTCCGTTTCTGCCGCAACCACCGGCAGGGCGTCGCCCCGGTGCATGACGGATGACACCTTGAGCAATTGCGCCCCAAGCGTGCCGCCGGGATGAAAGGCCATGAAATTCTCGCGCTCGAACCCGCGCATCCGCATCATCGCAACCGCCAGAGCATCGCCAAGCGCCAGCGTGCAGGTCGTGCTTGTGGTCGGCGCCATGCCGATCGCACAGGCCTCGGGCGCCTTGGGCAGTTCAAGCAGGTGATCGGCCTGCTGCGCAAGGGTGCTGTCGGCCTTTTTGGTGATCGCCACCAGTGGAATGGCAAACCGCCGGGTATGGGCGATGATATCGGCAAGCTCGCGGGTCTCACCGGAATTGGAAATAAGGATAACCGCATCCTGATCGGTGATCATGCCAAGATCGCCATGACTGGCCTCGCCGGGATGCACATATTGCGCAGGCGTGCCGGTGCTGGCCATGGTCGCGGCGATCTTGGCCGCAATATGCCCCGACTTGCCCATGCCCGATACGATCACGCGGCCCCGGACCTGCAACAGCTCGGTGATCACCCGATCAAAGCTGTCCGGGAGCGCGTCGCGCAGCGCGCTTACCGCCTCGGCCTCGATCCGCAGGACCTCACGGGCAATCTCGGTCGGGGTTTGGCTGGCAGGCATGGCAGGGCTCCTCTTTGGCAGACTGATAACGTGCCCCGGCCCCAAGGCCAAGCCCCTGCCGTGCGCGGTGTGTTTTGCGGCTGGTCAGGGCGCATGGCCCGGTCTAACGTCGCGCGCATGACCGCCGATATCCAAATCCTCGATAGCCGCTATGCCTGGACACGCCTTGCCGTGTCGCTGCTGATTGCCACGGTGGGCAATGTCGGCATGTGGTCGATCATCGTGGTGATGCCCGCGATGCAGGCCGAATTCGGGGTTGATCGCGCGGCAGCCTCGTTGCCCTATACGATGACCATGGTCGGCTTTGCGGTTGGCAATTTCGGCATTGGCCGGATCGTCGACCGCTTTGGCATCTCGACCGCACTTTGTGGCGCGGCGGTGTTGATTGCGGGGGCCACCGGATTGGCGGCACTTAGCCCGTCGGTGGGTGTTCTCTCGGGGCTGCAAATTCTGATCGGCTTTGGCACCGCCGCGAGCTTTGGCCCGCTGATCGCCGATGTCTCGCTCTGGTTCGTGCGCCGCCGTGGCATTGCCGTGGCGATCACCGCAAGCGGCAACTATCTTTCGGGCGCGATCTGGCCGGTGATCCTTGCCGGTATTCTGGCAAATCAGGGCTGGCGCGCGGTGTACCTCGTGTTGGCGGCGGTTACTGTCTTGACGGTCATTCCGCTGGCCCTGTTGCTGCGCCGCCGTGTGCCACTGGCGGCGCGTGCGCATGCCGACACGCTCTCAAGCGCGCGCGCCGGTGCCGTCGGTATTGCACCGCGCACCCTGATGCTTCTGCTCGGGCTGGCCGGGGTGGGGTGCTGTGTGGCGATGTCGATGCCGCAGGTCCATATCGTGAGCTATTGCGTCGATCTCGGCTATGGCCCGGCGGTGGGGTCGCAAATGCTGTCACTGATGCTTCTGGGCGGCGTGGTGTCACGACTGATCTCTGGGCTGATGGCCGACCGTTTGGGCGGGGTGCGCACGCTGCTGATCGGCTCGACCCTGCAATGTCTTGCGCTGTTCTTTTATCTGCCTTCGGGCGGGCTGACCTCGCTTTACGTGGTCAGCATGATTTTTGGCCTGGCCCAGGGCGGGATCGTGCCAAGCTATGCTGTGATCGTGCGCGAATACATGCCCAGCCAGGAGGCCGGTCGACGTGTGGGCTTTGTTTTGATGTCGACAATCGCGGGCATGGCGCTTGGCGGCTGGTTGTCAGGCTGGATCTATGACCTGACAGGCAGCTATCAGATGGCGTTTCTGAACGGCATTGCCTGGAATGCCCTCAACATCGGGATCATCGCGCTGATCCTAACGCGCACCCGAACCCGCCAGGCTCTGCTTGCCTGAAGAGGGCAATATTGAGTATTTTAGCCAAGAAGAAGCAGGGCGCACGCATCTTCTTCTTGGTCCAAATACTCAAATCCGAAATCGGCCAAATGCGCGAGGCAGATGGTCTTACTCTTCGTGGATCACCTTGATATGGCGCTCGCCGCGGGCTTGGGCCAGAGCCATCTGTTTTTGACGCTCGCGAAAGCGCGCCTTGTCCTCTGTGGTGGTCTCATGGGTACAGTGATGACAGGCGACGCCCTCTTCGTATTCGGGCCGCCTTGTGTCTTCGGGCAGGATCGGGCGACGGCAGGCATGACAGAGCCGGTGCGGTCCCTCGCTCAGGCCGTGACCCACGGACACGCGCGCATCGAAGACAAAGCATTCGCCCTGCCATGTGCTTTGCGCCTCGGGCACCTCTTCGAGATATTTCAGAATGCCACCCTTGAGGTGATAGACATCTTCCACGCCCTGACCAAGAAGGTAGTTGGTGGATTTCTCGCAACGGATGCCGCCGGTGCAGAACATTGCGATCCGTTTGTTGTGAAAGCGGTGCTTGTTTTCCTCCCACCAGGCCGGAAAGTCGCGAAAGCTGGCGGTTTCGGGGTCGATCGCGCCTTTGAAGGTGCCAATCGCCACCTCGTAATCGTTGCGCGTGTCGATCACGGCCACATCGGGGCTCTCGATCAGGGCGTTCCAATCGCCCGGATCGACATAATGCCCGACCTGTGCAAGCGGGTCGACATCGGGCTGGCCCATGGTCACGATCTCTTTCTTCAACCGCACCTTGAGGCGGCGGAAGGGTTGATCGGCGCTGCTGCTTTCCTTCCACTCCAGATCGCCACAGCCGGGCAGGGCGCGGATATGCGCGATGACGCGGGCAATCCCGGCCTCTGGGCCCGCAATCGTTCCATTGATCCCCTCGCGGGCGAGCAACAAGGACCCGCTTATCTTTTCGGCCTCGCAGAGCGCCAAAAGCGGGCCCTGAATCGTTGCGGGGTCATCAAAGCGGGTGAAATGATAGAGAGCTGCAATCTTGTACATGGCCCGCGATCTACCGATTTGGGCACGCCGGAACAAGAGGGCAAAGTGGCGCCATTGACGCAAGCCCTGCGCCTGCGTACCCCTAGAGGGCAAAAGGAGATGCCCCATGACCCACGCCCTGATCGTGATCGACCTGCAAAACGATTTCTGCCCCGGCGGCGCCCTGGCCGTGACCGGCGGCGATGAGATCGTGGCTGGCATCAACGCCCTGATGGCCGAGTTCGCGGTTGTGATCCTGACACAGGACTGGCACCCGGCGGGGCATTCGTCTTTTGCCTCGTCGCATGGCAACAAGGCGCCCTTCGAGAAGACCGAGATGCCCTATGGCCCGCAGGTGCTCTGGCCCGATCACTGTATTCAGGGCACGCCCGGTGCCGAATTTCACCAAGGGCTTACGACGACGCACGCCGATGCCATCATCCGCAAGGGCATGAATCCGGCGATCGACAGCTATTCGGCGTTTTTCGAGAATGACCACAAAACACCCACCGGGCTTGACGGCTATCTGCGCACGCGCGGGATAGACGCGCTGACGCTGGTCGGGCTGGCCACTGATTTCTGCGTCAATTTCTCGGCGGTGGATGCGGCGCGGTTGGGCTATTCGGTGAGCGTGCGGCGTGATCTCTGTCGTGCGATTGATCTTGATGGCTCTCTGGCTGCCGCAGAAACAGGCATGCACGAGGCCGGGGTCACCCTTAGATGACCCCGCGATGAACAGGCTTGGCGATCAAATCCGCGACTGCCGCCTTTGTGCCGCACGCTTTGCCGCCACCCAGACGCGTCACAGCCCGCGCCCTGTGGTCTGGTTTCGCCCCTCGGCGCGCCTTCTTATCGCAGGGCAGGCGCCGGGGATGCGAGTGCATCAATCGGGCAAGCCGTTTAACGACCCCTCGGGCGAGCGCTTGCGCGCGTGGCTTGGGCTGAGCGAGGCAGAGTTCTACGATCAATCCCGCGTCGCCATTGTGCCCATGGCGTTTTGTTTTCCGGGCTATAACGCCAAGGGTTCTGACCTGCCGCCGCCGCGCATTTGCGGCGAGACATGGCATGATCTTGTGATGCAAGAGCTTGGAAAGATTGACCTTACCATTCTTGTCGGCGGCTATGCGCATAAATATCACCTTGGTGTCAAAACCGGCGTGACCGACACGGTCAAGGCCTGGCGCGACCATGCACCGCGGCTTTTTGCCTTGCCGCACCCGTCCTGGCGCAATACCGCTTGGCTAAAGAAAAACCCGTGGTTCGCGGCAGAGGTTCTGCCCGAATTACGTGCGCAGGTTCAAAGGGTTATCAATGACTAAGCTTACCCGCCTTGACGCGGCCCATGCGGCGATGGAGGCCTCACCCGAGGACGCAGCCGCGCGCATGCGGTTTTATGAGACGCTCGCGGCAAGCGAGTTGTTCCTGCTGCTGAAATCCGAGGCAGCGGGTGAGGCGATTGACCCCGAAGTCTTTGATCTCTCCGATCATTCCTTTGTTCTGGTGTTTGATCAAGAGGCCCGGTTGAGCCGCTTTGCCAATCGCCCCGCACCCTATGCCGCGCTGAGCGGGCGCGCAATTGCCGCGATGTTGGCCGGGCAGGGTATCGGTCTTGGCGTCAATCTTGAGGTGGCGCCCTCGTCGATCCTGATCCCGCCCGAGGCGGTCGATTGGCTGGCCGAAACCCTGGGCACTGGCCCCGCCGAGATCGAGGCTCGGGTCGAGAGGTTTCATGCGCCCAAGGGCCTGCCGGAGAGCTTTGTGCTGGCGCTCGATGCGCGGTTGGCAAGTGCCACAGGGCTTGCCTCGCTGGCCTATCTCGTGGGCATTACCTATGACAACGGCGCGCAGGGGCATATGCTTGGCTTTGTCGATGCCGCAGTGGGCGCAGAGGCGGCCCTTGCACAGGCCGTGTCAGAGGTTCTCATCTTTTCCGGGCTTGAGGCCGCCGCGCTTGATGTGGCGTTTTTCGAGGCAAACGATCCGACGGCGGCACGGCTTTCGACCTGCGGGCTGCGGTTCGATCTGCCGCAGCATGAGGCGCCTGAGCCTCGGCGCGCGCCGGGCTCGGACCCGGAAAAACCCCCGATCCTCAAATAGCGCCAAACACCCCGAGGGGCGGCTTAGTACCCCAGATCGCGGTCTACCAGATGCAAAAAAGGCTCACCCGCCTCGCCGCGACGGATATTTTCCGCGATCACCTGCGAGGCCGATCTTGGCCGCGTTTCCGAGGCGATATGCGGGGTCACGGTTACCCGAGGATGCGCCCAATAGGGGTGCTCTGGCGGCAAAGGTTCCTGGCGGAACACGTCGAGCGTGGCATGCCCGACTTCGCCGCTCTCCAGTGCCGTCAGCAGGGCGTCATCGTCAATCAGCGGGCCGCGACCGGGGTTCACGATCACCGCGCCATGCGGCAGATAGGCCAGTGTTTCGCTGTTCAAAAGGTTCTCTGTGTCACCGGTCAGCGGCAGCAAAAGAACAAGGATATCCGCCGCTTGCAGGGCCGCCCGAAGCCCCTGATCGCCCGAGAGACAGGTCACGCCGTCAATCTCTTTCTGGCTGCGGCTCCAGCCGGTCATGGCAAAGCCAAGCCGCCCAAGCGCCGATGCGCAGGCCTGACCAAGCGCGCCAAGGCCAAGCATGGTCACGCGCCGGTCCTGCGCCAGCGGCGGGATGTCCTTGCGCCAGATCCCGTCCTGCCCAAGTATATGTGCATCCATCCCAAGGTGATGGCGCAGCACATGGCCGGTGACCCATTCCACCATGCCCTGCGTCAGTCCATGATCGACCATGCGCGCCAGCGGCAGGTGCAGGGTCGGATTGCGGACCACGTCCTCGACCCCGGCCCAGAGATTCAAAACCGCTTTGGCGCGCGTAAAGGGGGCGAAATCCTCGATCCCGCTATTGGGGGCATAGACGATATAGTCGACCTCATGCGCGGGCATGTCGGTGGCAAGGGTGGCTTCGACGCCGACCTCTGACAGGGCGGTTCTCAATGGGGTTTTGTAGGTTTCCCATTTCTCGGGGCGGGCGGCAAAAAGGATGTTTGCGGGCATGAAAGATTACCTTGGTTTGTGAATATGTGCGCTCTGGACAAGGCCGAATCCGACCATCAGCACAAGCATGGCAGAGCCGCCATAGCTGATCAGGGGCAAGGGCACGCCGACCACCGGCATCAGCCCCATGACCATTGCCATATTGACTGAGAAGAACAGGAAAAACGTCATCGCCACCCCAAGCGTCAGCAGCGAGGAATAGCGATCACGGTTGGAGAGCGCGGTCGAGATGCAAAACACCAGAATGAGCGTATAAAGCCCGAGAATCGAAATCGCCCCGACAAAGCCGAACTCCTCGGCCAGCGTCACAAAGATGAAATCGGTGTGCTTTTCCGGCAGGAAGTTAAGCCGCGATTGCGTGCCCTGCATGAACCCGCGCCCCGTCCAGCCGCCCGATCCAAGCGCGATCTTGGACTGGGTGATGTGATAGCCGGCGCCAAGCGGGTCATTGTCGGGATTGAGAAAGGTGTCGATCCGGCGATATTGATAGTTCTCAAGCATTTGCCAGGTGGTGCCCCGGCTTTCAAACACCGCAAAGACCAACCCCACAACGGCGGCGATCACCGTCGCGAAATAGGCCCAATGCACCCCGGCGATGAACATCATCACGCCCCCCGCCGCCAGCAACAGGATCGAGGTGCCCAAATCCGGCTGACGCAGAACAAGCGCGACGGGAAACAGGATCATCGCCACCGGCAGGGCCACCCAAACCGGGCGCGACACCCGCGACATCGGCAACCAGTCGTAATAGGCGGCCAAAAGCATCACCAGCGTGATTTTCACAAGCTCCGAGGGCTGCAACCGCATGAACCCGATATCAATCCAACGTTGCGCGCCTTTGCCCTCGATCCCGAACAGAGCCACCGCGATCAAAAGCGCGACCGAGATCAGATAGGCCAGCAGCGACATGTTGCGCCAGAACCAGATCGGCACCATTGCCACCATAAGCATGATGGCAAAGCCAAGCGCAAAACGTTTCATCTGCGGCTCGGCCCAGGGCGACAAAGACCCTCCGGCAACCGAATAGAGCATCAGAAACCCGACCCCCGCCACAGCCATCAACAAGACCACAAGCGGCCAGTTGAGGTGAAGCATCTTGCCCGGCCCCGTGGGGGTGGTCTTGACGGTATATTCAAGATAGCTCATGCGCGATCCTTGCCGTCAGGCCCGGTTTTGGGGCGCGCCCGGCGCAGCTTTTCCTGAAGGGTCTTGATGCGGCCGCGATCGGCGGCGGGATAGGCGTCAAGCGGCGGGTCCTCGCCGTAAAGCGCCTGAAGGGTGATGTCGCGGGCAATCGGCGCGGCGGCGGTTGATCCGCCACCACCATGTTCAACGACCACGGCGACGGCCACCTTTGGCGCGTCAAAGGGCGCAAAGTTGACGAACAACGCGTGATCGCGCCGCTCCCAGGGAAGGTCGCGGTTGTTGACCACGCCGCTGGCACGCTCGCCCGCGGTGATATTGCGCACCTGGCTGGTGCCGGTTTTGCCCGCCATGCGAAAGGCATCGTCGATGATCCGGCTGCGATAGGCGGTGCCGCGATTGCTGTTGGAGACTGCGAACATCGCCTTGCGCACTTCGCGCATCAGGTTTTCGTTCAGGCCAAGCGTGTCGCCATGCCCGGTAGGTTGTTCCACCCCGTCGATTGATTTGATCAGACGCGGCGTCACTGCCCGGCTTGTGGCGATCCGCGCGGTCATCACCGCCAGTTGCAAAGGCGAGGCCAGCACGAAGCCCTGACCGATGGCGGTGTTCACACTGTCGCCAATCATCCAGGGCTGGCCCCGGTTGGCCTGTTTCCACTCGCGCGTCGGTGCAAGGCCCTTGGCGACGCTGGTCATCGGCAAGTCAAATTGTACGCCAAGGCCAAGACGCTCGGCCATGGCGCTTATTTTCTCGATACCGGTGCGCAGGGCCATTTCATAATAGTAGATGTCACAGCTTTCGCGCAGTGAGCGATGCAGATCGACATTGCCATGCCCGCCCCGCTTCCAGCAGTGAAACCGGCGCCCGCTGATCTCCGCGTAGCCGGGACAATAGACCGTATCGTCAAGCGCGACCTGCCCGTCCTCAAGCGCCGCCAATGCCGTGACCATCTTGAAGGTTGAGCCGGGCGGATAGATCCCCTGCACCGCCTTATTGGGCAACGGGCGATAGGGATCGTCAAGCAGGGCCCGATAATCGGGTACGGAAATGCCGCGCACGAAAAGGTTGGGATCATAGCTTGGGGCCGAGGCGCAGGCCAGAAGATCGCCGGTGTCACAATCAATCACCACCGCCGCCGCGCTTTCCCCTTCAAGGCGCGCATTGGTATAGGATTGCAGGGCGTTATCCAGCGTCAGCTGCATATCGGCGCCGGGCTGGCCCTCCTGGCGGTCAAGTTCGCGCATCACCCGGCCTGCCGCGTTCACCTCGACGCGGCGGGTGCCGGCGCTGCCGCGCAACAGGTTTTCGCGCTTGGCTTCAAGCCCGATCTTGCCGATCTGGAACCGGGGCAGACGCAAGAGCTGTTCCGGCGCGTCGATCCGCTCAAGATCCTTGTCACTCACGGTGCCGACATAGCCGACCACATGCGCGTAATCACTGTTTGCCGGATAGCGCCGCGACAGGCCCACCTCAGGCAGCACACCGGGCAGGGCGGGGGCATTTACTGCAACACGGCTTATCGCGCCCCAGCTGACGCGGTCGGCGACGGTGACAGGGGTGTCGCCGCGCAACTCGCGCAGGTCGCGGCGCGCGCGCTCAAGCTCGTCAGGATCAAGCTCGACCAGCTTGGCAAGCCGGGCGATCACCGCATCCACATCGCCCGCCTGTTCGCGGGTCATGGTGATCCGGTAACTTGGGATGTTTTCGGCGATCACCGCGCCATTGCGGTCGAAGAGACGACCACGGGTGGGCGGAATGAGTTGAATATTGATGCGGTTTTCATCAGCCAGAAGGCGAAACTGATCGGCCTGTTCGACCTGCATATAGCGCATGCGCAGCGCCAGAACGCCCATCACCCCGGCCTGGAGCCCGCCAATCACAAGCCCGCGCCGGGTTATGCGCCGCTGGCTTTCAGCGGTATCGCGGCCCGGGCGTCTCATATCCGTTTGCCCATGGCATCAATGTCTCCGCGTGTCAGCTTGCGCACGCCCATGACCGTATGCGACAGGAAGGCGACCACGGGATAGATCATCAGCGTGAACACCAGCTGCATCAGGCTCAGGCCAAGCGGGGCCTGATCAACCATCAGCACCGCCAGCACCAGACGATAGGCCAGGGTGATCCCCACCAGGGTGCTTGCGACCGAGGCCCATTCGGCGGCAAAGCTGAGGTCGCGCAGCATCGGCGCGCGGTTGCGCAGGGTCTCGGCGCCTATGACGACAAAAGCCGCCCAAAGCCCCGGCGGACGCTGGAACAGCAGATCCATCGCAAGCGCCACCAGCGCGATCAGCAGGATTGGCACATAATCGGGACGCCGCAGAACCCAGGCAAAGGTGATCGCCAGAATGAGGTCAGGCCCGGCCCAATTCGATGGCTGTATGTTCATCGGCAAAAGATGCATGAATATCAAAAAGGTACACAGGATGAGGTAGAGCGCGCGCATCAACCAGTAGCGCTGAATGAAACGATCAGCCATTGCTTGCCTCGGTCGCTTGCGGGGCATCGGGGGCCTGTTCGTCCGGCAACAGAACCGGCGCAATCAGCTGACCGGGATCGGTCAGGTCCTCGTGCCCGTAACTGCGCAGCACACGCAGAAATTCCAGCCGCTCGTAATCGGCGGCAATGCGCACACGCATCCGGCCGCCGGGGTATTCGGCCAGCTGGCCAATCAACAGACCGGCGGGAAATACCCCGCCATCGCCCGATGTCAAAATCCGGTCACCGGGGCGCACCTGATCGGGATCCTCGATAAAGTCGATCGGCGGGGCCGCGCTGTTGTCACCGATCAAAAGCGCCTGTTGCCCCGAGGGCTGGATCGTGACCGGAACGCGGCTTGAGGTATCGCTGAGCAGGATCACCCGCGCGGTGTTGTTGCCCACGCCCGAGATGCGCCCGACAAGGCCAAGCCCGTCCATCGCCGCCCAGCCATCCATGATGCCATCGCGCGCGCCGACATTGATCAGCACCGATTGGCGAAACGGCGAGCCGCTATCGGCCATCACGACGCCGGTGATAAAGGTCATGCGCGGATCAAGCTGCACGTTGTTGAGATCAAGCAGCCGGGCATTTTCCTGTTCAAGCTGAAGCGCGGCCTCTTTCCATGCCTTCATTTGCTGCAACTCGCGACGCAGCTCCTGATTTTGCTGGTACATGCGCTGATAGCTTTGGAAATCGCGCAGGATATTGACCGTCCCCGTGACCGGCGCCATCGCCCAGTCAAAGCTGGGCACGACCCGATCCACCACCTGCGCGCGAAACCGCTCGACCCGCGGGCTGTCGATCCGCCAGACAAGGAAAAGCCCGAGAAGACACAGCAAGACAACCCCCAAAAGCAAACGCTTGAGCGGGCCGGTGTAGTCGTCGCCTTGTCCTCGGTCTTTTGCCAAAGAATCCCCCTTTGAGGTAAAAGGTGGGCGTCCTAGCTGTCGTAGTCAATCGCGTGGCGCAATTGCTTTTCGAACTCCAGCGCCTTGCCGGTGCCAAGGGCCACGCAATTCAGGCTGTCATCGGCAATCGACACCGCCAGCCCGGTCTGCTCGCGCAGCGCCAGATCAAGATCACCCAAAAGCGCACCGCCCCCGGTCAGCATGACGCCGCGATCGACGATATCGGCGGCCAGATCGGGCGGGGTCGCTTCAAGCGCGGTCATCACCGCCTCGCAGATTTGCTGTACCGGCTCGGCAAGCGCCTCGGCGACCTGTGCCTGGCTGATTTCGGTTTCCTTTGGCACACCATTCAAAAGATCGCGCCCGCGCACCTGAATCGACGTGCCGCGGCCATCGTCGGGCATGCGCGCGGTGCCGATGCTGGTCTTGATCCGCTCGGCGGTGGATTCGCCGACCAGCAGGTTCTGTTGACGGCGCAGATAGTTGATGATCGCCTCGTCCATGCGGTCGCCCCCCACCCGCACCGAGCGCGCATAGACGATATCGCCAAGCGACAGAACCGCCACTTCGGTGGTGCCGCCACCGATATCGACAACCATGTTGCCGGTCGGATCGGTGATTGGCATGCCGGCGCCAATCGCCGCCGCAATCGGCTCGGCGATCAGACCCGCCCGCCGCGCCCCGGCCGACAGCACCGATTGACGAATCGCGCGTTTTTCAACCGGCGTGGCGCCATGGGGTACACAGACGATGATCTTGGGTTTGGAAAAGGTCGAGCGTTTGTGAACCTTGCGGATAAAGTGTTTGATCATCGCCTCGGCGGTGTCAAAGTCGGCAATCACGCCTTCGCGCATCGGGCGGATCGCCTCGATGCTGCCGGGGGTGCGCCCCAGCATGAGCTTGGCATCTTCGCCCACGGCAAGCACTTTGCGCACGCCGTCCTTGACGTGATAGGCCACGACCGACGGCTCTGACAGGATGATGCCACGGCCCTTGACATAGACCAGCGTATTCGCCGTCCCCAGATCAATTGCCATATCCGCAGCAAACAGACTGGGAATTTTGTGAAAAATCGACATGTGTGCCTAGCGTCCCGTCGTAAAAATAGAATAATCGCACCGCGACTCGGGGTCGGGTGCCGGTGGCACTTATAGGGGGCGGGTGGTTCGGGCGAAAGGGCCTGTTTGAGTGCGGTAAGCGTCAACCTGCCGCCGAATTGCTTGGTACAGCATGGTCCGGGCCCCGAGCACGCCGGTTTCGCCCCTCCTAACCGTTGAGATGATCGAGCCGCGCGCGCACTGACAGGCCATGCGCTTCAAGGCTTTCGCTGATCGCCAGCGTTTCGGCCGCCGGGCCAATCGCGCGCAGCGCCTCGGGCGTCATTTTGGCAAGCGTGGTGCGTTTGACGAAATCCATCACCGACAGACCGCTGGAAAACCGCGCCGAGCGCGCGGTGGGCAGCACGTGATTGGGCCCACCGACATAATCGCCAATCGCCTCGGGCGTCCAGGCCCCGAGGAAAATCGCCCCGGCATGGGTAATCTTGTCGCACAGGGTGTCGGGGTCGGTTACGCAAAGCTCAAGGTGCTCGGGTGCGATCCGGTTGCTGAGCGCGGCGGCATGATCGAGATCGGGCACAAGGATGATCGCGCCGAAATCGCGCCAGCTTGCCCCGGCGATGGTGCGCCGCTCCAGCGTTTCAAGGTGGCGCTCGATTGCCGCACTCACCGCCTTGGCAAGAGCGGCGTCATCGGTGATCAGGATGGATTGCGCGCTTTCGTCATGCTCGGCCTGGCTCAGCATATCAAGCGCGATCCAGTCGGGGTTCTGGTCGCCATCCGCAATCACCAGAATCTCTGACGGCCCGGCGATCATGTCGATCCCGACCTTGCCGAACACCCGACGTTTGGCGGCGGCGACAAAGGCGTTGCCGGGGCCGGTGATCTTGTCGACCGGGGCGATGGTTTCGGTGCCATAGGCAAGGGCCGCAATCGCCTGTGCGCCGCCGATGCGATAAATCTCGTCAACCCCGGCGATCTGCGCGGCCAGCAGGACAAGCGGATTGGCCAGACCATCCGGCGTCGGCACCACGATCGCAAGCCGCCCGACCCCCGCCACCTTGGCGGGAATGGCGTTCATCAGCACCGAGGACGGATATGAGGCAAGCCCGCCCGGCACATAGAGCCCCGCCGCGCTGACCGGGGTCCAGCGCCAGCCGAGTGTGGCGCCGTTCGGCTCAACCCAGCTTTGATCTTCAGGCATCTGACGGGCGTGATAGGCGCGAATGCGCTCTGCCGCCAATTCCAGCGCAGCGCGTTCATGATCCGGCACCTGCGCAATCAGATCGGCCATCTCTTGTGGTGAAAACCGCAGGGTTTCAGGCGTCAGATCAAGGCGGTCAAATTTCGAGGTCAGCTCGATCACCGCCGCGTCGCCGCGCGCGCGCACATCCCTTATGATGCCCGCCACGATGTCATCCACATCGGGGCTGTCCTCGCGCTTGGCGCTGAGCAGGGTCTGAAACCCGGTTTCGAAACCGGGATCGGTGGCGTTCAAGAATACGGGCATGTCGGGTCTCCTGTCAGGCGTGACATAGCCCGAGTGCTGTGGAGGCTCAAGGCGGATCAGGTCTCTGGGCGGCCTGTATATCAGTCGTGGGCCGGGGCCTTGCCCGAAGGCGCGCGGTAGGGGCGGGTGACATCCTTGAGCGTCACTTCAAGCGCCTCGATCTCAAGCCGGATCGCGCCGTCGCCCGCAAGCGTCAAAAGAACATGGCCCGCACCTTCTTCGCCGGGTTCGAAGGTGATCGACAGCAGCGACAGAATGGTATCGCGGTCGGTGCGGTCGATGCCCTGACTGGCAATGCGCAACACATTGTCGATCACCAAAAGCGATTGCACCCGTTCGGGGGCATGGCGATCCTGGCCCGGATCTTCCCAGCGGAACCGGTTCACCAGAAGCGCAAAGCGCCGCTCGCCGGCGCGCCAGGTCATCTCGGTGATCGGAAACACCGCATCCTGGGCCAGCGTTGAAATCACCTTGAGGTCATCAAGGTCAAACGCCCCGAGGTTCAGCGGCGCCTCGCGGCCATCCTCGAATTTTGCGTCCTCGGTCATCGGTCCGACACCCGTTCGATCTTGGCTCCGACGCCTTCGAGCTTGCTCACGACATGCTCATAGCCGCGATCAAGATGGTAAACGCGGCTTACGATGGTTTCGCCTTCCGCCGCGAGCCCCGCCAGAATAAGCGAAACGCTGGCGCGCAGGTCGGTCGCCATCACCGGGGCGCCCTTGAGGCGGTCAACGCCGGTTACCGTAGCCGTGCCGCCATGCACCTCGATATTGGCCCCCATCCGGATCAATTCCGGCGCATGCATGAAGCGGTTCTCGAAAATCTTTTCCTCCAGAACCGATGTGCCCTCGGCGGTACACATCAGTGCCATCATCTGTGCCTGAAGGTCGGTGGGAAAGCCGGGGAAGGGTTCGGTCACCACATCGACCGCCTTCACCCGGCCGTTCTTGTGGCTGACCTTGAGGCCCTTTGCGGTTTCTTCAACGCTGACACCGGCTGCGTCCAGCTTTTCGCAGAACGCGCCAACAAGGTCGATCCGCCCGCCCAAAAGTTCGACCTCGCCACCACAAATGGCGGGTGCCAGCATATAGGTGCCAAGTTCGATCCGGTCGGTCACAACCGGATGAGTGGCGCCACCAAGGCGATCAACGCCCTGGATGGTGATGGTGTGGGTGCCTTCGCCCTCGATCTGCGCCCCCATGCGGCGCAGGCATTGCGCAAGGTCAACGATCTCGGGTTCGCGGGCGGCATTCTTGAGCACGGTCGTGCCCTTGGCCAGCGTCGCCGCCATGAGCGCGTTTTCGGTGGCCCCGACCGACACGATCGGGAAATCCACCACGCCACCGCGCAAGCCGCCGGGCGCGCGCGCATGCACATAGCCGTCTTTCAACTCAAGCTCCGCCCCCATCGCCTCAAGCGCCTTGAGGTGAAGATCGACAGGGCGCGCGCCAATCGCACAGCCCCCCGGCAGCGACACAACCGCATGCCCGTCGCGCGCAAGCATCGGCCCCAGCACAAGGATCGAGGCGCGCATCTTGCGCACGATGTCATAATCGGCGACGTGATTGTCCAGGGCATGGCTCGACATCACAAGAACCTGCCCCCCCTGCAATTGTGACACCTCGGCGCCAAGCGATTGCAAAAGGGTCGTCATCGTCTTGATGTCCGACAGGCGCGGCGCATTGGTCAGGGTCAACGGCTCTTCGCTCAAAAGCGTGGCAGGCATCAGCGTCAGACAGGCATTCTTGGCCCCTGCGATGGCGATCTGTCCCTTGAGCGGGCCATTGCCCGTAACGATAATCGAATCCATCTGCTCTACCCTTTGTCCTCATTCCCGGTCACCCGATCGCCCGGCGTATCATCCGTGCGGGCGCGCATCTGGGCCTTACGCCGGGCAAGATTGGCCTTCAATGCCGATTTTAGCCTGTCTTCACGGGTCTGGGCTTGTTTGGTGTCGGTTTTTTGGGATTGTTTTTTGCTCATACCGCTTCTTTACAGCAGCAATGAAAAACCGTCCAGTTACCCCTTGCGCCACACGCAATTAGGGGCTAATCAGCCCGCCACAGTGTGCTGCTGTAGCTCAGTGGTAGAGCGCGTCATTGGTAATGGGTGGGTCCATTCCAAATTGGTGTGTTTGAACATTGAGTTAGCAGGACGCGGAAATTATTAGTAGGGTATTAGTAGGGCGTATGTTCTTAAGCCCTGGGTTTTATAGGCTGTGGTAGCTCAGTGGTAGAGCGCGTCATTGGTAATGACGAGGTCGGGAGTTCAATCCTCCCTCACAGCACCATTTCCCCCAATCAGACAGATATGACGTCAGTCCGACGGTCATCGTGCTCAGGCACCTTTGAAATTGACCCGCCCTTCAAGTTCAAGCGCGTCGTCTACGTCGATTTCCTCGGCGGCGCGGCGTTCTGCTTTCTGGCGGCGCAGGCGGCCGAATTGTCCGATGGCGATGCCAAGCAGGATAATCGCGCCACCGGGGACAAGGCCGGGGCCGGGGTCTTCGCCCAGCATTACCATGGCGATCACAAGGGCGGCCACGGGTGAAAACGAGGTCGCCAGCGATATGTCGCCAGAACGCGCGTACTTCAGGCCAAGTGTCCATGAAAACTGACCGATGATGATCACGATGACCGCATAGACCCACACCCATTTCCAGACGATCGAGGCGAAAATATCCTGAAAATGCAGGGCGCCATAAAGGTACATCGCCAGAAAGTAATAGATGATCGTGCCCACCACGGTGCGATAGATCGAGAAAATGCCAAGTGGAATGCCGGTCAGGCCGACCCGGCTTACAATCGTCGAGGCGATGAAAGATAAGGTGGCAAAGACGGTCGCGATCTCCCCGCGGCCAAATTCGAACGACATGCCCTCGCTATTCAGCACCAGCATGACAAGCGCGCCACAGAGCGCAATAAGCCCGGCGCCAAAGGCCCATGGGTCAAGCTTTTCGCCAAGCACGAAAAACGCCGTGAGCAGGAAAAGCGGCGGCTCTATCCGCCCGATCAGCACCACATTGGTTACCGTCGTATAATCCAGCGCGATAAAGAAAAGCGCCGGTGTCACCGCCGAGGATAACAGCGCCGACAAGGACAACACGCCCCAATCCCGGCGCGTCAGCTTGCGCAGGTTCTCTCGGGTCCAGTCCTTATAGAACATCAATCCCATCGGAATGAGCGACAGTAACGAGCCAAGAAAAAGCAGGTTGCACAGGGTGATGGCATTGCGCCCCATGACGGGGTGCTCGCGTCCGATATCGGCCAGAAGCGACACGATGGAATTCGCCGAGGCATAGACGATCACCGCAAGCCAGACGAGCATCGCGCCCAACACTGCCTTTGACATGCCTCCGACCGGATCGGTGTTGACGCTGCTCATGGTATTGGTCCTGACAAGGGGAAAGGGATTGGTTGGTAAATCGCACGAAGGGAAACAAAAACAAGCAAGGGGCCAGACACGGTGCGTCACGATTTGGTCAGCGACGCAAAAGCAATGGTACAATCCTATGCGATAAATGGCGCATCAACAAATGAATGATACCTTTCGCCTCTTTGCGTCTGCCGTGCGGGTCTGTACCCTGACCCATGAAACTCAGGAGGCTCTTGATGCTTGACGTGAACCCGGAAAGGTTTCTGGCCGATCTGCACCGCCTGCGCGAATTTGGCGCGGCGGGGGTGGGCAAGGGCGTGGTGCGCCCGGCCTTTGGCGCGCCCGATATTGCCGCGCGCGATTGGCTGGCCGCGCAGATGCAGGCCGCCGGGTTGGTGCCGCGGTTTGATCCGGTGGGCAACCTCTTTGGGCTTGCGGCGGGGCCATCGCTGTTGATCGGCTCGCACAGCGACAGCCAACCCGAGGGCGGCTGGCTTGATGGTGCT
Organism: Roseovarius lutimaris; assembly: GCF_900115165.1. GTDB lineage: Bacteria > Pseudomonadota > Alphaproteobacteria > Rhodobacterales > Rhodobacteraceae > Roseovarius > Roseovarius lutimaris. The sequence goes on along the minus strand of NZ_FOVP01000016.1, from coordinate 66,653 downwards.
TTGGGCGTGATTGCCGGGCTTGAAATTGCCCGCGCCGCGCAAGAGGCGGGCGGTCCTGCGATCTCGGTGGTGTCGTTTCAGGATGAAGAGGGCCGCTTTGGCGTCACCACCGGAAGCGCGATCTGGGGCGGCAACCTTGCGCTTGATGTGGCGGATCAACAGACCGACGCGCAGGGCATCACCTTTGCCGAGGCGCGTGCCGCGATGGCCCATCTGGCGGGTGATTTTGTCGATCCCGGCCAGTTCACCGGCTTTCTCGAGATGCATATCGAGCAGGGCCCCTGGTTGTTCGAGGCGCAAGAGGCGGTTGGTGTGGTCAGTGATATCGTCGGCATCCGCGACATGCGGGTCACCTTTGAAGGCGAGCAAAACCACGCCGGCACCACCCCGATGCACCGCCGCCGCGACGCCTTTCAGGCGCTTGCGCGGTTCAACGGTTTGATCAACGACCGATTTCGCAATGTGGTCACACCGCAGACGGTCTGGACCATCGGCCATGTGCGCCTGCACCCGGATGCGCATTCGATCGTGCCGGGGCGGGCGGTGTTTTCCATGCAATGGCGCGATGGCGACAGTGAGCGTTTGCGCCGCATGGAAGAGATCATCCAGAGCACGGCCGCGCAGGTCGCTCAGGAAATGGAGATGACGGTTACATTCGGCCCGATGCTTGGGCTGGAGCCGGTGGCGATGGATGCGCGGCTTCAGGCGGCGTTGCGCGAAAGCGCCGAGGCCGAGGTGCCCGGTCGCTGGCGCGCCATGCCATCGGGGGCGCTGCACGACGCCACCAATCTGGCGCGGCTTATGCCGGTTGCGATGTTGTTCGTGCCCTCGATCAACGGCATCAGCCATGCCTTTGGCGAGGATACCGACGAGGCCGACCTTGTGGCCGGCCTCAGGGTGCTGGCGGGTGCGGCGGCGCGGGCGGCCTAGACGCGCCGCTTGTCAGCCGTGCTGTCGAGAACGTTGGGGCTTCGCTGATCGAAGCGACGCTGCCGTCATAGATGGCAAGTGCCGCGACGACCTTTTCGCGGTAGGCGGCAAGGGACTCGAGGTTGATGATGATCAAGGCAACATAAGCATAGATAATTTTCTGGCCTAAAACATGAATTCTCAAACTAAGCTCGCTATCACCTCCAGCTGCAATTACGCGCGTCAATCGCTTTTCTAAGATGCTTGGTAGTTTCAACACTCTCTTCAGATGCCACATTCGCGTAAAGATAGATGAAACCAAAGAAAATAGCCGAAAGGTGCTTATCTAGGCGCGAAAATGCATGTGAAAGATGTCTTTTGGGAGGCGTCTCGTCATGGACGATGGCGTTGCGACATAAATAAGCTCCCCTCACAGAGTGATAGATCTTAACTCTCTGCCCCAAGTCGCGGGCCGCAGAAAAGCTGGCGCATCGGTTTCCCAGAGCCTTCCATTTAGTTTTTCCGGTTATGCCTGAAAGCTTTTCCAGCGCCGAAACGATACGGACGAGCTTCATGTCAAGGTGTGGCTCGGAATATGCTTGTGCAATCAGTGCATTTGCTTGGCGCAATCTGGTGCGGACAGGACTATTCATCGGCTCGGCTGAAAGCAGGAAGCTTAGATAACTGGCAAAAAAGCCTCTCTTTTCATTCAATTCACTGCAAAAACGCGCAACATGGGCGTCGTCAATATTTGCCCCTGCCCAGTCACGAGAAAGAGAAATTTCTAATCCCTCGGATTCAGATAAAATCAGACTGGCCCCATTTAACTGCTTAATGTTACCATCTGCTGCTTTAATTTCGTGGCTATGGTAGAAACCATAAAAAATGCGAACCAGATTAAGGAAAGCTTCTGCAAGATCGCGTGCGGCGCGCCACGCCATATCTTTTTCAAAGCCCTCAATTTCAATCAACAGGACATGGTCGAACGAAGAAATGTGGTCCCAGCATTCGTTGGCGGCATAATGCCAGCCGTCATTTGATTGGGACAAAAATTTAGACTTGCGGCTTTTGTAGTTTTCCGAAAACACAACGGTTGATTGGAAGCGGATTGGACCAACTGAAAAGTTTGTATTCTTCGCAGCGGGAGAAAAGGTGATGGGAATACAGAATGTTTTGCATTGGAATTTTTTTGAACGAAGATCGCTTAGAAATGCCTTCTCGACAGCTTCCTCGTCAAATTGGCCAGTTTTGCGCGCGTTTTCAATTTCATTGCGAAAAGCCACTAGCAGGCATTTGTAAGCTGTATCGAGTTCTATCTTCTCATTTAGCTGAGTTTGTTCGAGCCCAGCGTGCATCGCCTCTATAAGTTCGTTTTTGCCTTTTGGTGTAATTAAGTCGTGCGGAATTTTTGTTGGCAAAAACTCCAATGATGCCAACTTGCCTGATTGAACGAAGTGCATCGTTTTGCGTGAATCTTTGGGGGCGTATGTGACGGCCTTGACCCATTCAGCGAATGCTATGCCTATTCGCTTTTCTATTGTGGTACTTTTCATTTTCATCCCCAGGCCACATCGCCCAGAAAGATATAGCCCGCGCCATAGATCGTCTTGATCAGCCTCGGGTTTCTGGGGTCTTCGCGCAGCTTGGTGCGCAGCCGCGATATCCGCACATCCATCGCCCGGTCAAAGCTTTCGCTCGCTGCCCCGCCGAGCGCCTCTTGCATCGCCTGCCGGGAAATCAACCGCTTGGGGCGTTCGAGAAACAGCCGCAGCACCTCACCCTCGGCATGCGAAAACGGTGTCTCGGTTGCGGTTTCATCCTCAAGGACATAGCGATCGAAATGCGCCACCCAGCCGTTGAAGCGCGCCACCTCGCCGCTTTGCGGGCTGGGCGTGCTCCGGCGCAGGCGGGCGCGGATGCGGGCCACCACCTCGGCGGGTTCGAACGGTTTGATGATATAGTCGTCGGCCCCGAGTTCCAGCCCGGTCACTCGGTCCTGCACCTGCGCGCGCCCTGAGATGATGATCACCGTGGCGCCCTGTTCAAGCGCGAGGCGATGCACAAGCGTGAGCCCGTCGCGGTCCGGCAGCGACAGATCGACAAGACAGACATCCGGCGTTGTTGATCGCAGCGCCGCCTCGAATTCGGTCGCGCGGCCAAAGGCCATGGTGCGAAACCCGGCCTCGTTCAGGGCATCGGCCAGCATGGTGCGGATGGCAGGTTCGTCATCCAGAATGGTCACAAGCGGCGCGGTCATGGCGTCTCTCCGGTGTTGAGGGCCGCGTCAAGCTGGGTCGCGGTGAAGGGTTTGCGCAGGACGGGGGCCGCGCTTGCGGCCGCACGGTGCAGCGGATCGTCGGGCGGCAAAGAGGTCATGAGGACAAGCGGGCAAGTCGCGCGGCGCGGCAGGGCGGCAAGATCAAGCCCGGTCTTATCCCCCTCAAGCACGATATCACAGAGCACCGCGGAAATCTCGGACAGTTCGGTCATAAGCGCGGCGGCCTCATCCACGCTTGTGGCCTCGATCACGCTATGGCCGGCGCTGCGCAGCATGTCGCGCAGGGTGCTGCGCAAATCGGGGCTGTCCTCGACCAATAGCACAAGACCCGGCGGACGTGCCGCCCCGGCGGGGCGCAGTGGCAGGCTTAGCGCGACCCGCCCGCCCGTATCGGTGTTGCCAAGGGTGATGCGCCCGCCGGCAAGCTTGGTCATGTCATAAACCATCGGAAGCCCCAGCCCCGAGCCTTCGCCGCCCTTGGTGGTAAAGAACGGATCAAGCGCATGCACAAGCGCCTCGGGGGTAAAGCCGGGGCCGGTATCGGTGACCGCAAATTCAAGCCATGTGTCCTGCAACGGCGCTGCGGTCAGGGTGATCGCGCCACGGCTGCCGCAGGCATCGCGCGCATTGAGCAACAGGTTCAACAGCGAATCCTGCAACATTCCGGCATCCAGAAGATAGCGGTCGCTGGCCCCCTGATTGTCGATCTCAAGCGTGATACCCGCAGGCAATGCCGAGCGCGCCAGCGTTTCCAGATCCCCCAGAAAGGCCGTCAGGTCGGTCGGCACCGGTTCGTGGTCGCGGCGCCCGGTCATATCGGCGATCCGGTTCAAAAGCCCGCCACCGCGGCGCGCCGCCGCCAGCGTGGCATTGATCAGCTCATCCGCCTGCGCCGGTAGGCCCATCCGCCCAAGCCGCGATTGCATGCCAAGGATAATCGTCAGCAGGTTCGAGAAATCATGCGCAAGCCCGCGAGTCAGCTGCGCCGCCATTTCGCGTCGCCGGGTTTGTTGCAACGCGGCGCGGGTCTGAGTTTCCTCGGTGATATCCATTGAAAGGATATAAACCCCGCCGGTACTTTGATCGGGCGTCAGGGCGACCCGAATGCGGCGCGAACTTGGCTCGTGGGTGAATTCGAACACCGACGGCGTGCCTGCATAGGCCTTGTCAAGCTGCGGCCCGATCACCGACCAGGGCTGTGTCCCGAGAACCTCGGCGGCATGCATGCCGATGATCTCGGGTTTTGATCCGGGCATCACCGAGGTCAGGCGGCGGTTGGAATAGGTATAACAGCGGTCCGGGTCGACATGCGCGATATGGGCCGGCATCATCTCGGCGGTGAGGCGCGCGCGCGCCTCGGCCTCGGTGATCTGGCGCTTGGCCTCCTCAAGCGCGGTCACTGTCGCCTCCAGCTGGCGGTTGGTGGCGGCCAGTTCTTCGGAATAGGTCAAAAGCTGATCCGACAATTCCTCTGAGCGCCCGCGCAACAGCGCCTCTTGCTGTTTGGCGCGGCTGATATCGGTATAGACAGTCACCCACCCGCCCTGTGGCAGGGGCGAGCCTTCGACACTGATAGTGCGGCCATTGGCGCGGGTGCGTTCCATATAGTGGGGCTCAAACGCGCTTGCCTGTTCGACGCGGGTTTTCACAAAGTTGTCCAGATCATCGACATCGCCATAATCGCCGCGCCTGGCCAGATATCGGATCGTGTCGGCAAAATCGGCCCCCGGCGTGACAAGCGCCTGTGGCAGGTCGAACATTTCCTGAAACCGCCGGTTACAGACCGCCAGCCGCAGATCGCGGTCATAGATCGTAAGAGCCTGCTGAATAAGGTTCAGCCCGGCGCTTGTCATTTCCTGGGTTTGGCCGCCGTTTGGCTGCATCTAATTGTGCCTTTGTTGTCTGGCGTTTGATCTAAGCACGCCGGGCGGCTCAGTCCAAGACCTGTTGAGGCCGGTCATCGCCCGACCTTGATGCCAGCGCGAACAGGTCACGTCTCCGGCGCAGGTCGCGGCATGTCAAGCGGAACGGAACGCTTGTTACAATTCGTAGGATTTGGGAAATGTTCAGGAAAAAGTTGACGCAGACCATGAAACAAGCACCCTTTGGCAGAGGAAAGAATCGCCCCAAGGCGGTCGTTCGTTCGAAGAGCGGACATATGGGAGGATAGAATTTGGCACAGTCGGCTCAGGCGACCGGCGGAATGGATTCCATTCCGGCGCTGTTGCAGCGTAACGCGACTCAATATGGCGACAAGCCCGCCTATCGGGAAAAGGAATACGGCATCTGGCAAAGCTGGACGTGGTCCGAAACCGAAAAAGAGATCGAGGCGCTTGCGCTCGGGCTGATCAATCTTGGCGTCAATGAGGGCGATTTTATTGCCGTGATCGGCCGCAACCGCCCGTATTTCTATTGGGCCATGGTTGCCGCACAATCGATTGGCGCCATTCCCGTACCGCTTTATCAGGACGCCGCCGCCGACGAGATGGCCTATGTGATGGAACATTGCGGCGCGCGCTTTGCCATCGTTCAGGATCAGGAGCAGGTGGATAAGCTGATCGAGGTGCAGGCCGGTCTGGAGCACCTCGAACATATGATCTATGTCGATCCGCGCGGATTGCGCAAATACGACCACCACAAGCTGCACCGGTTCATCGACATTCAGGAACAGGGCCGCGCGGCCTATTACGAATTCATCGAGGATCTCAAGGCGCGGCGCGAGAAGCTGAATTACGACAGCATCTGCGTGATGCTTTACACCTCGGGGACGACCGGCAAGCCCAAGGGCGTGGTTCTCAGCAACCGCAATATCATCGAGGCGTCACGCTCGTCCTCGGATTTCGATCACCTCGGCGCGGGCGAAGAGGTTCTGGCCTATCTGCCGATGGCCTGGGTCGGCGATTTCATCTTTTCCATTGGTCAGGCCTATTGGTGCGCCTTCTGCGTCAATTGCCCTGAAAGCGCCGAAACCATGCAGACCGACCTGCGCGAGATCGGTCCGACCTACTACTTCGCTCCGCCGCGGGTGTTTGAAACCCAGCTCACCAATGTGATGATCCGCATGGAAGACGCCAGCCGCATGAAAAAGTGGCTGTTTGACATCTTCATGGCGCATGCCCGCAAGGTTGGCCCGGATATTCTTGATGGCAAGGAAGTAAGCGCCTGGGACCGTCTGAAGTACAAGCTTGGCAATCTGTTTATCTATGGGCCGCTCAAGGACACGCTTGGCCTTGGCCGGGTGCGCGTCGGCTATACCGCCGGTGAGGCGATTGGCCCGGAAATCTTTGATTTTTATCGTTCTTTGGGGATCAACCTGAAACAGCTTTACGGTCAGACCGAGGCCTCGGTGTTCATCACGCTGCAACCCGATGGAGAGGTGCGAAGCGATACCGTTGGTGTGCCGGCACCCGGCGTTGAAATCCGCATCGCCGACAATGGCGAGGTATTCTATCGCAGTCCAGGCACCTTTGAATATTACTACAAGAACGCCAAAAGCACCGCCGACACGAAGGACCCCGAGGGTTGGGTCGCCACCGGCGATGCCGGCTTTTTTGACAAGGACAACGGCCACCTTCGCATCATCGACCGCGCCAAGGATGTGGGCAAGATGGCCGATGGCCGCCTGTTCGCGCCGAAATACGTCGAGAACAAGCTCAAGTTCTACCCCAACATCCTTGAGGCGGTGGTCTTTGGCAATGAGCGCGAGGCCTGCACGGCCTTTATCAACATCGACCTGTCGGCCGTGGGCAACTGGGCCGAGCGCAACAATATCGGCTATGCCTCTTATCAGGAACTGGCCGGGCATCCGATGGTGCTTGATACCATTCAGGCGCATGTGGAAGAGGTCAACCGCTCTCTGGCGGATGATCCGATGCTGTCGCATTGTCAGGTCAATCGTTTTTTGATCCTGCACAAGGAATTGGATGCCGATGACGGCGAAATGACCCGCACCCGCAAGGTGCGCCGCCGCGTCGTCGAAGAGAAATTCAAGGATCTGATCGACGCGCTTTATGACGGATCGGCCGACATCTACACCGAAACCGAAGTGACCTATGAAGATGGGCGCAAAGGCTCGATCAGCGCGACGCTGATGATCCGCGACGCGGCGGTTGTCGATGTAGCAGACGTAAAGGTGGCAGCAGAATGAATGATATGACACCAGAGGATTACACCACCGCAGACGGGCGCAAGATCGGCGGCGTGGTGATGGAAATGAAAAACATCACCCTTCGCTTTGGCGGTGTTGTGGCGATCAAGGACATCAGCTTTGACATCCGTCAGGGCGAAATCCGCGCCATCATCGGCCCCAATGGCGCCGGAAAATCCAGCATGCTCAACGTGATCTCGGGCTTTTACAATCCGCAAGAGGGCGAAGTCTGGTACAAGGGCACCCGCCGCCCGCCGATGAAACCGTTTCAAGTGGCGCAACAGGGCATCGCGCGGACCTTTCAGAACATCGCGCTGTTCGAGGGCATGACCGTTCTCGACAACGTCATGACAGGCCGCATTCGCGAGATGAAAGCCGGGCTTTTCTCGCAGGCGATCTGGAAGGGCAAGGCCGAGCGCGAAGAGGTTGAAAACCGCGCCGTTGTGGAAAAGGTCATCGACTTTCTTGAAATTCAACACATCCGCAAAACCCCGGTCGGGCGTCTGCCCTATGGCTTGAAAAAGCGGGTCGAGCTGGCGCGTGCGCTTGCGGCAGAGCCGTCGATTCTTTTGCTGGACGAGCCGATGGCGGGCATGAACGTCGAGGAAAAAGAGGACATGAGCCGCTTTATTCTGGATGTGAACGATGAATTCGGCACCACCATCGCCTTGATCGAGCATGACATGGGTGTCGTGATGGATCTGAGCGACCGCGTTGTGGTGATGGATTACGGCAAGAAGATCGGCGACGGCACCCCCGACGAGGTGCGCAACAATCAGGCGGTGATCGACGCCTATCTCGGGGTTGCACATGACTAAGGTGCTGACAGAGGCCGGGATTTTCCCCCGGCCCGCCGCCCACCCACCCACCCCGGCGCGCCGGGGGAAAATTGTATTGAACGGAGGCACAACACCATGCCTGAGCAGCTGATATGGGGAATGGAGGTCTTTCTGAACGGCCTCATGTCGGGGGTGCTTTATGCGCTTGTGGCACTTGGTTTTGTTCTGATCTTCAAGGCGAGCGGCATTTTCAACTATGCCCAAGGGGTCATGGCGCTGTTCGCGGCGCTGACGCTTGTGGGGATCATGGAAGGACAGGTGCCGTTCAGCCATCTGATCAACGCGATCTTTGGCACCGAGGTTCATCATTTCGGATGGCACGTGCCGGCGCTGCTGGCGATCTTGTTGACCATGGTTGTGATGGTGGCGATGGCCTGGGTCGTCAATCAGCTGATCTTTCGCCATCTGGTCAATCAGGAACCGATCATCCTGTTCATGGCGACCATCGGCCTTGCCTATTTCCTGGAAGGGTTTGGCGACATGATGTGGGGCAGCGACATCAAGAAGCTTGATGTCGGCCTGCCGCAGGGTCTTAACCCGTTCATCGACGAGGTCACCTATAACATCTTCGGGTACGGCTTTTTCATCGACAACCTTGATATCGTGGCCACCGTGGTGGCGGCGCTTCTGGTGGTCGTGCTGGTGATCTTCGCGCAATATTCCAAACAGGGCCGCGCCATGCGCGCGGTGGCCGATGACCATCAGGCGGCGCTGTCTGTCGGCATCAGCCTCAACTTTATCTGGGTCATGGTCTGGTCGCTCGCCGGGTTCGTGGCGCTTGTTGCCGGCATCATGTGGGGCACAAAATCGGGCGTGCAGTTCTCGCTGTCACTGATCGCGCTCAAGGCGCTTCCGGTGCTGATGCTTGGCGGGTTCACCTCGATCCCCGGCGCCATTGTCGGCGGTCTGATCATCGGCGTCGGTGAAAAGGTGTTCGAGTTTGCCATTGGCGCGCCCTATCTTGGTGGCGCGACCGAAATCTGGTTTGCCTATGTCCTGGCGTTGATTTTCCTCGTGTTCCGGCCCCAGGGTCTGTTCGGCGAAAAAATCATCGAGCGGGTGTGACGCCATGCAAAAGCTGATTGCCATCGTCAATGTCATCGCATGGAGCGGGTTCTGGGCCTTTGGCTATCTCGCGCTGTCCTCTGATACCAATGCCACCGGCCAGATGGTCACCGCCGCCATTCTTGCGGCCATGGGCGGCGGATTGGGCATGATCGCGTTCCTCTGGCTGGTGCGTCATTCCGAACAGACCGGCTATGCCAAACGGCCCAACCGCGCGACCAAGCGTGACGACGACGAGATTTACGGAGAGGTACTATAGATGTTCTATCGTGAAGCAGGTGACTTCAAGACGTCCTACACCGAGGACAATCAGACCTTTCCGATCAAGTTTGACCGCTATCGCTATTATGCGGTGCTGGTGTTTGCCTTTGCCGTGGTACCGTTTGTCATCAATGACTACTGGGTGAATGCGGTTTTCCTGCCGTTCCTGATCTATGCGATTGCCGCGATCGGGTTGAATATCCTTGTGGGCTATTGCGGGCAGGTCAGCCTTGGCACTGGCGGCTTCATGGCGGTGGGCGCCTATGCGGTTTATAAATTGATGACGGCATTCCCCGATGTCAGCATGTTCATCCACGTCATTCTGGCGGGGGTGATCACGGCCGGGGTTGGGGTTCTCTTTGGCCTGCCATCGCTGCGCATCAAGGGCTTTTATCTCGCGGTGGCGACACTGGCGGCACAGTTCTTTCTGGTCTGGTTGTTCAACCGGGTGCCGTGGTTTTACAATTATTCGGCCTCGGGTCAGATTTCGTCGCCCGAGCGTACCGTTCTCGGCGTGCCGATCACCGGCGCGGAAACCGCACCCTGGGCGGCCTATCTGTTCTGCCTTGTCTTCGTGACGCTCAGCGCGCTTGTCGCACGCAACCTGACGCGTGGCATGGCAGGGCGCAAATGGATGGCCATTCGTGATATGGATATCGCCGCCGAGATCATCGGGGTGAACCCGCTCAAGGCCAAGCTGACCGCCTTTGCCGTAAGCTCTTTCTTTGTGGGCATTTCGGGCGCGTTGTTCTTTTCCGTCTATCTTGGCGCGGTCGAAGTGGGCGAGGCCTTTGGCATCAATAAATCGTTCTTGGTACTGTTCATGGTGATCATCGGCGGGCTTGGCTCGATTTTTGGCAGCTTTGCAGGTGCGGCGTTTCTTGTGCTCTTGCCGGTGTTGCTGAAAAACGCGCTAGTGGGTGGCATGGGATGGCCCACCGATCTTGCTGCGCATCTGGAATTCATCATCGTGGGCGGGCTGATCATCATCTTCTTAATCGCAGAACCACACGGCCTCGCGCAATTGTGGCGGGTCACCAAGGAAAAACTAAGACTTTGGCCTTTCCCACACTAGGGCAGGGACAGGCGCGCGGCGGGCAACTTCCCGCCCTGCGACACCATCGGACAAAAACCAAGGGAGGATAAAACCGATGAAACTTAAATTAGCAGCGCTGGCATTGGGCGCAGTCATGGCTGCGGGGCCGGCAATGGCGGATCTTGTTTTTCCGTCGCTGAGCTATCGCACCGGGCCCTATGCCCCCGGCGGCATTCCATTCGCCGACGGCTATGCGGACTACTTTACCCTTCTAAATGAGCGCGACGGCGGTATCGGCGGCGAAAAGATCCAGATGCCGGAATGCGAAACCGCCTACAACACCGAAAAAGGTGTGGAATGCTACGAGTCGACCAAAGGCTCGGGCGCGCTTGTCTATCAGCCGCTGTCGACCGGTATCACCTACCAGCTGATTCCCAAGGTGGCGGCGGATGGCATTCCCATGCTGACCTCTGGTCTGGGCCGGACATCGGCGAAGAACGGCGCCGTGTTCCCTTGGGTTTTCAACTTTCCGGCCAACTACTGGGATGGGGCCTCAATCGCGATCAAGCATATGCTTGATCTCAATGGCGGCGATATCAGCGACAAGAAAATCGCGCTGGTCTATCATAACTCTGCTTATGGCAAAGAGCCGATCCGCACATTGGAAGAGCTTGCCACGAAGCACGGCTATGAGCTTACGCTGCTGCCGGTTGACCACCCCGGTCAGGAGCAGAAATCGCAGTGGCTGCAAATTCGCCGTGAAAAGCCGGATTACGTGATTATGTACGGCTGGGGCGTGATGAACCAGGTCGCGATTCAGGAAGCCGCGAACATTCGGTTCCCGATGGAAAACTTCATCGGAATCTGGTGGTCAGGATCGGAAAATGATGTGGTTCCCGTCGGCGAGGGCGCGCATGGCTACAAGGCGGTGGCCTTCCACAACGTAGGCGACGACTACCCGCTTTACGACGACCTGAAGGCCTATGTCTTCGACAAAGGTCTGGCTGCGGGTGCTGGCGATCAGCATGGCAGCGTCGTTTATAACCGTGGTGTATATGCCGCGATGTTGGTTGCCGAAGCTGCCAAGGCCGCGCAGGAAATCCACGGTACAGCCGCGATCACCCCGGTGATGATGCGCGATGGCATGGAAAACCTTGAAATGACCGAAGAGAAGATGACCGCACTTGGCCTTCCGAAATTCGGGCCCGAGTTCAAGGTGTCTTGTGAAAACCATGGTGGCAACGGCTATGGCGCCATTGCGCAATGGGATGCGACGGCAGGCGAATGGAGCCTGATCACCGACTATTTCCAGTCGGATCAGGAGGTGCTTGCGCCGTTGGTTGAGGAAGATTCGGCCGCTTATGCCGCTGAGAACGGCATCGAGCCGGGCTGCTAAGCCAGACCCTTTTCCCCGGCCGCCCTATATGTGGCGGCCGGGGGATTTTGAGTATTTTTCGAAAGATGAAAGCAGGGCCAGGTGCCCGACCGGGACGGAGACACGGGATGTTGGATGCAGGACCGAGTGACGAGACCCTTCTTGAGGTCAACAATATCGAGGTGATCTACAATCACGTCATCCTTGTGCTGAAAGGTGTCAGCCTGAAGGTGCCGAAAGGCGGGATCACGGCCCTTCTGGGGGGCAATGGCGCGGGCAAGACGACGACGCTCAAGGCGGTGTCGAACCTGTTGAAATCCGAACGCGGCGAGGTCACCAAGGGCAGCATCGTGTATCGCGGCGAACGCGTGCAGGATCTGGTGCCGTCCGACCTTGTTAAAAAGGGTGTCATTCAGGTGATGGAGGGCCGCCATTGCTTTGAACATCTGACGGTCGAGGAAAACCTGCTGACCGGCGCCTATACGCGTGGCTCGTCGCGGGGTGAGATCGACGAGGATCTTAACAAGGTCTATGAATATTTTCCGCGCCTGAAAGAGCGGCGTAAAAGCCAGGCGGGCTATACCTCGGGGGGAGAGCAGCAGATGGTTGCCATCGGGCGCGCCCTGATGAGCCGCCCCGAGACGATCCTGCTTGACGAGCCAAGCATGGGCCTTGCGCCGCAGCTTGTGGAGCAGATTTTCAACATTGTGAAAACGCTGAACGAAGAAGAGGGCTATACCTTTCTTCTGGCCGAGCAGAACACCAACGTCGCGCTGCGGTTTGCCCATTACGGTTATATTCTTGAATCCGGGCGGGTGGTGATGGATGGCCCTGCGGCCAGCCTGCGTGAGAATCCGGACGTGAAGGAATTCTATCTTGGGGTGTCGGACGAGGGCCGCAAATCGTTCCGCGATGTGCGCAGCTATCGCCGCCGCAAGCGTTGGCTGAGCTAAGACGCAGAACGGCACCTTGGCCGGAGACCCGATATCACAAGGATAGACAATGCATGATCTGCCGGGGGACCGGCGAAGGATGAGGCTATGACCCAGTTTTACGACCAGCTCGAAACCCGCAGCAATGATGAGCGTGCCGCAGCCCTGGCAAGGGCCCTGCCAGATCAGATTGCCAGAGCGCAGACCTTGCCGGGCTACGGTGGGGCGCTCAGGGATGTTGACGCGGCGGTGATCACGACCATCGCCGATCTGGCCCGTTTGCCGGTCTTGCGCAAATCTGATCTGGGCAAGGCGCAGGGCAATGCGGCGCCCTTTGGTGGGTTGACGACGCGGCCCGCACATGGGTTTTCCCATATTTTCCAATCGCCCGGCCCGATTTATGAACCCGGCGGTACCGATCATGACTGGTGGCGGATGGGCCGGTTTTTGCATGCCTGTGGTGTCGGTAAGGGCGATATCGTGCAGAACTGTTTTGGCTATCACCTGACGCCGGCCGGCATGATATTCGAGAATGGCGCGCGCGCTGTCGGGGCGGCGGTCTTGCCTGCGGGCACCGGGCAGACCGAGCTTCAGGCGCGTGCCGCACATGATGTGGGGGTCACCGTTTATGCCGGCACGCCCGATTACCTCAAGGTTATTCTCGACAAGGCCGACGCGCTTGGCCTGCCGCTCAAGATTACCCGTGCGGCGGTTGGTGGCGGGGCGCTTTTCCCGTCATTGCGGGCGGAATACGCCGAGCGCGGCATTCAGTGCCTGCAATGCTATGCCACCGCCGATTTGGGCAATATCGCCTATGAAAGCGCGACGCAGGAGGGGATGATCGTCGATGAGGGCGTGATCGTCGAAATCGTCACCCCCGGCACCGGCAATCCGGTCGCCCCCGGTGAAGTGGGCGAGGTTGTGGTGACCACGCTCAACCCCGATTATCCGCTGATCCGTTTCGCCACCGGCGATCTGAGCGCGGTGATGGAGGGGACAAGCCCTTGTGGCCGTACCAACACGCGCATCAAGGGCTGGATGGGGCGCGCCGATCAGACCACCAAGATCAAGGGCATGTTCGTGCGCCCCGAGCAGGTGGCGGCGCTTGTTGCCGGGCACGCGGGTATTGTGCGCGCCCGCGTCATCGCCAGCCGCGAAGGCGAGGCCGATGTGATGACCGTGCAGATTGAGGCCGATGGCAATGATGCCGATGGTTTTGCCGGTGTCGTGGCCGATACGCTCAAGCTCAAGGGCCGGATCGAGGTGGTCGCCAAGGGCAGCCTTCCAAACGATGGCAAGGTCATCGAGGATCTGCGCAGCTACGATTGAGAGGTCATGATTTTTCGCAGAAAAATCGAAGGCGGCGCTTAGAACCGGTTGGCGTCATAGGGCGCAAGGTCGATATTGGGGCGTTTGCCGCTGATCAGGTCGGCGACGAGGCGCCCGGTCTTGGGCCCTGCCGTCAGGCCGACATGTTGGTGGCCAAAGGCCGCATGCACGCCGGTTTGACCAATCTCACCAATCAGCGGCAGGCTATCGGGCGTTGAGGGGCGAAAGCCCATCCATTCCTCGACGCCCTCATGGCGCATTTCGGGAAAGACGCGCGCGACCCCGCGTCGGATAAGGTCAAGCGGTGCGCGTGACGGGCCCTTGGTGATGCCGCCCAATTCCACCGTCCCGGCACAGCGCAGCCCATGCGCCATCGGGTTCACCGCAAACTTGTCACGGGCGATCATCATCGGATTGTTTGGCATCTGGCTTGGCGCGGTAAAATGCAGGTGATAGCCGCGCTCGGCCTCAAGCGGCACCTTGAGGCCAAGTTTCTGCATCAACGGCTTTGACCAGATTCCGGCGGCGAGCACCGCGTGATCGCAGGGCATGGTCCCGCGGCTTGTTTCAAGCCCGGTAATGCGGCCATTTTCAAGGGTGATATCCTGCACTTCGGCCTGTTGATAGGTGCCGCCCTCTTCCTGAAGCACAAGCGCCAGATCGGCCATATAGGCGCCGGGGTTCAGGATATGCCCATGACTCTTGAGCGTCGCAAGGCATTGGATCGCCGGGCCGAGAATCGGTTCGGCCTCTTGCACGGCCCCATCTGTCAGAACCTCGGGCACATAGCCCGCATCGCGTTTGAAGGCCCAGGCATAGGCGTCGGCGTCGAACGCCTTGCGGCTCTCATAGGCATAGCTGAAATCGCTGGCGGTGACCCATTTCGCGGCGCGGGTACCACGGGTCAGGGCGATATGCTGATCAAGGCTGTCGCCGACAATCGGCGCGATCCCGGCAACCATGCGGCGGGTGTCGCTGTCATTGGCATTGGCGGCGAATTTCATCAGCCAGGGCAACAGGCGCGGAAAATAGGACCATTGCACGAACAGCGGCGAGCGCGGGTTCAGGATATACTTGAGCCCGGTGCCGATCAGGCCGGGGGTGTTCACCGGCACGATCGCCCATTGCGCCAACAGGCCCGCATTGCCGAAAGACGCCCCCGCGCCGGGCGCGTCCTTGTCGACAAGCGTCACCTCATGGCCCGCCCGACGCAGCCAAATGGCGGAACTCAGCCCGCAGATACCTGCGCCGATGACGATGATCTTCTGTGGGGTGCTCATGGGGGGCCAGTCATGGGATGGAACGTATGCCACCTAACCGCAGCAGGGGCAGCGCGGCAAGTGGGCTGTTATAGGTAACGGCAGAAAACAGGAGAGGCGCCCGCAAACAAGGCGCATCACGCCGCCGGGCAGCGCCCGAAGCCATCCACACAAAAGAAAACCCCGCCGAAAAGGCGGGGCTGATATCGTCCACCCAAGGGTGGGTGCAGGCTTATCCCTGGCGGGCTTTGAACCGGGGCTGCGTCTTGTTGATGACGTAGACGCGGCCTTTGCGGCGCACGACACGGCAGTCGCGGTGCCGTTTCTTAAGCGAGCGGAGTGAATTACGAACCTTCATGGTCGTCTCCTCAGTTGTCGCGGCGCGGGCCAGCGCCTTGGTTGCGGGCGTTCTGCGGGGTGCAGAACAGTGAATTCATGGTGGGCGATACAAGGTTCGAACTTGTGACCCCTTCGATGTCAACGAAGTGCTCTACCACTGAGCTAATCGCCCATGAATACCGATCTGG
Source organism: Roseovarius lutimaris (assembly GCF_900115165.1). Taxonomy (GTDB): domain Bacteria; phylum Pseudomonadota; class Alphaproteobacteria; order Rhodobacterales; family Rhodobacteraceae; genus Roseovarius; species Roseovarius lutimaris. The sequence continues at coordinate 50,696 of NZ_FOVP01000016.1, read as the reverse complement.
CCCCAAGCCCCAACAAAAGGGGCGCGGGAGTCCGCGCCGGTTCGCTGGTCTATAAAAGGAGTCGGAAGAGGGATCAAGGGCTTTTAGAACCTCAATTTCAGTCTATTATGGGTTTCACAAGGAGAGGTCATGCCAAAGGTCGCCTATCACCTCACATATCCGGAACGGCGCACCACCTCTGTGGTGTTCGCCTCGCCCCATAGCGGGCGCGATTATCCCTGGACTTTCCTGCGCCGCACCACGCTCAACGAGCATTCCGTGCGTTCCTCCGAGGATGCCTTTGTCGACCAGTTGTTTGAAAGCGTGCCAGAGGTTGGCGCGCCCTTCATCAGGGCCGGTGCGCCGCGCGCCTATGTCGATCTCAACCGAAGCGAGGACGAGCTTGACCCCGCTCTGATCGAAGGCGTCAGCAAGATCGGGCACAACCCGCGCGTCGCCTCTGGCCTTGGGGTGATTCCGCGGGTCGTGGCCAATGGTCAGGCGATCTATTCCGGCAAGATCTCGATAGCCGAGGCCAGGCGCCGGATCGACACCTATTGGCGGCCCTATCATACCGCGCTTGCCGGGCAATTGGATCAGGCGTTCTTGATGTTTGGCCAGGCGATTCTCGTGGATTGCCATTCGATGCCGCACGAGGCGATGGATGCGGTGGCGCGGCGCGGGGTCCGTCGCCCCGAGGTGGTGCTTGGCGACCGCTTTGGCGCGGCCGCCAACAGCGATATCGTCGATCGGATCGAGGCCGCCTTTCAGCGCACAGGTCTGGTGGTGACGCGCAACACGCCCTTCGCCGGGGCCTATATCACCCAGACCTACGGCCGCCCCACGCGGGGCCGCCATGCCATCCAGGTCGAGATTGACCGCGCGCTTTACATGAACGAGGGGCTGATCCGCCCAAATGGCAATTTCGACGCCTTCCGCACCCTTCTGCGCGGTGTGATCCGTGAGATTGCCGATATTGGCCGCCCCATGGCCAAGCCGTTGGCGGCTGAATAGTACCGAAAACACCTGGCTCAGGGCTTTGACCTTCTTCTTGGTCCAAATACTCATCGCGCCCTCCGGGCACACGAACCGGCTTTGGCCATGGATGCCGATGCCTTTGGCTGACCCTGTCAGCGCAGGGCACGCCCCTTGAGAATCGCGTCAGCGCCAAATTTCTGCCGAATCAGATCGGTGGCCTTTTCCGCCTTGCCGCGCTGAGCCGCCTGCGGATCAAGCAGATCGCCGGATCGGTCCGCCCCCGCCTCTGGGCCAAGCTCCGACAGACCCACCCCGATAAGACGATAAGCGGCCCCGGTGGGGAGTTGATCCATCAGACCGCGCGCCGTGCGATAGAGCGTATCGGCAAGCTGGGTCGCGTCGCGCAGCGCCTGGCGCCGGGTGATCAGCGAATGATCGCTACGCTTGAGCTTGAGCGTCACGACCCGCCCGGCAATCTGTTTCGCCTTGGCGCGATCCGCCACCTTTTCCGACAGCCGCCATAAATGCCCGTCAAGAATATCCGCATCCCTGGTATCTTCAAAAAACGTGGTCTCGTTCGAGATGGATTTCACCGGCTCATGCGCCGAGACGCGCCGCGCATCGCGCCCGCGCGCAAGATGCCAGAGCCGCCCGCCCATGGCGCCAAACCGCGCCGTGAGGTCTTCGCGCTCCCAGCGGAGCAAATCGGCAAAGGTGCGGATACCCGCAGCGTTCAGCGCCGTGCGCGTGCTCTGTCCGACGCCCCAGATCAGGCTCACGGGTTTGTCGCGCAGAAAATCGGCGGTTTCGCGCGCGCCGATCACCGAAAAACCTTGGGGCTTGTCGAGGTCCGAGGCGATCTTGGCCAGAAACTTGTTATGGCTCAGCCCGATTGATCCGGTCAGGCCAAGCTCGCGCCGCATCTGGCGCACCAGCCGCGCCAGCATCACCGCCGGCGGCGCCCCATGGAGCCGCTCTGTGCCGGTGAGATCAAGAAACGCCTCATCCAGCGACAAGGGTTCGATCGCGGGGGTCAGCGCCTGCATCATCGCGCGGATCTGGCGCGAGACATCGGCGTAGACCTGCATCCGCGGCTTGATCACCACCGCCTCGGGGCAGAGCTTGAGCGCCTGAAACATTGGCATTGCCGAGCGCACGCCACGAATGCGCGCGATATAGCATGCGGTCGAAACCACACCGCGCCGCCCGCCGCCGATGATAAGCGGCTTGTCCGCCAGGTCCGGGTTGTCGCGCTTTTCGACGCTGGCATAGAACGCGTCGCAATCCATATGGGCGATGGACAGTTGGAACAACTCGTCATGCGCAATCACCCGCGGGCTGGCGCAGTTGGGACAGCGCGCGGCGGTTTCGAATCGGGCAAGGCAATCGCGGCAAAGGCTTGGCATGATGGCACCATATTACCCTATCGCGCGCGCCATGCCAGCCGACCCTTTCGCGCTAGCCGATATGGGTCTGGCGAAATGTCGCGCCGTCGCGTTCAACGAAAATGGCGCTTAACCCGTGGTTCCGGGCCAGAGACTTGGCCCGTTCCTTGCCCATCACCATGAAGGCGGTCGCCCAGGCATCGGCGTCCATGCAGGTCTCGGCCAGCACCGTGACCGAGGCCGCCGCCCCCAGCACAGGCCCGCCGCGCGACGGGTCCATTGTATGCGAAAGACGCTGCGTGCCAAGGTCGACCCAATGGCGATAATCCCCGGATGTGGCGAGGGCGCTGTCGCGCAGCTCAAGGATCGAGAGCGGCGCGCGCGCCTCGTAATCGGGTTTTTCAAGCGCCACCGTCCATGGTTTGCCCTCGGGGCGCTGACCGATGGCGCGCAATTCGCCATCAAGACCGACAAGCGCATGTTCGATGCCGAACCGGGCGAGCACCGCAACCATCTGATCGACGCCAAAGCCCTTGGCGATGCCCGAAAGGTCAAGTGTGAGGGGGGCGCATTTGCGCACCCGTTGCGTCGCGTGGTCAAGCTCAAGCGCCTCATGCGCTTGTGGTCGGGGCTGAATCAGGGCGCGACGCATCGCGTCGGTGTCATGCTCTTGCGCCCCAAACCCCCAGGCGGCGACCGCGTCGCCCATGGCGATATCGAATGCCCCTTCTGAGAAGCGCCCGATTTCAACCGCGCGCATCAGGACCGTCCTCAATTCGCGCGGCACCGCGACCCATTCGCCGACCGGCGCGCGGTTAAGCCGCATCAGGTCGCTGTCGGGTTTCCAGGTCGACATCTGTTGGTTCACCAAGGCGACGCTTGCGGCCAGTGCCGCCTCAATCGGGGCACGGTCGCGCGCCTCGTGGGCATGAAACTGCGCCGACCAGCGGGTGCCCATGGTCGGCCCGCTTAGGGTGTGGCGGGTCAGTTCAGTAGGTGTCTTCAACATACTGTCCCTCGGCTTTCAGCAGGGCCGGTGTCAATCCGGCAGGGGCTAGGATTTCGCTCAGGGCTTCGGCCACGCCGGCGGCCATGTCGCGGCCACCGCAGACCAGAACCTGCGCGCCCTCACTGATCAGCCGGGCAATCCGGGTGGCATCATTGCGCAGGGCGTCCTGCACATAGGTCCGCGTGTCGGTGCGCGAAAACGCCGCTGTTACCGAGGCAAGCCGCCCATCGGCCTGCCAGCCCTGTAGTTCCTCGCCATAAAACAGGTCGCTGTCGGGGTGACGGGCGCCGTAATAGAGGTGCATCTCGCGGCCCGGCCGATTGGCCCGTGCAAACCCGGCCAGCGGCCCGATCCCGGTGCCGGCCCCGATCAGGATCACCGGCCTGGCATTCGCCTGGGGGCGAAAATCGGGGTTGCGGCGCAGAAATCCCTGAACGCTGTCGCCGGGGGTGAGCGACAAAAGCTGCCCCGAGCACAGGCCGCCGGGGTGGCGGCTGACGCAGATTTCGATAAACCCGTCGGCCTGCCCTGAGGCCAGCGAATAGAACCGTGGCACCGCGGCACCCTCGGGGATAATCCCCAAAAGGTCACCCGCCGAGAATCTGGCAAAGCCGCGCCCCACCAGCCGCCCAAACCGTCCGGTTTTGGGCAAGGCAAAGCGCAGGATCGCCGAAGGGGTCTGCATGTCAGAGCCATAATCGCGGCGCGAAATGAGTGTAAGCGCCTGAGTTTGCGGGATCACCGGGCTATGCAATAGCTCAAGCGGATGGCCAAGCGCCTCGCCCAGGGCGTGGCCCCAGCGGGCGAATTCCTGCGGCGATTGGCGGTCAACCGTGCCCATCGGCAAAAGCGAGGGCCAGCCGTTTTCGTCGGCCACGCGCGCCACCTCGGCGCCATAGGCGCAGAATTGCGGGAACTGACGGTCGCCAAAGCCAAGCACGGCAATAGACAGGCCGGGCGCTGCTTTCAGCGTGGCAAGGCGGTCAAGAAACCCCTTGGCCGAGGCCGGTGCCGCACCATCGCCATATGTGGCGGCGAGCACGATCACCTGCGCCGCGCAGGCATAGCGCTCGGGGCGAAACTCCGACATTGCGCCGGTGTGAACGGTGTGCCCGGCCTCGCGAAGCGCGCGGTGAAGCGTCGCGGCAAAGCCCCAGGTGCTGCCGCCCTCGCTGCCGACCAGAACGATGGTGTCGGCCTGACCGGCGGGGGTGTTGCCCTTGATCCGGGGGCGCGCGCGGCGCGATTGCAGCCAGAGCATCGCGCCGGTGATCGCCATGACCGGCGCGCCAAGCGCCATCAGGCCAAGCACCACCCCAAGCAAAGCCGCGCCTTGCCCGGTATGCAACATATAGATCGTCTCATTCACCCGCTGCCAGAGGCCCGCATCGGCCCAGATCAACACCTCGCCGGTGCCCTGGTCAATATAGCCCTCGCCGACATCGGTAGTGAGCTTGAACACATCCGTGGGATCATCCGGGTAGGGATAGGTCAATTCGCGCAGCGCACTGACGGGGGTGTCGCGCAGCATCGCCATGGTGCCGGGAATGGCGCCGGTCTGTTCGCTGACCGCGCGGGGAAAGGTGGGGGGATTTTCCGCCTCGGGGATAAGGCCAAAGGTGCTTGCGGTCATGAAAAGCGCGGTGATGGACGAGAGCAACAGCCCGGCAACGCTAAACCGTGCCACCTCGACATGAAGCCGACCGGTCAGCGGGCCACGCAAGCGGGAAAAGAAATGCCGCCAGCCGCCCACGCGCCGCGCCGTCAGCATCAGGCCCGACACCGACAGCATCAAAAGGGACGCCGCCCCGGCCGCAACGGCCCACCGACCGGCGTCATCCAGAAACAGCGAGCGGTGCAGATTGGTCATCCAGCGTGCAAAGGCTGAGCGTTGGGCGTCTGCAACGCCAACGCCGGTTGCGGGATCAATCACCACCGCGCCGGGCTGTCCGCCGTCAAAGTAAAACGCGATGATCTTGCCCGAGGGCGAGCGCTTGATCTGTTCAACGCCGGGATAGGTGATCGCGATCCGGTCGGCCAGCGTCGCGACGCTCAGGCCGGCCCCGGGCCGGGCCGGGACCTCTGCCACGACCTCCCAGGCGGGCAGGACCGAAAGAACCGCGCCGCTCAGTGTGATAACCACGATCAGGATTGCCGCGATCAGACCGGGAATTTTGTGCAGGTTACGCAACATGGCAGGGGCCTTTCGTCTTCTTGGCTTACATGCCGTAGGTGAAATCACGGATATAACGACGCCCTTTGACGGGGGTGTTGGCCCCGGCGCGGGTAAGCGGAACGACCACCTCGGAGGGGCTGTCGCGCATATCCTCGACAGCGGCGTCGATATGAAGCTCATAGCCCGCGTCAAACAGGGCATCCGACAGATCCAGCGTGATATTGAGCTGTCGCCCCGCGCCGACGCTGGCACCGGTGATGCCGTTGATCTCGGCGGTATCGCCGCCGGTGGCGCGATGCCAGTCGGTAAGATGCGTGTAATATTTCGCTTTGCCGCCCGCCATCCAGAGGCTGCCCATATAGGCGCCGCTGGCGTCGGTGACATAAAGCGCAAGATAGGCGCCATCGCCGCCATAGTTGGACAGGTTGGTGGTAAAAGTGACCGGCGCGGCCAAGGCCGGGCCGCTCAGCGCCGTGCTCAGGGCAAGCGCACAAAGCAGGGTTTTCATGGTGTCATCTCCTGGTGTTGTCTTGATTGGCCCCTGTATGACGGGCCCGGCTGAAGCGTGGCTGACCGGATTGGGAAAATTGCTTCAGCCTGCCGTCAGCTTGGGTGTCAAACCTGCGGTTTACTGTTTGACCACCGGCTTGCTGCCGGGGGTGAACAGGCCATTATCCGGCGGGGCGAGGGTGCCGACGGGGGCGGCTTTCCTGCCCGACTTGCCGTAATCGTCGTCGTCATCGTCGTCCTCATATTCCATCTCGACGATGGCGAGCGTGCCGGGGTCGACCTTGACCTCGATCTCGCGGCCCTGGGCATCGCGCCCGTCGATTTCGTAACAGCCGTCGTCGGTCTTGATGCGGCGCACGCTCCAGCCTTTGGCCTCGGCCATCGCCTTGACCGCCTCGCGGGGCTGCCAGTTGGACATTGCCACGTTGCAGTCGTCGTCATCGGCCAATGCAAACCCTGCGGCGCCGATCCCGGCCAGAAATGTCGTTGCGATCAGATATTTTTTCATTTTCCCATCTCCTGAGATTGCTGGTGATGGGGCTTTATTGCGCGCTATGCTGACTTGAATCTGAAGCCCGCAATTTTTCTGTGTCAGGTCCGCGTCAGCTTCGCGGGTGATAGAACGGGCGAAAATTGAAACCGGACGGGAAATGCGATGCGCGTGCTGCTGATCGAGGATGACAGGGTTCTGGGGGCGGCGGTGCGCGACCAGATCACGGCTGATGGCCATTCCACCGACTGGGCGACGCGGCTTGATGAAGCCGGCGAATACCTTGATGTGGCCGCCTATGACCTTATCCTGCTTGATCTGATGCTGCCCGATGGGCGCGGTCAGCCGTTCCTGCGCGCGCTGCGGGGGCGCGGGGAGGCGACGCCGGTGATCATCCTGACCGCGCTCGATCAGATCAGCGACCGGATCGAGGGGCTGAATGCGGGGGCCGATGATTACATGGTCAAGCCGTTTGATCTCTCGGAGCTTTCGGCGCGGGTCGGGGCGGTGGCACGGCGCTATTCCGGCAATCCCAATCCGCTGGTGACTCTGGGCGATCTCGAGATCGACCTTGCCGCCAAATCGGTGCGTCGCGCGGGCAAGCCCGTGGCCCTGACCGCGCGCGAATGGGTGCTGTTTGAGGCCTTCGTTCAGCGCCCCGGTCAGCTTTTGTCAAAGGCGCAGCTCGAAGAGCGGCTTTATTCGTTCGAGACCGAGATCGAGAGCAACGCGATCGAGGTCTACGTCAGCCGGTTGCGCAAAAAGCTGGGCCGCGAGCGGATCGAGACGGTACGCGGGCTAGGCTATCGGCTGGGCGCGGCGTGAGAGGGCCGGGCTCTCTGCAAGGCAAACTGGCGCTTGGGCTTGGGCTTGGGCTTACGCTGGTCTGGCTTGCCACCGCTCTTGTCACCGCGACCCTGCTGCGCGGCGAAATGGACGAGGTGTTTGATTCCGCCCTTGAGGAAACCGCGCAGCGCATCCTGCCGCTGGCGGTTCTGGACATTCTTGATCGCGACGAAGAAGGTGTCAGTCAGCGCATCGCAAGCCTGCGCCAGCATGAAGAGTTTTTTACCTATATCGTGCGCGATGATCAGGGCCGTATCCTGCTGCGTTCGCATTCCGCCGATGTCTCGGTTTTTCCCCCCTTTGAGGCGGTCGGGTTTTCCCAATCCGCGACGCATCGGCTTTATTTCGATGCGGCGCTGCGCGGTACGATCACCATCGCCATGGCCGAGCCGCTTGAGCACCGCGCCGAGGTGGCGCGCGAAACCCTGATGGCGCTTGCCCTGCCGCTTGTCGTGGTGATCCCGCTAAGCCTGATCGGTCTGTTGCTGATCGTGCGGCGGAGCCTTGCCCCGGTGCGCGACTTCAGCGGGGTCTTGTCAAGCCGTGGCGCGCGCGACCTGTCGCATGTCGGTGACGAGAGCCTGCCGGAGGAATTTCTGCCAATGGCCGATGCGGTCAATCAGCTTCTGGATCGTCTGCGCCGCACGCTTGAGGCCGAACGCAGCTTTACCGCCAATGCGGCCCATGAATTGCGCACCCCGGTTGCCGCCGCCCTTGCCCAGACCCAGAGGCTGATGGCCGAAACAAGGGACGCGAGCGCAGGGGCGAGGGCAGGCGAGATTGAAACCGCGCTCAAGCGCCTGAACCGGCTGTCGGAAAAGCTCATGCAACTGGCGCGCGCCGAGGGCGGGCGGTTGCGCGCTGACACGGTCACCGACCTGCGCCCGGTGCTGCGCCTTGCGCTGTCCGATTTTGAACGGGTCGTCGGGGCCGGTCGGATTCTGGCCGAGACTTCCGACAGGCCGGTGCTCTCCAATATCGACCCGGATGCCTTTGCCATCGTTCTGCGCAACCTTGTCGAAAACGCCCTGCGCCATGGTCGCGACGAGGCCCCGGTGCGGGTCGCGCTGACGGCAGACGGCGTTTTGCAGGTGATCAACGAGGGTCCCGCCCTTGCGCCCGAAACCTTGGCGCGCCTGACCGCGCGCTTTGAGCGGGGCCAGAACACTGGATCGGACGGCAGCGGTCTTGGCCTTTCGATTGTCCAGGCCATCGCCGACGGTGCCGGGGCCGGGCTTAGCCTTCACTCCCCGGCGACGGGGCGCCCGGATGGGTTCGAGGCTCGGCTTCAGCTTCCCATCGGTGCGCCGTCGACATAGACGGCGCACCAGACTCTCCGGAGGATAAGGCGACATCCCCGTCGGTGTGCAAAATCGTCGGACCTATTGTGGTGCCGCCCTTTGCAATGCAAGGATAGGGTTGGAAACGCGTGGAAAGGACAGAACCATGAAGGTAGTCGTGATGGGGGCCGGCGTGATCGGTGTTACAACCGCCTGGTATCTGGCCAGGCAGGGCGCCGAGGTTGTCGTGCTCGACCGACAGCTTGGGCCAGGGCTTGAGACAAGCTATGCCAATGCCGGAGAACTATCCTATGGCATGACCTCACCCTGGGCCGCGCCGGGGATCCCGGTGAAGGCGCTCAAGTGGCTGTTCATGAAGCGCCGCCCCTTGTTTATCTGGCCGTTGATCAGCCCGACGATGTGGATGTGGTCGGCGCAGATGATCCGTAACTGCAACGATAAGAGCTATTCGATCAACAAATCGCGGATGGTCAGGGTTTCGAACTATAGCCGCGACGTGATGCCAGAGCTGATCGAAGAAACCGGAATCGACTATGACGGGCGCGAGCAGGGCACGCTTCAGCTGTTCCGCACCGTCAAGCAAATGAAGGGTTCTCGCGCCGACCAGGAAATCCTTGCGCAATTCGACAGCCCGTTCGAAGAACTGGGCCGCGACGCCTGCATTGCGGTGGAACCGGCATTGGCCGAGGTGCGCCACAAATTCGTTGGCGGTTTGCGGCTTACGGCGGATCGGACCGGGGATTGTCGGCTGTTCACGATTGCCCTTGCGGAAAAGGCCGCAGAACTGGGGGTACAGTTTCAATATGGCCAGTCAATCCGCAGCATCGCGATTGAAAACGGCCGGGTTGCGGGCGTGGACACGGAATTGGCGGGGCGCATCACCGGTGACAAATATGTCTGCGCCCTCGGGAGTTATGCCCCGCATTTGCTCAAGCCCATCGGATTGAAATTGCCGGTTTATCCGGTCAAGGGCTATTCGGTGACCATTCCGGTCGTTGATGATGCCATGGCGCCACAATCGACCCTGATGGATGAAACCCACAAGGTGGCGATCACCCGGCTTGGCGATCGGATCAGGGTGGCCGGCACCGCCGAGATTGCGGGCTATAGCAATCGGCTGGGGCCGCACGCCACGGATACCGTCAAACATGTGATCAACGACCTGTTTCCCAAGGGCGGCGATCTGAACCAGGCCGAAGGCTGGACCGGCCTGCGCCCGATGACACCCGATGGCACGCCGGTTCTGGGCGGGACGCGCTATGACAATCTTTACCTCAACACTGGCCACGGCACATTGGGCTGGACCATGGCCTGTGGATCAGGGCGCGCTGTGGCCGACCTTGTTGTCGGCAAAGAGCCCGAGATTTCATTCGATGGTCTGACAGCCGCGCGGTATGGACAGTAGTGCAAGGACGGGGCCAGACAGCCCCTGCGATCAGAGTCGAGGGGGTACGGAGATCGAGAACACCTCGGCCGGGTGCAGCACCAGATCAAGCCCCAGCTTGAGGCAGACGGCGAGAACCAGCAAGGCCAGCAAGATGCGCAGTTGTTCGGCCTTGAGCAGCAGACCAATGCGGGCGCCGATCTGGGCGCCGATCACGCCGCCGACGATAAGCAGAACGGCCAGCACCGTATCGACTGTGTGGCTGTTGTAGGCATGCATCATCGTCGTGTACGCCGAAACGAAGATGATCTGGAACAGCGAGGTTCCAACCACGACTTTGGTCGGCATGCCAAGGACATAGATCATCGCAGGCACGACAACGAATCCGCCTCCCACGCCCATGATGGCCGAAAGCACGCCGACGAAGAAGCCGACAATAAGCGGCGGAAAGACCGAGATATAGAGCCCCGACGAGCGGAAGCGGATTCGCAATGGCATGGCGTGGACCCAACCGTGACCGGCCCGCTTGCGCTTGGGTTTGGGGCCCTGCATCTTTGCCTTGCGCATCGCGTTCAGGCTTTCGATGAACATCAGCCCGCCGATCAGCCCGAGAACGACCACGTAGAAGATATTGACCAGAAGATCGACCTGCCCGAGTTCGCGCAGTAAATTGAAGATGTAGATCCCCACGGTCGAGCCGGTAAGGCCGCCGACCATGAGCGCAAGACCCATCGGAAAATCGACGGTACGACGGCGGATATGGGCAAGGATGGCTGAAAAGGACGAGGCGACAATCTGGTTGGCCGATGTGGCCACCGCGACGGCAGGTGGGATGCCGATGAAGAACAGCAGAGGTGTAATCAGGAAACCGCCGCCAACCCCAAACATGCCCGAGAGCAGGCCAACAACGAGCCCGATAGAAAGAAGAAGTGGACCGTTCACCGAAACCTCGGCGATGGGCAGGTAAATTTCCATGGGAGCCGGGAATACCTAGTTGCACAGGCCCCGCACCTACGCCCAAGCCATGTCGAACGCAAGACACCAGTCCCTGAAAACCTGTCGCAGGCCTGATGAACGGCTGCTTTCATGGTCGCTGTGCAGCAGGCAATCGGGCCGGTGCATGTCTGCCAAGGCCACGACTTCGCTATTCGCCGCGATCGACAGTCACAACGGATGTCCGGCGATCTGCCAAAAGCCAGGTCCAAAGTCTGCTGGAAATGAAGGAGGATGGTGGAGCCTAGGGGGATCGAACCCCTGACCTCTTGCATGCCATGCAAGCGCTCTCCCAGCTGAGCTAAGGCCCCATCACGATGGCCCCAAGAGGCCTGTGCGCCGCTATCTAGGGAAAGCGGCGGGCGGGATCAAGAGGAAAATCCCGCCCTTGCGTTTTTCACGACTCGGTGTCGTCCGAGGCAACGTCGGCGATCTCGTCAAGCGAGACATCGTCGTCGTCGTCGTCATCTTCGAGAAGGTCGTCATCAAGATCGACATCCACGTCATCGTCATCCAGCAGATCCGATTTTTCATCCGCATCCGTTGTCTTCAGCTTTTTGGTCTCGGCATCTTCGGCATCCGGCGTCATTGATCGGCTTTTACCGGTGGCGAGTTCGACCACTTCGCCCGTGTACGGGCTAACGATCGGGTTCTTGTTCAGATCGTAAAAGCGCTTTCCGGTGGTCGGGCAAAGGCGCTTTACGCCCCATTCTTCTTTGGGCATTGGTGATCCCCTTTAAATCTCTGGTCTTGTCGACGGTCCGCGCCACCTGCCATAACAATGCTCAGCTGTCAAAGGCTTTAGTCGCCACGCAATCCGCTAATCAGGAGGCCATATGGGCCATCACGTGCTTCCGGGCAACCCCCCAGTTGAACTTAGCCTGCGTCGGTCCCCGCGCGCGCGGCGGATTTCGCTGCGTGTTTCGGGGCTTGATGGGCGGGTTACGCTGACCCTGCCACGCGGTGTGCCCGAGGCCGAAGCGCTTGATTTTGCCCACACCAAGGCCGATTGGTTGCGTGCGCAGTTGGCGCAGCGCCCGGCCATGGTCACGGTGACGCATGGGCTTGAGATTCCGGTCGAGGGCAGGGTGATGCGAATCGCCCAAGGGTCCGGGCGGCGGGTGGTACAGGATGGCATCACCCTACAGGTGCCCGGTGCGCCCGAAACCGCCGCCGCGCGGCTTGAGGGCTGGCTCAAGGCGCGGGCGCGCGACCGGCTGGCGGCGGCGTCGGATCATTATGCCGGGCTGCTTGGCCATGGCTATAGCCGGATCACTCTGCGCGATACGCGCTCGCGATGGGGGTCGTGTTCGTCAAGCGGCGCGCTCAGCTATTCCTGGCGGTTGATCATGGCCCCGCCCGAGGTGCTTGATTATGTCGCCGCCCATGAGGTGGCGCATCTGGCGGAAATGAACCATTCGCCCGCCTTCTGGGCGGTGGTGGCGCAGCTGATGCCGGGCTATGGCGCGCAGCGCGCCTGGCTGCGCCGTGAGGGCGGCGCGTTGCACCGTTATCGTTTCAGCGATTGACCCCGGCGTTATTTGTGATCACATGATACCATGCTATTGACCCCGCGCCCCGATCCAAGCCCTTCGGCGCATGACCGCGTTTATCGCGGTCTGCGCACCCGGATCATGCATGGCGAAATTGCGCCTGGTCAGGCGATGACCCTGCGCGGCATCGGCGCGGAATTCGGCGTTTCGATGACCCCGGCGCGCGAAGCGGTGCGCCGCCTGTCCGCCGAGGGCGCCCTCACGATCTCAAGCTCGGGGCGGGTCAGCACGCCGGAACTCAACAACGAGCGGATCGAGGAGTTGGCCGCGCTGCGTTCCCTGATCGAGGTAGAGCTGGCAAGCCGCGCATTGCCGCGTGCGCATATCGCGCTGATCGACCGGCTTCAGAGCATCAACGCGCGGGTCGCCGAAGATATCGCGCGCCAGGATGCGGTTTCCTATATCCGCCGCAATCTGGAGTTTCACCGCACGCTCTATTTGCGTGCGCAGGCGCCTGCGATGCTGGCTATGGCCGAAACCGTCTGGCTTCAGCTTGGACCGACCATGCGCGCCCTCTACGGGCGTCTGCGACGCAAGGATCCGCCGCACCACCATCGTCTTATCATCGCGGCGCTCAAGGCAGGCGACGAGCCAAGCCTGCGCCTTGCTGTGCGCTCGGATGTGACGCAGGGCCTCAAGATGTTGCTCGGATAGGGCGAAATGGATAACGCCACCCTGATGATCACGCTGGGCGCGCTGTTCCTTCTGGGGCTGGCCGCCGATACGATCGGGCGCCGCACGCGCCTGCCACGGGTCACGCTGTTGCTGATCTGCGGGATCATCGCGGGCGGGTCCGGCCTTGATCTCATTCCACCCGAGGTGCGCGCGCTTTACGATTTCCTGTCGGTCATGGCGCTGACCATGGTGGCGTTTCTGCTGGGAAACTCGCTGACCGGCAAGGCGCTTAAGCGCCACGGCGCGGCGATTTTTCTGGTTTCGCTGGCGATTGTGCTGGCAACCATGCTGGGGGTCACGCTCGGGTTGTGGCTGATTGGCGTGCCGGTGTCGGTCGCTTTGCTTCTGGGGGCGATTGCCTCGGCCACGGATCCGGCGGCGACGCAGGATGCGATCCGCCAATCCGGCTCAAAGGGGCCGTTTGTGGACAAGATTCGCGGCATTGTCGCCATCGACGATGCCTGGGGCCTTCTGGCGTTTTCGCTGGCCGTGGTCTTTGCCCAGATGCTTGGCGGCAACGGCGATACCTCTGCCTTGTCAGAGGCGCTCTGGGAAATTGGCGGCGCGGTTGGCCTCGGGGCGATGATCGGCCTGCCTGCGGCCTATCTGACCGGGCGGCTCAGCAAAGGCGAACCGCTTCAGACCGAGGCGATCGGGATTGTCTTTCTCACCGCCGGGCTGGCGATCTGGGCGGGGGTGTCCTTTCTCATCGCCGGCATGGTGGCGGGCGCGATCATCGCCAATCTGGCGCGTCACCACGGCCGCGCCTTTCACGAGATCGAGCACCTGCAATGGCCCTTCATGGTGCTGTTTTTCCTGCTGGCGGGCGCGCGGCTTGAACTAGGGCTTCTGGCCGAAATCGGCCTGCTTGGCCTTGTTTTTATCGCCCTGCGCACCGGCGCGCGGGTGGCGGGGGGCTGGATTGGCGGCGCGTTTGCCGACGCACCTCCAGCCGAACGCCGTTGGTTCGGCGCGGCCCTCTTGCCGCAGGCGGGCGTTGCCGTTGGCATGGCTCTGGTGGCGGCGCGCGAATTCCCGCAATCGGGCGAAATGATCCTTACCCTGACCATCGGCACCACGGTTCTGTTTGAACTGATCGGCCCGCTGATGACTGTTCTTGCCATCCGTCGGGTCGCCAACAGCTCCAGATAAATCGGTACTCTGCGTTTCTTCTGGCCTTAAATATCCCCGCCGGAGGCCCCCGCAGTTTTCGCGCGCGATGCCGCTTGTGGGGCGTTTCACCTCTAGGCAGCAAGCCCTTTCGAGCCGATCTTCAGGAACTTCTCGCGCCGGTCCTTGATCAGGGCCGCCCGGTCTTTTTGGTCCAATTCGCCAAGCATCGCCTTGATCGCCTTGCCCACCGCCACAATCGTGGTGTCGCGGTCGCGGTGCGCGCCGCCAAGTGGTTCGTCGATGATGCGATCCGCCACGCCCAGCTTGATCAGATCCTGCGCCGTCAGGCGCAGCGCCTCTGCCGCCTCGCGCATTTTCTCGGAGTCTTTCCACAGGATGCTGGCGCAGCCCTCGGGCGAAATCACCGAATAGACCGAATGATCCAGCATCGCCACGCGGTTGGCCGAGGCAAAGGCCACCGCCCCGCCAGAGCCACCCTCGCCAATAATCACGCTGACCAAAGGCACGCCGATTTGCAGACAGGTCTCGGTCGCGCGGGCAATCGCCTCGGATTGGCCACGTTCTTCGGCGCCCTTGCCAGGATAGGCGCCGGGGGTATCCACAAGCGTCACCACAGGCAGGCCAAAGCGATCCGCCATCTCCATGAGCCGCACTGCCTTGCGATAGCCTTCGGGCCGGGCCATGCCGAAATTACGGGCAATCCGGCTTTTGGTGTCATTGCCCTTTTCATGGCCGATCACCATCACCGGCCGATCCCCAAGCCGGGCCAGCCCGCCCATCACCGCATCGTCCTCGCCAAAGGCGCGATCGCCTGCCAGCGGGGTGTATTCGGTGAACAGCGCCTCGATATAATCGCGGCAATGCGGGCGGTCGGGGTGGCGCGCCACCTGGCATTTGCGCCAGGGGCTGAGGTTCTTGTAGAGATCGCGCAGCAAATCCGCTGCCTTGCGGTCAAGCGCGCCGGCCTCGGCCTCGACATTCATTTCCGCATTCGCCCGCGCCATCGCGCGCAGCTCTTCGGCCTTGCCTTCAATTTCCGCCAGGGGCTTTTCGAAGTCGAGATAATTGGTCATCGCTTACTCCACGGTTGCCGTGGCGTTATATGGCGGTACGGCAGATGATTTGCAATCATAACCGGGCCAATCCGGCCCGAAGCGCAAGTTCCGGCGAGGATAAAACCGCAACGCCCAGATCCCCCAGCATCGGCGCCGCCCCCGCCATCGAGGCCTGCGCAAGAACAATCGCCCCAAGATCAGGCATCTGGACCGCCTGATCGAGAATCGCCCTGGCCAGGGCCTTGGCAAAATCCGTTGTCTTACCCTGGGCAAAAAGCGGCCAAAGTGCGGGCAGGGGCAGCGGAACAAGCGGGCCGGGATGACCCGCGCCGCGCATCGCATCCTGCAACAGCTCAAGGCTTGGCGCGCGGGTACTTTCAAGGCAATAGACCATCAGCACCGCGCCCTTTGTCCGCGCGGCGGCCTGCATCATCGGCCAGTCAACACGGATCGCGCCCGCGCGCGCAGCAACCGGGCCGATGGTTGTGCAGGTGCAAATCACCGGCCCCGGCGCAGAGGCGATCGTCGCGGCGATCTCATCGCCAAGCGCCGCGTCGATGCCGTCCTGTGCGCGCTCAAGGAAATCGGGGCGCACGATATGCACAAGCCGCGCGCCCGGCGCAATTTTGTCGCGCAGGGCGTCAAAACTGGCGCGATGCGCCTCGGCGGTGTGCAAAAGGGTCAGGGTCATGGCAGGCCTTGCGCAATGGTCACTGGGCCGGAAACAGCACGGGGATCAGGGTGGTGACCAGCAACCCCGCCATGATCCAGTTGAACGCGCGCAGGCGGGCCGGGCTTTTGAGGAACCGGCGCAGCTGTTGGCCGAGCACGGTCCAGCCTGTGGTGCTGAGGCCAGAGACCAAAACATAGATGCCCGCCACCCAGAGCACCGCCACAAGATCGCGCCCTGTCGCGTAAAGCGTCACGGCCGACAGCGCCATGCTCCAGGCCTTGGGATTGACCCACTGAAAGGCCGCGGATTGCAGGAATGTCAGCGGGCGGCCTTCGGCCTCGGTCTGTTTTGGCGGGGCGGCATGGGCGATCTTCCATGCCAGATAAAGCAGATAGACAACCGACACGATCTTGAGGATCACATAGCTGAGCGGCCAGAGGTCAAACACCTGCATCACCCCGATCCCGACCAGAAACACCATCGTCGGAAAGCCAAGCCCGATGCCAAGCATATGTGGCACGGTGCGGCGAAACCCGAAATTCGCGCCTGAACTCATCAGCATGAGGTTGTTGGGCCCCGGCGTGATCACCGTGACGAAGGCAAAGCCGGTGAGGGCAATCAAAAGATCATGTGTCATGACGCAATCCCATGCGAAGGCCTATGGTTCTGAATGGCGTTTGTCGGCGCGATCTAAACCGCTCTGCACGCAAATGAATTCATAAACAAGAGGCGTTCCGAAAATGAAAGGGGGCCGTTGGTTCGGCCCCTCAGTCATTCCTGCCAGGTGTTCGGGAAAGTTCTTCGCTAGAGGTTCGGGATGGTGAGAACCTGCCCGACGCTTAACTTGTCGGCGTCTGCAAGTGTCTCGCGATTGGCGTTCAGGATATCGGCCTGACGATCGGTGCGCCCGTAAAAGCGATAGGCGATCGAGGCAAGGCTGTCGCCGGGGCTGACGATATAGGTCTGGGCCTCGGGGGTGACATTGGCGGGATCCGACAGGGTGGCCATCAAGAGCGCGGTGTCGACCTGCCCCTCGGCGGTGACCAGCGATTTGGGCACCTCGACCTTACCTTTCTTGGCGGCGTCATTGACCAGCGCGTGAATATAGCTTTCCGACTGGCCTTGACGCAGCGCCCTGATGATCAGCGCCTCAAGGTCGGTCGGCGGCGCGGGGGCAATGACAGGGGCCGCCGTGATTTGCGGCACCTCTGCGCGTAGCGGGGCCACTTTCGGCCGCAGGCTGCGTGGTGTTTCGGGGGCGGGCGTGACGGCTTCGGGTCCGGCCTGCTCAGGCGCAATCGTGGCAAGGCTCGACAGGTCGGTGTCGGCACGGGTCACATCGCTGGCACCTGGCAATGCAAGATCGGCAGAGCGACGCGGTTTGCTGGGCTGAACAAGGATCAGCGCTATGGTGACGGCGAAGAAGGCGGCAACGATCAAGAAAACACGTATCATCTTGAATACCCTTTAACACTATAGATCGAAGGGGATTGCCCGACTGGGCAAGGGCCTGCGAAGGTCGAAATATGGCCTTTAGCATGCGCAAGCACCGCGCGTCCCCCCCCCAATTGCCTTGCCGCCGACCTGTTGGGGCCGCACCGCTCAAGTGACCCAGATATAGTCGAAAGGCGACGAAGCGGTCAACATAAAGTGATTCGGTGTATGATTACTGTTCGATTTTGCAACCTATACTTGTGAGGTGGCGTCGAAGCGCCCGCATTTACGCAAATCCATGCCGTCATCCACACCGATGCACTAGCCATTTTCGCGCAGAATGCCACCGGCAAGATAGAGCGACCCACAGATCAGGATGCGGGCCTTCGGGGTATGGGCGACAATCGCGCGCACGGCGTCAAGCGCGCTGTCGGCGGTCTGCGCGGCCAGCCCCACGCCAAGGGCGGCCTTGGCGGTGTCTTCGGCGGGCAGGGTATTGGCCTCGCCCGGAATTGACAGCGCGGTCAGGCTTTGGGCCTCTGCCGCCAGCGGCGCGAGATAACCGGCGATATCCTTGGTGTTGAGCATGCCACAGATCAGATGCGTGGGCCGTTTCGCCAGGCTGGCAAGATGGTGCCCGAGCGCCCGCCCTGCCGCCGCGTTATGCCCGCCGTCAAGCCAAAGCTCGGCCTCGGGGGCGGCCTCGACCAGCGGGCCGCGGACAAGCCGCTGCATGCGGGCTGGCCAGACAGCCGAGGTAACCGCGGCCTCAAGCGCCACATCGCCCATCTCAAGATGGCGCAGCGTGGCAAGTGCGGCCCCGGCATTCTCAATCTGATGCGTGCCGGGCAGGTTGGGCAGCGGCAGATCGCGCAAGCCGGTTTCATCCTGAAAGATCAGCCGCCCGCGCTCGATGCTCACATGCCAGTGCTGGCCTTGGGCCATCAGCGGCGCGCCAAGACGGCGGGCGGTGGCCTCGATCACCTCCATCGCCTCGTTCGCTTGCGGGCCGACCACGCAGGGCACGCCGCGCTTTAGAATGCCGGCCTTCTCGCCCGCGATCTTGGCTAGGGTGTTGCCAAGATATTGCTCGTGGTCGATGGAAATCGGCGTGATCACGGTCAGTGCAGGTTTGGCGATCACATTGGTCGCATCAAGCCGCCCGCCAAGCCCCACCTCAAGCAGGGTAAAATCGGCCGGGCTGCGCGCCATGGCAAGGATGCCGGCGCAGGTGGTGATCTCGAAATAGGTGATATCACCGCCGTCATTGGCAGCGTAGCATTCATCAAGCACCGCCGTCAGATCTGCCTCGGAGATCAGATCACCGGCAAGCCGGATACGTTCGTGAAACCGCGCCAGATGCGGCGAGGTATAGGCATGCACGCGCTTGCCTGCCGCCTCTAGCCCGGCGCGGATCATCGCCTGGGTGCTGCCCTTGCCGTTGGTGCCCGCAAGGTGGATCACCGGCGGCAGATCGTTTTGCGGATTGCCAAGCGCGTCAAGCAAACGCCAGACGCGGGTCAGCGTCAGGTCGATGATTTTCGGGTGCAGCGCCATCATCCGATCAAGGATGACGTCAGATGTGGGCGCGCTCATTTTTTGGCGGTCTTTTCGGCGGGCTGCTCCTCAGCCGTGACCGGCTGCGTCGCGGTGTCGGCGGCCTCTGGGGCGGGCAGATCGCCGCGCACGGCAGGGGGAAGCCCCATTAGCATCCGGGTGATGATGATCAACTCGTCGCGCATTTCGGTGCGTGGCGTCACGCGGTCAAGCATGCCATGTTCGAGCAGGTATTCGGCGCGCTGAAACCCGTCGGGCAGCTTTTCGCGGATCGTCTGTTCGATCACCCGCGGCCCGGCAAAGCAGATAAGCGCGCCCGGCTCGGCAATATGTACATCGCCCAGCATCGCATAAGAGGCGGTCACCCCGCCGGTGGTCGGATGGGTCAGCACCACGATATAGGGCAGGCCCGCCTCGCGCAGCATTTGCACCGCGACCGTGGTGCGCGGCATTTGCATGAGGCTGAGAATCCCCTCTTGCATGCGCGCGCCACCCGCCGCCGAAAACAGGACCAGCGGGCGCTTGAGCTTTACCGCCGTTTCAGCGGCGGCAATGATCGCATTGCCGACATACATCCCCATCGAGCCGGCCATGAAGGAGAAATCCTGCGCGGCAGCCACGATCGGCGTGCGGCCGATCTCTCCGGTGGCGACAAGCATCGCCTCTTTCTCACCGGTGGCCTTTTGCGCGGCGCGCAGGCGGTCGGGATATTTCTTCTGGTCGCGAAAATGAAGCGGGTCGGCGTTTGGCAAAGGCACCTCGGCCTCTGAAAAAACGCCACCGTCAAACAGCGCGGCAAAGCGTTCGCGCGGGGTAATCGCCATGTGATTGCCGCAACTGGTACAGACGTTAAGATTATCGCTCAGCTCGCGGTGAAACAGCATGGTGCCGCAGTCATCGCATTTGGACCACAGGTTTTCGGGGATTTCGCGGCGCGAGAAGATCGAATTGATCCTTGGGCGCACGTAGTTGGTGATCCAGTTCATCGGGCCGGTCCCTCAGTTGCGTTTCGCCCCTGAGATAAGCGGCGCGGAGAGGAAATGCAATCAGCCTCGCAACGCAAGCCGGATTGTCAGCCAGCCACAGACCAGGATCATTATGTCAATCGGCATGAAGGTCCAGAATGCGGCGCTATCTTCCATCGAAAACGGATAGGAATAAAGCGCGAGCCCGTCAAATTGCCCCTGTGGCGCGGTAATCAGAATGGCGCCGAAATTATTGATGAAATGCAGCGCCGTTGCCGGGCCAAGCGTGCCGAACCGCGCGGTAAGATCGCCCGCCGCAATACCAAACGCCCCGGCCCAAAACACCACGATCCAGGCATTCACCCCAAAGGTGGTCGGATCAAAATGCAACAGGGCAAACCCCAGCGACGGCAGGCCGATCCAGATCAGCGGCGAGGAAAACCGAGCCGCGAGCTGGCTTTGAAAATAGCCGCGAAACAGCACCTCTTCGGCAAAGACCTGAATGAACAGCCCGACAAGCGCGAGCGGCAGGAAACCCGCCCATGTGCCAAAGGCCACGTTCGGGGCGGGCTCCATCCCCTCGGGCAGGGGCAGCATCATGATCACCGCATAAAGCACCAGCATCGCAAGAAAGGCGCGGCGAAACTGTCGGCTTGCCGAAACAGGCGCGCCGACAAGTGTCATAAGCCCGCGTTTGTGCACCAGCCTGAGCGCGACGGCGAGCGCGGTGATTAGCATGGCAAAGATAAACAGGTTCACCAGTACGCCAACCGGGCTTGTGGCGCTTTCAATGGTGGGGGCGAGGCGCGCCCAGATATCCTTGGGAAAAACTCGCTGCAAGACCTCGGCATAGCCAAAGCTGAGCCCCAGAAACAGAACGGCGGTCAGCGCTGTCCCGACAATCAGATAGGGCAGGCGGGCGGTTGCGCGCGCAGGCGCAACAAGGCTGTCATGGGCGTCATATCGCATGGCGCGCAAGCTATCCGGGGTTGTGGGGCGTTGCAATCGGCTTGCCTGTCTCGCGGCTCTGGCCTAGACCGTTTCCCAGCATTTACCGGGAGGCCGCTCATGACCAAATTCGACAAAGCCAAATTGCCCAGCCGTTATGTGACAGAAGGCCCCGCGCGGGCCCCGCATCGGTCGTATTACTATGCCATGGGCATGAGCGAGGCAGAAATCCACCAGCCGCTCGTCGGTGTTGCCACCTGCTGGAACGAGGCGGCGCCCTGCAATATCGCCCTCAACCGTCAGGCACAGGCCGCCAAGATGGGCGTAAAAGAGGCGCACGGCACGCCGCGCGAATTCACCACCATCACCGTCACCGACGGCATAGCGATGGGCCATGAGGGCATGCGATCCTCGCTGGCCAGCCGCGAGGCGATTGCTGACACGGTGGAGCTGACGATGCGCGGCCATTGCTATGACGCGCTTGTCGGTCTGGCGGGCTGTGACAAGAGCTTGCCGGGGATGATGATGGCGATGGTGCGGCTCAACGTGCCGTCGGTGTTTCTTTATGGTGGCTCGATCCTGCCGGGCCGTCTTGATGGCAAGGATGTCACCGTGCAGGATGTGTTCGAGGCCGTCGGCCAGCATCAGGCCGGTAACCTTACCACCTGCGAGCTTGAAAAGCTTGAGGCGGTTGCCTGCCCCTCGGCCGGCGCCTGCGGTGGTCAGTTCACGGCCAACACCATGGCCTGTGTCTCCGAGGCGATCGGCCTTGCCCTGATGAACAGCGCCGGCGCACCGGCCCCTTACGAAAGCCGCGATCAATACGCCGAGGCCTCTGGCCGCGCGGTGATGAACCTGCTTGAGAAAAACATTCGCGCGCGCGATGTGGTGACGCTCAAGTCGCTTGAAAACGCGGCGCGGGTCGTTGCCTGTACCGGCGGGTCGACCAATGCCGGGCTGCACCTGCCGGCCATCGCGCATGAGGCGGGGATTGACTTCTTCCTTGAGGATGTTTGCGAGATTTTCCGCGATACGCCCTATTTCGTCGATCTGAAACCCGGCGGCGCTTATGTCGCCAAAGACCTCTACGAGGTTGGCGGCGTGCCGGTGGTGATGAAAGAACTGCGCAAGGCGGGCCTGTTGCACGAGGATTGCATCACCGCCGATGGCACCACGATTGGCGAGGCGCTCGACAAGATCACCCGTGAGGCCGATGGCAAGGTGATTTACCCGATCTCGGCCCCGATCAGCAAGACCGGCGGTGTTGTCGGCCTCAAGGGCAATCTTGCGCCCGCAGGCGCAATCGTCAAAGTCGCCGGCATGACCGAGGAACAGCAGGTCTTTACCGGCCCGGCGCGGGTGTTTGAATGCGAAGAAGACGCGTTCGAGGCGGTCAAGGCGCGCTCTTATAAAGAGGGCGACGTTCTTGTGATCCGCAATGAAGGCCCGGCAGGCGGCCCCGGCATGCGCGAAATGCTGGCCACCACGGCCGCGCTTTCGGGGCAGGGCATGGGCAAGAAAGTGGCGCTTATCACCGATGGGCGCTTTTCGGGCGCAACCCGCGGCTTTTGCGTGGGGCATGTCGGCCCCGAGGCCGCACATGGCGGGCCGATTGCCCTGTTGAAAGATGGCGACATGATCACGCTGAACGCTTTGACCGGCGAATTGTCGGTGGCACTCAGCGATGAGGATCTGGCGGCGCGCAAGGCCGACTGGACAGGCCCGCGCGAGACGCTCTATGCCAGCGGTGCCCTCTGGAAATACTCACAGCTTGTTGGCGAGACATATAAAGGCGCGGTGACCCATCCCGGGGCCAAGGCCGAGCGCCATGTCTATATGGATCTTTGATCAAACCACGGCCTGGAGGATCATTCGCCGGGCCTTTTTCACACTACTGATCCTGCCACTGGCCGCCTGTCTTGAAGGGGTGCCGGGGGCTGGGTCTGGCGTGTCTGCGCTCAGCAAGGTGATGTTTTACGGGGGCGATGTCACCGTGGCCGGGCCGCGCGGCTATTGCATTGATCCTCAAACCGTCAAACGCGGCCAGAGTGGCAGTTTTGCGCTGTTGGCCAGTTGTGAAAGCCTGACCGGCACGGCGGGGGTTGTGGTTGATCCGGCGGTTCTGACGGTGTCAGTCCTGTCGCGCCAAGCGGGTGTGACCCAGCCCGATTCTGCGGAAATGGCCCGCGCCCTGAGCCCGGACAAGGTTTTGCTGGGCTATGACGGCGACGGGATATCGCTGGTGCATGTCGCAACTGGCGGGCGCGCGGTGCTGCCAACGGGCGATCCGTCTTATTGGCGCGCCGGTATGGTGATCAACGATCACCTGATCGGTCTGGCGGTCTATGGGCCGGAGGGCGGCGTCGTCGCCAATAAAGCGGGGCGCGATCTGTTGATGGATCTGGCCGAAGAGTTGCGCGACCAAAGCCCCAAGCGCAGTTTTGCCCCCGAAGCGGCGGCGGCAACGGCAGAAACCGCGTCAGAGGACGTAACGCAACCCGTTTCAAGGGCCAGGCAAAGCCTTGATAAGCTTTTAGATGGATTGTTTCCGATCAAAGGTTAATGCTATGTAAGGGGTTATTGGGCAGACTGGTGGCGCACCACGTCCAGACGAGACTTAGATGGTAGTACCGGGATGAAATTTCTAGATTTGGCTGCGCATCGTCACGGGCTTCGAAAATGGAGCCAGGCCGCGCGCAATGCCCCGATGATGAGCCTCGCCAATCTGCGCAGGGAGCGTGCACGCGCCCGCAAGCTTATGTATTCGTTGAACGAAGTGATCTCGACGGCGGATAACCGTCTGGCCTTGCCGATGATCGGCTCCAATGCCTTTCCCAAACCGCATGGCACCGACTGGTCGTGGCGGCCAGAGCTTTGGCGCGAACCCTTGCCGACACCGGGCATGGCCTCGGTTCAGTCCAAGTCGATGTTGGGACGCGAAGTGACATTGTTTCACGATTGCGCACATTCCGAGCTTTCCTTGCGTCAATTGCGCAACAGTCGCGAGGCCGATCTTGCGCCTTACGGGCTTCGGATGGACGTGTTTGCCTTTGACGGCTCGTTTTTGTCGGTGGTGCTGGATTTTCCGCAAGAGGCGGTCAATGGTCTGACGCGCAAGCACCTGTTGCGGATGGATACGATTGTCGAGATGGAAAAACCGCTTGAGATATTCGCGCGGCTCAACATCAAGCATGGCCCCAATACCGAACAGATCGTGCGCGAACTGCCGTTGCATGATGATGAGATCATGGTCGAGTTTGACCTCGCCTATTCCAACCTCAATGAAAAACGGGTGGAACGGGCGTGGATCGACCTGATTTTCGAGAACCCGCAGATGAGCCAGGTGGTCTTGCGCGATCTCACCTTTAGCCGCCGCCCGCGCGCAGAATTATAAGAAAGGACCCCCGGATGAGTGAGTTGACGCTGACCAAAACCCGCCTGTTTGAAGGGGTCTGGGAAGGGGTTCTGACCTATGAGGGCGAGGGCAACTACCAACCCCAGATTGAGGTTATGCATCTCCAGGAACGGGTGCCGGGCGTCGAGGTCGTTGAGAAACCCGAAGAGGGTCTCTGGGTCGTGCGGGTGCCGGTGCCCGCGGCGGCGATTGCCGACGGAATCCAGACCTTCGTGATCCGCGATGCGCGCAACGGTGATGTTCTCGACAGTTTCGCGCTCTTGTCCGGTGATGTGCTAAGCTATGATATCCGCTCGGAAATCGCGCTTTTGCGCGAAGAACTCGACCTCTTGAAACGCGCGTTTCGCCGGCATTGCCTGGAGTCGATGTAACCTCTGTAAGGGGTTTTCTGCGACAGGCTGCCGCATCCTTTTGTCGGCGCGTCGCGCTACCTCCCGCCTATCGGATCAACCGGTGCAATGGAGGATGTAAGATGTTCAAGGGCCTGGGACTTTCAATCGCGATCATCACCGCCGGCATGCTTGGCCTGCCAGCCGTAATTCTGGCGGCCCTGTAACGCCTGATATGGTTTTGCCATAAGGCCGGGGCGCGCATTGATACCGCACCCCGGTCTCTTTTTTCTGACAGTGGGCCAAGCCATGATATCCACGCAAGATTTTCGCCTTTGCGCGAAGAACGCGTGTTTCGCCGCCATTGTCCGGAGTCGATAAAGGTCATCCGGCCGAGGTTGTAGACCGTCACTGACGCGGATAAATCTGGCCGTGATGTCATGGATGTATCTGGCGTTACCGGTTGTCGAAAAGCCGTCGAACCTCACCTTTCAACCGATCTGCAAGGTCACGTGGCGACTGGCCAAATTCATCCACACAAGAAACGTCTGCTCCGGATTTAAGCAGGGCCGCCACGGCAACAAGATTCTGCTTTTTTAACGCGACATGAAGTGGCGTCTCGGACATATCACCGACCGCATTCACATCTGCTCCAGCCTCGATGAATTGCAACACGGCATAGGTATTGTTGCGCCACAGCATCACATGAAGCGGCGTATCACCATCGACATCGCGACTATCCAAAGTCACAGCCGCCTTACCCATTTCTGCTGGGAAAAGCGTATCGGAGCATGACGCCAACATCTCTTCGAATGTCTCGCGGGTTTTTGCCTTCTTGGCCATTCACTAAAGTCCGATATGTTTGCTGCGATTGAGCGGATATTGCCAGATTGCCCGCAACCCGCTCTAGCTGTCTTTGGACAGCGCGATGATCTGGGTGTCGGCATCGGGGGCCAGTTCCTCGAAATCGAAATTGTCGAGACGGCGGGCACGGCGCCCGGCCTTGTCGGCGGAAATCTTGATCTCCGAGATGTCCTTGGATGCCTGATTGAAGTGCCGGTCAAGGTTTTCCACCCGCGTGCCAAGCCGCTCGACATCGCCGAACAAAAGCCCCAACTCGCGCCGGATCGCGCCGGCCTGTTCGCGCATGCGGGCATCCTTGAGAATGGCGCGCATGGTGTTGAGTGTCGCCATGCAGGTGGTCGGCGACACGATCCAGACCCGTGCGGCAAAGCCGTCGCGCACCAGTTCGGGGAAATTGGCGTGAAGCTCGGCATAGACCGCCTCTGAGGGCAGAAACATCAAGGCGCCATCGGCGGTCTCGCCATCGAGAATGTATTTCTCTGATATGTCGCGGATGTGTTTCTTGACCGACACCCGCAAAAATTTGGCGGCTTCGTTCAATTCCCAATCGGTTTTGGCACGGCGCAGGGCCTCATAGGCCTCAAGCGGGAACTTGCTGTCGATGCAGATCGGCCCCGGCGGGTTGGGCAGATGGATAAGGCAATCGGCCCGCCGCCCGTTCGAGAGCGTGTGTTGCAGGCTATAGCTGTCCGAGGGCAGCGCCTTGGTCACGATATCGGTCAGCTGGATTTCACCAAACGCGCCGCGGGTCTGTTTGTTGCTCAGGATATCCTGAAGCGACAGAACATCGCCTGAAAGCTTGGTGATATTGTCCTGCGCCTTGTCGATCGCCTGAAGCCGCTGTTGCAGATCGCCAAGCGATTGCGCTGTGCGCCGGGCCGAGCCTTGCAGGTTTTCCGACATTTGTTCGGAGACCTGCGACAGGCGCTTTTCCATCAGTTGCAACAAATGCGTTTGCGCCGCCGCCTGCGCCTCGGACACATGGTTGAGCCCACCAGCAAGCTGGTGTTGCCCGTCGCTCAGCCCCTGCACCCGAAGCCCCAATTGCCCGACCTGTTGCGCCAGCGGTTCGGCAAGGTTGGCCGAGCGCGCCGAGGCGCGTACCGCCATGATTAAAAGGATCAGGATGAGCATCACGAGCGCGCCCCCCAGGAGGGCGGCCAGCACCAGCGGATCGCTGAGCGAAAACTGGGTATTGCCGATTTGGATCATGTGCGTCCGAACAGGCGTTCGATGTCGGACAGACGCAATTCGACATAGGTGGGGCGGCCGTGGTTGCATTGGCCCGAAAGCGGCGTGCGCTCCATCTCGCGCAATAGGGCGTTCATTTCTTCGCCACTCATGCGGCGCCCCGAGCGGATAGAGCCATGACAGGCGACCCGCGACAGGATCGCGTCGATGCGTGACTTCAGCGTCTGGCTATCGCCCTGATCGGCAAGCTCATCAAGGATATCGCGCAACAGGGCCGGGGCGTTGACCTGCCCGAGAATGGCCGGGGTTTCGCGCACGGCGATGTTTCCCGGACCGAAGGGTTCGAGGATAAGGCCAAGCCGCGCAAGATCTTCCGCCGCGTCAAGCAGGACGGCGCAATCGGCCTCGCAGAGGTCAACGATATCGGGGATCAAAAGCGCCTGCGAGGCAACGCCGGCATCGGCCATCTGCGCCTTGAGGCGTTCATAGACCAGCCGTTCGTGCGCCGCATGCTGATCGACGATGACCATGCCGGTTTCGGTCTGGGCGATGATATAATTCTCATGTACCTGCGCGCGCGCCGCACCAAGCGGCAGGGCGGTTGCGGGGGGCTCGTCCGGCTCTTGCGTGCCGGTCTCGACAGGCTCCGGCTCGACTCGCGCGCTATAGGCCTGCTGCATTTCGGCAAAACCGGGCGCTTGCGCCTGATAGGCAAGGGCGCGGGCAGCAGAGGACGGGCGATCCATCTGGTAGACGCGCGCGCCGGATGTCGCGGTTTCCTCGGGGCGAAACGCCCCAAGCGTGGCCCCGGCAACGGTGCTTGAGGCGCGATGCCCGGCCTCGGCCAGGGCATGGCGCAGCCCCGACACGATAAGCCCGCGCGCCAGCCCCGGATCGCGAAAGCGGACCTCGGATTTGGCCGGGTGGACGTTGACATCTACAAGGCTCGGGTCGCAGTCCAGAAACAGCGCCGCCGCCGGATGGCGGTCACGGCTAAGCACATCGCTATAAGCGGCCCGAAGCGCGCCATAGAGCATCTTGTCGCGCACCGGGCGGCCGTTTACGAAAAGGTATTGCGTCACCGACGAGCCGCGCGAATAGGTCGGCAGGGCGGCATAGCCGGTCATGTTTATCCCCTCGCGCGTCGCCTCGATCCGCAGGGCATTTTCGGCGAACTCCGCCCCAAGGATACGCGCCAGCCGCCCGTGCAGCGCGTCAAACAGATCGCCGGTTTCGGCCTCGGCGCGAAAGGTAACGCGCCCCTCGCCGCCGCCGGAAATATCGCGCAGGGTAAAGCCGACAAACGGTTCGGCCATGGCAAGGCGTTTGACCGTGTCGCTGATCGCCTGAGTCTCGGCGCGGTCGGTGCGCATGAATTTTAACCGCGCAGGGGTGGCGTAAAACAGATCGCGCAGAGTGACCGTGGTGCCCGAATTCAGCGCAGCGGGTTTGACCACGCTCATCTGTCCGCCCGAAACCGAGATTTCGGCAGCCTCGCACCCGCGCGCCCGCGAGGTGATGGTCAGCCGACCCACCGCCCCAAGCGACGGCAATGCCTCGCCACGAAACCCGAAGGAATGGATGTTGAGCAGGTCCGAGCCATCAATCTTTGACGTTGCATGACGCGCAAGCGCCAGCGGCAATTGTCCGGGCGCGATACCACATCCGTCATCGACCACGCGGATCAGGGTTTTGCCGCCATCGGCAAAGGCCACTTCGATCCGGGTTGCGTCGGCGTCAAGGGCGTTTTCCACCAGTTCCTTGACCGCAGAGGCCGGGCGTTCGACCACCTCGCCGGCCGCGATGCGGTTGATGGCGCCCTCGTCAAGCTGGCGAATTGTCGGCTGAACCGGGTCTATATTGGGGTTGGCGGTGCTCATACCGCAAGACTTAGCACGGGTCTGGGCGATTCTGCTAGATGCGCCAGAAGGTGGGACACGCCGATTGTGCATAAAAAAACCCGGGCGCGAACGCCCGGGAATATCTCTTACAGCTGATCAGGGAGGAGGAAAGATCAGCCTTTGGAGAATTCAGGATAGGCCTCCATGCCCAGCTCTGCCATGTCGAGGCCGTTGATTTCATCCTCTTCGGTGACGCGCAGACCCATGGTGCCCTTGAGCAGCATCCAGACGACGGCCGAGGCGACAACAACAAAGGCGCCAACGATCAGGATCGAGATGATCTGGGTGCCAAAGCTGGCGTCCGAGTTGGTCAGCGGCACCGCCAGTGTACCCCAGATACCGGCGAAGAGATGCACCGGAATGGCACCGACGACGTCGTCGATCTTGAACTTGTCGAGCATCGGCACGGCGAAGACCACGATCGCACCACCGACACCACCGATAAGCATGGCCTGGAAAAGCGAGGGCGTCAGCGGCTCGGCGGTGATCGACACCAGACCCGCCAATGCGCCGTTCAGGATCATCGTAAGGTCAGGCTTTTTGTAGAGCATCTGCGTCAGGATCAGAGCAACCACTGCGCCAGAGGCGGCCGCGATGTTGGTGTTCGAGAAGATCCGGCTGATATCGGCCACGTTGCCGGCGGTGTCCATGTAAAGCTGCGAACCGCCATTAAAGCCGAACCAACCGAGCCACAGGATGAACGTCCCCAGAGTGGCAAGCGCAAGGTTCGAGCCGGGGATCGGGATCACACGACCGTCTTTGGCGTATTTGCCGATGCGCGGCCCCAGGATGATCGCGCCGGTCAGAGCGGCCCAGCCCCCCACCGAATGCACGACGGTCGAACCCGCAAAGTCGAGAAAGCCCATTTCGTCAAGGAAGCCACCGCCCCATTTCCAGCTGGCCTGAACCGGATAGATCACAGCCGTCAGAACGATGGTGAAGATCAGGAAAGGCCAGAGCTTGATGCGCTCAGCCACAGCACCCGACACGATCGACGCGGTCGCGGCACAAAACATCAGCTGAAAGAAAAAGTCAGAGCCAACCGACGCATAGGTCAGGTCAGGTTCCGCCCCGGCAAGGCCAACCGGCTCGAGCGCGGTGATCGAGAAGGCGCCAAGCATGCCCTGCATGGTCCAGCCGTCGCCGGGGTACATCAGGTTATAGCCGAGAATATAGTAAAACAGCGAGGCGAGCGAGAAGAGCGAAATATTCTTGGTAAGCTGCATCGCAACGTTCTTGCCGCGCACAAGGCCCGCTTCGAGCATGGCAAAGCCGGCGGCCATGAAGAACACCAGAAAGCCCGAGACGAGGAACATGAAGGTGGTGAAGATAAACCCGATATCGGCATTGGTTGGCGTCGTATCGGCCTCTTGAGCAAGGCCAAGCTGCGGCAGCGCGATCAGCGTTGCGGCAAGGCCAAGTTTGGTCATGGAATTCATTGTACTGTCCTTTCCCCTGCGCGCTGTCAAAGCGCGTCGTCGTTGGTTTCGCCGGTGCGCACGCGCACGGCCTGGGCGATGTCGAGAACAAAGATCTTGCCGTCACCGATCTTGCCGGTGCGGGCGGTCTTGGTAATTGTCTCGACCACCTGATCGGCCATGCCGGCACTTACGCCGATTTCAAGCTTGATCTTGGGCACGAAATTCACGGCATATTCGGCGCCGCGATATATTTCGGTGTGTCCCGACTGCGAGCCGAAGCCCTTGATTTCAGTAACCATCATGCCGCGGACCCCGATCTCGGTCAGCGCTTCGCGGACCTCTTCGAGTTTGAACGGCTTTATCGTTGCAATGATGAGTTTCACGTCTACCCCTTTCGGTTTCCTGTGGCTCAGCGCGTTGTTTGCACCCGCAGAAAAAGCGCAGAACGCGGATTCTTGAAGCCAGAAGCGCGCATTTGGGGAGGATTGCCGCAGGGGGGTGATTAAATATTGGGCAAAAATGCTTTCGCGGCTAAAAAATGGGCGATTGGAAAATTCCCACGCGACGCTCCGGGGTCTCTACTTTTGTGAAAGGGCACGATAGAGTGGCGCAAAGCAACAGGTCCGGGCAGGGCGAGCATGAGCAATTCAGGACGTAAGAAGCCGCCTTTGGTGGCCCCCAAGCGTACGCGCAAGGCCCCGGCCAAACCGGCGCGGCGTAAACCTGCGGCCAAACGGGCGCGGCGCAAACCGGCACGCATCCGCAATCCGATCATCGCCTTCTTTGCGCGCATCATCGGCTGGGTCTTTCGGGTCATCTGGGGGATCAGCTGGCGAGTTGGCGCGATCATTGCGCTGATTGTCGGTCTGTCCGTGGGCTATACCTATACCACCTTGCCCGAGTATGCGGCGCTGCTGGATGGGCGCGCCAAGGGGTCGGTCACGCTTTTGGATCGCGAGGGCGATGTCTTTGCCTGGCGCGGCGATCAGTTTGGCGGCGTGGTCAATGCCAAGACCGTCAGCAAGCATCTCAAGAACGCGGTGATCGCCACCGAAGACCGACGGTTTTACATGCATCCCGGCGTTGACCCGATCGGCATTGCAAGCGCGATTCGCATCAACCTGCGCGAAGGCCGTGGCCCGCTGTCGGGCAATGGAGGCTCGACCATCACCCAGCAAACCGCCAAATTGCTGTGTTTTGGCGTCAAATATGACGAGACCCGATGGAAGAGCGAGGCCGAATACGTCGCTGATTGCCGTCGTTCCTCACTGTGGCGCAAGGCGAAAGAGGCGGTCTATGCCCTCGCGATGGAGGCGAAATATACCAAGGATCAGGTTCTGTCGGTCTATTTGAACCGGGCCTATCTTGGCGGTGGCGCTTACGGGGCCGAGGCCGCAGCGCAGCGTTATTTCGGCAAATCGTCGGCCGATCTCAACCCGTCCGAGGGCGCAATGCTGGCCGGTCTTTTGACCGCCCCCTCGACATTGGCCCCGACAAGCAACCTTGAACGCTCGCAAAACCGGGCCTCGGTTGTGATCGGCCTGATGCGCCGTCAGGGCTATTTGTCGGATCAGGAGGTTGCCATCGCCCTGGCCAATCCCGCAGAGCTATCGGAGGCGGCAGAGGCGCAGGCCGGCGGCTATTTTGCCGATTGGGTCATGGCCTCGGGGCCAGAGTTTTTCACCCGCGATACGACTGAGGATGTGATCATCAAGACCACGCTTGATCAGCGCATTCAACGCGCGGCCGAAGATGCGCTCAAGTATATTTTCGACGAAAAGGTGCGCGAGGGGTCCAAGGCGCAGGCGGCGATTGTGGTGATGTCGGCGGATGGCGCGGTGCGGGGCATGGTGGGGGGGCGCAAGACCAAGGTCGTGGGCGCCTTCAACCGGGCAACACAGGCCAAACGCCAGACCGGATCGGCCTTCAAGCCCTTCGTCTACGCCACCGCGCTTGAGCTCGGCTATCATTGGGATTCGGTCGTCGTGGACGAGCCCTATTGTCTTAATATCCCAGGATCGGGCCGCTGGTGCCCGGAGAATTATACCCGCAAGCATTATGGCCGCGTGACCCTGGCCGAGGCGTTACGCCAGTCGCTGAATGTGCCTGCGGTCAAGATTTCGGAAAGCGTGGGCCGCGATCTTGTGCGCAAGGTGGCGGGTGACTTTGGCATCGAAAGCGATCTGGCGGCGGGGCCGGCCCTGGCGCTCGGGGCCTCGGAAAGCACGCTGATCGAGATGACCGGGGCTTATGCCGGCATTCTGAACGGTGGGTCGTCGGTCACGCCTTACGGCCTGGTTGAACTTAGCCTGCTTGGCGAGCAAACCCCTTTGATGGGCAGTGGCGGCGGTATTGGCGAGCGGGTGATCCGCGAAGAAGCCGCCCGCGAGCTTATCTATATGATGAGCCGCGTGGTCGATGGCGGCACCGGTGCGCGCGCCAAGCTGCCGGACCGCGAGGCGGCCGGAAAGACCGGCACCACACAGGCCGCGCGCGATGCCTGGTTTCTTGGCTTCAGCGCCGATTATGTGGCGGGGGTCTGGATGGGCTATGACGACAACACGCCCCTCACCGGGGTGACGGGGGGTGGGCTTCCGGCGGAAATCTGGCATGAGACGATGCTGCGCGTGCATGAGGGTGTGCCGGTCAAGCCGCTACCGATGCTGCGCCCCGCGCCCAGACCAGACCCCGCCCCGGCCGCGCCCGAGCGGCGCGAGCAAAGGCCAAGAGGCAACAACCCGATTGAAAATATCCTGCGCGGTATCTTTGGTGGCAATTGAAAACGGCGCCCGAAGGGGGCGCCGTTCAACAAAATCAGAGGGGCCGATCGGGGATCAACCTGCCTTTTTGAGGTCGGCGATCATCGCATTGATATCGCCATTGCGACGGTCCAGCATCGCGCCCACTTCGGTGCGTTCACTCAGGCGCAGGCTGATACCTTCGATGATCATGTCAAAAAACCGGTCCTGGCCCGAGCGGTCAGAGATCAGAAAGCTGACCTCGAAGGGCGATTCGCCGCGCAGATAGGCGGTCGATTTCACCTCATGCCAGGATTTCACCTCCTTGACCGAATTCACTTCGATGCGACCGCCGACAAACTCGTTGAAGCGTTTGCCGTATTTGCGCGCGATATAGCCCCGAAACGCCTCGGTAAAGGCGGCCATCTGGCTGCTTGAAATCCGGTTGGCATCGGCCCCAAGGGTCGAACGGGCGATGATGTTCACATCGGCGTAGCGCGTAAAAATACGCTCGAAATCCTTGATCATGCTGGACACCGATTTGCCCGACGCGATCACCCGGTTGATATCCGACACGATCGCGTCAACGAGTGAGCGCGCCCGCGCATCGGTAAGCGCCAGAACGCCGGACGGCAATGCGGCAAGCCCGCCAAAGGCGAGACCTGTGGCGACAAAATGGCGACGAGATAGGTTACTGGTCATAGGGGTCCTCCAACGAGCCGGACGTGGTGGGTGCGCCGTAAGGGTCAGTCCCGGACAGGGCAGGCGCACCATAGGGGTCGATATAGGTATTGCTCTCTGTTCCGCCCAGTTCAAAGCGGCGATTTTGTAGATAAAGTGATCGTGACTGTGCGTAACTGTCTGCGCTCTCATAGAGAATTGAATCGATCGTATCGCCGAATTTTTCGCGTTTGCTCAGACCGGCGGAGACGCCTGCGGCGGTGCCGGCAAAGCTCTCGGGTGAATCCAGCACATAGGTGAGCGGGTTGGTGAATAGATCCACGGCCATGCCCCAGGTATCACGCTCTGTCGAGGGTCCGAGAATCGGCAATTCGACATAGGCGCCTTCGCGTGCGCCCCAGACATGCAGGGTTTGGCCGAAATCGGTGTTCGTGCCTGCGGGCATGCCCATTTCGCTGGCCGGATCAAAGAGCCCGCCAAGGCCGACAGTGGTGTTCACGACAAAGCGCGCGGTGTCCTGAATGGCGCCACGCATGTTGAGCTGAAGCACGTTGTTGACGACGTCACTGGGCAGCGACAGATTGACGGCAAACCGCACAATAGCGTTCTCGATGTCGTCGGGCACTACATCTGTGTAGCCCTTGGCCACCGGGCGCACCAACGCGCGGTCAAAACCACGGTTGAACTGGTGAATCTCGCGGTTCTGACCCTCATAGGGATCGAACGGCTTTTGGGTGTCGCGCGACGGGTCAGGCTTGGCGCAGGCCGCAAGCAGAATCAGGCCCGTGAGGGCGGCCACACGGCGCATCGGTGAGGACAGCAGTTTTAAGTTTGAGGGCAGCAATGGAAATATCCGGAAATTCAGGGAATCAAAAGGTTACATATATGATCGGGCGAGCAAACCCAGTATCGTTTGCGGCTTGTTCACAATGCTGTGGCAGAATGGTGACATTGGCTTTACTCATTTAAACCGCTTCTTTGCAAGACGTAAGGTATAGCATACGGGATGAGCATGCGACTGGATAAGCGAAAACTTGAGGCGGGACGCGAAGAATTGCGCGCTGCGCGCCGTGAAAGCCGTGGTCTGTACTGGTTCGTCGGTGTTTTCAGTTTTTTTGCAAACCTCCTGATGCTGACCGGCCCGATTTATATGCTTCAGGTCTATGATCGGGTACTTGGAAGCGGCTCTGTCGAGACATTGATCGCGCTATCGGTGCTTGTGCTGTTTCTCTACGGTATGATGGCGCTTCTGGATTATGCCCGCGGGCGGATCATGGGACGTGTCGGGGCCCGCTTTCAGGCCCGTCTCGACCGCCGGGTGTTTGACGCGGTGATTCGCAAGTCTGCTGTCGCGCCGGATGCCACGACCGCCACCGGTCTGCGCGATCTGGAAGCGGTGCAGCGGCTGATGACGTCGCCGGTCTTGCTGTCGATTTTCGACATCCCTTGGGCACCGTTCTTCTTTGCCGCGATTTGGGTCTTTCACCCTTGGCTGGGTGTGCTTTCGCTAATTGGCGGGCTTGTTCTTGTGTGTGTCGCCGCGATCAATCAGCTCGTCACACGTCACCCTGTTGGCCGCGCCAATAGCGCCAGCGTCAAGGCCGAATCGACCTCCGAGAAATTGCGCAGTGAAGCCGAGATGGTTCAGGCCATGGGGATGCGCGATGCCGCTTTTGATCGCTGGCAGGAGGCGCGTAAAGTCGCGCTGGTCGAGCAAGTCCGCTCGGCCGATATAGGCGGCAGCTTCATCACTTCCACCAAGGCCTTTCGCCTGTTGCTGCAATCGGCGATGCTTGGCCTTGGCGCATACCTTGTGCTTAGGGGCGAGATGACTCCCGGTGGGATGATCGCGGGCTCTATCCTGCTGGGGCGGGCCTTGGCGCCGATTGAACAGGCGCTCGGACAATGGGCATTGGTTCAACGTGCGGCCAAAGGCTGGGACAGCCTGGCGGAATTGCTTGGCGCCGTGCCGCCGGAACAGCCGCGCACCGCCTTGCCCGATCCGCGCGCCATCCTGGAGATGCAACAGGTCACCGTGGTGGCGCCCGGCGAGAGCCAGGCGGCCCTCAAATCAATCACCTTCAAGATAGAGCCGGGGCAGGCGCTTGGCGTGATCGGCACCTCGGGGGCCGGCAAATCGACTTTGGCGCGCGCCATTACCGGCGTCTGGCGCCCGGCCGGGGGTAAAATCCGGCTCGATGGCGCATCGCTTGATCAATACGATCCGGCGGTGCTTGGGCGACATATTGGATATCTGCCGCAGCGCGTACAGCTCTTCGAAGGGACGATCGCCGAGAACATCGCGCGTCTTTCGCAAGAACCCGATGCGGCCAAAGTGGTTGAGGCGGCCAAAAAGGCCGATGCGCATGACATGATCCTGAAGCTGCCCGATGGCTATGACACGAAGGTAAGCGCCAATGGCGGGCGTCTGTCCGGCGGGCAGGTTCAGCGCATCGGTCTGGCACGCGCTATGTATGGCGACCCTGTCATCCTTGTTCTGGATGAACCCAATTCAAATCTGGACAACGAAGGCAGCGAGGCCGTGAACTCCGCGATTCGCAGCTTCAAGGCCGACGGCAAGGCCGTGGTTATCGTGGCGCACCGCCCGGCGGTCATCAAGGAATGCGATTTCCTGCTGATGCTGGACAACGGCGCGGCGCGGGCCTTTGGGCCACGCGACAAGGTGCTACAGGAGGTTCTGCAAAACCATAAGGACCTGGCCGCCGCCACCACCAAGGGAGGCCTGCAATGAGCGCGCCATCTGATGCTGCATGGTCGGCACGCATGCCGGTCATTATCGGGCTTCTGGGGCTGGTTCTGCTGGTCGGGGGCTTTGGCACATGGGCCGGTTTGACCCAGATTTCCGGCGCGATCATCGCCAGTGGGCGCATCGAGGTGGATCAGAACCGACAGGTTGTGCAGCACCCTGATGGTGGTGTTGTCGCCGAAATCTACGTGCAGGAAGGCGATTCT
This sequence comes from Roseovarius lutimaris, assembly GCF_900115165.1. Lineage (GTDB taxonomy): Bacteria > Pseudomonadota > Alphaproteobacteria > Rhodobacterales > Rhodobacteraceae > Roseovarius > Roseovarius lutimaris. Next base: position 14,138 of record NZ_FOVP01000016.1, on the reverse strand, counting down.
GTGACCGAAGGGCAGGTTCTGTTGCGGCTTGACGCGACGCTATTGCAATCCACCCTGTCAATCAACGAAAACCAGCTGGCGGAGTTGATGGCTCGGCGCGGTCGGCTTGAGGCCGAGCGTGACGGGCGCCGCGATATTGAGTTTGATCCGCTTCTGATGGAACTGGCTGCGCATATGCCTGATGCGGCCAACCTTATGGCTGGGCAGGAAAACCTGTTCCGCGCGCGCGAGGAAACCAATGCCGCCGAGATTGACCAGCTGGAAAAGCGGCGCGGTCAGATCACCAATCAGATCGAGGGCATCGAGGCCCAGCAGGTGGCGCTAGCCCGCCAGCTCGAGTTGATTGAACAAGAGCTGCGCGACCAGCAATCGCTGTTTGATCGTGGGCTGGCGCAGGCCGGTCGGGTGCTTGGTCTGCAACGCGAACAGGCCCGCCTTACCGGGTCTGTGGGCGATCTCATTGCGCAAAAGGCACAGGCTGGCGGGCGTATCACCGAGATCGACACCCAGATTCTGAAACTCGGTTCGGATCGGCGCGAAGAGGCGATCACCACGCTGCGCGATCTGCAACTGCGCGAGCTGGAACTGCGCGAAGAGCGCCGCGCCATGATCGAGCAGATGAGTCGGCTGGAGATCACCGCGCCGGTGGCGGGGGTGGTCTATGACATGAGTGTTTTCGCCCTGCGCTCTGTCCTGCGCCCGGCCGACCCGGTGCTTTACATCGTGCCGCAGGACCGCGCTCTGGTGATCAATGCGAGGGTGGATGCGATCCATGTGGACAAGCTTTTCCTTGGTCAGGACGTCACTTTGCGGTTCACCGCGCTCGATCAGCGGCGCACGCCCGAACTGACCGGGCGCGTCACGCAAATCTCGGCGGATGCCTTTCAGGACGAGGCGACGCGTGCCAATTATTACCGCGCCGAAATCGTGCTTGTCGAAGGTGAAAAGGACCGCCTGCCAGAAGGCACGACCCTGATCCCCGGCATGCCGGTCGAGACGTTTATCCGCACCGAGGATCGCACCCCGATTGCCTATCTTCTCAAGCCCTTCACCGATTATCTGAGCAAAGCCTTTCGCGGTTAGGCGGATTTGATCGCGCGCGGAACCGTTTTTCGATTTCATTCCCGAATAACAGCGACTAGCTTCTGCGCAACGCTGTACCAAGGGAGACGTGGACATGGGTCAATTTGAAACGAAACTTGCCGAGATGGGGGTCACCCTTCCCGACGCCCCGGCCCCTGCGGCCAATTACGTGCCCTATGTGCAGGCGGGGGACATGCTTTATGTTTCCGGCCAGATTGCCAAGGATGACAGTGGGCTAATCGTCGGCACGCTTGGCGAGGATATGGATGCGGCGGCAGGCGCGGCGGCGGCCAGGGTCTGTGCGATTGCGCTTTTGGCCCAGGTCAAGGCGGCCTGTGGTGGCGACCTTGATCGGCTGGTGCGGGTGGTCAAACTGACCGGTTTTGTCAATTCCACCGCCGATTTCACCGATCAGCCGCAGGTGATCAACGGCGCCTCCGATTTCATCGGCGAGGCGCTTGGCGAGGCGGGTAAACATGCGCGTGCGGCGGTGTCGGCGCCGTCCTTGCCGTTTGGCGTGGCGGTTGAAATCGACGGGGTGTTTCAGATCAGATGACGGCCCTGCCAGAGGTGTTTTTTCGCCCGCCGCTTGCGCATCGCGGGCTGCATGACGTTGCGGATGGGCGGCCCGAGAATTCGCGCGCGGCGATCCGTGCGGCGATCAAGGCGGGCTATGGGATAGAGATTGATCTGCAACTGTCGCGCGACGGGCGCGCGATGGTGTTTCACGACTACGATCTTGGGCGGTTGACCGGCGTCAGGGGGCCGGTGCGCCAACGCGATGCCGCCGAGCTTGCGCAAATCCCGCTTTTGGGGGGCGATGAGGGCATTCCGGGTCTTGCCGAAGTGCTGGCGCTTGTCGCCGGGCGCGTCCCGCTTTTGATCGAGCTCAAGGATCAGCACGGCCAGATGGGCGAGACCGATGGCACGCTGGAGCAGGCCACGGCGCAGTGTCTTGCGGGCTACGCCGGCCCGGTCGCGGTGATGTCGTTCAACCCGCATATGGTGGCCCGCATGGCCAGCCTTGCGCGGGATGTACCGCGCGGGATCGTTACCTGTGGCTATACCGCCGAGGATTGGCCGATGCTGCGCGCCGAGACCCGCGCGCGACTTCGGGGTATTCCCGACTATGGCGCGACCGGATCGGTTTTTGTCAGCCATGATATCGACGATCTCGACAATCCGCGCCTTGCCGACCTCAAGGCCGAGGGCGCCGGTCTTTTTTGTTGGACCGTGCGCTCGCCCAAAGCCGAGGCCGAGGCGCGCAAAACAATGGATAACATCACATTCGAGGGTTATCTTCCCACGCCCGCCGCTTGATCCCTGCGCAAAGCGGGTCAGATAAGGAGGGCGGGAAGAGAACGGCGGGGGCAATGACGCAAAGCGAGGTAGTGATAAGCCTGCACGACACCCTGGCGCAGATCGGGCCGGATGCCTGGGATGCCTGCGCCTGTCCCGAGGCCATGGGCGGCGCACGCCCGAATGACCCCTTCACCACCTATCGGTTCCTCAAGGCGCTGGAAGACAGCCGCTCGGTCGGGGTGGGAAGCGGCTGGCAGCCCCATTACATGACCGCCAAGGCCGACGGGGAAATCATCGCCTGCGCGCCGCTCTACCTCAAATCCCATAGTCAGGGTGAGTATATTTTCGATCACAACTGGGCCAGCGCCTATGAGCGCGCAGGCGGGCGCTATTACCCCAAGCTTCAGATTGCCGTGCCGTTTACCCCGGTCACCGGTCGACGGCTCTTGGTGCGTCCGGGATTCGAGGATATTGGCCGCGCCGCCCTTGTTCAGGGCGCGGTCGAGACCGCCGAGCGCAATGCGCTGTCCTCGCTGCACCTTACCTTTTGCACCGAGGAAGAGGCCCGCGCCGGGGTCGCCATGGGCCTTATGGCGCGCAAGACCCAGCAATATCATTGGATCAATCGCGACTACGCCGATTTTGATGCGTTCCTCTCCGATCTGTCATCGCGCAAACGCAAGACCATCCGCAAGGAACGCGCCCGCGCGCAGGGTTTTGGCGGCGAGATCGAACGGCTGACCGGCGATCAGATCAAGCCACACCACTGGGATGCGATCTGGGCGTTTTATCAGGATACCGGCGCGCGCAAATGGGGCACGCCCTATCTCACGCGGGCGTTCTTCGAGCGCGCGCAGGCGCATCTGCGCGATGATATCCTGCTTGTGCTGGCGCGGCGCGGCGGGCGCGTGGTGGCGGGCGCGATGAACCTGATCGGCGCCTCGGCACTTTATGGCCGATACTGGGGCTGCATCGAGGATCATCCCTGCCTGCATTTCGAGCTATGCTATTACCAAGCCATGGATTTCGCCATTGCACAGCGGCTTGATCGGGTAGAGGCTGGCGCACAGGGCGAACACAAGCTGGCGCGCGGATATTTGCCGGTGGGCACCCATTCCCTGCACTGGCTGCGCGATGAGGGTTTCGCCGAAGCGGTCGCGCATTATCTTGAGGCAGAGCGCACGGCGGTGGACGAGGATATCGAGATACTCACCGGCTATGGCCCGTTCCGCAAAACCGATTTGGAGGATCACGAATGAGCGAACATTTAAGCGAAACCGCCCGCAAAACCACGCTGACACCGCTGCTTGAAAACGGCTGGAGACTGGACGAAGAGCGTGACGCGATTTCAAAAGACTACAAGTTTCGCGATTTCGTCGAGGCCTTCGGCTTTATGACCCGCGCCGCGATCTGGGCCGAGAAATGGAACCACCACCCGGAATGGTTTAATGTTTACAATAAGGTGCAGGTGACTTTAACCACCCATGATGTCGACGGTCTAAGCGCGCTTGACCTCAAGCTTGCGCGCAAGATGGACGGCCTTGCCGCATGAATAGCCTCACCCCTGCGCGGGGATTGGCTTGAAACCTTTGCACCCTTCTTCTGGCCGACAATATCCCGGGGAGTGTGAGGGGCAGCGCCCCTCATTCCAACAAAAAAGAGCGACCTGCGCCGCTCTTTTCCGACCGCTTCAAAGCGGCGGGCGACTTACATAGCCGCCAAAAGCGCCTCGCCTGCACTCACTTCACAGGTGCCGGGGCTTTCCTCGGCATGTAGCAGGGTGACAGTGCCGTCCTCGACCAGCATGGCATAACGTCTGGAGCGGCCATAAAGCCCGGCGGGCGGGGCGTCGAATTCCATGCCGATCGCCTTGGTGAACGTGCTGTGGGGGTCCGACAACATGCTAAGCCCGGCCTCCGTCGCGCCGGTTGCCTCACCCCAGGATTTCATCACGAAGGGGTCGTTGACGCTGATGCAGATGATCTCATCCACACCTTTTTCGTCAAACTGCGCCTTGGTGCGTACAAAGCTTGGCACATGCGCCGAATGGCAGGTCGGCGTATAGGCGCCGGGCACCGCAAAGATCACCACCTTGCGCCCTGCTGTGTGCTCGCCAAGCGAGACCTCTTGCGGGCCGTCTGCGCCCAGTTGCAAAAGCGTGGCATCGGGAAGTTTGTCGCCTTTCGAAATACTCATGGTCGTTCCTCACCTATCAGACATGTTTCGGTTGGATGTAAGTATAGGTGGGTGATAGGCAAGTGACCACGATTAATAAAGATGAACAAGGGAGAGGGCATATGCCGGGGATAGTCGTGATCGGGGCCGGTCAGGCCGGTGCATCGGTGGTGGCCAAGCTGCGTGCGGAGGGCTTTGACGGGGCGATCACCCTGATCGGCGACGAACCCGTTCCGCCTTATCAGCGCCCGCCCTTGTCCAAGAAATACCTGCTTGGCGATCTCGCGCTTGAGCGGCTTTACCTGCGCCCCGAGCGGTTTTATTCCGAGGCCGATATTGACCTGCGCCTTGGCCAGAAAGTGACCGGCATTGACCCTGCAGCCAAAGCGGTGATCATCGGGCAGGAGCGGCTTGGCTATGACGACCTGGTGCTGGCCACCGGATCGCTTCCCCGGCGCTTGCCTGCCTCGATTGGTGGCGATCTTGGCGGGGTGCATGTGGTGCGCACGTTGGCCGACGTCGATTCTATGGCGCCCGGATTTCTGCCCGGCGCAAAGGTGCTGATCGTCGGCGGCGGCTATATCGGGCTTGAGGCGGCGGCGGTTGCCGCCAGTCGCGGCATGCAGGTGGTTCTGGTTGAAATGGGCGAACGGATTTTGCAACGTGTGGCGGCAAAAGAAACCTCGGATTATTTCCGCGCTCTGCATACGCGCCACGGCGTCGATATCCGCGAGGGCATCGGTCTTGACCGGCTTTTGGGCGCGGGTCAGGTCAGCGCCGCGCGTCTGAGTGACGGGTGCGAATTGGCGGTCGATATGGTCATTGTTGGCGTCGGCATCACCCCCGACACGGCCCTTGCCGAGGCCGCAGGTCTTGCGATCGACAACGGGATTGCGGTTGACGCCGTGGGGCGCACCAGCGATCCGTCGATCTGGGCAATCGGCGATTGCGCCTCTTTTCCGTACCGGGGCGGGCGCCTTCGGCTGGAAAGCGTGCCCAATGCGATTGATATGGGCGATTGCGTGGCGGGCAATATCATCGGCAAGCATATCGAGTATGTGCCGCGCCCGTGGTTCTGGTCGGATCAATATGATGTCAAACTACAGATTGCCGGGCTCAACACCGACTATGACCGCATCGTCACCCGCGCCGCCGAAGGCGAGGATGCGGTGTCGTTCTGGTATTTCAAGGGCGCACAGCTTTTGGCGGTTGATGCGATGAACGATCCGCGCGCCTATATGGTCGGCAAGCGGCTGATTGATGCAGGCAAAACCGCCGATCCGGATCAGGTCGGCGATGCAAGCGTTGACCTCAAGGCGCTGTTAAAGGCGTGAGGATCATCGCCGGAAAACATCGTGGCCGCGCCCTTGCCAGCGTCGGCAAAGGGGATGCCGCCGCGCATCTGCGCCCGACAAGCGATCGGGTGCGCGAAAGCCTGTTCAACGTGTTGGCCGGGGGCTATGGCGATCCGGCGCAGGGCGCGCGGGTTTTGGACATCTTCGCCGGCACCGGCGCGCTTGGCCTGGAGGCTCTGTCGCGCGGCGCGGCGACGGTCAGTTTCATCGAGAACGGGCGTAAGGCGCTTGGGCTGTTGCACCAGAACATCGCGCTCTGCCGCGCCGAGGATCAGACCCGAATTTTCAAAGCCGACGCGCGCCGACCGGGCGTGAACCCCGGCGCGCCGCATGATCTGGTGTTTCTCGATCCGCCCTATGGCAAGGGCCTTGGCGAAGCGGCGCTTGCCGCCGCCCTCGTCGGCGGCTGGATCGCTGAGAGCGCGCTGATTGTCTGGGAAGAAAGCGCAGGCATCACCCCACCCGACGGATTCCAGCTTATTGAAGAGCGCAAATATGGCGATACCACCATTCGCTTTCTGGAGCGGATCGCTTAGCCGCGCATCAATTCCGGAAGATCGCCCGTCAGCCCCGCCGCCTCGCGGATAAAGCCACGGCGCAGGCCGGGCATGGCGCCGACTGCGCCCATGCCAAGGTCGCGCGCCACGCGCAACAGCGGGTTATCGTTGGAAAACAGCCGGTTGGTCATGTCAGTCGCCATCGCCAGCGTGGCGGTATCAAACCGGCGCCATTGCTGATAGCGGGCCAGAACATCGGCGGCGGCAAAGTCTTCGCCGCGATGGGTGGCCTCGTCAAGCACCTGCGCCAGAGCGGCCACATCGCGCAGCCCGGCATTGAGGCCCTGACCGGCAATCGGGTGCATCCCATGCGCCGCATCGCCGATCAGCGCAAGCCGCTCGGCGACGAACTGATTGGCGACGCTCAGGCTGAGCGGATAGGTGAAGCGTTCGCCCGCCAGCCTGATCTGGCCAAGGAAATCGCCAAAGCGCGGGCGCAGCACCTGCATGAAATCCGCATCCGACAGGGCGGCAAACCGGGCGGCGGTTTCATCTGCTTCGCTCCAGACGATCGAACTTTGATTGCCGGGCAGGGGCAGGATTGCCAGCGGCCCGTGCGGCATGAAAAACTGATGCGCGATGCCGTGATGCGGCAACTCATGCGCGATGGCCGCCACCAGAGCGGTCTGGCCATAGCTCCAGCCGGTGCGCCTTATCCCGGCGCGCAGGGCGGTGCCCGAGCCGCGCCCGTCCGAGCCGATGATCAGTCGCCCGCTCAGGGTCTTGCCCGAGGCGAGCGTGACATGTGCGCCCTTTGGCCCGACCTCTTGTGCGGTGACACGCTCACCAGATATCTGGGTGATCAACGGCGCCTCGTTCATCGCCTCAAGCAGGGCACGGCGCAGGAAACGATCCTCAAGCATATGCCCCATCGGGCCTTCTTCGATTTCGGCGTGATCGAAATGCAGAAAGAACGGCGCGGGGCCTTGTCCCGCATGCCCATCGGACACCTTGATTTCAAGCATCGGCTGGGCGTGATCAGCGACCCGTTGCCAGATTCCGAGATTATCCAATAGCCGCACCGAAGCCAGAGCCAGGGCATAGGCGCGTCCGTCAAAGGCGGCGTTCTTGCGCACCGGTTCGGCCAGAGCGTCAAGCACCGTGCTGCGCAATCCGGCGCGCGCAAGGGCCAAGGCAAGCGCCGGGCCATTCAACCCGCCACCGACAATCAGGATATCGCTGTCATGTTCCATGCCTATCAATATGTTTGCCGGGCCGGGATTGTCCATGCGCCGCTCTGCCGCTACCAATGATTTTTGAATGCAGCGTTAGGCGAGGGGCAGATTATGCGAGACTGGTTAAAGATGACAGCAGGCGATCTGGGGCGCGGCATCGGGCGCGGCGAGATCGACCCACAGGCCCTGACCGAGACCTATCTTGAGGCGATCAACGCCCACCCGGCGCGCGACCGGATCTATAGCGCGGTGACCGAGGGGCGGGCGCGCGCCGAGGCCGAGGCCGCCGCCGAGCGTGCCGCCGCCGGGCAACGCCTTGGTGTGCTTGACGGCGTGCCAGTCAGTTGGAAAGACCTGTTTGACAGCGCAGGCGTGGCGACCGAGGCGGGCAGCGCCCTGCTTGCCGGGCGGATGCCCGCGCGTGACGCCGAGGTATTGCGCAACGCATCGGCGGCGGGGCTTGTCTGCCTGGGCAAGACCCATATGAGCGAGCTGGCGTTTTCCGGGCTGGGCCTCAACCCGGTGACGGCGACGCCGCCTTGTGTGAATGACGCGGGCGCCGTGCCGGGCGGGTCATCTTCGGGGGCTGCGGCCAGCGTGGCGTTTGATCTTGCGGCCTGCGGGATCGGGTCGGACACCGGCGGATCGGTGCGCATTCCCTCGGCCTGGAACGATCTGGTAGGGTTGAAAACCACCGCCGGGCGGGTGTCGCTTGAAGGCGTCGTACCGCTTTGTGCGAAATTCGACACTGTCGGGCCGTTGTCGCGCTCGGTCGAGGATGCGGCGTTGATGCTGGCGGCGCTTGAGGGAGGCAAACCCGCCGATCTGCGTGGCGCGCGCCTTGAAGGGCTGCGCTTGGCCGCCTTGCAGACGTCTGTGCTGGACGATATGCGCCCCGAACCGGGCGCCGCCTATGAGGCTGCCGTTGCGCGGCTTCGCGAGGCCGGGGCGGTGGTCGAGGAAATCGAATCGCCCGAAGTTGCGCAGGCCATGCCGCTTTCTGCGGCGCTTTTCACCGGCGAGGCCTATGGCATCTGGCGCGATGTGATCGAGGCGGCACCGGGCAAGATGTTCGCACCGATCCTTGAGCGTTTTCGCGGTGGCAAAGCGGTGAGCAGCGCCGATTACGTGGCCGGATGGCGCCTGCTTGACGGCTTGCGTCGCGATTGGGCCGCGCGCGTTGCCGGATACGACGCGGTGATCATGCCCTCGGCCCCGAATTTGCCGCCCGATGCCGCGCGTCTGATGAGCGATGAGGGCTATTATGTCACCGAGAATCTGTTGACCCTGCGCAACACCCGGGTTGGCAACCTGATGGGGCTTTGCGCCGTGACATTGCCCACCGGCCGGCCCAGTTGCGGGATCATGTTCTGTGGCAAGGCATTTCAGGAAGAGCGGCTTTTGCGTGTGGTCAAGGCCGCCGAATACGCCTTGACCTAGGGCGCGCGAGGCACGGCAGGGACGCCTCCGGCGGGAGTATTGTCAAGTTAGAAAGTTGATACTTATCAGTACTATAATAGAAGTATCAGGTATATGATCTACGTTACTATCAACATCTCGGGATTGGACTGGAAGAGATTGGCTAGAATGTTGGCCATCGGCGTGTGGGCCGCTTGATGCGCCAAACCGGCATATCTGTCGTGCGGACCCGCAAACACAAAGTTACAACCGACAGCGACCATAAATTCAATATCGCACCGAACCTGCTCGACCGTGACTTCAACGCAAATTTGCCGAACCAGAAGTGGGCGGGCGATATCAGTTATGTTTGGACGCGTGAGTGATGGCTGTATTTGGCTGTCATTCTCGATCTGCATTCTCGGCGGGTAATCGGCTGGGCTGTCAGTAATAGCATGAAACGGGACTTGGCTATCCGTGCGTTGAAGATGGCCATCGCATTCAGGGCACCATCAAAGGGCTACATCCATCATACGGATTGTGGCAGCCAATATTGTTCGCACGATTACCAGAAGACCCTGCGCCAACACGGCTTCAAGGTGTCGATGAGCGGCAAAGGTAATTGCTACGACAACGCCGCCGTTTTACGTCGGGGCCGACAGTCCACTGGACTGTCGGCTATTTCCCTCCTCACCCTCTTCAAAACGATCAAGGCCGAACTGATCTGGCGGAGATCATGGGAAACACGACGGCGGGCTGAGATGGCGATCTTCCAATACATCAATGGCTTCTACAATCCACGCCGCCGCCACCCAGCACTGGCGTGGAAAAACCTCGTCGCCTTTGAACGAAAGGTGGCTTAAACGAGCACTTGGGGCGGCACAAAAGCGGGACAGGTCCAAGTCAGCTTTACAACAATTTAGCGCCTGGCCAGCGACCATCTTTGACTGTGTTCAGAATCAACTCTTCAATAAACGCAACAGCTGGGCTGTCTGGGGCAAGGTGATCGTTCTGTAATAAGCCGAAAAGACTTATGTTTCTTTTAAACACCTGCTTTGGCATTTCTACTACACGAAGAAGGTCATGCTCAAGTTCGTTTGTTAAATGGGCATATGTCGTAAACGCGTAAGCATTGCCGCGTCTCACCAGATCTTTGATGATCGACATAGAATCGAGTTCCAATGCCACATTCAACGTTACGTGGTATATGTCCGCGATCTCCCCGATACTAGTACGTAATGGATTGGGAGAACTCGGCAAGATAATCGGCAAAGAAAGAGCCGACGGAACGTCCAGATTGTCTAGCGAACGAAATGGCATGCCACTATCAACATCTTCTTTAGGTGCTATAAATACGATGGGTTCTTCGAATAGCGGTTTGGTCCAGATATCAGTATATGGAAGTGGCTCGGGGACCACACCGATGTCAATCGAGCCATCCTTGAGCCCAGCGTAAATTGTAGGAGCAAGGCCTTCAAATATTCGGATTTTGGCAGCCGGAAATTGCTGGTTCCAGCCCGAAATTAGAGTCGACGCCACGGTCAGCCCTTCGCCGGTCGTCAACCCGATGACGAGGTCCTGCACTTCGGCGTTGGCCTGTTGTGATAAGGTTTCTTTTGCCTGATCAAGTTCCACCAAAAGCGGTAAGACGCGTTGCAACAGGAACTCACCAGCCCCTGTCAGTTTGATTCCCGCGCGCGAGCGGTTCATAAGCCTGACGCCGATTTCTTCCTCAAGGTTCTGGATTTGCCGTGACACTGCGGGTTGCGCGATATGCAGTTTCTCAGCTGCTTTGGTGATGCTCTTAGCTTGTGAGATCGCGGCGAAGTAACGAAGACTGCGCAAATTCATTAGGTTACCATATCATCATTCCATGCCATTTAGGCATGTCTCGCATATTTATATAGCATTTGATTTGTATGGGCAATGTCGAGACCTTCGAGGATGCAGGCCGTCAATTCGGAATCGGCCAATGTGGGAGGAAAAGATGAACGTCTCAATAAAGAACAACATTTCCAAGCGCGACTTCTTGCGCCTGTCTGGCCGTTTCGGTCTGTCATCAGTTATGATCGCCGGGGCGACTGGTAGTGCCTTCAGCTTGCCAGGCCTCGCGGCGGCCGCGGAATCAACCTATGAACGCAGGTTCGGCAAAGAACCGCGTCACACATTAAGATTTGGTGCGGCAGGCTTCAGTGCGAATTCCGAAAAAACTCTTGTCACCGGCGGGCTGCATTTTGCGCGTGATCTGGAAGAGCGGACAGACGGTGAAATTCGCATTGAATACATCGGGCAGAACCAGATGTGTGGTGAACTTAGCTGTGCGGAGAAAGCACAGCAGGGTATCGTCGATGTGTTCACTGCGTCAACACAGAATTCAGCTGGCGCTGCACCATACTTCAACGTTCTTGATTACGCTTATATGTTTCCATCAAGAGCGGCGCAGTACTATTTCTTGTATCACCCCGACAGCCAGAAAATCTTTCGCGATCCGATACGCGAAAAACACGGATTGCAATTCCTTTTCTCGCACTGCGAATTGCGTGGATTGATGATGGGAAAGGCATGGGCAAAAGATAAGCCCGTCGTCACGTCTTTGAGTGAACTGGCTGGTACAAAAAACCGTGTGACCGGCACCCAATTGGGTCGAATCGCCATGAGCTTGCTTGATCTTAATCCTGTACCAGTAGCTTGGGAAGAAACCCTCGATGGGTTGAAACAAGGTTTGATAGATGGGGCTGAAACCTGGGCTTCGGCAGCCGCTTATGCAAACATGGCACCGGTTTTAGGTCAGGCTATTGACTTACGTCTATTCTGCGGCACCGAGGCGACGTCAATGAACGCTGACGTTTTTGACCGGCTTTCCGGCGAGTTGCAGGATGCGGTCATGGAATCGGCGTACCAGACACAGATTTACGTGCAAAACGCACAAGAAACCGCATTGCTCAATATGGTCGGCGCAAGCAATCCGCAACTTCCCGGAACTACGTTTGCGAAGAACAATGTGCCATTTGTCGAACTTTCTGCTGATGTGTTGGCAGAAGCGGAACAGCGGGCAGCACCAGATCACAACCCTGAGCCATGGGAACAATGGCGTGAGCGCCTGAACAAGTGGTCTGGTGGCCAGGATACTTACACGGAAATACATCGGATCGCGCGTGAAATCAGCCCTGATATCCTGCCCGAAAATGTTGAACCCCGCCGCTGGTGGCGGTCAGCCTGAGAGGAGTGTTCCAAATGTCACAAATTGAGTTTTCACACCACACTACTACTGTTAACGGGCTTGACTGGCATTGGGTTGAAGAAGGCACCGGCCCTGCGATTGTTCTGCTCCACGGGATTCCCGAAAGCTGGCGTTGCTGGCAGCACCAGATCCCCACGTTGGCCAAGCAGTTCCGGGTAATTGCCCCTGACATGAAAGGTTATGGCCAGTCAGGTAAGCCAAAAGGAGACTATGCCGCCAGCACCGTCGCTGCTGAGACGCTGGAGTTTCTGGATGCCATCGGCGTCGAGAAATTTCACCTTGCTGGACATGACTGGGGCGTGGTGATTGCCGACAATATTGTCAACCTCGTCGCGGACAGGGTTGAACGTTATATCCGCTGCTGCCTGTCTCTGCATACCTATGATGCTCGCAATTCGCTGCATCATCAGTGGAACGGTCGTAATCCGGAAAAAGCCAGCCAATTGATGTCAAATGCTGATGCCTATGTGCGCGTTTGGTTCGAGACATCATGCAAGCCTGAATGCCGACCCGATGAGGCCGAATTGCAGGAGATCATTAAAGAATTCTCATACCCGGGAATTTCGGATGTAGTGCCGCTCTATTTTTCGCATATACGGAATAGTAAGCCGGTGGATTATTCCAAGTTCACGATGCCAGTGCTCTATATCCATGGTGAACATGACCCGCGTCAGCCAATTGAATACGCCCGTGGTATGGAAGATCACATTCCCGGGCTTGAAGCGGTTCTGGTGGTTGATGCAGGGCATTTCGTGACTTGGGAAAGACCCGAGGACGTCGCCAATGGCATGATGTGGTTCCTACATTCCATGCTGGCCTCGGGTCTGCCCTTATTTGACCGCTCACGCCATTATGACTTGCCGACCCGCCCCTGTCATGAGGTCGAATCTTGGGGCGTAAACCCTGGCATCGCTGCGAAAATAGCCAGCTGATGCCGTCGCCTGCGCCGTCCTCTCCCTGCGGTGCGGGCAATCGCCAACATCACTTTGATCTGGGAGAGGCTGACATGCCCCGCATTGGTCTGCTGTCATGTAGGACCGTACCGTCGAAAGATGTCAGCGATCTCCAGCTTTGACCGGGCCACTGGTCTTGGGCGCTTTTACATCCCTCATCGCAGGGTCTCGTCGTGCAGTAGCTTAATTTGTTCATAGGGGCTGACAGTGCTGCGGATTGTCTTGGTGGCCGAAGCTCTCTACGAACCCGTTCTGCATCGGTATGCCGGGTGCGATGTAATGCCAGTCAACCTTTCGGTCTTCCTGCCATTGGCCAGATGTCCAAGCGCTGCGTTGCAGCTTCCCCGAAGCAGACGGTCGACACATTTTGCAGCATTCTTGTTTGCCAAAGATCTGCTGAGCGGACGAAGGGTGAATTCGATGCGACTGCTCCAAGGTCTGCTTTAAGTCAGTTCAGAAACGATAAAAACATGAGTTTAGTGCACTCTGTAACCCTGAAACTGCGCACATGTTGATGATTGGGCATCATTTCGCATCAGTTCCGAATATTCGGTTCTTTAGTGCGTTTCCTAGCAGCTTCCTAGACCAACCAACAGCGAACACAGAAACCATAAACACTGTTGCAGTGATTGGCCCGACCAATGAATTCTCTTCATCGGAAGAGCTATAAATCAATACAGTGCTTGTTTCACTGGGCCAAACTTGGACCAAAAAGAAAGTCGGCACTACTGCTAGCAAGAGGTAAGCGCCCCAACACAACAGCTTCTTCTTAATTGAGAGGCCTTTTTTTGCCTCGATAGCACCTGGAATAGCCCCCTGAAAGTGGTCCACCACCTGGGATAGATTTGTCCCGTAACTTGGAGGATCAGCGATGGCTGGAAAACGAGAGAAACCCGAAG
>NZ_FOVP01000005.1 GCF_900115165.1 Roseovarius lutimaris | reverse complement strand
TGGACGAGATCAACGAGGATTTCCCCGACACCGATGTGGCGATCGTCATCGGCTCGAACGACATCGTGAACCCGGCCGCGCAGGAAGACCCCAACAGCCCGATCGCCGGCATGCCGGTGCTGGAATGCTGGAAAGCCAAACAGGTGTTCGTCAGCAAACGCGGCCAGGGCACCGGATACTCGGGCATCGAAAACCCGCTGTTCTACAAGGAAAACACCCGCATGTTCTATGGCGACGCCAAGGACAGCGTGTCGAGCCTGTTGGCGAAAATCGACTGATCGCGGTTCTTCGTGGATCACGAAAGGGGGCGCTCCGACCGGGGCGCCCCTTGTTCATCCGGTGGCGCGTGGCGGGAGCGGCGGGAATTGAGTATTTTTGCCAAGAAGAAGCCCGAAGTCCGTGCAGTATACCGATGTGTGCCGCTAAATCATTGGAATCGAGGGAAAAACCCTTTTGCGTGGCTGGCAGGTCGGCTATGAAGCCGGGGAATAAGGAGATCGGAAAATGCCCCCGATAGAGGATCATCCCCTGCGCTATGAGCTGGCCAATGAGCTGCACGCGCGCCCGTTTCCCTCGCTGAGCGCGCCTTGTACCGCCGCCTACCTCGCAATCAAACAGCCCCATGATGCCGCCAAGCGGGACCGCGCCGCGGATCTGGCGCATCTGACTGCCTTGCTTGATCGCTATGGGGCGAGTCATCCGCAACCCGGTGCCACGCATTATTCCGGGCAGATCGGGCGGCATGTTCTGAAATGGGAAAGCCACACCGAATTCGTGACCTACACGGTCTTTACCGAAGGGGTCAGCACGCGCCCCTTTGATCCGGCCGATTTCGAGGTCTTCCCCACCGACTGGCTTGCCAGGTCTCCGGGGATGCGGGTGACCTCTGCGCTGATCCGGGTGACGCCGTGGGAAAACAAGGACCGGACCCGCGAAGATACCGATCAGTGGTTTGTCTCTGAAAGCGTGGCGGTAGCACGGGTGCTTGATGATGCTGCGGTGATCGTGGGGGATTTTCGTATTGATACGGCGGGGCATCTGCGATTTTCGGTCAATGTTGCCCCAGGCACCGGGGCGCGCCGGATCGGTCGTATCGTCCAGCGCCTGTGCGAGATTGAAACCTATAAGTCGATGTCGATGCTCGGCTTTGCGCGGGTGCGCGAAATGGGCCGCCAGATGGGCGAGACCGACAGCCAGCTGAGCCGCCTGATCGGCGATATGACGGGGGGGGCACAACCGGCCGAGGACACCCTGCAAGACCTGCTGCGGGTGTCAGCCGAGCTTGAATCGCTGGTGGCGCAGTCGTCGTTTCGTTTTGGGGCTACGGCGGCTTATGAACAGATCGTCAATCAACGCATCAGCGTGCTGCGCGAGGACCGCTTTGAGGGCCGTCAGACATTCGCCGAATTCATGATGCGCCGCTATGAACCCGCGATGCGCACGGTGCGCGCCACCAAGGAGCGGCTGGATGCGATGGCGGACCGCGCGATGCGCGCGGGCGAATTGTTGCGCACAAGGGTGGATGTAGAGCGCAGCGCGCAAAACCAGGCTCTGCTGGAAAGCATGGACAAGCGCGCCGATCTGCAACTGCGCCTGCAACGCACGGTCGAGGGGCTTTCGGTGGTTGCGATCAGCTATTACGCGGTGTCGCTTGCGGGCTATCTGCTTTATCCGCTGACCGGGGTGCTGGGGCTGAGCAAGGGCATGATCACCGCCGCCGTGACCCTGCCGGTGGTTGGCTTCGTGTGGTGGATGGTGCAACGTATTCGCAAGAAATTGCACTGAGACGTCGCGCGCGCCTTTGCGGAGCGCGCGCAGTGCTTCAGGTGATGTAATGCAGGCGGTCAAATTCCTGCCGCCAGGCCGACACTTCGGGTAAAAGCACGGCGGCGTCATTGCCGCGCAGCGCCTGTGCGATAAGCGCGGCCATGCGTGGGGCGTCATCCGGGGTAAACCCCCACCGCACCAGTTCTGGCGTGCCAATCCGCAGGCCGTTCATGTCGCCCGCAACCGGATCAATCGGAAGCCCGATGCCACAGGCCAGAAATCCGGCCTTGCGCAGGGTTTTCGATGCGGCCTGTCCGCCGCCAAACCCGGCGGCGGCAATCGCGAACTGATGCGAATTGGTGGCTCCCTGCGCGCCCTTGAACACCGGCAGCCCCTCGGCCTCAAGCGCTGCCGCCAAGGCCTGCGCCACGGCCACCATCTGCGCGGCATAGGCCACGCCATGGGTGCGCCAATCCAGCAGGGTCACAGCCAAAGCCGCCGATTTGGCCGCATCGAAATTGGCCGTCATACCCGGAAAAGCGATCGCATCAAGGCGTTCGGCAAGGGCGGCGTCATTGCTCACGATCAATCCCCCCGCCGGGCCGCCAAGGCTTTTATAGGTGCTCATCGTCATCATATGCGCGCCCTCGGCCAGAGGGTTGCGCCAGGCGCGCCCTGCGATGATGCCGCATTGATGGGCCGCGTCAAACAGCAGTTTTGCGCCCACCTCATCGGCAATCGCGCGCACCTCGCGCACCGGATGCTCGAAGAGATTGAGGCTTGCGCCAAGCGTGATCAGTTTGGGGCGTTCCTTGCGCGCCAACTCGGCCAAACCGGCCAGATCGACGGTATAGCCATCTGCATCGACCGGCGCCTCGATGATCCGCAAGCCATAAAGCCCGGCACAGCCGCCCATATGATGCGTCACATGCCCGCCGATGCTGGCGGGGGGCGCGATGATCGTATCGCCCGGTTTGCAGGTGGCCATAAAGCCGTAGAGATTGGCAATCGCCCCCGAGGGCACGCGGATTTCGGCAAATTCGGCTTCGAACACCTCGGCGGCGAGGGTGGCGGCGATCACCTCGATCTCTTCAATGGCCTCAAGCCCCATTTCGTATTTATCCCCCGGATAGCCAAGCGAGGGTCGCGAGCCGATGCCGCTGGCCAACAGCGCCTCGGCGCGCGGGTTCATCACGTTGGTGGCGGGGTTGAGGTTGAAACACTCGGCCTCATGAATGTGGCGGTTATCGGCGGCAAGCGCCTCGATCCGGGCGGCGATGCTGGCGCTGTCCTCGGCATCTGTGCGCGTGGCGAGGGTTTGAACAAGGTCTTCGCAGGGGGCAGGCACCCAAGGGCGGCGGGCCAATGTCATTGTGAAATCTCCCAGACTGGTTTGGGTCAATCTGCCCCGGCGCGGCTTGTGTGCGCAAACCAGAATATGTAAAAATCAGCTTAGAAAAACTAAGGCTAGAAAAATGTCAGTTTCCCCGCCGCGCCCCAAGGGGCCGCCGCTGAACGCCCTGCGCGCCTTTGAGGCCGCCGCCCGGCTAGGCGGCTTTGCCAATGCCGCAGACGAGCTTTGCGTGACGCCGGGCGCCGTGTCGCAACACATCAAGGCGCTTGAAGATTGGATCGGTGCCGATCTGTTCGAGCGCCGCTCGCAGGGCGTGCGCCTGAGCGCCTTTGGTGCCGAGGTCGCGCCCGGCTTTGCCCTGGCTTTCGATGCAATGGGCGCGGCGGTGCATGGCATGCGCAGCGCCGCGCGGCACAAGACGCTGCATATTGCGGCCCTGCCGAGTGTGGCGCAACTTTGGTTGTCACCGCGCTTGCCAAAAGTGCGCGTCGCCTTGCCAGAGCTAAGCATTTCGGTCTCGGCGGTTGAGGCCCCGCCAAATCTGGCGCGCGAATTGTTTGACCTTAGCCTGTTCATCCGCCGCCCCACCGGGCGCGCGCGCGAAACCGTGCTGGCCAGAGATGTGATCTTTCCCGTCTGTACGCCGGTGATTGCCGCGCGGCTCGAGACCCCTGCTGACCTTATGCATCAGACGCTGTTGCATGATGCGCTCTGGCCCGGCGATTGGGCGCTTTGGGGTGGGGTGGCGCTGCCCGATCATAAGCTGCCCGACAAGGGCCCACACTTTTCGCTTTACAGCATTGCCCTGGAAGAGGCGCGCAACGGGGCGGGTGTTCTGATGGGGCATCAATCGCTGGTGGAGGCCGCGCTTGCCTCTGGTGATCTGGTCGCGCCGTTTGCGGCCAAGGTCGAAACCGGCAAGGCCTTGGTGCTTGAGCGGGCGGGCTTTGAGGCGGGGCCAAATCACCTGGCGCAGGTTCTGAGGTTGCTGCAAGAGGCGTAATCTGCACCATTCACCTCTGGCCAATGCCGCCCGGCTGCGCTATCCGGGCCGGGCTATGCAAGCGAGAAGGGGGCACCTGATGTCCGACACTGTGCCATTTGAAAAGCCCGGCCCTGTCGAGGCCACTTTAAAAGGCGCGATTGCGCCCACCGAAGAGATCATCGCCGAGGCGCGCGCCGGGCGGATGTTCATTCTTGTCGATCACGAGGATCGTGAGAATGAAGGCGATCTTGTGATTGCCGCCGAATTTGCCACGCCCGAAGCGATCAACTTCATGGCCAGGCATGGGCGCGGGCTGATTTGCCTTCCGATGACCTCAGAGCGGATCGACCGGCTTGGCCTGCCGATGATGGCGGTCAATAATTCGTCGCGTCATGAGACCCCGTTTACCGTTTCGATCGAAGCGCGGGAGGGTGTCAGCACCGGCATTTCCGCTCATGACCGCGCCCACACGGTTGCAACCGCGATCAACGAACAGAACACCATGGCCAGCCTCGCCACGCCGGGCCATATCTTTCCGCTGCGCGCGCGCCGGGGCGGGGTGTTGATCCGCGCAGGCCATACCGAGGCAGCCGTCGATATTTCGCGACTGGCCGGGTTGAACCCCTCGGGCGTGATCTGCGAGATCATGAAGGACGACGGCAGCATGGCGCGGCTGCCTGACCTGATCACTTTTGCACAGACGCATGGCATGAAAATCGGCACGATTTCGGATCTGATTGCCTATCGCCACAAGCATGACAACTTGATCACCGAAGTGCGCCGCGAGACGGTTCAGTCAAGTCATGGAGGCGCCTGGGATATGCGGATTTTCGCGGATCAGATCACCGGCACCGAGCATGTTGCGTTGATCAAGGGCGATATCACCGATGGCAAGCCGGTTCTGGCACGCACCCATGCGCTTGACGCGCTTGAAGATGTGCTTGGCATTGGCCTCGCGGCCTCTGAGGAGGGCGGGCCGACCGGCAAGCTGCCGCGCGCGATGGAGAACATCGCGGCCGAGGGCCGTGGCGCGGTGTTCCTGTTTCGCCAGCCCCGCCCCAAGCTTTCGGGCGAGATGGAGGATGACGACACCCCCCGCACGATCAAGCAAACCGGCCTTGGGGCGCAGATCATGTCGACCATGGGCGTGCATGAGTTGATCCTGCTGACCGATAGCCCCAAGACCCGGTATCTTGGCCTTGATGCCTATGGCATTTCCATCATTGGCACCCGCCCCATCACATAGGTTGATCCCAAATGGCCGAAAAAGAATACACCCTGCCGCGCGCCGAATTTGACAAGCCGGTCAAGATATTGATCGTGGTGGCGCCGTTTTATCGCGATATCGCCGACAATCTGATCGCCGGTGCACAGGCGGAAATCGAAGCTTCTGGCGGCACCTGGGAGCTGGTCGAAGTGCCCGGTGCGCTGGAACTGCCCACCGCCATCGGCATTGCCGAGCGGATGTCGAACTTTGACGGCTATGTGGCGCTTGGCTGTGTGATCCGAGGCGAGACGACCCATTACGAAACCGTCTGTAACGACAGCTCGCGTGGGATCACTCTGCTCGGGCTTCAGGGGTTGTGCATCGGCAATGGCATCCTGACGGTTGAAACCCGCGCCCAGGCCGCGGTGCGCGCCGATCCGGGCGCGATGAACAAAGGGGCAGGGGCGGCAGCCGCAGCCTTGCATCTTATCGCGCTCAGCCGTAAGTGGGGCGCCTCGCGCAAGGGCGTTGGGTTTGTTCCCTCGACCAAAGAATACAAGCTGGCAGGCGAGCCGAAGGATACCCCCAAAGCATGACGAGCCCCGATCCCGACAATATTGGCCCGGTCTCTGGTAACCAGAAACGCAAGATGCGCTCCGCGGCGCGTCTTTATGCGGTGCAGGCGTTGTTTCAGATGGAGCATTCAAACCAGACCGTCGATGCGGTCATTGAGGAATTCCTTGAACACCGGTTCGGGGCAGAGGTGGATGACGGTGTGGACATGGCCGAGGGCGATGTTGATCTCTTTCGCAAGCTGCTTGGGGATTCGGTCAACTGGCAGGCGTCGATTGACCAGATGACAGACCGCGCGCTTGTGGCCAAATGGCCGATTGCGCGGATTGATCCGACCCTGCGTGCCCTGTTTCGCGCAGCGGGCGCCGAAATGACCCAGTCCGATACGCCGCCGCGCGTGGTGATCATGGAATACGTCGATGTAGCCAAGGCGTTTTATCCGGAGGGCAAGGAACCTAAATTCGTGAATGCGGTTCTTGATTTCATGGCGCATGAGGCCAAACCGCAGGGCTTTTGACACTTCGGGTTTTTCCAAACGGAGCGCGTCGGGACGCGCGCATTTATGGTCATTGAATGAGGGGCGCTGCCCCTCAAACTCCCCGGGATACTTTCGGCCAGAAGAAGGTAGAAAAGCCACTTCTGTTTCTTCTGGCTTTAAATATCCCCGCCAGAGGCTCCTGTTGGTTCCGCAGGCGCTGAGTCTTCGGGTGTAGCGGTATTGCAAACTAATCCGGCGAAAAAGCGCGCGTGTTAGCTCTTTATTAGCCACTCCCTTGGGAAGATGGGGGAAACCGGCTATACTAAATCAAGACCGTCGAAGGATTTCCAGATATGCCCAAGCTTGTTCGTCTCTACATCACGCAGGTTGCTATTGGATTTGGCATAGCCGGTGCCTTTGTGGCGATGTTGCTATGGTTTAATGTCGCAAACCTTTGGCATCTGGTCAGTCATTCCGACAAGGGTCTGCTTGCGGTGGTTATCCTGTGGCTTGCCAATGGGATCGTGTTCGCGGGTGTTCAATTCGGCATTGCCGTGATGCGGATGAAGGACGACGATGATGATGAACCGCGTGGCGGTCACCGTCAGCGTATCATGCAGCAGGAGTATTCCGTCATCCCTATCCCGGTGGATCAGGGTCAAAGGCCGAATCCCTGGCGCAATCGTTAAGGCGTCGCCCCTGTAAATTCATCAAATTCTGAACAACGACCGGCGGCGGTAAAGGTGTGGCGGGCCCGCCGCAGCCGTTTGGTTTTCTCATTCCCGAGGACCTGTGTGTACAGGTGGGCACCGGATAAACGGACCACGGTCCGGACAGAGCCAGTTCCCTCGGAATTGCTTAAGGCCACCGGAATGCAACCGTTAACGAGAAGGGCAGCACCCGCCACCCGTCTTAGGTAGTCCTTTGTGTGACTTGGGACAAGGGGCGTCAGTTCAGAAATGACGCGTCGCCGCCAACATGTGCATTCGGCCCATGTAATCCGTGATCCACTCGCCGTGATCGCCCCTAGCCAAACCCATCATAAAGGACTGGCGCGGCCGAAACGATCAGGCCCTGCATCGCCGCGAAATGGCGCAAATTTGGCCGGATGTCCTGCGGCTCTGGTAGCGGGGGCGTGGGTATGGATCATGTCGAACTGCTTGCAGGCAAAGCGACTCGTGAAAGCTGGCACGATCACCGGGCCTTCGCCCCCGAATTCGGTCGTTGATAGTGGGGCAGTCGCCGCGCGTCGCGAACATAAGCCATCCCGGCGCAATCTTGCGGGAGCGTCGCGTCCACCATGTCGGGCCGATTCGAGCGCCAGCCATTGACGTCTCATCGCGCCAGTTTAGAGGCGCGCGAAGCGCCGTTTAGCTTGAATGTCATATTGACTTTGTTCATGAAATGTTCATGTTTGTCTCATGACAATGCGTTCCGACCCAATGCCTCAACCCGGCCAACTTCTGGCGCGCGGTGTCTGCCGCCATTTGCGCAGTTATAACTTTGATTCTATTGTTGAATTCACGCCCGAGCGTGGCCGCCGCGTGGATGTGATGGCGCTTGGCCCCAAGGGCGAGATCTGGGTGGTGGAGTGCAAATCAAGCCGTGCCGATTTCATGTCGGACGGCAAATGGCAGGGCTATCTGCAATGGTGCGACCGGTATTTCTGGGCGGTCGATTCAGAGTTTCCGGTCGAGTTGCTGCCCGATGGCACCGGTCTGATCATGGCCGACGCCTATAGCGCCGAGATCATTCGCATGGGGCCGGAAACCCGTCTTGCGGCGGCGCGGCGCGCGGCGCTCACGCGCAGGTTTGCCCGGCACGCGGCACGGCGGTTGCAATCGGCGCTTGATCCGCGACTATGAGGTTTTGGCGCGTGCGGCCTTGGCCGAGGCCATCAGCTCCGAGGCGATTTCCTCTGCCTCGTCAGGGGTGAAGTCCATCGGAATTTCAACACCTTGCCCTTCAACGTAAAGGCGCACCATGCCCTGATCGGTAGGCCCGATTTGCAGGTTCGCTTCGATATCGCTTTCGCTGTTGATGCCCATGGCTGCCTCCTTGAAACAGGCGATGAGCTACTCTTTTCGTTCTTGCTTGGCAAGCGGCTTCGCGGTTTTCCGGTGGGGATGATCATGGTCACCCTGCGCGCGATTGTGACTATCGGCGATACCGCTTTGACCCCATGAAAGCCACCGCGCGGCCTGTGCGCTTTGACAAAAAACCGGCTGGCGTATGCTTGGCGCGGTGCCGGTCCGCTCTTTTGCGCAGGACCTTGTTGAACAAAGCTGGGAAATCACGCTCTAAGAGGCTTGCAATCGGACGTGGGAAAAGATAATTCGCCTCCCAGTGCCGCCTTAGCTCAGTTGGTTAGAGCGCTGGATTGTGGATCCAGAGGTCCCCCGTTCAAGCCGGGGAGGCGGTACCATCCCACCCTTTACCTAATCGTCTGGCTCGATCGTCACGCTTTGGCGCAGGTTTCCGGTGGTGCGATCATAGATCAGAATGCGGTCATCGGCGGTGACGATCGCGTACCAGCCGGTGCCTTGGGTAAAGGCCGTGGCGCGGGCGCCGTCGGGGAGGGTGATCGTCGCGGGCAGGTCTGGCGCATCATTGCCCCAGAAGCGGATGACAAACAGCGCAATGATCACTAGAAGGCCAGCAATCATCGTGGCGGTCAGCACCGTGACCAGCCGCGTCAGAAATTTCAGCATCGCCGGATTGACCGGCTGAGGGGTATCATCCATGGGCCACGCCCCGCTTAGCTTTGAGATCGAAAGTGATCCGCCTGCGCGCCTTGATAAGGCGCTTTCGCGCGATGTGCCAGAGGCAGCGAACCTGTCGCGCACCCGGCTTATGCGGCTGCTGGCCGAGGGGTTGGTGACGGTGAATGGCGTTGTGGTGAAAGACGCCAAGGCCCGCGTGGCCGAGGGCGACCGAATCGAGATCACCGTGCCTGAGGCCCGCGAGAGCCATATCAACGCGCAGGATATCCCGCTTGAGGTGGTGTTCGAGGATGACGATCTTATCGTGGTGAACAAGCCCGTTGGCATGGTGGTGCATCCGGCCCCCGGCACACCCGAGGGCACGCTGGTGAACGCGCTGCTGCATCATTGCGGCGATACCCTGTCGGGGGTCGGCGGCGCCAAGCGGCCCGGCATCGTGCACCGGATCGACAAGGATACCAGCGGCCTTCTGGTGGTGGCGAAATCCGACGCGGCGCATCACGGCCTTGCGGCGCAATTCGAGGCCCATACCGTCGAGCGTTATTACCGCGCCATCGTGCATGGCGCACCCGAGGCCAGCGACCCGCGGCTGCGCGGCGTGCGCGGTGTCAGTTTCGAGCCGGGCAATGTGATTCGGATCATCACCCAACTGGCGCGCCACAAGACCGACCGCCAGCGTCAGGCGGTGCTGTTTCAGGGCGGGCGTCATGCGGTGACCCGCGCCCGCGTGGTTGAAACCTTCGGCATGCCCGCCACCGTCAGCCTTGTGGAATGCTGGCTTGAGACCGGGCGCACCCATCAAATTCGCGTGCATCTTACCTATGCCGGGCACGGGCTTGTCGGCGATCCGGTCTATGGCGGGCGGCGCAAGCTGTCGGAAAAGGCGCTGTCAGTGGCGGGCATCGAGGCCGCGCGCGATTTTCCGCGCCAGGCGCTGCATGCCGCGATTTTGGGGTTCGAACATCCGGTAACGGGCGAAAACATGCGCTTTGAGGCGCCTTTGCCCGCCGATATGACCGGTCTGATCGAAGCGCTGCGGGGCTGAACCTCGCCAATTTCAAGAAATTTTAATTTTCTTTGCGACGGAAAGTCTAAGTTTTGCGTTAAACTATATGACCTACCAAGCCTTGAAAGAGGCGGCGTGAGTTCCTAGGTCAATGTTAACGATATAAACATCGAGAGGGATGCAGTCATGGGCAACTATAAAAATCTGCCGGCTCCGACACCAGAAGGCGGGCTGAACCGCTATATGCAGGAAATCCGCAAGTTTCCGTTACTGGAACCGGAAGAAGAATACATGCTGGCCAAACGCTGGGTCGAGGAACAGGATACCGAGGCCGCGCATAAAATGGTCACCAGCCACCTGCGGCTCGCGGCCAAGATCGCCATGGGCTATCGCGGTTACGGGCTGCCGCAGGCCGAGGTGATCTCCGAGGCGAATGTGGGCCTGATGCAGGCGGTCAAACGGTTTGACCCCGAGCGCGGCTTTCGCCTTGCGACCTATGCCATGTGGTGGATTCGTGCCAGCATTCAGGAATATATCCTGCGCAGCTGGAGCCTTGTGAAACTGGGCACCACGAGTGCGCAGAAAAAGCTGTTCTTCAACCTGCGCAAGGCCAAGGCCAAGATCGGCGCGTTCGAGGATGGCGACATGCGCCCCGACGTGGTCAAGAAGATCGCCACCGACCTTGGCGTGACCGAGGCCGAAGTCGTCAGCATGAACCAGCGGATGGCGGGGGCGGATGCGTCTCTCAACGCCACGGTCGGCTCCGAGGGCGAAGGCAGCATGCAATGGCAGGACTGGCTTGAGGATGAAGGGGCCGATCAGGCCGGCGATTACGAACGTGCCGACGAACTTGATGCGCGCCGCGAGTTGTTGAGCGAGGCGATGGATGTGCTCAATGAGCGCGAGCGCGATATCCTGACGCAACGCCGCCTGAGCGAAAAGGCGGTCACGCTTGAGGATCTGAGCGGGTCCTATGACGTGAGCCGCGAGCGTATTCGCCAGATCGAGGTGCGGGCCTTTGAAAAACTGCAAAAGCGGATGCGTGCCCTTGCGCAGGAAAAAGGCATGCTCGCCTCTGCATAAGGCTTGGTATGCGCCGTGATTCCAAGTAGGTTCTGCCGCAAGGCGAGGGGCTGTGGGTCATGGGGCATGCAATGGGTTTGGCGGTGCGCAGGGGGCGTTGGGGTGGCACAGCGGGCAACCGGTTGAGCCGCGCCACGCTTTGCCTCTGCGCGCTGCTTTTGACGCTCGCAGCCTGCTCCGAGCGCATGACCGCCGAGCGCGCCTTGCCGCACCCCGATGCGCGCATTCAGCCGATCTTTGTCGCGACCGAACGCAAGCTGGATAAGACCGGGCCATTTTTTGGCTTCCAGCGCCCGGAGGGCATGAATTACTTTCGCGCCGATATTTCCGTGCCCCCCACCCATCAGGTCGGGGTGATCGAATGGCCCGACGGCCCCCCCGATGCGGCCAGTGATTTCGTCGTGACCGGAACGCATGTGTATGACGGGCCGGGGCAGATGATTGGCGATATCCGCCGCGCCGGGCCGGGGCGCGAAACGCTTGTGTTCATCCACGGCTATAACAACACCCTGTCGGAATCGATGTACCGGCTGGCCCAGATCCAGACCGATTTTGCGACAAACATGCCCGCGATGCTGTTTTCCTGGCCCTCGGCGGGCGATCCGCGCGGGTATATCTATGATCGCGACAGCGTGATGTTTGCGCGCGACGATCTTGTGGCGCTGCTTGACCGGCTGACGGCACGACCGGGTGACAAGGTGTTTTTGATCGCCCACTCGATGGGCTCGCATCTCGCGATGGAGGCCCTGCGTCAGGCCAAGCTAAGCGGCAAGACACGGCTGTTGTCGCGCGTGAGCGGCGTCACCCTGATGTCACCGGATATTGATCCGGATCTGTTTGACCGTCAGGCCGAGGTAATCGGTAAACTGCCGCAACCCTTCCTGATCTTCATCTCGAAACAGGACCGCGCCCTGAGCCTGGCCGGATTTATCACCGGGCGCAAACCCCGGCTTGGGGTTATCGACGAGGCCGAAAAGATCACGCGCTCCGATGTGACGGTGATTGATTTCACCGAGTTGGCCGATGGCAATAATCTCAATCACTTCGTGCCTGTCACCTCGCCCGCCGCGATCAGCGTGCTGAATGGCATCATCTCGCAGGCCGGACGCGAGGGCACCGGCTTTCTGCGGGATATGGCGCTAAAGCTGCCGACCGCGCGGGCGGTTCAGCCTTAGTCTTCCATCGCTTCCAACTGGTCGATAAAGCCCGAGATCATCGACAACCCCTTGTCCCAGAACGCCGGGTCGCTGGCATCAAGGCCAAAGGGCGCGAGCAATTCCTTGTGGTGCTTTGATCCGCCCGCCTTGAGCATGTCGAAATATTTTTCCTGAAAACCCTCGGGGTTTTCCTCATAGACCGCGTAAAGCGCGTTCACCAACCCGTCGCCAAAGGCGTAGGCATAGACGTAGAACGGCGAATGTACGAAATGCGGGATATAGGCCCAGAAGGTCTCGTATCCGTCCGCGAAATCAAACGCCGACCCAAGGCTTTCGGCCTGCACCGACATCCAGAGCGCGTTGATATCGTCGGGTGTCAATTCACCCTCGCGGCGCGCGGCATGAAGCTTGCATTCGAAGTCATAAAACGCGATCTGGCGCACGACGGTGTTGATCATATCCTCGACCTTGCCCGCCAGAAGCACCTTGCGCTCCTGATCCGACCTGGCCCCGTCAAGCATCTTGCGGAAGGTCAGCATCTCACCGAAAACGCTGGCGGTCTCGGCCAGCGTTAGCGGCGTGCTGGCCAGCAATTCGCCCTGATCGGCGGCCAGAACCTGATGCACGCCGTGGCCAAGCTCATGCGCAAGCGTCATCACATCGCGCGGTTTGCCCAGATAGTTGAGCATCACGTAGGGGTGCACATTGGTCACCGTCGGATGCGCAAACGCCCCCGGCGCCTTACCGGGTTTCACACCCGCATCAATCCAGCCTTTGTCAAAGAACGGCTGCGCCAGATCGGCCATGCGCGGATCAAACGCGCCATAAGCCTCGATAACGGTTTTACGGGCGCTGTCCCAATCGACGATTTTCGTGCTTTCCATCGGCAGCGGCGCGTTGCGGTCCCAGGTTTGCATCCGGTCAAGCCCAAGCCATTTGCGCTTGAGCTCGTAATAGCGATGGCTGAGCTTCGGGTATGCCTTGACCACCGCATTGCGCAGCGCCTCGACCACCTCGGGCTCGACATCGTTACTGAGGTGTCGCCCGGTCTGGGCGGTGGGCATGCCGCGCCAGCGGTCGATGACCTCTTTCTCCTTGGCGGCGGTGTTGTGGACACGCGAAAACGTGCGGATATTCTCACCAAAGACGCGGGCAAGTTCGCGGCTGGCGGCCTCGCGTTTGCTGCGGTCCTGTTCGGTCAGAAGGTTCAGCGTGCCCTCAATGGTCAACTCTTCGCCGTCGACGTCAAAGCTTAGCCCCGCGATGGTTTCGTCAAACAGACGTTCCCAGGCATCGCCCACAACCCCGAGATCATGCAGGAATTTCTCAAGCTCATCGGAAAGCTGATAGGGCTTCATCGCGCGAATCCGGTCAAGCACGGGCTTATAGCGCGCCAGATCGGAAGTCTCGGCGTACATCGCGCTCAGCGTCGCCTCGTCAAGCCGGTTGAGTTCGAGCGAAAAGAACACCAGCGGCGTGGTATAGGTGGTGATTTTTTCCTGACAATCGGACATGAATTTCGCCCGCCCGCCATCGGTCGTAAGCTGATAATAGCGCAGCCCAGCAAACGACATGATGCGCCCGGCGATATTGCTGATCTTTTCGTCGCGGTGCAGACACTCCAAAAGACCGGGCCCATCCAGATCGGCAAGCTTGCCTTCATAATCGCGGGCAAATTCAGCGCAGGCGGTCTTGAGCCAGTCAAGATCGCGCTCAAGCTCGGGCGCGTCTTCACCGCTGTAAAGATCGCTCAGGTCCCATTCCGGCAGCTTTCCCAGATCCTTGTTGCCAGATGTGGCATTTGCATCGCGGACGGGGAAGGGCAGGTTAATCATGGGGCACCTCTTGTTGCATGTTGACCCAAGACATAGGCCGCACCGCCGCGCGCCACAAGGGGCCGGTCTTTTGGTGGCCAGTGTCTTGCCATTTGCGAAGCGCTGGCTAGGGTGGGTCAAACGCGAAAGGGGAGTGGAGCCATGAAGTTTGCAAGATACGGTGAACCGGGCCAGGAAAAGCCCGCAGTGGTTGACCACGCGGGACAGCTTCGTGATTTGTCCGGTGTGTTGCCCGATCTGGCGGGCGCTGTGCTTGGTGATCTGCCTGTGGTCAATCCCGACAGTCTGCCCCTCGTTATGGGCAACCCGCGGATTGGACCGCCGGTCGGCAATGTGGGCAAGCTGATCTGCATCGGCCTTAACTACATAGATCACGCGGCCGAGCTTGGCGTTGATCCGCCAAAGGATCCGGTTGTCTTTCTCAAGGCGACCTCGGCCATCATCGGGGCGAATGACACGGTGGTTCTGCCGCGTGGATCAACCCGTGGCGATTGGGAGGTCGAGCTTGGCATAGTGA
Source organism: Roseovarius lutimaris (assembly GCF_900115165.1). Classification (GTDB taxonomy): domain Bacteria; phylum Pseudomonadota; class Alphaproteobacteria; order Rhodobacterales; family Rhodobacteraceae; genus Roseovarius; species Roseovarius lutimaris. The sequence goes on along the minus strand of NZ_FOVP01000005.1, from coordinate 197,202 downwards.
TCGGCAAGCGCGCGAAATACGTGAGCGAGGAAAACGCCCTTGATCATGTGGCGGGCTATACCATCGTCAATGATGTTTCCGAGCGCGCGTTTCAGCTTGAGCGGTCGGGCCAATGGACCAAGGGCAAAAGCTGTGACACCTTCGCGCCGGTGGGCCCCTGGCTTGTGACCCCGGATGAGGTGGGCGATGTGCAAACCCTTGATCTGTCGGTCGATGTGAACGGCGAGCGCGTGCAAACCGGCAACACCCGCCTGATGATCTTTACCGTAGCAGAGATTGTGGCCTATCTCAGCGAACTGATGACGCTGGAGCCGGGCGATGTCATCGCCACCGGCACGCCGCCGGGCGTCGGCATGGGGCATAAACCGCCGCGCTCTCTGTCGCCAGGCGATGAAATGGTGCTCAGGATTTCCGGGCTTGGTGAGCAACGCTCGCCTGTCGCGCAGGACCGTTAGCATTGCTGTCGCCCGTGCCAGAGTAGAACTGGCATAGCATCCTGAACAGACGGCCCCGCATGTCGGGGCTGTCCATCAGGGTTTCGTGGCGCCCGGTTTCGACCATCTCAAGCCGGCCTCCGGGCCAATGCGCCATGCGGTCGTGCACGCGGGCCACATCTACGATCTGCTCATCGCTGCCAAGCAGCGTCAGACAGGGCATGTCAGGCGAGGGGCGGCGCGCCAGACTGCGGGTTTCATGTAGCGCCTCGTGCAGCCAGTGCAGGCTTGGCCCGCCAATGCCAAGTTCGGGATGCGCAGTGGCCTGATTGATCATGTATTGATACATCTCACGATCATTGGTCAGCTTGTTGGTCTCGAACGGCTCGGTCAGAACATAGTTTTGCGGGGCGGTGCCGGGGGCATAAAAGTGGCTCATGCCGAAACGCCGACTGCTCCAGGACAGAGACCAGGCCACCGGGCGCAGGGCATCGGCCATCGCGATCCCCCACATCGGCCCGGAAAAGGCACAGCTTTGCACCTCCATCCCCTGCATCACCGCGCGCAGACCAATGCAGCCGCCCATCGAATGCGCCAAAAGATGCCAGGGGCGCGGAAGGTCAAGGCGATGCGCGGCCTCAACCATCGCCGCCACATCCATCTGATAATCGGTAAAGCGATGCACATGGCCCGACATCACGTCATCCTGAAGCCGATCCGCAAGCCCCTGACCGCGCCAGTCAATCACCAGTGTGGCATAGCCGCAGTCGGCCAGATGCGCGGCGGCGATCCCATATTTCTCGATATACTCGGTACGTCCGGGGAACAGGAACACCGTGCCTTTCGTTGCGCCGCGATTCCACAGACCGACACGGATGCGCACGCCGTCGGCGGTTGTCATCCACCAGGCGGCGCCGTCATCCGGGCCCTGTGCGATATCCGAGAAAAGCGGCGCCTCTTTCATCAGCTCAGCACGCTTCCAAGCTTCATCGCCATGCCCATATCGCCGTCAACACTCAGTTTGCCGGTCATGAAGGCGGCGGTGGGATCAAGATCGCCTGACAGGATCGACTCAAACGTTTCCTGATCGGCCGTGAGGGTCACATCCGCCTCGGAATCACCCGCCCGCGCGCCATCGCTGTCGATCAGAACGGCGCCTTCGCCTTCGATCACGAATTTGGCCAGGCCGTCAAAGCCCTCGTCGCCCATTTTTTCATTCAATGCGGCCACGGCTGCGGTAATCACTTCGCTCATTTGCAGTTCCTTTCACATTTCGGTTGTCGGGGGTTTGTTTCCCGGCATTCTGCGCTAAACTCACACCTGTTATGCGCATGGCACGTCTCAATCTCAACCGTATCGTCGCGGCACTTCTGGCGATAGTCACGTTTTCCCTACCTGCCTCGGCGGCTCCGAACGCGCGGCTTGACGGGTTGTTTGAACAGCTCTCGCAGGCCGATGAAAAGGAAGCGCGGCGAATCGCCGGTGAGATCGAGCTTGAGTTGGAGAAATCCGGCTCGCCCGCGATGGATCTTCTGCTGCGCCGTGGCCGCGACGCCATTGAGGCAGGCGATACCAAAATGGCCATCGAACATCTCAGCGCGCTGATTGATCATGCGCCGGATTTTGCCGAGGCCTGGCACCTGCGCTCGGTGGCATTTTTCAAGGCGGATCGCTATGGGCTGGCGCTGTCGGATATCGAACACGCCCTGGCGCTTGAGCCGCGTCATTACAACGTGCTTTACGGCCTTGGCGTCCTGCTGGATGAAATGAATCAACCCGATCTTGCACAAGAGGCCTTTTCCCGTGTTCTGGCTATACATCCGCATCATGAGGACGTAACCAAGGCGATGGAAGGCATCAAAAGCCAGCTTGGCGGCGCAGACCTCTGATCAGGTAACGGGAGAGACGGCACATGGCCGAGCAGTCAAGAACCCTTGCGGTTCTGGGCCCGACAAATACCGGCAAGACGCATTATGCGATTGAACGGATGCTGGGCTATCGCACGGGGGTGATCGGCCTGCCGCTGCGTCTTTTGGCGCGCGAGGTTTACGACAAGATCGTCGCCCTGCGCGGCCCCTCGGTGGTGGCGCTTGTCACCGGCGAAGAGCGGATCGTGCCGCCGCGTGCCAAATACTGGGTCTGCACGGTCGAGGCGATGCCCGAGGGCATGGGCGCCGATTTTCTGGCGGTTGACGAAATTCAGCTCTGCGCCGATCCCGAACGCGGCCATGTCTTTACCGACCGCCTGTTGCGGATGCGGGGGTTGCGCGAAACCCAGTTTCTGGGCAGCCACACCATGCGCCCGACAATTGCCGCGCTTGTGCCTGGGGTCGAGTTTATAAGCCGCGAGCGGATGTCGCAGCTTTCTTATGGCGGCCCGAAAAAGATAAGCAAAATGCCCGCCAGAAGCGCGATTGTCGGGTTTTCGGTTGAAAACGTCTATGCGATTGCCGAACTGTTGCGCCGCCAGAAGGGCGGGGCGGCGGTTGTCATGGGCGCACTTTCCCCGCGCACCCGCAATGCGCAGGTCGAGCTTTATCAAAATGGCGATGTCGATTACCTCGTCGCCACCGACGCCATCGGCATGGGGTTGAACCTTGATATCAACCATGTCGCCTTTTCCGCGCTGTCCAAGTTTGACGGCCAGCGGATGCGCATGCTGGCCCCCAACGAGCTTGGCCAGATCGCCGGGCGCGCGGGCCGGGGCATGAGCCATGGCACCTTTGGCGTCACTGGCGAGGCCCGCGATCTTGACCCCGAAGTGGCGCAGGCGATCATGGATCACCGCTTTGCCCCGATCCGCAAGCTGGAATGGCGCAATTCCAACCTGCAATTTGGCACCACCTCGGCGCTGATCACCGCGCTTGAGGCGCGCCCGGACGATGAATTGCTGGTGCGCGCCCGCGAGGCCGATGACCTCGGCGCGCTCAAGACCCTCTCGGCCCAGCCTGAAATTGCCGAACGCGCCATTGGCGGTCCTGCCGTGCGGCTGTTGTGGGATGTCTGCCGCATCCCGGATTTTCGAAGCATCAGCCACGGCGAACATACCGGCCTTTTGAACACGATCTTCCGCGATCTGCATGAGTTGGGCCGGGTGCCCGATGACTGGCTGGCGCGCCAGGTCAAACGCATTGACCGGACCGATGGCGATATTGACACATTGTCGAAACGGCTCGCCTATATCCGCACCTGGACCTATGTTGTGCAGCGAAAAGGCTGGGTTGATGACGAAAACCATTGGCGCGGGGCGACGCGCGCTGTAGAAGACCGCCTGTCGGATGCGCTGCACGAGCGTCTGACCCAAAGATTTGTGGACCGGCGCACATCCGTGCTTTTGCGCCGGCTCAAGCAGAAGGAAGCCATGGTGGCCGAAGTAAACGAGAATGGTGATGTAACGGTCGAGGGCGAATTTGTCGGTCGGCTTGAAGGGTTTCGCTTTATCCAGGATAAGGCGGCTGCCGGGAAAGAGGCGCGCACGCTTCAACAGGCCAGCCAATCGGCCCTTGCCCCGCATTTTCATCTCAAGTCGGACCGCTTCTATAACGCGCCCGACACCGAGATTGATTTCACCGAACAGGGCGGCTTGCTCTGGGGGAAGGACGCGGTTGGCAAACTGGTTGCCGGTGCCGATCCTCTCAAGCCCCAGGTCGCGGCCTTTGTCGATGAAGAGGCCGGCCCGGACGTTGCGCAAAAGGTGCAACGCCGCCTGCAACACTTCATTGATCGCAAGATCGCTACCCTGTTCGAGCCGCTGTTGAACATCCAGCGCGACGAAAGCCTGAGCGGCCTTGCGCGCGGCTTTGGCTTTCGCCTTGTCGAGGGGTTTGGCATCCTGCCGCGCGGCGAGGTGGCCGATGAGGTCAAGGCGCTGGATCAGGAGGCGCGCGGCGCGCTGCGCAAGCACGGCATCCGCTTTGGCCAGTTCACGATTTTCATGCCACTGCTGCTCAAACCCGCACCGACGCGTCTGCGGCTGGTGCTGTGGTCGCTCAGCAACGGGCTTGATGAATTCCCCGAGGCACCGCCGCCGGGCCTTGTGACGGTGCCGTCAAATGACAGCGTCGCCAAAGGCTTTCACACGATGTCGGGCTATCGCGCCGCCGGTGAACGGGCGATTCGCATCGACATGCTGGAACGGCTTGCCGATATGCTGCGCTCGGAAGACAGCCGGGGCGGATTTGAGGCCAAGGCGGACATGCTCTCGATCACCGGCATGACGCTGGAACAGTTCGCCACCCTGATGCAGGGGCTTGGCTATAAGGCCGAGCGCGGCGAGCGCGAAAAGGTCAAGGCGGTCGATAAGGCCATCGCCGAGGCCCCCGCCGATGCCGCCGCTGCGGCAGAGGATGCCGCACCCGACACCGCGGCCGATATCGTCGAGACGATTGCCGATGCCGGTGAGGCGCCGATTGCCGCTGACCCCGCGCCCGAACCCGAAGTGCCCGCCGAGATCCCGGAAACGGCCGAGGCCGAGGTCGCCCCCGGCGAGACCCCCGAGGTGGCCGCGCCCGAAATCGAGGTGTTCTATACCTTTACCTGGGCCCCGCGCGCCAATCGCGCCCGCGCCGAGCGTGCCGCTGGGGGTGGCGGACGTGACAAACCGGCCAAATCCGGCAAGCCGCGTGGCAAGCCCGGAAAAGGCAAGCCCCGCGGTGCCCCGCAAGAAAAAGGCGCCAAGAGCTTTAGCGCCCGCCCCGAGAAGAAAGACCGCATTGATCCCGACAACCCCTTCGCGGCGGCCCTTATGGGTCTTAAAACCAAAGGCTGATCTTTGGCGGCGGAGGGGGTGAGAATCCGGCTCGACAAATGGCTCTGGCATGCGCGGTTCTTCAAGACCCGCACGCTGGCCGCCAAGGAGGTTTCTGCCGGTCATATCCGGGTCAATGGTACGCGGGTGTCGAAACCGGCCCAAGCTGTAGGCTCCGACGATGTGCTGACGTTCGTTCAGGGGCGCGCCGCGCGGGTGGTGCGCGTGCTCGCAATCGGCACCCGACGTGGCCCCGCCCCCGAGGCGCAACTGCTCTATGATGACCTCTCGCCGCCGGTGCCCGAGGAAATTGTTCCGGCCGCGCCAAAATATGAGGGAAAAGGGCGCCCGACCAAGCGTGACCGGCGCAAACTCGATCTGAATGGGCCGGGACCGCTTGAATGATCCGCGCCTCTGGATTAGGTGAAACGCAAAGCGCCAAGGATGAGAGACGGCCATGACCTATATCGTCAACGACAATTGCATCGCCTGTAAATACACCGACTGCGTCGAGGTATGCCCTGTGGATTGTTTCTACGAGGGCGAGAACATGTTGGTCATCCACCCCGATGAATGCATTGATTGTGGCGTCTGCGAGCCGGAATGCCCTGCCGATGCGATCCGCCCGGATACTGAGCCGGAGATGGAAAAATGGGTCGAATTCAACCGCAAATACTCTGAGATGTGGCCGGTGATCATCACCAAGAAAGACCAACTGCCCGAGGCCAAGGAACGCGATGGCGAGACCGGCAAGCTTGAGAAATACTTTTCCGAAGCCCCCGGCGAAGGTGGCTGAACCGGGCAGGGCGGCGGGAAAACCCGAACTGATTCGTTTAGTTCACCGGGTCGCGACAGCGTTTGCCCGATCTTTCGGGGGGCAAGCGCCTGATTTCAAAGAGGTTATGGCTATCCGACGGTGAGCGGCCTTTCGCGGGGCCGTTTTTTATGTTATACATCTATGACTGATGAATTGACTTGCCCGGTTCCATGTGCCCGCGCCACCGCCCGGGGCTGGAATTCTTTGCGCCAGATGCATATATACTGAGGACCGTGTCGGCCCTTGGCATTTTTTCTGCGTTTGCGACCGGGCACCCCCTGCGAGGAAGACCTGAATGACGAAGTCCAAAAAATCCGAGTTTAGTCCTGACGATTATGTGGTTTACCCGGCCCATGGTGTGGGCCAGATCGTTTCGATCGAAGAGCAGGAAATCGCCGGCATCACGCTGGAACTGTTCGTGATCTCGTTCGAAAAAGACAAGATGACCCTGCGGGTGCCGACCAACAAAGCAACCGAGATTGGCATGCGCAGCCTGTCCAGCCCCGATGTGGTTTCCAAGGCGATGACCACCCTCAAGGGCAAGGCCAAGGTCAAGCGCGCGATGTGGTCGCGCCGGGCGCAGGAATACGAGCAAAAGATCAACTCGGGCGATCTTATCGCGATTGCCGAGGTTGTCCGCGACCTGCACCGCGCCGACGATCAGCGCGAGCAGAGCTATTCCGAGCGTCAGCTTTACGAGGCCGCGCTTGAGCGTCTGACCCGCGAAGTGGCCGCCGTCAGCGGTGGCGACGAAGTGCTTGCCGCCAAACAGGTGGATGATGTGCTGGTGTCGCGCGTCGCAGCCTGAGCTGTTGACCTGATTTCGAAAGGGCCGTGCCAGAGAGGCGCGGCCTTTTTCGTGTCTGGGCTAAACCAGCAGGCTGAACAACACGGCGATTTCCGCAATCTGTTGGGTCGCGCCAAGGATATCGCCGGTCTGCCCGCCGATCTTTGCCCGCGCAATCGCGCCCGTGCCAAGCGCCGCCAGCCCCGCGCAAAGCGCCGCCGTGACACCCGCACCCCCGAGCATCGCAATCGCGAATACCCCCGCGAGCGCGAGCGCAAGCGCGGCAGTCATCGGCGTGACGCGCCCCACCCTGTGCGACAGCCCGGTTGCGCGCGCATGCGGCAGGGCGGCCATAAGTGCCGGCATCACTCCGCGCGACAGGGTCGCCGCCGCAATCAGGGCGATTGCCCCCGTCGCCGGGCCGATCTCGAACACCAGCCAAAGCGCGCACCACCGCGCCCCGAGCGACAGGATCAGTGCCAGCACGCCATAACTTCCGATATGGCTGTCTTTCATGATCTCAAGGCGCTTTTTCCGGTCCCAGCCGCCCCAGAGCCCGTCTGCGCTATCGGCAAGCCCATCCTCATGCATTGCCCCGCTCAGCACAATCAAAAGGCCAAGCGCGACAAGCGCCGCCAGAAGGTCGGGCAGGCCGATCCACTGTGCCACAAGCCCGCCAAGCGCGGCCAGGGCGCCAAGCACCACGCCGACCAGAGGATAGGCCCAGGCCGCCTCTGCGCTGCGGGTATAGGCACCCACCCGCACCGGCAAACGGCTCAGCAGGCTTAGCGCCAGCACCACATCCCTCACTCGGATCAGGCTGTTGTCGTTTTCCGTCATGGGCGTGCCCTTTTTCGGCTGGGGCGTCGGCTGACCCTGCGATACACAGGGGGCGAATAACATGCAATGAGGGTCTTATGTCCCCGAATTTCACCACCCTTGCCGAATTTTCCAGCCTGCTTGCGGATTTACCCGCCCCGGACGCGGCGGCGATTGAGGCGGCGCATGCGCGCGATCGCCAACTGACCAAACCGCCGGGCGCGCTAGGGCGGCTTGAGGAACTGGCGCTTTGGTATTGCGGCTGGCGCGGTGATGCACGGGCACGGATCAAGCACCCGCAGGTGATTGTCTTTGCGGGCAATCACGGCGTCACGGCGCAGGGCATTTCCGCCTTTCCCGCCGAGGTGACGGCCCAGATGGTGGCGAATTTCCAAAGCGGCGGCGCGGCGGTCAATCAACTGGCCGGTGTCGTGGGGGCGCGGATGGATGTGCACGCCCTCGCGCTTGACACCCCGACACAGGACATGACCAAAGGCCCGGCGATGTCCGAGGCCGAGTTTTTGAGCGCGCTGAAAACCGGCTGGGAGGCGGTCGACCCTGATACAGATCTGCTTGTGGTGGGAGAAATGGGGATCGGCAACACCACCAGCGCCGCGGCCATCGCGCTTGCGCTGTTTGGCGGCGATGCCGCAGGCTGGATCGGGCGCGGCACTGGCCTTGCGCCCGAGGCGATGACCCACAAGGCCGAGGTCGTCGCGCGCGCGGTTGCGGCCAATCCGGGCGCGCAGGACAGCGGGTTGGAGGCGCTGCGCTGTCTCGGCGGGCGCGAGTTGGCGGCGATGGCGGGCGCGATTCTGCGCGCAAGGGTGCTCTCTATCCCGCTGATTCTGGATGGCTTTATCTGCACCGCTGCGGCGGCCTGTCTTGAGCTGGCCGGGCCCGGCGCGCTTGATCACGCAGTCGCGGGCCATGTCAGCGCCGAACCGGGGCATGCCAAGCTTTTGGCGCAGCTTGGCAAAGAGCCGATCCTGTCGCTTGGTATGCGCCTTGGCGAAGGCTCGGGCGGGACGCTTGCGATTGGCATCCTTCAGGGCGCGCTTGCCTGTCATTCGGGCATGGCAAGCTTTGCCGAGGCAGGCGTCTCAACAGGTTGAAAACGCGCCAAAACAACGCGCCTGCCTCTCTTGACCCTTGGCGGCGCAGGGAATACTGATCAAAACAGTCGGAAATTGCGCCCCAAGGAGGCGAAGGCATGAGCGAGCGCCTGTTGCATCGTCTGGCATGGGTCGTGGTGGTGTTTTGCGTCGCCCCGATAGTGGCTGCGGCACTGGCAGCGCTGAGCGGTGATCTTGAGACCTGGCGCGAGGTGCTCTCGACGGTTCTGCCGCGCTATACGGCGACCACGCTGACGCTGGTGGCGATTGTCGGGATAAGCACGGCGGTGATCGGTTCGGTGACGGCCTGGCTGGTTACGGTCTATCGCTTTCCGGGCGTGCGCATTCTGGAGGTGGCGCTTGCGCTGCCGCTGGCGTTTCCGGCCTATGTGATGGCCTATGCCTATACCCATATGCTGGATCACCCCGGCCCGGTGCAAACCACCCTGCGCGCGGTGACGGGGTGGGGCCCGCGAGATTATTGGTTCCCCGAAGTCCGCAGTCTTGGCGGCGCGGCGCTCATGCTGACCATCGTGCTTTATCCTTATGTTTACCTTCTGGCGCGGGCCTCGTTCCGTCAACAAAGCGCCAATGCCTTTCTGGTGGCGCGCACGCTTGGCCGCTCGCCGCTCAAGGCGTTCTGGCGGGTGGCCCTGCCGATGGCGCGCCCGGCAATTGCGGGCGGCGCGCTTTTGGCGGTGATGGAAACGATTGCCGATTTCGGCACGGTGGCGTTTTTCAATGTTCAGACCTTTGCCACCGGCATTTATCAGGCCTGGTTTTCGCTTGGCGACCGGGCGGCGGCGGCGCAACTGGCGCTGTGCCTGCTGAGTTTTGCGCTGCTTCTGGCCGGGCTGGAGCGTGCCAGCCGGGGCCGCGCGCGTACCGCCGGGCGCGGCGCGCGGTTCGAGACGATGGAGCGCCCGACATTGCGCGGCGCGGCGGGCTGGATCGCCTGCGCGATCTGCCTTTTGCCGGTCCTGCTTGGCTTTGTGATCCCGGTGATCATGCTGGGCAGCATGGCGATGGGATCGGGGCAGAGCCTGTTGTCGGAGCGCTATCTTGGCTTCATGGCAAACTCGGTCACTCTGGCGGGCGTTGCTGCGGTGCTTACGGTGATCGGCGCGGTACTTATCGGCTTTCGTGCGCGCACCAGTCCGGGGCGCGCCTCGCGCTGGCTGGTGATCGGGGCCGGGCTTGGCTATGCGGTGCCGGGCGGGGTGATCGCGGTCGGGCTCATGGTGCCGATGGCGGCGCTGGACAATACCGTTGACGCCTTCATGCGTGCGAATTTCGGGATTCGCACCGGGCTTTTGATCACCGGGTCGATCTGGCTGATGGTGCTGGCCTATGTGGCGCGGTTCATGGCCGCCGCGCTCAATGCCTATGACAGCGGGATGGCCACGGTGCCGCGACATTTCGATGCGATCGGTCGTTCGCTTGGTCAGCCGGGGCCGAAGCTATTGATGCGGGTGCATCTTCCAGTGGCGCGCACGAGTGTCTTGACGGCGTTGCTGATCGTCTTTGTCGATGTGATGAAAGAGCTGCCGGCGACGCTTATTCTGCATCCGTTCAACTTTCAGACCCTTGCGGTGCAGGCCCACCGCCTTGCCGCCGATGAGCGGCTGGCCGAGGCGGCGGTGCCCTCGCTTGTGCTGGTCGGCTTTGGCCTTGTCCCGGTTCTGATCCTGTGCCGCACAATTGGCCGTGACAGTCCGGGGCGCAGCGCCGCCAAGCTTGGGACGGCGATTTCAGCCGGATAGCGGGGCAGGGGCGCTGCCCCTCTTGGCCGATGGCCAATTCACCCCGGGATATTTAAGGCCAGAAGAAGCCGGAGCCTATTCACCGGGGCGTTTGAGGCTGAACTTTTCGCGGATAACCGAATAATCCTGATAGCCAAGCCGGGTCAGCGGGGTGTAGCGCAGCACGTCGAACATGCCGTCAACCAAGCAATCATCGCGCATATGCACGCCGATCACCTCGCCGAAGACGGCAAAATTCGCCTCGCCGGGCAATTGCAGGATCTGGGTGAGTTTGCATTCAAGGTTGGCCGGGGCGCGGGCGACGCGCGAACAGGCAATGGTTTCGCATTCGGCTTTTTCCAGGGCGGCCAGCTCGAATTCATCGGTGGTGCGATCCCAGGGGCCGGAGGTCTGGTTCATCGCGTCGCGCATTTCATATTCAACGATATTGACGCAGAACACGCCGGTGTCGCGGATATTGGCAACGCTGTCCTTGGTGTCGCCGCGATCTTCTTTGGTCGAGGTCGAGGAAAACATCACCTGAGGCGGAACATAGGCGACGGCGTTGAAAAACGAATAGGGGGCAAGATTGTCGCGCCCATTCGCACCGCGGGTCGAAATCCAGCCGATCGGGCGCGGAGTCACGATCGAGTTGAACGGGCTGTGCGGCAGGCCGTGGCCATCCTCGGGTTTATAGAACATCTGCCTCTCCTTCATGATCCGGTTTGTGCCAGACCTAGCGCCGTGCTAGGCGCTTTGCCAGTTGAATTCACCAAGGGGATGGCCCGCATGCTCGATCTGCGGCCCGAAACAGCGCAGGATTGGTGGGAGGTCGAGGCGCTCTATGACCTGTGCTTTGCACCGGGGCGTGAGGCCCTGTCGTCTTACCGGCTGCGCGACGGGGTGGCGCCGGTGGAAGGGCTTAACCTTGTGGCGCGCGATCCGGACGGCATTCTGGCCGGGGCGATCCGCTTTTGGCCGGTGCGGATCGGGCGGTTTGAAGCGCTTTTGCTGGGGCCGGTGGCGGTGCATCCGACCCATCAGGGCGAGGGGCTTGGCCGCTACCTGATCCAGGGCGGGCTTGAGCGCGCGCGGGCAAAAGGCTGGGCGCGGGTGATGCTGGTGGGGGACGCACCCTATTACGGGCGCTTTGGCTTTGAGCGGTTGAGCGGCGTCGAGATGCCGCCCCCCACCAACCCCGAGCGGATTCTGGGGCTGGAATTACAGCCCGGCGCGTGGGACCATGTGACCGGTAAAGTCACACGTTACGCTTGAATTAGGGGTCGACAGGGGCAATCTCATACCTCATGGAGCACAGTCAGGACAGCAAGATGGAGCTTTTGGGCAAGCCGATCGACGCGACCGAGATCGACGCGCGGTTGCGCGATCTGGCGCGGCGACATGCGCGTGCGGGCAATGCGGCGATTGATCTGTTGAACCTTGTCGGCGGGCAGGCCGAGGGGCTTTTGGATCGTTTGCCGGTGTCGGTGCGGATGCGTCTGGGGGAAGTCACGGAAAATGCGCTTCACCGGGCGATGGACATGGCGCATCGCTCGCGCGATGTGGTCGGCGATCAGCCCGGCTGGATGGCGCGGGCAATGACGACGGCGATGGGGGCAGCGGGCGGCATGGGCGGGCTGCCGACGGCGCTCGCCGAGCTTCCGGTCACTACGACGGTGCTTTTGCGCGCCATTCAGGATGTGGCGGTCGAGCATGGCTTTGATCCCGCCGAGCCAAGCGTGCGTTTTGAGGCGATCGAGGTGTTTGGCGCGGCGGGGCCTTTGGCGGGCGACGATGGCGCGGACCTTGGCTTTATCGGCACGCGGGTCACGGTGACCGGTGCGGCGCTCAACTCGTTGATTGCGCGGGTGGCACCACGGCTTGCCACGGTGCTTGGCCAGAAGCTTGCGGCACAGACCGTGCCGATCTTGGGGGCAGCGGCCGGGGCGGCGACGAATTACGCCTATACCAGCTATTACCAGCAGATGGCGCATGTGCATTTCGGCCTGCGCCGTCTGGCGATTGATGCCGGGCACGATCACGACGATATGGTTGAGGCGTTGCGCCTTGCGGTCGAGAAACTGCCGCTAAAACGGGGCTAGCCCCGGGCGTTTTATCCCAGCCAGACATCGAGAAAGAGCATCAGCACAAGCCCGACGGCAAAGCCGAGTGTGGCCTTGTTCTGATGGCCGCTGCGATGGGTTTCGGGGATGATCTCGTGGCTGATGACATAAAGCATCGCGCCGGCAGCAAAGGCCAGACCCCAGGGCAGGAATGGCTCTGACACCGAAATAATGGCCGCCCCAAGAAGGCCGCCAACCGGTTCGACAAGCCCGGTAAGCGCCGCAATCCCGAACGAACGCCAGCGGCTATACCCCTCGCCAAGGAGTGCTATGGCAACGGCAAGGCCTTCGGGCATGTTTTGCAACCCGATCCCGATCGCCAGAGGCATGCCGCCAGACAGTCCGTGCGCACCAAAGCCGACACCCACGGCAAGCCCTTCGGGAAAGTTGTGGATCGTGATTGCGATGATGAAAAGCCAGACCCGCCGGAGCGAGGCCGATTCCGGGCCTTCACGCCCGGTATTGAAATGCTCATGCGGCAGGGTTTCATTCAACACTGCCACGGCGGCCATTCCAAGAAGGATGCCGATCACGGCAATTGCGGCAGGCAGGGCACCATCGCCAAATTGCTCGGTTGCGGCATCGAGCGAGGGAATGATCAGCGAAAAGAACGAGGCCGAAAGCATCACGCCAGCGGCAAAGCCAAGCGACATATCCCGTATCGCGCGGCTCGGGCTTTTGCCCAAAAGCACGGGAATGGCCCCGACAGAGGTCATCATCCCGGCAACAAGACTTCCTATGACACCAAGCGCGATGGGCGATAAATGTTCCACGTCTGACCTTTGATTTTCGCTATTTTCCTTGCCATATAAAGGGTTAGCGCAAGAAGTGAAATCAGAATCGTACCATCAGGAGAGGCGCGGAAACGGGCGGTGCCTTGGGGGGCAAGCGTGGGTTTCACCCACCCTACACAACCCGGCAGGGTCAGAACTTGCCGCGCAGATGCTCCATCACCGCGCCGCGCACCGTTTCGGCGCCGCTGTCGCGCTCAGAGTGGATGACATCGCGCAATTCGCGCAGATCAAGCCGCCGCAGCAGGCTTTTGACCGGCCCGATCGAGGCCGGGCGCATCGACAGCGTGCGAAACCCGATGGCGGCAAGACAAGCGGCCTCGACCGGGCGGCCGGCATCCTCGCCACAAAAACTAAGCGGGGTGCCGGTGGTGGCGCAGCGATAGACGATGCCTTCGAGGAAGTTCAGAAAGCTGACGTTGAGGGTGTCATAGCGTTTGCGCACCCGTTCGTTTTCGCGGTCAGCGGCAAAGAAGAACTGTTTAAGATCATTGCCGCCGACCGAGATAAAATCGACCTCGCGATAGAAATCATCCGGCGCAAAGGCCAGCGAGGGGGTTTCCAACATCGCCCCCACCTCGATCGAGGCAGGTTGGGGGTGGCCAAGAATGCGCTCGCGTTCAAGCGCCTTGTCCATCTCGGCGCGCGCGGCGGTGAATTCGCTGCGCTGTGCCACGAAGGGGAACATGATCGACAGATGCCGCCCCTTGGCGCCCCGGATAAGCGCCTGAAGCTGCATGCGCATGACACCCGGTTTATCCAATCCGACGCGGATCGCACGCCAGCCCATGGCCGGGTTTGGCTCATCCTCAGCCTTCATGTAAGGCAGCACCTTGTCCGACCCGATATCAAGCGTGCGAAACACCACGCGCTGATCCTTGGCGGCGTCCATCACCCGCGAATAAAGCTCGGACAGTTCGGCCCGCTTGGGCATATGGCTTCGGATCAGGAACTGAAGCTCGGTGCGAAACAGGCCGACGCCTTCGGCGCCCGAACCCTCAAGGCTGGGCAGATCGGCCATCAGACCGGCATTCATCTTGAGCTTGATGTGTTGACCACAGAGCGTATCGGCCGGTTTGTCACGGATCGAGGCATAGCGTTCCTGCGCCTGCGCCTGCATCGCCATCTTGTCACGAAAGGCCGCAACGATCGCATCGTCGGGCCGCAGATGCGCCAGCCCCTGATCGCCATCGACCAGAATAAGATCGCCGTTCAGCGCCTCGGTGGCGATGTGCGAGGCATGGATCACAAGCGGAATGGCCAAAGCCCGCGCCACAATCGCGGCGTGGCTGCCGACAGAGCCCTCTTCGAGCACGATTCCCTTGAGAGAGCGACCATAATCCAAAAGCTCGGCCGGGCCGATATTGCGGGCAATCAGGATCGGGTCGGGCGGCATCTCGGCGCCGGTTTCGCGGCCCTGCCCGGTCAGAATCCGCAAAAGCCGGTTGGAGAGATCATCAAGATCGTGGAGACGATCACGCAGGTAGGCATCGCTGACCTGGTTCATCCGCGCGCGCGCCGCGGATTGTTCCTTCTCGACGGCGGCCTCGGCGGACAGGCCGCTGTCGATGTCCTCTTCCATCCGGCGCATCCAGCCCTTTGAATTGGCGAACATGCGGTAAGCTTCGAGCACCTCAAGCTGGTCCTTGTCGCCCCGGGCGGTAGACAGCATCCGGTCAACGCCGACGCGCAGCGTCTCGACCGCCTCGTGCAGACGCTCAAGCTCGCGCGCCGGGTCTTCGGCAATCAGGTTGGTGACGACGACGCGCGGTTCATGGAGCCAGACATGCCCCTGCGCGGTGCCTTCCTGTACGGTTGTGCCGCGAATCAGCTTGGCCTGTTGGTGGCGCGCCGACATCGCCGCGCCTTCACCAGCAAAGGCGCCCAGTTCTGCCATTTCGGCCAGTACCATGGCGACCACCTCGACGGCATAGACCTCTTCATCCGAAAACAGCCGCGATTTCTTGGATTGCACCACCAGCACGCCAAGCTTTTCACCAAGCCGCTGGATCGGAACACCCATGAAGGACGAATAGGCCTCTTCGCCGGTTTCCGGCATGAAGCGAAAGCCCTTGCTTGAGGGCGCATCCTCGGTGTTCACAACTTCGCCGGTGCGTGCGACGCGCCCCACAAGGCCCTCGCCAAGCTTGAGGCGGGTTTCGTGAACCGCCTGCGGGTTAAGCCCCTCTGTGGCGCAAAGCTCCAGCGTGTCCTCGTCGCGAAACAGATAGATCGAGCAGACTTCGGTGCGCATTTCCTCGGCAATCAGGCGGGTGATCTGATCCAGCCGCGCCTGACCTGCGGCATCTTCGGCCATGACGCCACGCAGACGCCCCAGCATTTGACGGCTGTCGGTCTTGAAAGTGTTGGTCATGGCAGCATTGCACCCCGGGCGCGGTTTCAGATCCTGGCCCGGCCCTTGCCGCCCCTTATTGGACAGAAAACAGGATCAGGCCGTTTTATCCAGTTCAAAGGCATCATGCAGGGCTTGGACCGCGAGTTCCATGTATTTCCGGTCGACCAGCACAGAAATCTTGATCTCTGAGGTTGCAATGACCTTGATGTTCACACCTTCATCGGACAGCGTCTTGAACATCTTGGCGGCCACGCCCGATTGGCTGCGCATGCCGATGCCGACGGCGGAGATCTTGGCCACATCGGTGTCTGCGACCAGATCGTGATAGTTGATCTCGCCCTTTTCCTTGGCCTCTTGCAGGCCCTTTTCGGCGCGCTTGACCTGATCGGTGGGGCACGAAAAGGTCATGTCTGTGCGGCCCTCTTCGGCGATGTTCTGAATGATCATATCGACATTCACCCCCGCCTCTGACAGCGGACCAAAGATCGCGGCGGCGATGCCGGGGCGGTCGGCGACAGAAATAAGGGTCATCTTTGCCTCGTCTCGCGAATAGGCGATGCCACTGACGACATTTGATTCCATGATTTCCTCCTCGGCGCAGACCAGGGTTCCTGCGTCGTCTGATTGCTCCTCAAAGCTGCTGAGAACCCGCAGCCGGACATTGTACCGCATCGCCAGTTCGACCGAGCGGGTCTGAAGCACCTTGGCCCCGAGCGATGCCAGTTCTAGCATTTCCTCGAAGGCGATCTTTTCAAGCTTGCGCGCCTTGGAGCTGATCCGAGGGTCGGTGGTATAGACACCATCGACATCGGTATAGATATCACACCGTTCGGCGCCAAAGGCGGCGGCAAAGGCCACGGCGGTGGTATCCGATCCGCCCCGCCCAAGCGTGGTGATGCGCCCCTCGGGGGAAATCCCCTGAAAGCCTGCGACCACGGCCACGCGCATGCCTTCGCCGAACTTGGCGTTGAGGTTGTCGGTGGGGATCTCTTCGATGCGGGCCGAAGAATGCGCCGAGGTGGTCATGAGCGGCACTTGCCAGCCCTGCCAGCTGCGCGCGGGCACATCCATTTCCTGAAGCGTCAGCGCCATGAGCCCGGCGGTGATATTCTCGCCGGAACTTACCACCGCATCATATTCACGCGCATCATAAAGCGGCGAAATTTCACTGACCCAACCGACAAGCTCGTTGGTTTTGCCCGACATCGCCGAGACAATGACAATCACGTCATAGCCTTTGGCCACTTCCACGCCAACGCGCTTTGCGGCGCGGCGGATACGGTCCAGGGTGGCAACCGAGGTGCCACCGAATTTCATAACGAGAACGGGCATGATCTATGTCCTGAGCCGGTTTGTCGCGCGCGGTTTACGCGCGGGCAGGGCGCGGCGCAAGAGGGCAGGTGTCGCAGGGCGAAACAGACCAGAAAATTAGGAGGAATTTTCTGGGGCATTTTCTTTGGAGAAAGAAAATGGGCGCTCTGCCTAAAACACGTGGTCTTGCCCGTCATAGGTGCGAAAACATCCGGTGCTTGCAAGGTCAAGCTCTACAAACCGCGCGATCAGCCCCTCGGCGGCCTCTTCCACCGAAATGGCAGCGGCGTCTCCGCCCATGTCGGTGCGCACCCAGCCGGGATGATAGATGCCAACGGCAATACCCTTGGGCGCCAGATCAACCGACAGGTTGCGCCCGAGATTAAGCGCCGCCGCCTTTGACGCGCGGTAGATATAGCTGCCGCCAGGGGCGAGGGTGTCGCTTGCCATCTGGCTTGAGATCACCGCGATCTTGCCCGCCTTTGCCGCCTTGATCCGCGGCAGGAGTGTCTGAATGCTCAGGAAAACGCCGGTCACATTGGTGGCAAACGCCTGTGCCCACATTGAGGCCGGGTAGCCATCTTCGAGGGTTTCGTGCTTGTCGGGATAGACTCCGGCGTTGCAGATCAAAAGATCGACCGGCTGATCGCCGATCTGCTGTGCCATCGCGTGATGCGCGGTCGGATCGGTCACATCGAGCGCGATCAGATCGCCCGAGGGCTGGCGTGCGGTGCCGGTCACCCGGTGCCCTGCCGCGCGATAGCTGTCGGCCAGCGTCTTTCCGATGCCGCGGTTCGCGCCTGTGATGACGATATGCATGAAAAACCTTTCAGGTTGGGATCAGTTTGATTTGCGCCCCGGAATGAACGGCAGCGGGGCGACGGGCACGCCCTCTTCGACAAGTTTGCGCGCCTCTTCGGGCCGCGCCTCGCCATAAATCGCGCGCTCGGGGGTGATGCCGTCGTGCATGTCGCGCGCTTCGCGCGCAAAATTGCCGCCAACATATTCCGAGTTTTCCTCGATCCGGCGGCGCAGCTCGGTCATGGCCTTTTCTGCGGGGCTTGCCGGGGTGCCCAGGGCGCCGCTTTCTGGTGCGGTCGGCGTGTCCGGGTCTTGCGCACACGCCCGGCTGGCCCGCACACGCGGCGCCATAAGGGCCTTTTCCACATCATCAGAGCCGCAAACAGCACAGGTCACCATGCCGCGCGCTTGCAGTTTCTCAAAGGCTTCGGCCGATTGGAACCAGCTGTCAAAGCGGTGATTCCCGGCGCATTTCAGGCTGAATTGAATCATGTCCCAGTCCAGATGCAATACGATTGATACTTACGCGTGGGCGGGCAAAGATCAAGGCGCAAGCGCAGCTTAAAGGCCCAACCTGTGCGGATCGAACACCCGGATGATATGTGCAAGTTCCGGCTCATCGACGCGGGCGGCGGCCTTTTTCGGGCGCAGCCATTTGTGTTTGCGCTGTCCGGCCTCAGGGAATTTCCCGGCAAGCGTTTTGACCCGCACCGGATAGACCATCGCAAGACAGGGCAACCCGCGCTCTGGCCCGATTGCCTTGGTGTAGGAATAGGCGCCAAGGCAGTGTTCATAGGCGCGACCGCGCACGCCGGCCTCTTCCCAGGCCTCAAGCTCGGCGATTTCGGCAGGGGTTTTGCCCGCCATCGGCCAGCCCTTGGGCACGATCCAGCGCCCCGATCCACGGCTTGTGATCAACAGGATTTCAGGCTTGTTGCGGACCATGCGATAACAAAGTGCCGCAAATTGCGTGCGCACTTCGGTCTTTGTGGCCGCTGGCAGGGCAAGCGGCAGTTGCGGTATGGCCTGAAGGCGCATCGGCCCTATCCCTTTGGCTGCTCGTCACTGCGGGAGTTGGGATCAGGTATATACCGGCCTGTCGCGATCTTGCCAGCGTGTTTTGCAGACTTCGGTGTGTCACACCACAAACCGTGCCCATCTGCCCGAAAAATGACGACTGAAGCGTCAGGTTTCTGCGCCGCCGGCCGGGGTGTCGTCATGCGGCGCCGGATTGGCGGATTCTTCGATCTGTGACAACAACATGGTTTCAAGGTCTTTTTCCAGCTCGCGCGCGCGATTGATATAGGCGGCATTGTTGACCGTGGGAATACTCGGATCCCAGAGCGCCGCCAGCTCGCGCACCGATTTACGATCGTGCTGATAAAAGGTTTTTTCTAGCTCGGCCGCCTCGAATTCGGTCACTCCCATGTTTTCAAGCACATAACGCCCCGCGCGCAGCGAGCTATCGAAAAGTTCGCGCACGATGTCATTGGCACCGGCCTGATAGAGGCGAAACACATGGGTGCGGTCGCGCGCCCGCGCGATGATGTGAAGATCGGGGCATTCGCGACGCGCAAAGGCGACAAGGCGCAGGGTTGCCGCCGGATCATCAAGCGCCGCCACAAGGACGCGGGCGTCGTGCAGGCCGGCGGCATGCAAGAGATCGGGGCGGGTCGGATCGCCAAAGAACCCCTTGATGCCAAACCGGCGCATGCGTTGAATCGCATTAAGGTCATGATCAAGCACGACTGTTTCAAACCCGCTTGAGCGCACAAGCCGGTTTACCACCTGGCCAAAACGCCCGATTCCGGCGATGATCACCGGGCCAGTGGCGTCGATTTCATCGGCATCCTGCGCCTCGCCACTTTCCTGAATGCGTTTTGACAGCCAGTCGTAAAGCATGAACAAAAGCGGCGTGATCAGCATGGTCAGAGCCACCACAAGCAACAGCGTTTCGCTCAGGCCCTGCGGCAGAACATTCTGCTGATCGCTAAAGCCGATCAGGACAAGCCCGAATTCCCCCGCCTGCGCCAGACTCAGCGTGAACAGCCACAGATCGCGCCCGCGCAGCGCAAAGGCCCAGCCCAAAAGAAACAGAACGCTGCCCTTTATCACGATCACCGCAAGCGCCAGCCCAAGCACCAGAAACGGCGCGCCGGCCAGGATGGTGAAATTGATGCCCGCCCCGACTGTGATAAAGAACAGACCCAGCAACAGGCCCTTGAATGGCGCGATATCGCTTTCAAGCTCGTGGCGGAATTCGCTGTTGGCCAGAACCACACCCGCCAGGAACGCGCCAAGCGCGGGCGACAGGCCGACCAGCATCATCAGAAAGGAAATCGACACCACGATCAGCAAGGCAAGCGCCGTGTACATCTCGCGCAGGCGGGCGGCATGGATAAAACGAAACATCGGCCGCGTGAGGTAGACACCGGCCAGGATGACGGCAGCAACAGCGCCGATGGTGACCAGAGCGGCGCCCCATCCCGGCAGGCTTGCGATCAGCGATTGCGCGACCTGATGCGCGCCGACTGCGGCGTGATCGGCGGCCTGACTGTCGCGCGTTAGCAATTCGCCCATCACCATATCGGCGGTTTTCGGCAGCGCCAGAAGCGGCAGGAACGCCAGCATCGGGATCACAGCGATATCCTGCGTCAACAGAACCGAAAACGCCGAGCGCCCGCCGCCTGTGCGCATCAATCCTTTTTCCGACAGGGTTTGCAGAACGATCGCCGTCGAGGACAGCGCAAAGATAAGCCCAATGGCGAGCGCCACACTCCACCCAAGCCCCAAAAGGCTTGCCCCGATCATGATCGCCAGCGTGGTCAAGCCGATCTGCAACCCGCCAAGCCCCAACAGGCGATGACGCATATCCCAAAGCGCGCGCGGCTCAAGCTCCAAGCCGATGAGAAACAGCATCATCACCACGCCGAATTCGGCAACATGCTGTAATTCAACGGTTTCATGCCCGCCAACAAGGCCAAAGACCGGTCCGATCAGCACCCCTGCCAACAGATAGCCAAGCACCGAGCCAAGCCCAAGCCGCGCCGCAAGAGGCACGGCAATTACGGTGGCTGCAAGAAAGATCGAGGCTTGAAAGAGAAACTCTTCCATCAGCCCTTGGGCATCCGAAGAACCACGTCGCGGCCGCTCTTTTTATAGCGAAGTTCGGTGTCGCCAATCGCCGACACGCGCCCGCCATTCAACCGGTCACCAACCTGGACCTTTTGATAGCGCCCATTGGCCAGCCGTACCAGGGCGCGCCGGTTCTTGGGGTTGCCGTAAACGCCGATCAGATTGACGTTGCGCAGGTTGATCGCGTTGCGCGCGGTGGCCTGTCGCGCGACCGAGGCAGTGGTGGGGATGGACGGCGCAGCGCGCCTGGCGGTCTGCCCCGAGATGCCGGGGGTGTCGGCGGGTTTGCTGCGACGTACAATCTTGTCAAAATTGCCGGGCCGGGTTTTCGGTTTGAGCGAAGCCAGAACCGCCTGCTCTGTCTCGCGTATTTCGGGCTCTGGCGCTTCGACGGCCTCGGCAAGGGCCGCCGCCACCGCAGAGGCGTCAAGTACGGATGCCGCAGCAGAGGCGGCAGCGGCTGGATTGGCGGCGGCGGGGGCATTGGCCGCAGCCGCAACGACCGATTGGGGCCGTGTCCGGGGGCGCAGTGCCGCCAGTTCTGATCGAGTGCGCCCGCTCAGGGCGCCGCGCTCCTGTTGTTCGGCGAGGTTGTCGGGGCGGGTACGCGGGCGAACTTCGCCAAGCCGCTGTTGTTCGGCGAGGGCCTCGGCGGTTTGCTCGACCCCTGGCAGGGGCACGACGCGTGCGGGCATGTCCGGCGGGCTGCGCGGCGGCGGACCTGCGCGCACCAGCACGCCATCTGGAGTCAGGGCGCCGCCGGGTGTTGCCAGAACAAACCCGCGCGGGTCTATCGTGAACTGCGTGCCTGGCGGTGCAGGCGAGGCGGGCGTTTCGGGCCGCCTGTCCGCGCGCTCATCCAAAGCATCGGGCAGCGCAACGGCATCCTGGAAATTGACCTTGTCATCAATCGAGGTGAGATAAAAATCGTCAAGCCCGGTGGCATTGGGGGCCTCGGTCGGGGTCGGGGCCATCTGCCAGATACCGGTCGCGGCATAGCGTGCCATGGCCTGATCGGGGGTAAGCTCTGCGGCTGGGACGGGGGGCGCTGTTTCGGCGACATCCAGCTCGGGTTCGGGTGCGATTTCATCTGGTTGCGGGGCAAGCGCGGTCGCGACCGGGGCGTCCTTGCGGGAGGGCGCTTCGGGCAGCGGCGTCGGCTGATTGGCGGCTTCGGTGACCGGGTCTTCGGTTGGCGCAGGCGGCGTTGTCGGAGTGGCCACAATCTCGGGCGTTGATTTGCGGAAAACCCCGGCAAGCCCGTCGTCGGTAAAGAGTGCCGCCCAAGCCGCGATGACCATCAGAACGACCAGCAGGATGGCCGTCAGGATCACACCCAGATAGCGGGGCTTGCCACCGACCGTCTGCTCTGCGCGCGCACCAAAGATCGTCAGGCGCTCGGCCTCATCCGGTGAATTGGCGCTGATTTTGGCCGGGGTGGGGGCCGTTTTGCGGCGGCTGAGAAAACCGGACTCGCGCGGCGCTTTGGCCACATCCTCGTCCTTGGCCTCAGGCTCGGGTGACAGGCTGGCGGCGGCAAGAGCGCTCAGCGCCGGATCGGCGGCGCCGGTCAATTGCGGGGCCGGTCCGGGGGCTGGCACATCAGGCAGCGGCGCCGAAGGGGCCGTCGGTGTAAAGCGCGCCGCACCGGCGAGTATTGGCGCCTGTCCCGGTTCAGCCTCGCGATCGGCGCGCATGCTTGAAAACGCGATGACGGGGGGCTCGGGCGCCGACTCTTTTGAGGGGGAAGGATTTACAGAAGACGCTTGCGGCGCATCCGCAATCGGTGTCGACCCCTCATCAACCTCGGGCATATGGTCCGCGCCGATGATCGCAACGGCCGTTTCATCCCGGTCAATCCGAACCTTGGTCCCAAGCGTGTCGCGGGCGTGCCGGGTGCCGCCAAAAAACGGCTCGCCGGGAAAGGGGCTGTCATCGGGGCGCGCGACAAAGCATATCGGGTTGACCTCATGCTCAAGTCCAAAGGCCTCGGCCTCGTCCAGGGTTTCGCGGGCAACGGCCGCCACCAGAATTTTATCGCCATCCAGCGCCCAGTCATAGGCCAGATCGTCAAGCGCGTAAGGCGTGGCGCCATCAAGTGCCTCGGTCACCGCGCGATCAAGATCGCCGTCCGGGGCGCTATCGGCGGAAAGCTCAAGGTATTTGATCTGTTCATTCGGCAGGATAAGCTTGCAGGCAAAGCCCGCCGGATCAAGCGCCGCGGCCTTGTCGCGCAATGCCGCCAGATCACCGCTCAGGTCGTCTGCGTCGAGGGCCACTTCACCCACCAGATGCCACCCCGCGCCGGCGCGGTGCAAAAGGGCGATGCCCTCAAAAGACAAAGATAAGGCGAAATTCGGTTTCATCTCTACCGCTCTAACACTGGTAATGCGCAATCGGGAGTCCTGCGTTCACCGCGTTGATTTTATAGCAGCTTTGCGCCGAGGCAAACAAAAACCCCCACCCGGCGCCGCAGATCGCGAAGCCGGGTGGGTGTGCGTCAGCGTCAGCCGTGGGCCTTGGTCAGCGCCTGATCAAGATCGGCGATGATATCTTCGGCATCCTCGATCCCGATCGAGATGCGCACCACGTTGGGTGCGGCCCCGGCGGCGGTCTGTTGCTCCGGGGTCAGCTGGCGGTGCGTGGTCGAGGCCGCGTGGATCACAAGGCTTCGGGTATCGCCGAGGTTGGCCACATGGCTGAATAATTCCAGGCTGTCGACAAAGCGGATGCAGGCGTCATAGCCGCCCTTGAGCGCGATGGTGAACAACCCGCCTGCGCCCTTGGGGCAAATCCGCGCAACCCGGTCGTGATAGGGCGACGAGGCAAGCCCGGCATAGGTCACCGCCTCGATCGTCGGATGGCTTTCAAGCCAGCCCGCGACCTGTTCGGCGTTCTGAACATGGCGCTCCATCCGCAGGCTCAGGGTTTCGATGCCCATCAGCGTGTAATGCGCCGCCTGCGGGTTCAGGGTCATCCCGAGATCGCGCAGGCCGATGGCAATGCCGTGAAAGGTAAAGGCGAGCGGGCCAAAGGTCTCGTGAAACTTGAGGCCGTGATAGGCGGGTTCCGGCGCGCTGAGCGAGGGAAATTTATCCGATGCCGACCAGTCGAAATTGCCCGAATCCACGACAACGCCCCCGGTGACGGTGCCATTGCCGGTGAGGTATTTGGTCATCGAATGCACGACCAGGGTCGCGCCATGCTCGAACGGGCGGCACAGGTAGGGCGTGGCGCTTGTGTTATCGACGATAAGCGGAATGCCTGCGCTGTCGGCCAGTTTCGCAATCGCATCCAGGTCGGCGATATGGCCGCCGGGATTGGCGATGGATTCGCAAAAGATCGCGCGGGTGTTGTCGTCAATCGCCGCCGAGATGGCATCGAGGTCGTCGATGTCAACGAATGTCGCCGACCAGCCAAAGCGCTTGATGGTCTGGCTGAACTGGGTGATCGAGCCGCCATAAAGCCGGGTTGAAACCACCACGTTTAGCCCCGGACCCATCAGCGGGAACAGCGCCATGATCTGCGCCGCGTGTCCCGAGGAACAGCACACCGCACCGACGCCGCCCTCAAGCGTGGCAACGCGTTCTTGCAATGCGGCCACGGTCGGGTTGGTCAGGCGCGAATAGATGTATCCCACCTCTTGCAGGTTAAACAGCGCCGCGGCGTGTTCGGCATCGCGGAATACATAGGCGGTGGTCTGGTAAATCGGCACCTGCCGCGCGCCGGTGGCGGGGTCAGGCCGGGCGCCGGCGTGAATTTGCAATGTGTCAAAGCCATAAGCCATTTTATCGGTCCTCCTCGGAAATGCTTGCATTCGGGTTTAGGGCATCCGAGTTTGCGCCACAACTGGCGTTGAGACATTCAAAGGAGGCCAAGATGGCATATCCGTTTCACCTTGCGATCAATGTGACCGACCTGAACGCAGCACGCGGCTTTTATGGCGGGCTTTTGGGCGCTGTTGAGGGACGATCGACCGAAAGCTGGGTCGATTTCGATTTTTTCGGCCATCAGCTTAGCCTGCATCTTGGCGCGCCCTTTGCCACGCAGGCCACCGGCAAGGTCGGCGATCACATGGTGCAGATGCCACATTTCGGGGTGGTTCTTCCGCTTGAGACATGGCGCGAGGTGGCCGAGCGGCTTGCGCAGGCGGGAACAGAATTCGTGATCCCGCCCACGGTGCGTTTCGAGGGAGAGCCCGGAGAGCAATGGACAATGTTTTTTTGCGACCCCTCGGGCAACCCTGTGGAATTGAAAGGCTTTGCCGATATGGGGGCCGTCTTTGCGTCTTGAGGTCTAGCGCATCCAGAAGCCGTTGCGCTTGATGGTGTTGCGGATCGCCTGTTCGCGGCGGGGCAGGTCGTCCTGATCAAAAAGCGCGCGCACTTTCTGGCCGCGCCCCTGATAGATCATGCGCTTGATCGGATCGTATGCCTTGAGCACCTTCTTGATCCGATTGGGCGCGGTTACGGTTTCCAGTACCTCGACCACATGATCGGATTCGCGCGCATAGAGCAGCGGCAGCACCCGGTAATGACAGGTGATATCGCCATCCAGAAGACCGGGCGGGATCGTATCGCGCCCGCCGCCAAATGAATGGATCACCAAAGGCAGGGCCACCTGATCAAGCCAGGGGTCAAGCGACTGACAGATCAATTCTGGCGGGGCATCCTTGGCGATGGCCACGGCATAGTCCAGAAACCGCTGACCAAAGGCATGTGGGCATTTGTAAAAGAAAAACCCGGCGTTGAAATAAAGATAGCGCTGCCAGTATTCATCGGGCTGGCTCAGGTCGAGCGAGCTTGCAAAATCAAGCCCGAATTTATCGTAGAGCGATTTCCAGATCGCGCCATAGCCGGGGCCGTAAAGTTCAAGTTGCGGCCAGGTGCCCTCGCGCCGCATCGAGGCGGTGGGGCGGGCAAAATCAAACGGCACCGCCGTGATATCCCCGGTGATCAGCGTATCTGTGTCAAAAAACACGAAGGGCTCGCCCTTTGGCAGGCTGAACAGCGCCTCGATCTTGTTGCCATAGGGATAGGCATGGCCAAAGTGCTTGTTCTCAAACGGGATTATTTCGGCGCCAAGTTCTTCCAGAAGCGCGCGGGTATCCTCGCCCTTGATGCGCGGATCATTGGGCCAGAGCGCGCCGGGCTGGGGTTCGGCGACGAACAGGCGACCCTTGAAATCGGGGCTCTGGTCGCGCAGGGAGGCCGCGAAAATCAGCGCCTCGAATTGCAGCCGTCCGCCCTGGCCGACAATCACAATATTGAAGTCGGTCTTTTGTTCCGTGGTCTTTGCCATGCCCGCGCCCCGGTTTATGCCCTACTGCTTTTGGGGCATTATAGGCACAATCCGCGAGGGGCAGAAGAGGCGAAGTGATCCGCCCTCAGGCCCGCACCGCGTCGGCGGGTGATTTCAACGTTTTGAACGCCTCATATTGCGACAGAAAAACCCGGCCGGTCAAATCGTCAAGAAAATGCTGCGCCTCTAGGCGATCCATCACCGGGCCTTTGACCTCGGAGAGGTGAAGCTGAACATCCATCTCGCGCAGGCGGTCGTTGATCGTTTCAAGCGATTCAAGCGCGCTCAGGTCAATCTCGTTGATCGCCGAGCATTGCAGGACAACGTGGCGGATATTTGGGTCATGCGTCACTCGGTTGTGGATTTTTTCCTCAAGAAAGCGGGCATTCGCAAAATAGAGGCTTTCATCGACCCGCAGGCTTACGATGTGCGGATCGGTGAGCACCTCGTGGCGCAGAATATTGCGGAAATGTTCGCTGCCCGGCACTTGTCCGACTTCGGCCACATGCGGGCGCGATGATCGGTAGAGATGGAGCAGGATCGACAACCCGACCCCGGCAGAGACGCCAAGTTCGACCCCAAAGCCAAGCGTCACGAGGATGGTTGTAAGGACGGCGGCAAAATCGGCCTTTGAATAGGTCCAACTGCGTTTGAGAATGCTGAAATCCACAAGGCTCAGCACGGCGACGATAATGGTTGCGGCAAGCGTCGCCTTGGGCAGGAAAAAGATCAGCGGCGTCAGAAACAGCGCCGCAATCGCCAGCCCCACGGCCGTATAAGCCCCCGCCGCGGGGGTTTCGGCGCCGGCATCAAAGTTCACCACCGAGCGTGAAAACCCGCCCGTCACCGGAAAGCCGCCGGTAAAGGCCGCGCCGATATTGGCCGCCCCCAGCCCGATCAATTCCTGATCGGGATCAATGCGTTGGCGTTTCTTGGCCGCCAATGTCTGGGCCACGGAAATCGATTCAACGAACCCGATGATCGAGATCAGAAAGGCCGGCAGCACAAGCTGGCCCAAAAGCGTGGGCGACAGCGATGGCAGCGTCAGCGGCGGCAGGCTCTGCGGCACCTCGCCGACGATACTGACACCCCGATCCGGAAGCCCGAACCCCCAGACGGCAAGTGTGCTGAGCACGACAACCGCAACCGGACCGGCTTTGACCATGATGCCCGTCACGCCAGCCCCCGCGCCGAGGCGCTGCATCAGCGGCTTGAGATCCTTGCGCACCCAGAACAGGAAGGCGGTGCCCAGCACGCCGATCACGGCGGTGATCGGGTTGGTCTCGGAAATATGCCCGACCAGCGACACCACGATCTCCCAGAGGGTGTGGCCTTGCGCATTGATCCCGAGGATATGCTTGAGCTGACTGGCGGCAATGATAAGACCCGAGGCGGTAATGAAGCCCGCAATCACCGGATGTGACAGGAAATTGGCCACAAACCCCAGCCGGAAAAGCCCCATGCCCAACAGGATCACCCCCGACAGCCCCGCCAGCGTCAGCGCCGCAACCGCGTAGCCCATGGTGCCCTGTTCCACGATATTGCTGAGCGCGGCGGCGGTCATAAGCGACACCACGGCGACCGGGCCGACGGCAAGCGCGCGGCTGGTGCCGAAGATCGCATAAAGCATGATCGGCATGATCGAGGCATACAGCCCGGCCTCGGGTGGCAACCCCGCCAACAGAGCATAGGCCAGCGATTGCGGGATCAGCATGATCGTCACGATCAGCGCCGCAATCAGGTCATTGCCAAGGGCCGTGCGGTCATAGGCCCCGCCCCATTTCAGTATGGGCAGAAAGCGGATCAGGTAGGGATGCATTCAAGGCTCGGTCTTGTCAGGGCCGCCTTTACGGGAAAAGCAAAAGCGGCGCGCTAAGGGATTACTTTACAGTGATTTTTTCGGGCTTTGCCATCCATTCACGCCCCTTGAGCATGGCCTTCCAATAGATCGGCGGCAGCATCTTTTCCTTCAGGAACCAGGCCGCACGCGACGGCTTGGTGCCGTCAATAAACGCCTTTGGAAAACTCGGCAGCATGGTCCCGCCATAGCCGAATTCCGCCAGCACGATCTTGCCGCGCTCGACCGTCAGCGGACAGGAGCCATAGCCGTTATATTGCGCCACCGGCGATCCGGCGCGCATGTCGGCCAGGATATTCTCGGCCACGATAGGCGCCTGAATGCGCGCGGCGGCGGCGGTCTTGGCGTTGGGGGCGTTCATCACATCGCCGAGCGCCCAGATGTTGTCATAGCCCTTGTGTCGCAGCGTCGCCTGATCCACATCGACCCAACCGGCGGCATCCGCCAGAGGCGAGACACGGATGAAATCGGGCGCGCTCTGGGGCGGGCAGACATGCATCATGTCAAATTCCATTTCGATGCGCTCGACCGGTGCATCGGGCTTCTTGACCTCGAAGACCGCTGTTTTCGCGGGACCGTCCACCGCGACGAGATTGTGAAAGAAATTCAGCGTCGCGTCGTATTTCCTGACGTACTCCATCAGCGCGGGAACGTAATCTTTGACGCCAAAAAGCACGCCACCGGCATTGTTGAACCGAATGTCGATGTCTTTCAACACCTCGCGCCGGAACCAGGCATCGCCGGAAAGATACATCGCCTTTTGCGGCGCGCCGGCGCATTTGATCGGCATCGGCGGTTGGGTGAAAATCGCGCAGCCCTCTTTCATCTCCTGCACCAGTTTCCAGGTATAGGGCGCAAGATCATAGCGGTAATTCGAGGTCACGCCGTTCTGACCCAATGTGTCGACCAGACCCTCGATCTTGTGCCAGTCAAGCTTGATCCCCGGACAGACGATCAGCCGCGTGTATTTCACCACCCGACAGCCATCGAGGATGATCGCGTTGTTATCGGGCTCAAAGGCGGCCACGGCGGATTTGATCCAATGCACACCGCTTGGAATGAGCGATCCCATGGTGCGCGCGGTATCGGAGGCCTCGAAAATGCCGCCGCCGACCATGGTCCAGCCGGGCTGATAGTAATGAATATCGGCAGGGTCGATGATCGCGATCTCAAGGTCGGGTTTGCGCGCCTTAAGGCTTGCGGCGGCGGCAATGCCACCGGCGCCTGCACCGACGATCACCACCTCAAAGCTGGCATCGCCGGTATCGGTCGGCGTCTTGCCGCCATTCGCGATCCGGCGCACCACGCCGCCCATGTCATAGCCCGCCGCCTTGGTCGCGGCGAGGATATCGGCAACGCCAAGCGTCCTGGCCTGTGACAGCGACCAGAGCGTGGCCGAACGCGTGCCGGTGCGGCAATAGGCCAGCGTCGGCCCCGGCAACGAACTCAGCGCCGCGCCAAAGGCCTCGGCGTCCTCGTCGCTGACCTTGCCTGCCACGATCGGCAGGTAAACCGCCTCCAGCCCCAGTTTCCCGGCGGATTTTGCAAGCTCATCAAAGGTCGGCTGATCCGCGCCTTCGCCATCGGGGCGGTTGCAGATGACCGAGCGAAAACCGGCCTCTTTGAGGGCCTTCATATCGTCGACGGTAATTTGCGGGCTGACCGACAGGCCCGCCGTGATGGTTTTGATTTCCACTGGATTTACCTCGGATTAAAGAGCGTTGACCGGCACCTTGAGCATCGGATTTCCGTCTTTATCTGTCGGCACCGCGCCGGCGCGCATGTTCACTTGCAGCGACGGAATGATTAGCCGTGGCATCGCCAGTGTCGCGTCACGCTCGGTTCGGAATTTGATGAAATCGGCGCGGGTTTTGCCGCCACCGACGTGGATATTATGGGCCTTTTCCTCGGCCACGGTGGTTTCCCACTGAATGTCGCGACCGTCGGGGCCATAGTCATGGCACATGAACAGACGCATCTCGTCGGGCAGGGCAAGCACCTTTTGAATGCTATCATAGAGCACCCCCGCATCGCCGCCCGGAAAATCTGCGCGCGCCGAACCGCCATCGGGCATGAACAAGGTGTCGCCGGTAAAGGTCGCATTGCCCATCACATGCACCATGCAGGCCGGGGTATGGCCGGGCGTATAGATTGCAAAGGCGGGCATGGTGCCGATCATATAGGTGTCGCCATCCTTGAACAGCGCGTCGAATTGCGAACCGTCACGCTGAAACTCGGTGCCCTCGTTGAAGACTTTGCCAAAGGTGTCCTGCACCACCAGGATCTTTTCGCCGACGCCGATCTTGCCGCCAAGCTTGTCCTGAATATAGGGCGCCGCCGACAGGTGGTCGGCATGGACATGGGTCTCGATGATCCAGTCAAGGGTAAGACCGCGCTTGCGCACTTCGGCAATAAGCGCATCGGCATGATCATAGGTGATCCGGCCGGCCGCATAATCAATATCCATGACGCTGTCGACAATGGCGCAATGATCGCTTGCGGGGTCCTTGACGATATAGCTTATCGTGTTGGTCGCCTCATCGAAATGGGCGGAAACGTCGGGTTTGATGTTCATATCGACGGGATAGGTCATGGCCATGTTCCTCTTCAATGTTACCTTTGAAGTAGTAGTTATGGGTCGCGGCGTCGGTGACAATGTCACTGATGCGTTTTTCCGTGCTAAGAATTATGTCCGGCCAGGTTTTCAAGCGCGGTTCGGTTCACAAGGCTGACCGCGCCGCGCGATTGTTCGATCCAGCCGCGGCGTTGAAATTCCTGAAGTTGGCGCGAGATCACCTCGCGCGCGGTGCCAAGTTCGACCGAGAGCTTTTGATGCGTGGTGGCAATCACTTCCTTGCCGCCCGAAAGTTCAATAAGCTTGTCGGCAAGACGCACATCCAGGCGCTGAAACGCCACCTCGTCGATCATCAGGAACAGATCGGTGATGCGCTTGGAAAAGGCCGCGAAGACGAAATCACGAAAGGATTTCGAGCGCGCAACCAACTCGTCAAACACGGCACGCGGGATCGCGGCGGCCTCGACGGCGGTCTCTGAAATGCCCTCGGCAGTGTAATCCTCATAGGCCAGAAGACAGGCGGTGGTCAGCACACAGCTTTGCCCGGCGTGGATACGATAGAGCACGATTTCATGCCCGGTTTCCGAGGTCTGTTGCACCCGCACCGTGCCATCGAGCAGGAACAGCATATGTTCGGGCGATTTGCCGGGGCCAAAGATCGTGGTGCCCTTGGGGACGGTCACGATCGCGCTGCGCGACAGCAAAAGCTGTTTCGTCTCGGAATCGAGGCGCGCGAGGCCGGGAAAGCGTTCGACCCAGTGTTCGGCGAGGACGGTCATGTCAGGGTCTCCGGGGCTTTGGGAAATTCAAACGGCGCGATCCGGTCAAGCAACTGGCCCCGGTTGGCCGAAATATCGGCAATCGTCAGATCGTCCAGCACCGCCATGAAGGCGCGTGTCGCCTCCTGAATCTTGCGCGACAGCGTACAAATCCCGATCAGCGGACAGGTGTTCTTTTCAGGGTTGAAGCATTCGACCACGTCAAGCGGCCCTTCGGTCAGGCGCACCACTTCCCCGACGGTGATATCTTCGGGCGGCTGGCCAAGGCGAAAGCCGCCACCGCGCCCGCGAACGGTTTCAAGAAAGCCCGCCTTGCCAAGCTCGTGCACGATCTTGACGATATGGGGCCGTGATAATCCATGGATATGCGCCACGTCATCCACCCGCACAAGATCGGGCGCCTTGAGCGCCGCAAGCTGCAAGGAGCGCAGGGCATAATTGGTATAGCTGGTCAGTTTCATGCTGCGTCCCGATGTTTCAAATAAAGTTATATTGAAAATATTGCTTTTGTAAATGGGCGGGAACGGGTGGGCTATGGCATCAATGAGACTGGCCAATTCGTCCCCGAGGATTGGTGGCAAATCGTCTTTAATCCGTCCTTTCCCTATCGCCTTGTGCATATGGTGCTTGCCGCCTATCTGGCCACGGCGCTTGTGGTGGGCGGTGTCGGCGCATTGCATTTGCTGCGCGACAGGGCCGATGCGGTCGCGGGGCGGATGTTTTCCATGGCGATGTGGATGCTGATCGTGGTTGCGCCGCTGCAAATCGTTGCGGGCGATTTTCACGGGCTGAACACGCTGGAGCATCAACCGGCCAAGGTGATGGCGATGGAAGGCCATTACGACAGCCACCCCGACGGCGCGCCGCTTATTCTGTTTGGCATTCCCAATGCGCACGAAAAGCGGATCGACTATGCGGTGCAGATCCCCAAACTCTCCAGCCTGATCCTCAAGCATGACCTCAATGCGCCGCTGGCCGGGCTTGATACGATCCCGGACGCGGACGAGCCGCCGGTGACAATCGTGTTCTATAGCTTTCGCGTCATGATCGCCCTTGGTTTTGCCATGCTGGGCCTTGGGGGCTGGGCGCTCTGGTGTCGCTGGCGCGGGCGCATGTTGGCGGGCCGATGGCTTCACCGCGCGACGATTGTCATGGGGCCGATGGGCTTTGTCGCGGTGCTGGCCGGCTGGATCACAACCGAGGTCGGGCGCCAGCCCTTTACCGTCTATGGCCTGTTGCGCACCTCCGACAGCCTTGCGCCAGTGGCGGCCCCGGCGATGGCGGCCTCGCTGACGGCCTTTGTGCTGGTTTATTTCTTCATCTTCGGGGCAGGCACGTTTTACCTGTTGCGGATGATGAACATGCCCCCGGCGACCAGGCATCTTGGCCTCAAGGATGCGCCGAACCGCACCGCGCGCGCCGGCAAACCACCCGCCAAAGCCATCCCCGGTGAATAAGGAGCACTTCAATGTTTGATCTTTCTTTCATCTGGGCCGGGATCATCGCCTTTGCGGTGCTGACCTACGTGATCCTTGACGGGTTCGACCTTGGGGTTGGTATTCTGTTTCCCTTCGCGTCGGGCGAGCGCGACAAGGCGGTGATGATGAATTCCATCGCGCCGATCTGGGGCGGCAACGAAACCTGGCTGGTGCTGGGCGGCGGTGGCCTTTTCGCGGTGTTTCCGCTGGCCTATGCGGTGGTGATGCCGGCACTTTACATGCCGATCACGCTGATGCTTCTGGCGCTGATCTTTCGCGGCGTTGCCTTTGAGTACCGCTGGCGCACCAAGCGCTGGAAGCCGGTCTGGGATGCGGCGTTTTTCGGCGGCTCGCTTGTCGCGGCCTTCATGCAGGGCATCGCGCTTGGCGCGCTTGTGCAGGGCATCGAGGTGGCGGATCGCGCCTATGCGGGCGGCTGGTGGGATTGGCTCAGCCTGTTTTCCATTCTCACCGGGGTTGCGGTGGTGATCGGCTATGCCCTGCTTGGCGCGACCTGGCTTATCCTCAAGACCGAAGGCGCGCTTCAGCGCCAGATGCAGCGCTATGCCTGGTGGTGCGCCGCTGGCACGCTTGGATTTATCGGCGTGGTCAGCGTTTTGACCCCGTTTCAGGATCCGGTCTATTTCAACCGCTGGTTCAACCTTCCGGGCAGCATCCTCAGCCTTTTGATGCCCGGCGCGCTTGCCGCCGCCACTTGGGCATTGTTTGCGGGATTGAACGCGGGCAAGGACGGCCAGCCGTTCTTTGCCGCGCTGACGCTTTTCGTGCTTTGCTTTATCGGCATCGGAAGCAGCTTTTATCCCCATATCGTGCCGCCCGGCCTGACCATTGCAGAGGCGGCCGCGCCCGATGCAAGCCTCAAGTTCGCGCTTGTCGGCACGGTGGTTCTGGTGCCGCTGATCCTTGGCTATACCGCCTATGCCTATTGGGTGTTTCGCGGCAAGGTCGACCCCGAGGAGGGCTATCATTGAGGGGGGCAAGCAAACGAAACGGCTGCTTTGGTTCGCCGCCCTCTGGCTTGCCAGCGTGGTGGCGCTTGGTGTGATTGCCGCGCTGATCAAAATGGCGATCCCCTATTGAGTGAGCGTTGTCACAGCAGCGACGCGGGGCGGGGTTGCCTTGTGATGGCCTGAATGTGTTTCCATTTTGTTCCGTTTTCGTGGTAGGGTCGGCGAACCATATCCGAAAGGGGGACATGATGGACCGAAAGGACAAGTTCGAGCGCTTCAAGGCGCTGCATTTGCGCGACAAGGCCTTTGTCATGCCAAACCCCTGGGATGCAGGCTCGGCGCGGCTCTTGAGCAGCCTTGGATTCGAGGCCCTCGCGACGACAAGTGCGGGCTATGCCTTTTCGGTTGGCAAGCGGGATTCCTTTGCCGGGCTTGATCGCGACGAGATCCTTGAAAATGCCGCCCGGATCGTGGGCGCGACGGCGCTGCCGGTGTCTGGCGATCTTGAGGACGGCTTTGGACCCGACCCCGCAACCTGCGCCGAGACGGTCATCATGGCCTGTGACGCGGGCCTTGTCGGGGGCTCGATCGAGGATGCGACCGGCAATCCAGATGCCCCGATTTACGAGATGTCGCAGGCGATGGAGCGTATCCGCGCCACAGCAGAGGCGGCGCGGGGCCGTTCGTTTCTCCTGACGGCGCGGGCCGAAAACTTTCTCTGGGGGCGGCCCGATCTGGCCGATACGATCAAGCGGCTTCAGGCGTTTTCCGAGGCCGGTGCAGATGTGCTTTATGCGCCCGGACTGCCCGATATCGAGGCAATCAGAACCCTGTGTCGCGAGGTCGACAAGCCGGTGAATGTGGTCATGGGGCTATCGGGCAAGGCCTATAGCGTAGACGAACTGTCTAAGGTCGGGGTGCGGCGCGTCAGTGTCGGCGGCTCTTTCGCGCGCGCCGCCCTTGGCGCCCTGATGCGCGCCGCCGAAGAGGTCAGCAGATCGGGCACGTTTCGCTATGCCGACGAGGCCATGCCCGGCGCCGAAATCAGCCGGTTGATGTCGCAAGATCACCGCGACACCAGAGTGTAACCGCCCCTCTCAGAGCTTTGACGAAATCACGCCGGTATTGAAGCCACCCATGCGCAATTCACCGAAAAGCCGCTGGTACTCGATCTTGGGACAGCGGTCCATGATCACATCCACCCCGCGCGCCCGCGCCACTTTGGCCGCCTCGCCATGCTCGACACCAATCTGCATCCAGATCGTTTTAAGCCCCTTAAAAGCCACAAGCGCCTCATCCACGATCGGCGGCACATGTTCAGACCGGCGAAAGATATCGACCATGTCCACATCGCCCTCAATATCGGACAGCCGCGCCACAACGGTCTGACCGAACAGAACCTTGCCCGCATGGCCCGGATTAACCGGAACCACCTGGTACTTCTTGAGGGTCAGATAGCGCGCCACGTAATAGCTTGGGCGCACCGGGTTCATCGACACACCGACCACCGCCACGCGCCGCGTGCGGGTCAGGATCTCGCGCAGGTGGGAATCACTATAGGTCTCGCTCATGGGCATAGTGAACCATGAAACCGCGCCAGAAAAAAGCGCCCAAGCCAATGCCTGGGCGCCAGTCGCGGAACGAGGGACAGTGAAGAGAGGCGTCAAGGTTCCAGATCAACGCCTCTGTTATGATATTTAGGAACGAGTCCGAGAATAAAAAGGGTTTGTAATAAACCTGTGACTGTGAGTTTACCGGGCCTGCGCGCGAATAACTTGCGGATCAGTCAAAGATATCCTCGACCACATCCCAGATGTCTTCGAACATCCGCCGCCCGAAGGTCTTGCGCGGCTTGCGGGCTTTTCGCGCAGGTCTCTCATATCCGGGCCGCGGGCCATAGTCCTGGCGTGGCAGGGGCATCGGTCGTGTGCGCCCCGCAGCCGACCCGGATCGCGTGACCGGCTTGTGCAGGGCCTTCATATCGTGCAACGGCGCACCGCAACTGGAACAGATCAGCTCATGCCTGCCCCGATCAAGGACAAGCGCCGCGCGGGTGCCGCAATAGCTGCATGTGGCAATTTTTGGTGTCATGGCTTTGATATCGGGCAGGCGCGGATGATTTCCAACCCCAGGCGGGCAAAACTTTCGCGCCCGCGCGCGAGGCGTGCTATGACTGTGCCATTCAAAGCACAAGGATTTCAGCCAATGACCGACATGCCGGACAGCCCGCCACCGCCAAGCCTGCAACCCGGCCTTCGCGATCTGCCGTTTGACGTGGATTTGCGCAGGTTGAACCTCGGCGTGGGCTATGTCGCGCTGCTGCTTCCGGTGTCTCTGGTGCTCGTGACGGTCCTGACCAACACCTGTTTCAACGCCTCGATCAGCCACTATTATTATAGTCGGCTTGGGGGTGATATCCTTGTCGGCGCGCTTAGTTTCATCGGCTTGCTCTTGATGTTCTTTTACGGCTTTCGCACCACCAACCGGGTGGGCTGTCTTGGCTATGGCAAGCTTGATATCGTGCTGCTGAAACTTGCCGGCCTGGCCGGGGTTCTGGTGGCGTTTTCGCCCACCACCGGCTCGGGCTGTGCCTATGACGGCGCCGAGGTGGCGCGGCTGTTCCTGACCGGGGCACAGGGGTCTGAGGGGTTTCACCCGCCCGGCGGCACCGTGACCGGCACGATTTCCTATGATTTCTGGGCCAGCTTTCCGGCCTTCGCAAGCCCCGGGAACGTGCCGATGCTGCTCAAGGCGCTGCATTTTGGCGCCGCAGGGGTGATGTTCGCCATCCTTGGTTATTTCTCATATTTCGTTTTCACCCGCGTGAATTCGCCTGCTGCGCGCGCGCCCGGCAATCGCAAGGACCGCCGGAACCTGTGGTATCGCGCGCTTGGCCGGGTGATCTTTGCGGTTGTCGGCGTGCTGGCGATCAAAGGCGCGCTTTTGGGGCTTGTCCTGCCCACTGCGATGGCAGAAACCATCGCCGCCCTCTGGGACAGTCTACGCCTGACATTCATCTGCGAAAGCCTCGGGCTGATCAGCTTTGGCATCAGCTGGATGATCAAAGGCCGATTTATCTATGCCTTTGAGGATGCCGCCGCCATGCCTCAGGCACGCGCGGCATAAAGCGCCACCGCCGCCGCGTTTGACACATTGAGCGAGCCGAAATCGCTGGCAAAATCAATCCGCACAAGCGCGTCAACGCTTTCACGGGTCTTTTGGCGAAGCCCGGGCCCCTCGGCGCCAAGCACAAGCGCGACGGGGCGGTCGCGCCGCCCCTCCACGGCGGCCTCGATGGTGGTCTCGGCCTCGCCCGCCAGCCCGAGTACGATATAGCCCATACCCTGAAGCTCGGTGATCGCATCGGCAAGATTGCGCACCCGCAGATAGGGCTGGCGCTCAAGCGCGCCGCTGGCGGTCTTGGCCAGGGCACCGGTCTCGGGCGCGGCGTGATGGCGCGGCGCAATCACCGCGCGCGCGCCGAACACCTCGGCAGAGCGCAGGATCGCGCCGACGTTATGCGGATCGGTCACCCGGTCCAGAAGCACCACGCGCGGTGCGCTTACCCCGTCGCCAAGACAGACCTCTTGCAGACTGCCCCAGGCCAGCGGCTTGACCTCAAGTGCCGCGCCCTGATGCACCGATTGCGGGTCAAGCGGCGCGGTGAACTTGCGCGGATCGACGATTTCGGGCTCAACCCCCGAGGCGGCAATCGCCTCGGCCAACTTGTCGGCGGCGTTGCGCGTCACGATCAGCCGGAGCTTTTCGCGTGCCGGATTCTCAAGCGCGTCGCGCACCGCATGCAGCCCGAAAAGCCACACCGTCTCTGCGGCGGCGGCGCGTTTGGCCTGTTCCTTGTCGATCACCCAGCGGGGTTTTTTCATGGGTCTGCTGCCTCTTTTCTCAGGGCGGCGACAATGCGATGCCCCGCAGCCGCTTGCAAGGCATTTTCCGGTTGACGGGCCATTGCGGCGCTTGTAATCAGCCCCCCACGTCAGGCAGTTTTCTGCCGGACAAGTGGGCGACAGGCCGCAAGGTGTGGCAGGGGACTGTAACTCCCTCGCGGAGACGCACGCCTGGTTCGATTCCAGGGTCGCCCACCATTTTCTTTCATATCAACTACTTAGATCACGTTGTGCTTTGGTGTGCCATTATGGTGCGACATCAGACATGCGCAATGCATCCTATCTAAGCCTAAGCAGACACGGCATTTTTTACTTCCGATGGCCGATACCGAAGGGCTTCCACCCCAACGGGCGAGCATCCCATGTCCGGTTGTCACTGGAAACACGGTCGCCCAGCGCCGCTAAGCGAATGTCACATCTCCTGATAGCCACTGGACAAGCTGCGTTCACAGGGCCAAGGGTGCAGGCCATGAGATATGATGAAATGCGCCAGCACGTCGAAACTCACTTTCGCACTGCCCTGCAAAAACACAAAGAACGACTGCTTTCGGAAGGGGATGGTTCCGGTCAACGGGCAAATACCCTCAGAAGCTCAATTAGCCTCGTAGAGGACGACATCTGGCTGGAGTTGGCTGCACAGCCCGATGAGCAAGGCAGCGACCTCCTGAGCCAATTTAAGACGCGTGCAGGGGTCGGCAAGCTGACTGCTGAGCAGGATGAATTGCTATTGCAGGAATACCGGAAGGGCTACCGCAGTTTCTTGGCATTGGCGTTAGAGTACAATGCCAATTTGGACCAGTACGACCTCACCCAACCTTCCCATAGTACACGGCAATCAACTGATGCCGCACACCTTCAAGGCGCTGACAGACAGCCCGACGTAGTTGCTTACGCCACAACTGTGCATGAATATCTGACAGAGGGGCAAAGGGGTGCGCTATGGGCTGCAAAGACTATAAGCGAAAAACGTGATGCGCTAAAGCTACTTGGCGTGATCACTAATAGCAAACCTACCGCAAACTTAACCAAGGCCGATGCACGTAAGGTCAAGGATGTTGTCACTAGGCTGCCAAAGAATAGAAACAAGGATAGCCGCACACGTGACCTGTCACTCGCTGACATGTTGGATGTCAAGGGCGTAGACAAACTCTCAACAAGAACAGTCAACGTATACCTCAGTGCCTACCAATCGTTTGCAACTTGGGCCGTGAACAACGGACATGCAACTACGAATGTGTTCACAGGCACGAGGCTAGCAAACAAGACTAGGGACAAAACTGACCAACGGGATGCATTCACCCCCGCACAGTTGCGGTTGTTGTTTAGGCACCTCACCGTGAACCCGGACAATCTAGTAAGGAAAGATGACCATAAGTGGCCTACGCTTATTGCTATGTTTACAGGGGCTAGACTTAACGAGGTGGCGCAACTGCACATCCGCAACATTCAGCAATTGGATGGCATATGGTGCATCGACATTAACGATGATGCAGGAAAGTCACTCAAGAACGCATCAAGCCGAAGGCAAATACCCGTACACCAAGCGTTGCTTAAAGCTGGCTTCATAGAGTTCGTTGAAAAACGCAAGACTGGAGTGGCAGTCCGGCTATTCCCGGACTTATCCTACAGCACCCAAAATGGTTATGGCAGGAATGTCGGAACATGGTTCAATCAAACGCTCTTGCCTACGCTTGCACTGAAACAAAAAACGCTGGTCTTTCACAGCCTACGGCACTCAATGACAACATTGCTTAGCAGAGCCGATGTACCGGACATTATGGTTAAGGCTATACTGGGGCATACGCAGGTAGGTGTTACCCACACAAGCTATTTCAAGTCTGGGTTCACCGCTGAACAGTTGAAGCGTGAAATAGACAAGTTCGATTTTCGTGATACTGAATAAGGTCAAGCGTGGTCTTACCCGGCTACAAGGTCACTCCGCTAGTCTTGTGCATCTAACTGTATGTATGAACATGCTTAAACAGGTGTCGCCTATGGCTGTAAGCCTGTGTGGACCCGTATCCTAAAGCCGATTGTAGCTAAGGCTTGCCTGTCTTGTCGTTAGTGTTCTTGCATGGCTCTTTCCATGCTTCCACTAAGCCTTAACTGCATTTGTATGTATCAGTATGTTGTTTGTATCAGTATGTGAGGCTGTATTAATAACTGTATGTATGACTGACTATATGACTGTATGCCCGGATCATGTCATATGGATTAAATCGTTTGGGGAAGCATGTTTTAACATGCGGCAACAGATACAGCAAATTGCTCTGTCTTAGAACGCAGGGATTAGCTCGGATTTATATTCAAAGAATGAAATATCTTACCAGTCGGATTGATCCCGGCTCAAGCATTTTCAAAGGCAATAGATAGGGCCACGACCAAGCCCGGCCACCAGCATCCGAAACAGGGTCGGACAGCCCCGCATGGACCCGCCAGACACCTCACCTCGCGTTCAGCCGGTCCAGTACCCTTTTCACCTGCGATGCCTGCCAGCGCGCGCCCCTAGCGGTCTCAACCCCCGCCCGGTTCAAGTGCTCAGCGATCTCTCTCAGCGGCTTTCCCGTTTCCCGCATTGGTAAGATAATCCCAGATACCTTCTCTGCTCTTGCCGCTGCGTTAGCCTGCACGGCAGCATTGCGCTTCATGGTCTTGTCACGCAGCCCACCTAGCTTCGTGCCCCTGCGTCTGGCCTCCGCTAGCGCCGCCTTGGTCCGAGCGGATATGAACTCTCGCTCCTGCTCGGCTAAAGCCGCATATATGTGCAACTGGAAGTTATCGGCGTTCGGCATCTGTGCGACCCGGAATGTTACTTTCTTATCCTCCATGAGGGCCGCTACGGCAGAAACCTTGCGAGATAGCCTGTCCAACTTGCTGACTAGCAAAATCGCACCTGTCCTCCTAGCCAAAGCCAATGCAGCCGCTAGCTCAGGGCGCTCGTTGTCAGTGCCGCTCAGGATGTCCGTGAAGGTGGCTATCACCTCATAAGGCACCGGGCTGAACCGCTCCAAGTACAGGGCGACATCTCGCTCCTGCGCCTCAAGCCCTAACCCACTACGACCCTGCTCTTTCGTGCTGACGCGCTTGTAGACGATGTACTGCTGCATGTTCCCGGCCC
Organism: Roseovarius lutimaris; assembly: GCF_900115165.1. Classification (GTDB taxonomy): domain Bacteria; phylum Pseudomonadota; class Alphaproteobacteria; order Rhodobacterales; family Rhodobacteraceae; genus Roseovarius; species Roseovarius lutimaris. The sequence continues at coordinate 156,239 of NZ_FOVP01000005.1, read as the reverse complement.
TTATTCAAAGGTAGTTGAACCTGCTTAACGCCGCATGTTGCAAACGTCAACGTTGGTTGTGGTTGTTACAGTATGGTTTAGAACCCATCAATTTGCTTGATAGGGCCAAGCGGGAACTCTGCATCGGCATGTGTCTTAATAGACCTTGAGGCCATAGGGGGGGTGCTGCCTCAAACATCAACAGCAATGTGTGTGAGACAAAAGGGTGCATGATGTGAGACGCCTCACCACCCTTGCCCATGTGAGACAGCGTGCATGTCAACGACTTGTCCGGCATAACGTGCAACCTGCTCCGTTGCGGCTACATGCGACATCGGCACTCGGTCCTCGGTGTGTTGAGGGGTCATGGGGGAAACTGGTGTGCAGGGATGTATAGATACCCCCTCGAAAAAATGTGTCGGAAATTCCACGGCACAAATTGCTATAGGGGCACACATTCAGCTAGCGTTAGTGCCGAGAGGACACTTTGTATTGCTGACGGCAACAAGCAGTTTGAGCCGAAGTAGAAGAGCAGAAAGCAAAAGCCTACTACGACAGTAGATATACTTAATACATTTTTTGCCGCGTTGAGTTTGTACAGACACCAAAGCGTTCGTTGGCTAGGAAAGCGTCGCACTAGTCTGGCGCGGGATGAAATTTGCATTGCCCAAACGAATACCGCTAGCGATAGCAATGCACCGATCCCAGGTAGGAGATACCATATGTCTACCCTTGATGGATTGATACCTGCAGCAAGCAGGGGCCAGTATGCTGGAAAGTCATTGTCTTTCGCCCATGTAGCGGCAGTTTGGTAGGCGTTATAGTCCCACACTCGGAAGAAGAAGAAGAATGCTCCGACCAGAGCGACCAGTGCAGCAGCAATGTCTATAGGTGTTCGGGCTAGCGTTGGGTCCCATCGCAGCTTGCCATGTATATCGCGCTCAAGACCTCGTGGAGGCGCAGCCGCCCACATCAATGGAGCATAAAACCAGAAGCTCGACTTGAGCATAAGTCTGTAGAACATCGAGGGGATAAATACCGCTAAAGCAAGCAAACTTCCGTACCTGTCAGCTAAGTTTTTCTCGGCACGCCTATAGTCACGCAGCATCGTCGCAAAGCTGAACATATGATCGTCAGGAAGACCCGGTAGTAGTTCAGGCTCAGTTGCTATGTCAGTCTTCAACATAAGAGTGGCCCAATTTTGCAAGAAGCAACTTATTCCGTCTCTAAGGTGCATAAGTGTAGCAGTTGCTCTAATGATAACGAAACATCCGGTTACACCTGCTACCGCTCCCGGAAGCAATACTGTTGCAGCCATCATGATAATGACCATGGTACGTGTTCGCAGTGTATCGGGCGGTTTATCGTTGGGGGGGGGCACCGGTCGCATCTCAGTCAAAAAAACGAGGACCAATGACATCACGAGTACAACGGATGCAACGGTGATGTTCAGCGAAACAAAGCCAAGGAGTACGAACCTCAGATAGCTACCGATCCAACCAAAACCATCAAGGATCACAGGCACCAATAGAAATATCCACAACACTGCGATTGCAATAGCACTTGCAAGGGATACCAAAGCAAAACGTCGTGAAATGTCACTGTTACTTACTCTTGCCCACGATCGGTCAATGATAGCAACACCATCTTCGATGGATTTTTCACTACGCAGATGGACCAAAAAAGTTAAAAAAAGTGATGTCCAGAGGACCCAGTACACACCAGACCAAACCAGCATCAATCCGACAACGCTCCCAACGATGGCCTCAAGCATCGCAAGCACTGACAATGGTGATTTGTGACACACTTTGCCTGCGGAATAGAGAACCACCTGTCTTACTGTCCTCCGGACGTTTTGTTCTTATCAAAGTATAATAGAAGGCACGTATGGGAGTGACAACGTGCTAATACCAATCGCAGGCATTTCCGCCCCGTGCTTGCTACTGTTACAGTGAAGTGTATCATGAGGGCTGCGAAAAAGAGCGTAAGCCGCTGAAAAGCAAAGAAAATTTCTGCCGCTTCGCGCACGTCCTAGGCCCCACCTCTGGCTACACTGGTAACCTCCAGCGCAATCGAACTTTCCAGCATTATCGGTTCCAGCCTCGCCTAGTGCACATTGATTTTGTTGTGCCGAGAAACATGCCGCCTCTTGAATTGAATACCTAGGTGCGCCATCAAGGTGTGCCAATACAAGGAAACCGCGCCCCAAAGTCTAGCGTTTACAGTTGATTTTAGAAATGGTGGCCGTTCCAGGGTCGCCCACCATCTTCCGGTCATATATTGAAGTATCCGCTAACACCTTGAATGGACATAGGATTTAGGAGCTTTGGCAGCCCGTGATCCGGCAATGCCGCTTGGGCTCAGAAAGGGCCTATCGCCCAAGGAAGCGACTCGGGCTGAGTATTTTTGCCAAGAAGAATGCGGGTTTGATCAGCTTGCCTTGAAATCGGCCGCAATGCGCAACTCGCGCATGGGGCGGACGCGGGCGATGCAGGCGCTATAGATTGGATGCGCCTTGTAGGCAGCCAGTGCGGCGTCGTCGTCAAATTCGGCATAGACCACCAGATCGACGCGATCGCCCGCGATCGGATCGCTTTGCAGGTTGCGGCCCACTTCGAAGTGGCGGGAATGCGGGATTTCGGCCAGCATCATCAGGCCGTTCCTGATGTCGTCCACCTGATCAGGGTTGGCGGCGCTGAAGAAAACGATATGGCGGATCATGGTTATTCCTTGGGTCGGGAGGCTTTTTCGGCGAGGCCCGAGGTGCCCTGGCGGCGAGCAAGTTCGGCCATGACATCATCGAGGGCAACATCGCGCGATTGCAGCATCACCAGCAGGTGAAACAGAACATCGGCGGCCTCGGATGTGAGGGCGGCCCTGTCGCCCTTGACGGCCTCGATGATCGCCTCGACCGCCTCTTCGCCGAATTTCTCGGCGCATTTTTCCGGACCCTTGGCCAGAAGGCGCGCGGTCCAGCTTGTGTCTGGATCGGCGGCGGCACGCGCGGCGATGGTTTTGGCAAGCTCGTCGAGGGTCATGCGCCGATCCTGATCGGGATACCTGCGGCGGCCATATGCGCCTTGGCCTGCGCAACGGTGAAGGTGCCGAAGTGAAAGATCGAGGCCGCCAGCACAGCACTTGCGCCGCCGATTGTCACGCCTTCGACAAGGTGATCCAGCGTACCGACGCCGCCCGAGGCGATCACCGGGATATCGACCGCATCCGAAATCGCGCGGGTCAGGGCGAGGTTGAAGCCTTGCTTGGTGCCGTCGCGATCCATCGAGGTGAGCAGGATTTCTCCGGCGCCCCTGGCGGCCACAAGCCGGGCGAACTCGACCGCGTCAATGCCGGTGGGTTTGCGCCCGCCATGGGTGAAAATCTCCCATTTTCCGGGGGCGACGGTCTTGGCGTCAATGGCCACGACGATGCATTGGCTGCCGAATTGATCGGCGGCGCGCGCGACCACGTCCGGGTCGGCCACGGCGGCGGAATTGAAGCTTACCTTATCGGCCCCGGCGAGCAGAAGCGCGCGCACATCCTTTGCGCTGCGCACGCCGCCGCCGACGGTCAGCGGGATATAGCATTGCTCGGCGGTGCGGCGCACAACGTCAAACATCGTGCCTCGGTTTTCATGGGTCGCGTGAATATCGAGAAAGCAAAGCTCATCGGCGCCCGCCGCATCATAGGCGCGCGCGGCATCGACCGGATCGCCGGCATCGACCAGATCGACAAAGTTCACGCCTTTGACCACACGGCCATCGGCCACGTCGAGGCAGGGTATGATACGGGTTTTGAGCATATTGTCGCTGTTACAGTGTTTTCACGCCGATGTTTATGGGCAAATGTGGTTATATGCCAGAGGGTAAGACCGATAAGTTTTGGAATCAAAGGAGAATACCATGAAGCGCTTTATTGCCGCTGTTGCGGTCTGTGTTGCGGGTTTGCCGGCACTGGCCAGCAATGACGATATCGTCAAGGTCCGCTCGTCGGGCGATGTGGCGACGACCATGGACCGCCTTGAGGCCGCCGTGAACGGGGCCGGGGCGACGGTTTTTGCCCGCGTAGACCATGCGGCCGGCGCTGCCAAGGTCGATATGGAACTGGCCCCGGCGCAGGTGCTTCTTTTTGGCAACCCCAAGCTTGGCACGCCCGCGATGCAGGATGATCCGCTTGCGGGGCTGTTCCTGCCGCTCAAGGTTCTGGTTTATCAGGATGGCGCGGGGCAGACCTGGCTTGCCTATGAAGACCCCAAAGAGATGCTTGGCGATCTGGGCGGCATTTCCGAGGATGCGGGTTATGTCAAAACGATGACCGGCGCCTTGGGCAAGCTGACCGGCAAGGCGGCGGGCGAATAAACCCCATAGCCCCCGGCATTGCCGGGGGCGCAGTAACGCTAGCGCAGGGCGGCGAGCGCCTCTTTGAGGTCAAGCGCGCCGTCGTAAAGCGCGCGCCCTGAAATGGCCCCGTTGAGCGGCGCGCCACAGGTTTTGAGCGCCTTGAGATCGGCAAGCGAACTGACGCCGCCGCTTGCAATGACCGGGATCGAGACCGCATTGGCAAGCGCGGCGGTGGCCTCGATATTGGGGCCTTGCATCGCGCCGTCGCGATTGATGTCGGTATAGATGATCGCGGCCACACCGGCGTCCTCGAACGATTTCGCCAGATCGGTCACCATCACATCGGTCTCGGTGGCCCAGCCCTTGGTGGCGACGCGCCCGTTGCGCGCATCAATGCCGACGGCGACTTGGCCGGGAAAAGCGCGCGCGGCCTCGCGCACTAGGCTTGGGTTTTCCACCGCCACCGTGCCAAGGATCACCCGCGCCAGCCCCTTGGACAGCCAGCGTTCAATCGTGGCCATGTCGCGGATGCCACCGCCAAGTTGGGCGGGCGCGCGACAGCGCGCGAGGATCGCCTCGACCGGGGCGGCATTGACCGGCTCGCCGGCGAAGGCGCCGTTCAGATCGACGAGGTGAAGCCATTCGCAGCCCGCGGTCACAAATTCCATCGCCTGCGCGGCGGGATCATCATTGAACACGGTGGCGCGGTCCATTTCCCCCTTCACAAGGCGCACGGCCTTGCCGTCTTTGAGGTCGATGGCGGGATAAAGAATCATGATTTCGGCTTTCTGTCGTAACGTCACGGCCTTTTGCACAGCCCAAACCCGAAATGCAATGTGGACAGGGGCAGGGGGGATGGCAATTGTAATTATAGCGGGGCAACGCCCCGAGGGAGAAATCAGGGAGGATTTGAAAGATGAAGAAACTCGTACTCACCATCGCCGCGCTTATGGTCAGCGCCGGTATGGCCGCCGCCGCCGATCCGCTTGAGGGGACATGGCGCACAGCAGCCGACGATAATGGCCATTCGGGCCTGATCAAGGTTGCGCCCTGCGGCGGTGCCCTTTGCGGCAAGCTGGTGAAATCCTACGATTCGTCGGGCAAAGAGATGGCGAGCAAGAACATCGGCCGCAACATCATTTCCGAGACCAAGAACACGGGTGGCGGCGCCTATAAGGGCAAGGTCTATTCCCCGGACCGCGACAAGACCTATAACTCCAGGCTGAAACTCAGCGGCGATACGCTCAAGGTCAGTGGCTGTGTGTTCGGCATTTGCCGTGACGGCGGGACCTGGAAAAAGGTTAAATAATCTCTTGGGCGGGTGAGAGGCTCATCCGCCCTTTTACCTTGCGGCACGGGTCGGCCCGAACACCGACCAGCCGGTCATTTTGGCAAAGCGTTCCATCGCTTCGGTGCCAAGCTTGGAATTGCCATAATGGTTTAGCCCCGGCGACCAGACCGCGACCGAGGCAATCCCCGGTACGATGCTCAGAATGCCACCGCCGACGCCGCTTTTGCCCGGAAGACCGACGCGATAGGCATAATCGCCCGATCCGTCATAATGGCCGCAGGTCATCATCAATGCGTTGATCCGCCGGATCCGCTGCGCCGAGACAAGGCGCGGCGCATCCTTTCCACCGACCAGAAAAAGCCCCGCATTGGCCAGTTGCATCGGGGTCATTTCAACCGCGCATTGGTGAAAATACGTGCCAAGCGTCAGATCCGGCGTATTGGCAAGATTGCCATGCGACAACAGATAGTGCGCCAAGGCGAAATTGCGGTGGCCGGTGGCAATTTCGGATTGCGCCACGCGCTCGTTCATGTGGATGTCATCGTCATTCGCCGCCGCCCGGATAAAGCGCAGGAGCGAGCCGAGCGCCTCACGCGGGCTCGACCCTTCGAGCACCGCGTCGGTGGTCACAATCGCGCCGGCGTTGATAAAGGGGTTCCGGGGCCGGCCCCTTTCGGGCTCCAGAAGGAACAGCGAATCAAAGGCTTGCCCGGATGGCTCGCGGCCAACGCGAGACCAGAGGCGATCGCCAAGTTTGCCTAGCGCAAGCGCCAGCATGAACACCTTTGACACCGATTGAATCGAAAACGGCACCGAGGCATCGCCCGCCACAAGCGTCGGCTTGCCGGGGCGGGCAAGGGCGATGGCAAACTGGGCGGGGTCGATACAGGCCAGTTCGGGGATGTAATCGGCGACTTTCCCCCGGCTCTCGCTGGCGCGGGCGATATCTGTGATCTCGGTCAGGATCGCTTGCAGGCGGGCCGTGGACAGGGTCATTTACGGCGTCCAGCGCAGGAAATTCGCGATCATCCGAAGCCCGGTATCCTGGCTTTTCTCGGGGTGGAACTGGGTGCCGACCATGTTGTCGCGCCCGACCACCGCAGTGATCGCGCCGCCATACTCGACATGCGCCAAAAGATGCGCCGGATCGGCCACGCGGAAATGATAGGAATGCACGAAATAGGCGTGATTGCCGGTCTCGATGCCGTCAAACACCGGGTGGGCATGGTCGATCACCAGATCGTTCCAGCCCATGTGCGGCACTTTCAGGCTGTCATCGGTTGGCGCGATAGGCTCGACCGTGCCGCCGATCCAGTCAAAGCCGGGGGTTTCGTGATATTCAAGGCCGCGCGTCGCCATCATCTGCATGCCGATGCAGATGCCCATGAAGGGGCGGCCCCTGGTGATCACCGCCTCTTCAATCGCCTCGAACACGCCGCGATGGTCAAACAGCTCCTGGCGACAGGCCGGAAACGCCCCGTCACCGGGCAACACCACGCGCGAGGCTTTGCGGATCACCTCTGGGTCCGAGGTGACAAGAACCGTGCCGGTGCCGGTTTCGGACGCCATCCGCTGAAACGCCTTTTCGGCGGAATGCAGGTTGCCGGATTCGTAATCGACGATGACCGTTGTCATGGCTCAGAGCGCGCCTTTGGTCGAGGGAATGGCGTTTTCGGTACGCGGATCGGGCTCCACCGCCGCGCGCAACGCGCGTGCCACCGCTTTGAACGCGGCCTCGGCCATATGGTGGCTGTTGATCCCGTGCAGCGCATCGACATGCAGGGTGATACCGCCATGGGTGCTGAGCGCCTGAAAGAATTCGCGCACCAATTCGGTGTCGAATGTGCCGATCTTGGGCGTCGGCAGGTCCATGTTCCACACAAGGTAGGGCCGCCCCGACAGATCAAGCGCGGCGCGCACAAGCGCGTCATCCATCGGCAACAGGCAAGACCCGTAGCGCCGGATGCCCGTCTTGTCGCCAAGCGCATGGCTCAGGGCCTGTCCAAGGGCAATGCCGACATCCTCGACCGTGTGGTGATCGTCGATATGAAGATCCCCCTCACAGAGGATTTTCATATCAATCAGCGAGTGGCGCGCCAGTTGATCCAGCATGTGATCGAAAAAGCCAACGCCGGTCTGATTGTCGTAAGAACCGGTGCCATCAAGAGCGATGTTGACACTGATATTGGTCTCGGCGGTTTTCCGGGTGATCTGGGCGCTGCGCATGGGGCCTCCGCTGGTTGCTGGGCGGTGTATAATCCGTGCAGGGCCGCGCGCCAAGGCCCAAGCGGCGACAGTGGCCGATATGTCGGTGATTGAGGATATGGGCCGACCGGCGGCGAAGTAGACACCGGATAGATCGGCGGCAGACCCGTACTCGGGTCCGGTTTGTCCAATTTTATGGGAAAATTGGAGCGGGCGAAGAGATTCGAACTCTCGACATCAACCTTGGCAAGGTTGCGCTCTACCCCTGAGCTACGCCCGCGTCCTTGGGTGAGGCGTGATTTATAAATTATGGCGCTGATCCGCAAGAGGTAAATCACCCGCGAGGCCGATTTTTTTCGCAAAACCCAAATGGCCGACTCTGCGACCTAAGTCGGACGGCGTCTGACACGAACGTGTGCGCGCCTCTCCACCTACTATGCTAGGCTTGTCGCGCAAGAGCGGCGCGCCCAGTGGTGCGTCCAGTGGCGACGTCAGCAACGGAAGGAGAAATTATATGCCAGCCTATCTTATTGCACAGGTCAAGGTCACCGATGATGCCTGGGTGCCTGAATATGCGGCCAAGACCCATGAGATCGCGGAGCGCCATGGCGGAAAATACCTGTCACGCAGCGCTAATATCACCACGCTTGAGGGCGACGCGCCCGACACGTCTCTGATTGCGCTGGTGGAATTCCCAAGTGTCGATGCGGCAAAGGCCTTTGCCAATGACCCCGACTATGCCCCGCTTGCCAAGGCCCGTCAGGCGGGAAGCGAGGGGCATTTCTGGGTGATCGACGACACCGACGCGGCCGGTGGTATCCCCTATCTGCCCAAGGGCTAGCGGGCAGGGCGGGGTTGGTCCGAAGCGGGTAGTCGAGGTATCGCACCATCGCGCGGAATAGAGGCGCGGCACGCACCGCCGCGCAGCGCCCGACCGCCCCCCTCGGGCGGGCGCTTTTGTGACGTTTCAAGCTTATGATAACACAGACTTTGTGGCCGACATAAACTGCGATCCATAGGCGTTGCGGCGCCCACCCGGCGGTCGGGCACTGCGCGACACCTCACCCGATCGCTGAATTCAAAAGTCCCCCGGCGCCCTGGGGAGAGTGGAGACGCCGGGAGAGCGGACCCTGTGTTACAGGGCGCCGCGTGAGAGTTCACCTGCAATGTGCTCGGCCTGCCGGATGGCAAGCGCCACGATGGTCAGGGTCGGGTTTTCCGCCGCCCCGGTGGTGAATTGCGAGCCGTCCGAGATGAACAGGTTCTCGATATCGTGGGTCCGGCCATTGCGGTTGACCACACCGTCACGCGGGTTCTCGGACATCCGGTTGGTGCCAAGGTTATGCGTCGACGGATAGGGCGGCGTCGGAAAGCTCCGGGTGGCGCCGACGGCATCATAGATCGCCATGCCCTGTTTATAGGCGTGATCGCGCATCGCCCGGTCGTTGGGGTGATCGGAGTAATGCACATTCGCCACCGGCATGCCGAACTGATCCTTGACGTCATGGTTGAGGGTCACGCGGTTGGTTTCCTGCGGCATGTCTTCGCCAACAATCCACATCCCGGCCATGTTTTCGTAGGAATCAAGCGCGGTGGTGAATTCACGCCCCCAGCCACCCGGATCAAGGAAGGCTGCCATGAACGGCAGGCCAAGCGACAGGGTTTCAAGCTCGTAGCCGCCAACAAAGCCGCGCGATGGATCAAGGCGGGCCTCGTCCTGCATGATGCCGGCCATGGTGGTGCCGCGCCACATCTTCACCGGCTTGTCAAAGACGCCGTAGACCGAGCCGGTCAAGTGACGCATATAGTTGCGCCCGACCTGGCCCGAGCTATTGGCAAGCCCGTCGGGATACATCGACGTGGCCGAGTTGAGCAACAGGCGCGGGCTCTCGAACGAATTACCGGCCACACAGACGGCGCGCGCCATCTGTTTGTGCTCGACACCGTTTTCATCGACATAGATCACCGCGTTGACGCGGCCATCTGCGCCGTGCTCGATCCGCTGCACATGCGCCTTGGCCCGCACCTCAAGATTGCCGGTCGCCTCGCCGCGCGGGATGTCGGTATAGGCGGCGGACCATTTGGCGCCCCATTTACAGCCCTGAAAGCAAAATCCGGTCTGCTGACAGGCGCTGCGACCGTCATTTTCTTCACTGTTGATCGCCATGCGCCCGGTGTGGACCTCTTCATATCCAAGCGCCTTGGCGCCGGCCTCGAACACCTTGTAGTTGTTGCAGCCGGGCAGGCCGGGAATGCCGTTGGTGCGCGTCACGCCAAGCTTTTTCTCGGCCAGATCATACCAGGGCGCCATTTCCGCCCCGTCAATCGGCCAATCCAGCAGGTTCGCGCCCTGTACCGGGCCATAGTTCGTCTTGGCCTTCCACTCGTGGTCCTGAAAGCGCAGGCTCGCCCCCGCCCAATGGGTCGTTGTGCCGCCGACGGCCTTGACGATCCAGGCCGGTAGCCCGGAAAAATCCTTTGCCACGCGCCAGTCACCCGACGTGGTGCGCGCGTCAAGCCAGGCCAGCTGACCAAAGCTCTCCCACTCATCATTCACATAATCCTCGGGCAGGTAACGCCCGCCCGCTTCAAGTGCCACAACGCTCACGCCGCGTTGCGCCAGTTCGTTCGACAAAACGCCGCCGCCGGCGCCAGTGCCGATGACAACGATAACGCTGTCATCATTCAGATCAAAAGGTGCAGCCATAGGTAATCCTCCTCGTTTGGCTATGGCTCAGAGCCAGTTGATGTCGTCAAAACCGCGGTCGATGTAACCGCCCTTGGAAAAGGATTCGCCCTCATAGCCAAACAGCGGCCAGACCGCCTTTTGGTTATAAAGCCCGGTCACCAGACCGCCGCGCACCTGTTGGAAAAAGGCGCTGTCCTCAAGGCTGCGCAGGATATCGACACGGTCGCGTTCCCAGCCGATCGACAGGTAATCGGCATACCCCTTGCCCATCGCCGCCGCATTCAGCGCGGCGATGCCCACCTCAACCGCCGGGGCGGCCTCGGCGCTGTCATAGCCCTTGACGGCAATGGCGTAATATTCGTCCGCCACATGATCATGCGGATAGATATCGCGCGCCATCTGGATCAGCGTCGCCATGGTCTCGGGTTTGATCGCAGTTGTTTCAAGTGCCCATGCCGCATCGGTGCTGGCGACATAGCCCGCGCCGACAACGAATGTGGCCCCTGCGGCCACGGCGCGCGACAATAGCTCGCGCCGCGTCAGCCCCTTGCGGGTTTTCACGTCAGTCATTGGTTCTCCTCCCAATTGGTCAAAAAAACGGGCGCATAAGCGCCCGCAAATTATTTGAAACGCCCCCCCCGCTGGAGCACTTCGATTTCATAGCCATCCGGGTCGGCGACGAAAAAGAAGGTGCCGACAAGCTTGCCGTCGGGGGCGAACTCCACGATTTTTCTGGGCTCTAACCCCTCGGCGATAAAGCGGGCATGCTCGCTCGCAAGATCCTCGACCAGAACCGCAAGGTGGCCATAGCCATCGCCAAGGTCATAGGGCTCTGTGCGGCCCTTGTTGACGGTCAGTTCGACCTCGAAGGCGGTTTCGGAATTGGACATATAGACAAGGGTAAATTTCTCGAAATCAAGCCGGTCCGCCACCTCAAGCCCAAAGGCCTTGCGGTAAAACTCGACCGAGCGCGCCTCGTCGAGAACGCGGATCATGCTGTGAATGGCTTTGGCCATTTTCCCCTCCGGATCAGGTGTGTTGGTCCGGAAAGGTTACCAATGGTTGGGGCGGGCAGGTAGTAAACCGCTACTACATGCCCGTTTTTAGCTATTCCGCGGCAATCTGGCGGCTGTCGGCGTCAAGCGCTGTTTCGCGGTGAACAAGGCAAGTACAGCGCAGTAACGACGTGAAATTCTTGGGCTCGCCGCGCAATTCAAGCACTTCGGAGTGCAGCCTGGACACAAAGGCCGGGGTCGACAGGCCTTCGCTGGTGGCGATTTCATCCAGAATACCCCAGAAAGAATTTTCCAACCGGATACTGGTGCTTTGCCCGTTGAGCCGCATTCGGCGGGTCTCAAGCGCATAGCGATCCGGGTCTTGCCCGGCAAAAATTCGGCACATAAGTGGTTCCTCCCTTGGTCGCCGGGCCCGTGATCCGGCGCGGCCCCCCTCAGTACATGCCCCATCATTGCCGATTTTTCTGGCCGGGGGAAGCCTGCTGCGCGATCAGCCGTAGATCGCGGCCTTGACCGGCGGCAGGGTGAAATCCTCGGTATGCACGATCACCCCGTCATCATGCAAAAGCACGATCCCATAGGCGCCCGGCTCGTCGATTGACAGGCTCGGGTCCTGAAACCCAAGCGCCATCGGCATCTGGTGGCAGGGGCTTTTGAAGATGCTGACCGGGATGCCGCCCGCCGCGCCCTGGATGGTGCGGTGGATATGGCCGCTGATGATCTGCACCACACCGCCATGCGCCACCAGCCGCCCGATCAGCTCGGCGCGGTTGTGCAGCCCGATCCAGTCCATGCCGGAAAATCCGGTGATGATCGGCGGGTGATGGGTGAAGACCACCACCCGGCGCGCGCCCGCAGTGGCGAGGGCCTGATCGAGCCAGTCGAGGCGCTGCGCACACAGATGCCCCGAATGAGTGTCATCGGCCTCTTCATTCAGGGTATCAAGCAGGATCAGGCGATAGTCGCCAATATCCTGAAATTGCTGCACAAACCCAGAAACCGTAACCGGCACCTGCGTGAATTCCGCAAGGAATGGCGCGCGTCGGTCGTGGTTGCCAAGCATAAGGTCCACCGGCAAAGGACAGCCCGCAAGCGCTTGTTTCAGGCGGGCATATTCGGCCGGGGCGGCATTATGCGCAAGATCGCCACAGAGCACGATGCGCGCGGCATCGGGGTGGTGTTCGAGCGCATGGGCAAGCCCCTGGGTAAAGCGTGCCAACGGGTCAAGCCCGATAACTGTCTCGCCTTCGGGCAGGATATGGATGTCGGTGAAAACCAGAACTTTATGCATGTCGCGCGCGCCCCCGGATCAAAGCAAAGACGCGCGAACCATCCCCGGATTCGCGCGTCTTGAAAAGGCTCAATTTAGACACGTCCCCACGATGTCGCGAGGCCGCCTGTCAGGGCGGATGAGCCGCTATTCGAACTCGATCAACAGATCCTTGGCGTCGATCTGGTCACCGGGGGTGACATGCACGGCCTTGATGGTCGCGTCGCGCTCGGCGTGAATGCCGGTTTCCATTTTCATCGCCTCGATGGTCAGCAGCAAATCCCCCGCCTTGACCGCTTTGCCGGCCACGGCCGCCACGCTGGCCACCACGCCGGGCATTGGCGCGCCGACGTGATTGGCATTGCCAAGCTCGGCTTTGGGGCGCGCAACGGTCTGGGCCTTGGCAAGACGGTCTGGCACCCGGATCACGCGCGGCTGACCGTTGAGTTCAAAGAACACCTTGACCTGGCCGTCGGGCTGGGTCTCGCTCACCGCCTGAAGCCGGATTTCAAGAATCTTGCCGGGGTCGATCTCGACGCTGATTTCCTCGCCCGCTTGCATGCCGTAAAAGAACGTCCGTGTCGGCAGGGTGCGCACCGGGCCGTGGACCGCGTGGCGCTCAATGTAATCGGCAAAAACGCGTGGATACATCAGGCTGCCCATCAGATCCTCATTGTCCATGCTCTCGCCAAAGCGCTCCACCAGCTCGGCGCGGCGCGCGTCGAGATCCTCGGGCGGCAACAGCGTACCGGGGCGCACAGTGATCGGCTCTTCGCCCTTGAGCACCTTCTTGACGATGGCCTCGGGAAAACCGCCGGGTGCCTGGCCGACATAGCCTTTCATCAGTGTCACCACGCTGTCGGGAAAGCTGACCTCGGTTTCGGGGTTGAGCACATCCTCGCAGGTCAGGCCCTGGCTTACCATCATCAGCGCCAGATCGCCGACGGTCTTGGCGATCGGCGTCACCTTGATCACATCGCCGAACATCTGGTTCACATCGGCATAGGTGCGCGCGATGTCGTGCCAGCGGTCCTCCATCCCCATCGAGCGCGCCTGCGCCTTGAGGTTGGTGAACTGCCCGCCGGGCATCTCGTGCAGATAGACCTCGGAGGTCGGCGACTGCATGCCACTCTCGAAGGCAGCGTAGTGGTCGCGCACCGATTCCCAGTAATTCGAGATCTTCCGGATGGCGGTGATATCGAGCCCGGTGTCGCGCTCGGTATGGCGCAGCGCCTCGACAATCGTGCCAAGAGTCGCCTGCGAGGTATTGCCCGAGAGCGCGTCCATCGCGCAGTCGACCGCATCCACCCCGGCCTCGGAGGCGGCAAGGATCGTGGCCCCCGCGATACCGGCGGTGTCATGAGTGTGGAAGTGCAGCGGCAGACCCACCTCTTCCTTGAGCGCCTTGAAGAGCACGCTTGCCGTGGCCGGTTTCATCAGGCCGCCCATGTCCTTGAGGCACAGGATATGCGTGCCCGCCGCCTTTAGCTCCTTGGCCATGTCGAGATAGTATTTCAGATCGTATTTCGAACGGGCCGGATCGAGAATGTCCCCGGTATAGCAGATCGCCGCCTCAAGGATCTTGCCCGAGTCGAGCACCGCATCCATTGAAACGCGCATGTTTTCGGCCCAGTTCAGGGGGTCGAAGACGCGGAAGAGATCGACACCGCTTTCGGCCGCCTGCTTGACAAATGCCGCCACCACATTGTCGGGATAATTGGTGTAACCGACCCCGTTCGAGCCGCGCAGCAGCATCTGGGTAAGCAGGTTGGGCATGGCGGCGCGCAGGTCGCGCAACCGTTGCCAGGGGCATTCGCCGAGAAAGCGGTAGGCCACGTCGAAGGTCGCGCCGCCCCAGCATTCCATCGAGAAAAGCCCCGGCAGGTCATCGGCGTAATTGGGCGCGATGCCGATCATGTCGATCGAGCGCATTCGTGTGGCCAGGAGCGACTGATGACTGTCGCGCATCGTGGTGTCGGTGATCAGCAGCCGCTTTTGCGCCGCCATCCAGTCGGCCACGGCCTGCGGTCCCTCGCGGTCGAGGAGTTGCTTGGTCCCGTCGGCGACATCCGCCGTCTGCGGGCGTGGGGCGCGCGGCAGCTTGAGGTCGGCGGGCGGGCGCGTGCGCCCCTCCACCTCCGAATGCCCGTTTACCGTGATATCTGCGATATAGGTCAGCACCTTGGTGCCGCGATCCTGGCGCTTTTCGAAGGTGAACAGGTCTGGCGTGCTGTCGATGAACGTGGTCGAATATTCATTGCTCAGAAACGTCGGATGCTTGAGCAGGTTTTCGACAAAGGCAATATTGGTGCTGACCCCGCGAATGCGAAATTCGCGCAAGGCCCGGTCCATCCGGGCAATCGCCGCCTCGGGCGTTTGGGCATGCGCCGTCACCTTGACCAGAAGGCTGTCGTAAAACCGCGTGATCACCCCGCCCGAATAGGCGGTGCCGCCATCAAGGCGAATGCCCATGCCGGTCGCGCTGCGATAGGCGGAGATGCGGCCGTAATCGGGGATAAAGTTGTTTTGCGGGTCTTCGGTGGTGATCCGGGTCTGAAGCGCGTGGCCGTTCAGGGTGATGTCATACTGACTTGCCTTGCGGGTTGCCTCGGTCAGGGTCTTGCCCTCGGCGATCTTGATCTGGGCCTGGACGATGTCGACGCCGGTCACCTCTTCGGTGACGGTATGTTCGACCTGTACGCGCGGGTTCACCTCGATGAAAAAGAACGCGCCGGTGTCCATATCCATCAGGAATTCGACTGTGCCCGCGCATTCGTAATTCACATGCTTGCAGATGCGATAGCCAAGCTGACAGATCTCTTCGCGCTGTGCCTCGGAAAGGTACGGGGCAGGGGCACGCTCAACCACCTTCTGGTTGCGCCGCTGAACCGAACAATCCCGCTCAAAAAGGTGGTACAAATTGCCGTGCTTGTCGCCAAGGATCTGCACCTCGACGTGGCGCGCGCGCAGGATCATCTTTTCGAGATAGCCCTCGCCATTGCCAAAGGCCGCCTCGGCCTCGCGCCGCCCTTCAAGCACCTTTTCCTCAAGCTCGTCCGGGCCGTTGATCGGCCGCATCCCGCGCCCGCCGCCGCCCCAGCTTGCCTTGAGCATCAGCGGGTAACCGACCGCCTCGGCCTGCTCGCGGACCTTGGCCATATCGTCGCCAAGCACCTCGGTGGCCGGAATGACGGGCACGCCGGCCTCGATCGCCACGCGGCGCGCGCTTGCCTTGTCGCCCAACTGGCGCATGGTTTCGGCCTTGGGTCCGATAAAGGTGATGCCCGCCGCGTCACAGGCATCGACGAACTCGGGGTTTTCCGACAGAAGGCCATAACCGGGATGGATCGCATCGGCGCCGGATTGTTTGGCGACGCGAATGATCTCTTCAATCGACAGATAGGCGGCCACCGGGCCAAGCCCCTCACCGATGCGATAGGCCTCATCGGCCTTGAAGCGGTGCAGGCTTAGCTTGTCTTCTTCGGCAAAGATGGCGACGGTGCGTTTGCCCAGCTCATTGGCGGCGCGCAAGATGCGAATGGCGATTTCGCCCCGGTTCGCAATCAGGATCTTCTTGAATTCGGCCATGGCCTATCCCCCCGGTTTTTGTCTCTTGGCGCTGCCATGGGCGATATGCCGCGATGCAGCGCTGTAAACTTGTAGGATTTGTGAAAGCATTGCGCAATCCGCCATATTGCGTATTTCCCGGCCGGGGAAAATTCATGACCGGGCGGGTAGGGGGGCTTACCCGGTCGGGATCAGGCGCTCGCGCACGTCAAACAGGGTCTTTGTGCCAAGCTGTCCCATGTTCGCCACAAGATCGGCGGCCAGAATATCCGCCAGATGCGCCGGCCCCCCGGCCCCAAGCGCGCCAAGGGCGAAATGCCAGCCGCGCCCCATCATCACGAAATCCGCCCCAAGGGCGATGGCGCGCAGCACGTCCAGCCCGCCTTCGATTCCGCCATCCATGATCACCGGAAGACGGGTTGCGGCGCGCACCTCAGGCAGCGCCTCGATGGTGGCGGGGGCGGCGTCAAACTGACGACCGGCATGGTTCGAGACCCAGATCGCATCAACGCCCTCGCCCTCAAGCGCGTGCGCATCGTCGCCATTCAGCACGCCCTTGACCACAATCGGCCCCTCCCAGGCGTCGCGCAGCCAGCGCAGATAATCCCAATCCGGCGAGGTGCGCAAAAGATAACCGGCGTGTTTGTTTGACGGCAAGCCCTTGGTCTCGCCCGCATAATCATCAATCAACCGCATCCGCGGCATGCCCATGCTTGCCATGCCAAGCGCCCAGGTCGGGCACCGCGCCACCTGCGCCATCAGGCGCGGCGTCAGTCTAGGGGGCTGTGTCAGGCCCGAGCGCGCCTGACGTTCGCGGCGGCTTCCGACCGGCACATCGACGGTGAGCACCAGCACGCCAAACCCGGCGGCGCGCGCACGGTTGAGCATACCGGTGCGAATCTCCGGATCGCGCGGCGGATAAAGCTGAAACCAGCCTTGGCCATTGAGGTGCGGGCCGACATCCTCGGGCTTTTGGCTGGCCACGGTCGACAGCGCATAGGGAATGCCCGCCTGCGTCGCGGCGCGCGCAAGGTGGCGCTCGGCATCCGGCCAGATCAGCCCCGACATCCCCACCGGCGCAATCCCCACCGGGAGCGCATGCATCTGCCCAAACAGCGGCGCGCTGATATCGGGCGTGAACTCACCGTGCAGGATCGACGGCATCAGCCGCACCCGATCCAGCCTCTCGCGATTGCGCGCCTTGGTGGCCTCGACCCCGGTGCCGCTATCGAGATAGTCCCAGACGAAACGCGGAATGCGGGCGCGCGCACGGGCGCGCAGATCAGACAGGGCGGGGTATTTTGCATGCAGGTCCATGCCGCGCATTTGTGCGGGTTTTCAGGGCGTTGTCCAGCACGTCATGCGGGGTCGGGACGCTGCGGGAACAATCCCCGAACATCTCTTTATCTTGGCGTACGCCCGCGCTATTGTGACGCCCATGAGCACCTATGACGAATCCGACGCCTTTGAAGGCGCCTCCCTCTCGGCCCGCGCCATGGCGGCGCGGCCTTCGCCCTATCTTGACGGGCTCAACCCCGAACAGCGCAAGGCGGTCGAAACCATCGAAGGCCCGGTTCTGATGCTGGCCGGGGCCGGCACCGGCAAGACCAAGGCGCTGACCACGCGGATCGTACATATGCTCAATAGCGGCAAGGCGCGGCCCAACGAAATTCTGGCGGTGACCTTTACCAACAAGGCGGCGCGCGAGATGAAAAACCGGGTCGGGCAGATGTTGGGCCAACCCGCCGAGGGCATGCCCTGGCTTGGCACCTTCCATTCGATCTGCGTCAAGCTGCTGCGTCGCCACGCCGAGCTTGTTGGCCTCAAGTCCAGCTTTACGATTCTCGACAGTGACGACCAGCTTCGGCTTTTGAAACAACTGGTGCAGGCGGCGGGCATTGACGACAAACGCTGGCCTGCCCGCGCGCTTGCCGGGGTTATCGACAACTGGAAAAACCGCGCCTGGACGCCCGATAACCTGCCCGCCGCCGAGGCGGGCGCCTATGACGGCAAGGCCCCCGCGCTCTATCGCCAGTATCAGGCCCGTTTGATCGAGTTGAACGCCGTCGATTTCGGCGACCTTCTGTTGCATGTGGTCAGCATTTTCCAGACCCACGACGATATCCTGGCGCAATACCAACGCTGGTTCCGCTTTATCATGGTGGACGAATACCAGGATACCAACGTCGCCCAATACCTGTGGCTGCGCCTTCTGGCGGCGGGTCACAAGAATATCTGCTGCGTCGGCGATGACGATCAGTCGATCTATGGCTGGCGCGGCGCCGAGGTGGGCAATATCCTGCGGTTCGAGGCGGATTTTCCCGGCGCGGCGGTGATCCGTCTGGAGCAGAATTACCGCTCGACCCCACATATTCTTGCCGCCGCCAGCGGCATCATCGCGGGCAACAAGGGGCGGCTTGGCAAGGAGCTTTGGACCGAGGCGGAGGAGGGCGAAAAGGTGCGCCTGATCGGCCATTGGGACGGCGAGGAAGAGGCCCGCTGGATCGGCGAAGAGGTCGAGGCGATGCAGGGTGGCACCCGCGGGTTGCGCGCCTTTTCCCTTGATGACATGGCCATCCTCGTGCGCGCCTCCCACCAGATGCGCGCCTTCGAGGATCGCTTTCTGACCATCGGCATGCCCTACCGCGTCATCGGCGGCCCGCGCTTTTACGAGCGCATGGAAATCCGCGACGCCATGGCCTATTTCCGCCTTGTCACCTCGCCCGCCGACGATCTCGCGTTCGAGCGGATCGTGAATACCCCAAAACGCGGCCTTGGCGACAAGGCCCAGCAGAAAATCCAGATAACCGCGCGGGCCAACGGCGTGCCGCTGATCGAAGGCGCGCGCCTTTTGCTGGAGGAAAAAGGGCTGGGCGGCAAGGGCGCTGTCGAGCTTGGCAAATTGCTCGACGGGTTGGATCGCTGGGGCCGCATGACCGGCGACAAGGACATAAGCCATATCGAGTTGGCCGAGATGATTTTGGATGAATCGGGCTACACGGAAATGTGGCAGAACGACAAGACACCCGAGGCGCCGGGACGGCTTGAGAACCTCAAGGAGTTGGTCAAGGCGCTGGAGCAATTCGAGAACCTTCAGGGCTTTCTCGAACACGTCAGCCTGATCATGGACAATGAGGCAGGCGAAGACGGCGAAAAAATCTCGATCATGACGCTGCATGCCGCCAAGGGCCTTGAATTTCCGGTGGTGTTCCTGCCGGGCTGGGAAGACGGGCTTTTCCCCTCGCAACGCTCGATGGATGAAAGCGGGCAGCGCGGCGTAGAGGAAGAGCGGCGACTTGCCTATGTGGGCGTCACCCGCGCAGAGGAGGTCTGTACGATCTCCTTTGCCGGAAACCGCCGGGTTTATGGCCAATGGCAAAGCCAGATGCCCTCGCGCTTTATTGATGAGCTGCCCGAGGATCACGTCGAAGTGCTTACCCCGCCGGGACTATATGGTGGGGGCTATGGCGCGGTCGGCATGAACAGCACGATCGAGACCCGCGCCGCCGAGGCCAATGTCTATAACTCCCCCGGTTGGCGCCGCCTCCAGAGCCGCAGCGCCGAGCGCCCGACACACCAGCCGCGCGAGGCCAGCAATACGGTGATCGACCTGCACGCCGTCAGCGCCCATTCCATGGGCGAGCGGGTGTTTCATCAGAAATTCGGCTATGGCGCGATCATCGGGATTGAGGGTGACAAACTCGAAATCGAATTTGACAAGGCCGGCATCAAAAAGGTTGTGGCGCGCTTCATCACCGGCACGGATGATGTGCCTTTCTGACCTCAGCCGCCTGCCGATCTGTTTTTGAGTATTTAGAGAAAGATGAAAGTCAGCCTTGTTTCTTCTGGCTCCAAATATCCCCGCCGGAGGCCCAAATCTCTGTTGGTTCGACCTCGCATAAAGGCGCGCCCCTCCAGATAAAGGGGGGGGCGCTGATGTTAACCGAGTTCCGCCAGACGGGCGAGGGCGGCGCGCAGTTTGCCCTCTTCCTCTTCGCGCAGGGCGAGGTTTTCGCGCGCCTCATCGACCACCTCATCGGGGGCGGAGGCGACGAATTTTGGGTTGTTGAGGCGTCCGCGCAGGCCGCCAAGCTCTTTTTCAAGCTTGCCAAGCGTCTTTTCAAGCCGCGCCTTTTCTTCGCCCACGTCGATGATATCCGCCAGTGGCAGGCCAAAGCTGCCACCCTCAACGGCGATGGTGACACAGCCTTTTGGGAAGGCCTCGGTGTCGGTCAGGCTATCAATGCGCGCAAGGCGCTTGATCATGACCTCGTTGCGCTCCCATGCCATGCGCCCGGCCTCTGAAAGCTCGGTCACCAGCACGGGAATATAAAGCCCGGCGGGCACATGCATCTGCGCGCGCGCCGAGCGGACCTGTTCGATCAGCCCGATCACCCAGTTCATTTCGCGGTCGGCCTCGGGGTTGATCAATTCGCTGCCATAGGTCGGCCAATCGGCATGCACCAGCATCTTGTCGCGGGTCGCCAGCGTGTCCCAAAGCTCTTCGGTCACGAAGGGCATGATCGGGTGCAAAAGGATCAGGCATTGGTCAATCACCCAGGCCATGGTCGCCTGTGTTTCGGCCTTAGTGGCGGCGTCGCCATCCATCAAAAGCGGCTTGGAAAACTCCACATACCAGTCACAGACCGTGCCCCAGACAAAGGCATAAAGCGCATTGGCTGCGTCGTTGAAGCGAAAGTTTTCCAGCGCGTCGTCAACGGCGATGCGGGCCTTAGCGACCTCGCCCACGATCCAGCGGTTGACGGTGGCCTCGGGGGTCGGCACCTGACCGTCGCTGCCCACGGCCTCGTTCATCTCGGCAAAGCGCGCCGCATTCCAGAGCTTGGTGCCAAAGTTGCGATAGCCCGCAACGCGTTGGGTTGAGAGCTTGAGATCGCGGCCCATGGCGGCCATCGCCGTTAGCGTAAAGCGCACCGCATCGGCGCCGTATTCGTCGATAAGGTCAAGCGGGTCGATCACATTGCCAAGCGATTTCGACATCTTCTTGCCCTTCTCGTCGCGCACGAGAGCATGGACATAAACATGGCTGAACGGCTTTTGCCCGACCACGGCATATTGCATCATCATCATCCGGGCGACCCAGAAAAAGATGATGTCAAAGCCGGTGATCAGCACCGAGGTCGGGAAGTATTTCTTGAGTTCATCGGTCTCCTCGGGCCAGCCGAGGGTGCCGATGGGCCAGAGACCGGAAGAGAACCAGGTGTCGAGGACATCCTCATCACGCGTCAACGGCTTGCCGTCAGCCATTTCACGGGCTTCATCCTCGGAGGCAGCGCAATATTGCGTGCCTTCGGCATCATACCAAACCGGAATCTGGTGCCCCCACCAGAGCTGGCGCGAGATGCACCAGGGCTCGATATTCTCAAGCCAGTGGAAATAGACCTTGCGGTCGCTCTCGGGCATGATCGTGACCTCGCCCGAGCGCACGGCGTCGATGGCGGGTTGGACGATCTTGGCGGTGTCGACGAACCACTGGTCGGTCAGCATCGGCTCGATCACCACTTTTGAGCGGTCGCCAAAGGGCTGCATGATCGGTTTGGATTCGACGAAAGAAATGAGAGTGTCCGCGTCTTTGTCCTCGGGCTCGACCCGAGGATCTGTTGTCTCCTGAGGTCCTCGGGTCGAGCCCGAGGATGACGGTGCAACCATGACGGCCAATCCCTCGGAGGTGATTTGCTCAATCACCTTGTCACGCGCCTCAAACCGGTCCAACCCGCGCAGATCGTCGGGGATCAGGTTGAGCGTGTCGACCTCGGCACCGTCAAAGGCGGCGCCACCGGCAATCTCTTGTGCACGAGCGGCGCAGGTGGCGTAATCGGCACCATCGTCACGCATATGCGCGCGGGTATCCATCAGGCGATACATCGGGATACCGCCCCGCTTGGCGACCTCATAGTCGTTAAAGTCATGCGCCCCGGTGATCTTGACCGCACCAGAGCCAAAGGTCGGGTCGGGATACTCATCGGTGATGATCGGGATCAGGCGACGGTGCTCTTTCGGGCCAACCGGAATTTCACATAGCTTTCCGATGATTGGCGCGTAACGCTCATCCGATGGGTGCACCGCGACCGCGCCATCGCCGAGCATGGTTTCAGGGCGGGTCGTCGCGATGGCAATATAATCGCGCTCTTCCCGAAAAATCACATTCCCGTCTTCATCTTTCTCCAAATACTCATATGTCTCGCCCCCCGCGAGCGGGTATTTGAAGTGCCACATATGGCCCGGCACTTCGGTGTTTTCGACCTCGAGATCGGAAATCGCGGTTTCAAAATGCGGGTCCCAGTTGACCAATCGCTTGCCGCGATAGATCAGGCCCTTGTTGTACATATCGACAAAGACCTTGATCACCGCATCGTGAAAATTGCCCTCTTCGCCCGCAGGCGCGCCTGGGGCGCCGGACATGGTAAAGGCATTGCGCGACCAGTCGCAGGAGGCACCAAGGCGCTTGAGCTGATTGACGATAGTGCCGCCGGATTCGGTTTTCCATTCCCAGACCTTGTCAAGGAAGGCCTCGCGGCCAAGGTCGCGGCGGCCCGGCTGGCCCTCGGCGGCAAGTTTGCGCTCGACCACCATTTGCGTCGCGATGCCGGCGTGATCCTGCCCGGGCTGCCAGAGGGTGTCATGACCGCGCATCCGGTGCCAGCGCACGAGGATATCCTGAAGCGTGTTGTTGAACGCGTGCCCCATATGAAGGCTGCCGGTCACATTGGGCGGGGGGATCATGATGCTAAAGGGTTCGGCCCCCGGTTTGGCATTGGCCCCGGCCTTGAACGCCCCGGCCGTTTCCCATGCTTGATAGAGGCGGTTTTCGGCCTCGGTCGCGTTGAATGTCTTTTCCATCGCCATGACGTTGTTTCCTGCGCATTTGCGGTTTGCCAGACGTCTAGCGAATGCCGCGCCCGAGTGAAAGGCTAGAGCGGCACTTTGTTGGGCTTTGGGTGGGTGACACGGGCAGCAATCGCGCGCAATGTGTGCCAGGGACAGTTGAAGGGCAGGGCATGGACGGGATACGGCAATGGCGGATTGCGCCGGGCGGCGCAGCAGAGAGCGTGACGACCGAAAGCGGTACATTGGCGCGCCCAGAGGCGGGCGGCTTTATCTGGGTGCATGTGAACTGCGCCCAACCCGGTGCGCGAGACTGGCTTGAGGCTGCCCCGATTGAGCCGCTGGTGCTTCGCGCGCTTCTGGCGCCAGAGACGCGGCCGCGCTGTACCACGCATGGCGATGGGGTGTTGCTCAACCTGCGCGGTGTGAACCTTAACCCCGGCGACGAAGTCGAGGATATGGTGTCGCTTCGGATGTGGGTGACCGAACGCCTTGTGGTGACGGTTCAGCTGCGCCGCCTGATGGCGGTCGGCGATGTGCATGAGAGTGTCGAGCGCGGGCAAGGCCCCGATGGCGCGGGTGAACTGGTGGCGCGGCTGGCGTTGCGGCTGGCGGATCGGGTCGAGCCGGTGGTGGCGGGGCTGAATGAGAGGGTCGATGTGCTAGAGGATCAGGTGATCGAGGGGCTGAGTACGCTTAGTCGTCGCGATCTTGGCGATATCCGCCGCGTGGCCATCGTGCTGCGTCGCCATATGGCGCCACAGCGCGACGCGCTGAGCACGTTTGAGATCGAGGATATGGCCTGGCTGCGCGCCCATGACCGCAGCCGGTTGCGCGAGGCGACAGAACGGATGACCCGGCTTGCGGAAGAGCTTGATGCGATCCGGGATCGCGCGCAGGTGGTGCATGATCAGATCATGGATGCCCGCGCCGAGGCGATGAACAAGCAGATGCTGTTGCTCTCGGTGGTGGCGGCGATTTTCCTGCCGCTCGGGCTTTTGACTGGGCTATTGGGGATCAATGTCGGCGGCGTACCGGGGGTGGATGATCCGAATGCGTTCTGGATCGTTTGCGCATGCCTGCTTGGAATCGGGTTTGTCCTGATGCTGGTTTTCTGGCGGGCGGGGCTTTTGGGGCGGCGGTAGCGGCGATTTTTCTGCGAAAAATCTTCGGCCAAGAAAATTTGCCGAATTTTCTTGGAGGCCTGACGGATCAGGCGCCGCGATCCAGTTTTGTGGACAGGTGAATAAGGCTTTCCGAGCTGCGCACGCCCTTGGCTTCGCCGATGCGGTCAAGGGTGTCGTCAAGCTCTTGGGTGGTTGTGGCCTCAAGCGTGACAATCAGATCGAACCGCCCCGAGGTGGTATGAACGCGGCGCACCTGTGGCAAGGATTTGAGCCGCGCCAGAACCGCCGGGCCAGAACGCGGTTCGATGCTGACAAGGGCAGTCGCGCGCAGGCCAGGACGTGCTTCCTGTCCTAGGCGCAAGCTATAGCCCGCGATCACGCCACTTGTCTCAAGCCGGTCAAGCCGGGCCTGAACCGTGGTGCGCGCAAGGCCGAGTTTGCGCGCCAATGTGGCCACGGGCAGCCGCGCATTTTGCCCCAGGAGCGCCAGAAGCGCGCGATCTGTTTCGTCAATTTGCATGGCTTGTCCTGCTATCTGACGGAATTCTACGTCATTTCATACGAAACGCCACGATGAATCGACGTAAATTTACCGCACACTCATGGAAAAAGAGCAGCAAAAGGTCCCCCCATGCGTAATTCCCCCAATTGGCCCGACCCTCGCGCGCATATCCTGCGCCATGTGCCCGACGCGGCGGTGCTTTATTTCAGCCCCGACATCCTTCAGGCCACGGTGCGGCGGTTTCAATCGGGGTTTGACGGTTTGGTGACCTATGCGGTCAAGGCCAATCCGGGCGAAGAGATTCTGGCCAATCTGGTGGCGGCGGGGATCGGCGCGTTTGATGTGGCAAGCCCCGAGGAAATGCGCGCCGTGCGCCGGGTCTGTCCGACGGCGGTCTTGCATTACAACAATCCTGTCCGCTCGCCTGCCGAGGTGGCTGTGGCCGCCGACATGGGGGTGCGCTCGTTTTCCATAGATTGCCTGAGCGAGCTTGACAAGCTGAGCGGCACTGTCGCCCCGGATGCAGAGATAAGCGTGCGCCTGGCCCTGCCGGTAGGTGGCGCGGCCTATGATTTCGGGGCGAAATTCGGCGCCGGACCCGAGCGCGCAACAGAGCTTTTGCAAGCCGTCGCGGCGCGCGGGTTTACCCCGTCAATGACCTTTCATCCCGGCACCCAATGCGCCGATCCGGCGGCCTGGGGGGCCTATATCGGCACTGTCGCACAGGTAGCAGAGGCAGCGGGCGTGCGTCTGAGCCGTCTGAATGTGGGGGGGGGCTTTGCTGCGCACCGGGTTGGACCGGCGCCTGATCTTGAGGCGATATTTTCCCATATCCGTGCTGAGGTGACCCGTGTTTTCGGGGCAGAGGCGCCGGATCTGGTGTGCGAGCCGGGCCGCGCGATGGTGGCCGAGGCGCTGACCATGGCGGTGCGGGTCAAGGCGCTGCGCGCGTGTGGCGCGGTGTTTCTGAATGACGGGGTTTATGGCGGGCTCACCGAGATCCGCGATATCGGCGCGCCGGACCGGATTGCGGTGATGGCGCCCGATGGCACGCCGCGCACCGCCGCGCCGTGCGCCCGTGTCGTCTTTGGTCCGACCTGTGACAGCATTGACCGCCTGCCTGACCCGCTGGCCTTGCCCGGGGATATTCAAGAGGGCGATTACCTGCTGATTTCGGGCATGGGGGCCTATACCCAAAGTCTGAGCACCGGTTTTAATGGCTATGGATTAAGCGATGTAGTGACCGTGGCCAGGGTTTAGACGCGCCCGCGCCCGCTCTGGCTATGCTGTGAGTGACGATATTCAGGGCCCTATCAGCCCTTTACGGGGTGAAGCGCCGGTGCATGACGGCGGCGATCGGCGTCTCACGGCAAGTTTCATGGACTATGCGATGCCAAGGGCCGATGATAGGCCTATGATTGGTCTTGCCGCAGAAGCAGTGCCCGCAAGGGCGATGCGGTGGTCGACGCACTATGGCAGGCGGGGGGGTGCCGTTCGCGCCGCACAGAGTATGGAAGATGACAGATGACGGTATGGCGCAAGTGGACCAAAGCCCTCTATGAGCTTCTCCGGCCGGGGCAGCATAGCGGGCACACCGCCTTTGCCCACCGGCGCGGCCCGGTCACCCATGTTCTTATTCTGGATGGCACCATGTCGTCGCTCTCGGAGGGCTGTGAAAGCAATGCGGGGCTGACCTATAAGCTTTTGAGCGAGACCGCTGGCAGCGCCGTCTCGCTGTATTACGAGGCCGGGTTGCAATGGTATGACTGGCGCGCGACGCCCGATGTGCTGTTGGGGCGCGGGCTCAACCGGCAGATCCGGCGCGCCTATGGCTATCTTGCCAGCCGCTATCGCCCCGGCGACCGGATTTTCCTGTTTGGCTATTCGCGCGGCGCCTATGCGGTCCGCTCGCTGGCGGGGGTGATTGACAAGATCGGCCTTTTGCGTGCCGAAGAGGCGACCGAGCGCAATGTCAAAACCGCCTATCGCCACTATCAGTGCGGCCCCGATAGTGAGGCCAGCCAGAGCTTTAGGCGCCTGCATTGCCACGCCTCGGTCGCGGTCGAGATGGTCGGCGTCTGGGATACGGTCAAGGCCCTCGGCATGCGCATACCGATCCTCTGGCGGTTTCGGGCGGATGCGCATGGCTTTCATAATCACCACCTCGGCCCGACGACCAAGCACGGGTTTCACGCGCTCGCGCTGGATGAAACCCGCACGGCCTATGCGCCGGTCATGTGGATCTGTCCGCCCGGGTTTGAGGGGCATGTCGAACAGGTCTGGTTCCGCGGCACCCATGGCGATGTCGGCGGTCAGCTTGACGGGTTTCACGCGGCGCGCCCGCTGTCGAATATCCCGCTGGTCTGGATGCTGGAACAGGCGATTGGTTGCGGGCTTCACCTGCCCGAGGGCTGGCGCGGGCGATTCAAGGTGGATATCGCGGCGCCCTCGGTGGGGGCCTGGCATGGCTGGGGCAAGATTTTCCTGTTGCGCCGTGCCCGGGTTGTCGGGCGGGATCCCTCAGAGCGGCTTCACGAAAGTGTCGAGGGGCGCAAGATGGGCGGGCGCAGCGGCGCGGGCGCGATGATCGGGCTGAAAGAACCGGGCGTCTGACGGCCCCCTTTTCGGCAGGCCCACCCACCCACCCCCTCCCGAAAAGGGGGCAGGCTGGCCGGTTACCCCGGTTCGGGGCGCATGATGATGCAGGTGGTCGATCCGGTGGCATAAAGCCGGTCGTCTTTCACCCCGCGCAATTCGCCGGTGGCGACACCGGTCGAGCGGCCCGAATGCGACACTGTTCCAATCGCGCGCACCGTTGTGCCAAGCGGCAGGGCGCGGGTGATATTCACCTTGTATTCCAATGTGGTATAAACTTCGCCGCGCGCCAGTCTGGTCATCACCGCGCAGGCCATACAGCTATCGAGGATCGCCCCGAACCATCCACCATGCACCCCGCGCATTGGGTTGGTGACGTCAAAGCCCGCCGCACCCTCGAACACCACCTGACCGTCCTCGGCCAGCACCGGCCAGAAGCCAAGCGTCGCCCCGATCGGTGGCCCGGCAAGCCGCCCTGCGATCATGTCCTGCATGAACTCAAGCCCCGACCGCGACAGAAGGTCGGACCGGTCGGGCAGATCGTCAAGTGATGTGGCGCGTCGCATTGCCATTTTCGGCCCCTCCTATCCTTGGTGGCCAAGGTAGGCGGGGCCGATAGATCTCTGCAAGCGGCTTATGCGACGTGGCGCAGTTCGACCTTGGGCGTCACGCCAAGCGCGTGGCACACATCGCGCGTCAACTCGGGGCGGTTGAGCGTGTAAAAATGCAAATCCTCTGCGCCGCCTTCGATCAGATCGCTGCAAAGCTCGGTCGCAAGCGCCGTCGCCAGAAGGTCGTGGCGATTGTCGCGAATGGCCTTATCAAAGGCATCATCCAGCCATGCCGGCACCTGCGTGCCGCAGGCGAGGGCAAATTTGCGCGTCCCGGTCCAGTTTTCAATCGGCAAGATGCCGGGAATGATCGGCGCGTCGATGCCCGCCTTGGCACAGGCGTCGCGAAAGCGGAAAAACGTGTCGGCCTCAAAGAAGAACTGGGTGATTGCCTCGCTGGCGCCGGCGTCGATCTTGCGTTTGAGCCAATCGATATCGGCCTGTTGGCTGGTGGCCTCGGGGTGTTTCTCGGGGTAGGCACCAACGCGGATGTTGAATTTTCCGGTCTCGGCCAATGCCGAAATCAGTTCGCAGCTATTGCCAAAGCCTTGCGGATGCGCGGCAAAGCCGTCCGAGCCCTTGGGCGGATCGCCCCGCAGGGCAACAATCTCGGTCACGCCAGCGGCCGCGAATTGATCCGCGATTTCAAGAGTTTCTTCGCGGCTTGCGTCAACACAGGTCAGATGCGCCGCCACGTTAAGGCCGGTCGCCTTGTGGAGCGTGCCAACCGCGTCGCGGGTCAGCTCGCGGGTGGTGCCACCGGCGCCATAGGTGACCGAAACAAAGCGCGGCTCAAGCGGGGCCAACGTCTGAACCGTATCCCACAGGCGAAAAGAAGCCTCGAGCGACTTGGGCGGGAAAAATTCGAACGAAATCCGGGGCGTTTTCATTGTGGCAATCCTACTCGGGGGGCGTGTTGTCCTCTTGTTGCAGGATGCGCTTTGTGAGACAACTTCATAAAATTCATGGTTTGAATGAGGTTCGCTAATATATGCATATCGAGTTTCGGCATCTCAAAACCATCCGCGCCATTCACCGGGCCGGGGGCTTGGCCAAGGCGGCGGATTTGCTGCACATCACCCAATCGGCGCTGAGCCATCAGATCAAGGGCCTTGAGGATCAGGCCGGGGTCGAGCTTTTTGTGCGTCGCTCCAAGCCGTTACGCCTATCGGCGGCGGGGCATCGCCTGTTGCGGGTGGCCGAAAATATCCTGCCCGAGATCGAGGCGCTTGAGGCCGAATTTGACGGTCTGCGCGAAGGCAGCGCCGGGCGGCTTCATATCGCGATTGAATGTCATGCCTGTTTTGAATGGCTGTTTCCGGTGCTTGAGGCGTTTCGCAAGACATGGGGCGAGGTCGATGTCGATATCCGCCCCGGCCTTGCGTTTGACGCGTTGCCCGCGCTGCAAAAAGAGGATGTCGATCTTGTGATCTCATCCGATCCCGAGGATCTGCCGGGGATCATCTTCAAGCCGCTGTTTGATTACGAGCCGGTTTTCGTGGCCGCAAGCCAGCACCCTCTGGCGCAAAAAACCTATGTCGAGGCCGAGGATTTTCGCGACGAAATATTGATCACCTATCCGGTGGATCGCTCGCGTCTTGATGTGTTCACAGAGCTTCTTACCCCCGCTAAGGTCGAACCGCGCAGCATCCGTCAGGTCGAGCTGACGGCGGTGATCCTGCTCTTGGTGGCCTCTAATCGCGGGGTTGCGGTTCTGCCCGATTGGGTGGTGCGCGAGGTCAAGACAAGCACTGATTACGTGACCCGCCCGCTGACAAAATCTGGCGTGACCAAACGCCTTTACGCCGCGATCCGCGAAGATGATGCCGACAAGCCCTATATGGCGCATCTGTTGCGTTTGGCGCGCGAAATTCCGGTGCGGTTGCAGCGCGGTTAGCCAAGCCCGGCGCGCAAGGCCGCAAGCCGCTCGGGCAGGGCGCGGGCGGTGATATCGGCCTCGCGCAGCAGATGATCGAAATGCAGCGTCAGCGCCTGCACCCGTTCGGTATCGCGAAACACCATGTAATTGCGCCCGATATAGAGCACCGCCAGAAGCGGGCCCAGAATGGTGACCGGCGCCGAATAGACCCGACGCGCGTCAAACAGGTAAAGCCGCAGGCTGGGATATAGCTGGGCCGTGACCGTGATCAGGTGATCAAGCTGGTCGCGGCGTAGATCGAGCGGCAGATCGCGGTAATAGCCTTCGGCGCGCGCGAAGCTCTCAAGCTCATGGATCGGCAGGGCAATCTCGTAATCCGAGCGCGCGGCGCGCATCCAGGCCATTCGGTCCTCTGAGGCGCCAATCGCCTGACCGGTGCTACGCCCCAGATGCGGGGCATATTCCCATTCCAGCATGGCGCGGGTCTTGAGCATATCGGGCAGGCCGGCGGGCACATGGCGGATCTTGTAGCCGGCGGCCTCTTTGTGCCACTGAAATATCTGCTCATCCACAAGCGCGCGCGGCGCCTCGGTCAGCGACAGCGTATTGGCCAGCATGTCGGCTGTGGTTTCGGGCCGGTCGGTCAGCCCCAAAAGCCAATCCGCCGAAATCCCGAGCGCGCTTGCGCATTCGCCAACCACCTGCGCATTGGGAAGCCGCGCCGAGGGCCCCTTGAGCAATTGCGAAATTGTCGAGCGATCGACCCCGATAGCGCGGGCAAGCACGCTCTGGTTGGTCTGGCGCAGGCGCATCGCCTCGCCCAGACGGGTGCGAAACAGGTCGGCGCGCAAACGCTTGTCGATTTTTTCATTCATGTGGTGACTTAAATCACAGATGCAGAGATTTGTTAACCATATTCGAAATGGTCAACTTTACGAAATAGGAACAGTTTCGGCGCAATATTTGGAAAATGGAAAGGGCCCCTTATGGAGACGCGAATGCGCACGGTTGTAAAGGCAGTCATCTGGAACCTGATCGGCCTGGCCGTGATGGCGCTGGTCGGGGTGATCTTCACAGGCTCGTTCAAAGCCGGGGGCATGATGGCCGTGATCAATGCGGCAATCGGGCTAAGCAGCTATTTCCTTTACGAGCGTATCTGGACCCGTATCAACTGGGGCCGCTGTTTTGGATAAGGCGCGACGCAATGCGGTGGAATGGCCGACACTGGCCTTGCTGGTACTGTGCTACGCGGGCTGGGCCATCGGCACCACCTGGGCGGCGGCGTTTTGGCTGCCGTTCGGGGTGGCGCTAAGCGGGCTTTGCATCGCGCTTCAATCCTCGCTGAGCCATGAGGTTCTGCATGGCCATCCGTTTCGCGCGCGCCGCCTGAATGAGGCGCTTGTTTTTCCGGCGCTGAGTCTGTTCATCCCCTATCAGAGGTTTCGCGATACCCACCTGGCGCATCACCGGGATGCGGCGCTGACCGATCCTTATGACGATCCGGAAACCAATTATCTTGATCCGGCTCTGTGGCAAAGGTTGCCGCGATGGATGCAGGCGGTGTTGCGGGCCAACAACACGCTGGCGGGGCGCATGATTATCGGCCCTTTGCTCGGGCAGCTGTCGTTCATGGCCTCCGATTGGCGCGCGATCCGGGCCGGAGAGGGGGCGGTTCTGCGCGGTTGGCTCTGGCATGTTCCGGCGGTGGCCCTTGTCGTGGCATGGGTGAGCCTGTCGGCCATGCCGCTCTGGGCCTATCTGATTGCCGCCTATCTGGGCCTGTCGATCCTGAAGATCCGCACCTTTCTCGAACATCGTGCGGTAGAGCGCGCGCCCGCGCGTACGGTGATTGTCGAGGATCGCGGGCCTCTGGCGTGGATATTTTTGAACAATAACCTGCATGTGGTGCATCACACGCATCCATCTGTCGCCTGGTATAAGTTACCGGGTCTTTATGCGCAGAACCGGGCGCAATATTGCGCGCGCAATGACGGATATGTCTATCGCTCCTACGCGCAGATTTTCCGCCACCATTTCTGGCGCGCCAAAGATCCTGTTGCCCATCCGCACTGGCCATGGCATCGCGGGTAACGCTGGACAAAAATATTTGCAGAATATTTTTAACCTAAGATTTTTCTGCAAAAAATCTTAGGCGCTGGTCATTGCGGAGAATCCGGGGCAAGACAAGCTGATGGAAGCCTGGATCCTCCTTTCCGTAGCGGCGGCGGCGTTTCAGACGTTGCGCTTCATGCTGCAAAAGCGCCTAAGCATGGGCGCGCTTACGGCGGGCGGCGCGACGCTGGCGCGATTTTTCTATTCGGCGCCTTTGGTTGTGGTCCTGACCCTTGGCTATCTTGCGCTGACCGGTGCGCAATTGCCGGGGTTTTCACCGCTGTTCTGGCTTTATGCGATGACCGGCGGATTGACGCAGATCCTGGCCACTTGGTGCGTTGTGGCGCTGTTTGCAGAGCGTAACTTTGCGGTCGGGATCACCTTCAAGAAAACCGAAGTGGTTCAGACCGCAATCGTCGGCCTGGTCGTACTCGGCGATCACATCTCGGCGCTTGGCCTTGGCGCGATCATTTTGGGGCTTGTCGGCGTTTTGATCCTGTCGGATACGCCGGGCCTTGAGGGCCGCTGGCTGCGCCGGATCGCCAACCGGGCGGCGTTTCTGGGGGTGGCCTCGGGGGCGTTTTTCGCCATTTCCGCCGTCGGCTATCGCGGCGCCACGCTTGAGATCGCAAGCCAGGACCCGCTGTTGCGTGCCGCTGTTACCCTGGCGGTCGTCACCCTGGCACAGAGCCTTGCGCTTGGCGCCTGGTTGATCTGGCGTGAACCGGGGCAGGTCACGCGCGTGGCGGCGGCCTGGCGCAGCGCGGTCTGGATCGGCCTTGCGGGCATGATGGGCAGCCTGTTGTGGTTCACCGCCTTCACCCTTGAAAACGCGGCTTACGTCTTTGCCGTGGGTCAGGTCGAGGTGATCTTTTCGCTCGCGGCCTCGGTGCTGTTCTTTGGTGAGAAAACCACCCGGCGTGAAGCGCTCGGCATCGCCTTGGTAACCCTGTCGGTTATCGCAGTGGTTGCGTTCCGTTAAGCCGCAGGAACAGGCTTTCTTCGTCGTCATTGCGAAAGAACGGCACCGACTTGGGCGGTGCGGGATCGTGCGCGCGGGCAGAAACCTCGGCCAGAACCACCTCGGTAATAAACGGCAGGTCGAACTTGCGCGCATCGCGCAGCGGCACCCATTGCAGATGCGAAAGCTCGTCGCAGGCCTCGGAGAAATCATCAAGGTCGCCTGCAATTTCACCGGCATCGACCAGAAAGAACCGCGCATCAAACCGGCGCGGGCGCCCCGGCGGGGTGATGGCGCGAAACACGAATTGCAACGGATGGGCCACCGGCACATGACCGCGCGCCGCAAACCCGGCCCAGTCGGCGGGTACCGCGCCCGGCCAGTCGCCGGGTTGCCCGAGGATCAAGCCGGTTTCCTCCCAAAGCTCGCGGATGGCGGCGGCGGCAAGAGCATGCGCAAGGTTCTCCTTGCTGTCCTCCAGCAGACGCTCGGCGCAGATTTCGGGCAGGGCGCGCGCCAGCGGCACGGCGGCATCCGCCGCATCGACCGCGCCGCCGGGAAAGACGAACTTGTTGGGCATGAACGCCGCCTGCGCGCCGCGCTGTCCCATGAGGACATGCGGATCGCTCGTGCGATCACGCAGGGCAATCACAGTCGCGGCGTTGCGAACGGCGGATTTATCCGGGATCTGGCTGGTCATGCTGGCCCTTTCAGCGGCAAAGGGTCAGTCGCCCCCTCCGAACCCGTGCATCTGGCGGGCCCATTGGAACGCGACAATCGCCCCTTTCAGTCGTGGCAAAAGGTAAAGTGACAGGGTGACCGTGCCAATAGCGAAAATGGTGAACAGCACCAGCGGCTCGGGGCGAAATTGCACGAAGGTAATGTGCAAAAGCGGTGCCATCAGATGACCCACGATCAGGATCGTAAGATAGGCAGGCCCGTCATCGGCGCGATTGGGGGTAAAGTCTTCGCGACAGACCGTGCAGGTGTCACGCACCTTGAGATAGCTTTTCAGCAACGGACCATTGCCGCAATTGGGGCATTTCCGGCGAAATCCTCTGCGAAGTGCGGGCCAGAGGGCGCGGTCTGTGCTGATGGCTGTCTGATAGGTCATGATTTTTCCCAAAGCTGATCGGCATAAACTGGGCTAATTCAGGCGCAGAATAAAGAGGGTAGAACGCCCTTGCGGCGCCATGTCGCAAAACCCTCGGGCGACTTTTGGGGCTGGGCAGTGGCATGCCGACAAAAAAAGATCGCAATGGCGCGACGGAAAGCGGGATGCCCCGCGTATTACACTTCAGGAACGGCCAGAACGGTTGCTTTCGCAGATAAACCAAACGACTCTTGAGGAGAGACCAAAATGAAAAAGACACTTTTGATCGCCGGGCTTGCAGGTGCAATTATCGCTGGTGGCATCGGTCAGGGTATCGCCAAGGAACACAAGGGCAAGATGGGTCAGGGTCAGCGCCCGAGCTTTGAAGAGCTGGACGCCAACAGCGATGGCAAGATCACGGCCGAGGAAATGACGGCCCATATGCAGGCACGCTTTGACGGGGCCGATACCGATGGTGATGGGGCTGTGTCACGCGACGAGCTTATTGCGCGGATGACGGCGAAACATGCCGAGCGTATCGCACGCCGCGCAGATCACATGATCGAGCGCCACGATGCCAACAAGGACGGCAAGTTGGATGTCACCGAGATGCAGCAGCGCAAGAAGGGTGGCATGATCAAGCGCATGGACACCGATGGTGATGGGGCCATCTCGAAGGAAGAGTTTGACGCAATGCATGCGAAACATGGCAAGCATCACGACAAGAAGAAACGTAACAAGAACAACGACTAGGGTCGGCTAGTTCTTGGGCGGTGCGCGTGGGAAATATGCGCACCGCCCGGCAACCGCACTGGTCAGCGGTCGGGGTAAGGGATACGCTTGGGGGTGATGGATATGCCATTTGACGCCATGGCCGAGATGTCAGACGAGACCCTGCTTGTGCTGTTTGCCAATGGCGACGGTGCGGCGGCGCGTGCCCTCAATCTGCGTCTAACGCCGCGCGTCATGGGCCATGCCTATCGCCTGCTTGGCAACCACGCCGAGGCCGAGGATGTCACCCAGGAGGCCATGCTGCGCCTCTGGAAGATTGCGCCCGAGTGGCGCCAGGATGAGGCCAAGGTCACGACTTGGCTTTACCGGGTGGTGGCAAACCTTTGCATTGATCTGCGGCGGCGCGCGCGCGGCGTCGCATTGGAGAGTATCCCCGAGCCCGAGGACGGGCGCGCGACGGCGGCCGAGATACTGCAGGATGCCGCCCGTGCAGAGGCCTTGCAAGAGGCCCTTGACCAGCTGCCGGACCGGCAGCGACAGGCGGTCGTGCTGCGACATATCGAAGGGCTGGCGAACCCCGAGATTGCCGAGATCATGGAAATCACCACCGAAGCGGTGGAAAGCCTGACGGCGCGTGGCAAACGCGCGTTGACGGCGGCCCTTTCAGGGCGACAAGAGGAGCTTGGATATGGCGATGAGCGATAGAGACGATATGTCAGGGCTTGAGGTGTTCTTTGACGCCGCGCGCGCGCATGCCGCAGAGCCTTCGGTGGCCCTCATGGCCCGGATCGAGGCGGATGCGCAGGCCGTTGCGGCCCAAACGTCCGCGCCGCCCCGGCCCCGACGCGCCAGCCTCTCGAGCCAGCTTTATCGCCTGCTTGGGGGTTGGCCTGCGGTGACCGGGCTTGCGACGGCGGCGATGGCCGGGGTCTGGCTTGGCATCAGCCTGCCTGAGGGGATGCTGGATGGTGCAAACGAAAGCGCCTATCTTATTGATGTCGCGCCGGAATTGGCGTTTGACCTGGCCGGGGGGAATTTCTGATGGCGGCGGCAACGGATAAACACGGGGGCGACAGGCCCGCAACAGGGCTAAGCCCTTGGGTGCGGGGCCTTTTGGTCGTGTCGCTGGCGCTTAACCTTCTGGTGATCGGCGTGATCGGCAGTTGGGCCTTGCGCTATGGCGGCACGCATGGCGGGCATCACCCCTCGCGGCTTGACATGGCGGGCGGGCCTCTGACCCGCGCGCTAAGTCACGAGGAGCGCCGCGAGATTGGCCAAAAAATGCGCGATGCCTACCGCGATGGCGGTCGCACCCGCGCGGCGCAAAATGCCGGGTTTGACGCGCTTGTGGCGGATCTGCGCGCGGTGCCATTTGACGCCGCCGCCGTGGCCGCGCGCATGAGCCAACAGCGCGAGGGCTTTCGTGAGCGCTTTGAGCTGGGGCAGCGCCTGTTGCTAGAGCATCTTTCGGCGATGAGCGATGCCGACCGCGCCGCCTATGCCGATCGCCTTGAGGCGCGGATTGACGATTATCGCGCGAAGCGGGCCGAGAGGAAGAACGACCGGGACTGACCGGCGCCGGTCCCCGACCTATTCGTCAAGCGCGCCGTGGATTGCGAACTGCTCGATCCCGGCATCCTGCGGCTCGATCACGCGAAAGCTTTCGCGTACCCCCGCGTCCGTAAGATCGCGCGCCACCGTCAACAGCGTGTTGGCAGCGTGATCCTCGCATAGCTCGACCATCTGCATGATCTCCTCGACGGCCACGGGCAGGGCGGCCTCGGTGTCGGGCGCGCCGTAGACATCGACGAAATGCTGCGCAAGCGCACGCGCCAGTGCGTCAATCTCGGCCTGCTCGATCTGAGTCACCGCGACAAATGTCACCCGGCCAAAGGTTTCCACCCCAAGCCAGCCATTGGCAAAGGCCTGTCGGGCCTTGCCGGTCAGGTCGGCCTCGCTCCAGTTGGAAAACTCGAAGCCGCCGGACACAGACCATTCGCCGGTGCGCGCCGGGCTGTGATAGACGCGTTGATCGCTTTCGTCGAAATGGATGGCACGGGCAAGCTTCATTGCGGTGTCTCCAACAGGCTGCTGAGGGGGATAAGATGGGTGGTTTCAGTGTCGCGCAGCAGCATGCCAAAGCGTTCGTCCACGCCAAGGAATTTGCCCGCGATACCGTTCTGGCGCACATCCTCGCCCATGTCATGGGCGAGCGGGCGCCACTCGGAATGCAGATCCTTGCCGCCGTCTTCTTCCCAGCGGGTGATCCAGACAAGGGTGTGACGTGCCCAGCTTTCCAGCAGGGTGACAGGATCGACCTCGGCACAGCCCTCGTCATATAGCGCGGTCTGGTCGGGGCGATCACCCGGCCGCTCGGTGATCTGCATCAGCGGCAGGTCGATCCCGACCACAAGCCAGCCGGGCAGGGCGTCCGGATCAGAGCCTCCCGCCGCGACGCGCATATGCCCGCAGGCGGCGCCGTTGATGCGCAGTCCGCCCGCCCATTCCAGGTGCACGGCAACCTCTGGCGGGGCCAGAGCGCCAAGCGCGTTTTGAAAGCCCACGCCACAGGCCGGCAGCATCGCCATCGCCTCTTCAAGGGGCACCTCGGGGGCCATGACCAGTGCCGCCATAAGCCGGTTGGCGGTGATGTTATGCACGATCACCCCCGCGTCACAACCAAGGCTGGCCATGGCGCAGGCCTTCTCGAACGGGTCAATGGCCCCGGTCACCGCCAACCCTGACATGAGCGGGGGGAACGCGGGCGTGTTCATGCGACGCCTGTCTCGATCATCTGGCGGGCAATGGTGCGGAACGCCTGTGCCTGCGGGCTATCGGGTTTTGAGACCACAATCGGCGCGCCCCCGTCCGCCGCCATCCGGATATCCAGATGCAGCGGAATTTCCGCCAGGAGCGGCACGCCCAGCTTTTCGGCCTCGGCCGCAACGCCGCCATGGCCGAATACATGCTCTTCATGCCCGCAATTGGAGCAGATATGCGTGCTCATGTTTTCGATCATGCCCAGAACCGGCACGTTGAGCTGATTGAACATGTCGATGCCCTTGCGCGCATCCAGAAGGGCGATGTCCTGCGGGGTCGAGACGATGATCGCGCCGTCGACCTGGGCCTTTTGCGCCAGGGTCATCTGCACATCGCCGGTGCCGGGCGGCAGATCGACCAAGAGGCAATCGAGCGCGCCCCATTGCACCTGCATCAGCATCTGTTGCAGCGCGCCCATCAGCATCGGACCGCGCCAGACGACCGCCTGACCCTCGTTGGTCATCAGGCCAATCGACATCATGGTGACCCCGTGATTGCGCATCGGCAGGATGGTCTTGCCATCCGGGCTTGCGGGGCGCCCTGAGACGCCAAGCATGCGCGGCTGGCTTGGCCCGTACACATCCGCATCCAGCAGGCCAACGCGGCGCCCCTCGGCCGCCAGGGCACAGGCGAGGTTGGCCGCAACGGTGGACTTGCCAACCCCGCCCTTGCCGCTTGCAATGGCGATCAGGTGGTTGACGCCGGGCACCTTTTCGGGGCCCTTGGGTTCGGCCTTGCGGCCGGGTTTTAGGTCGGGCGGTGCCTTGGCGGAATGCCCGGTCAGAACGACAGATACCTCATTCACCCCGTCAAGCGCGCGCACGGCGGCCTCGGCGGCGTCGCGTACCGGGCCATAGGCTTCGGCCTTGGCGGGATCAATTTCCAGAACAAACCGCACCGTGCCGCCCTCGACATTCAACCCACGGGTAACCCCTGCCGAGACGATATCAGAGCCGCTGACCGGATCGGTGATTTGTTTCAATGCGTTCAGAACGCTGTCGCGGGTAAGGGCCACTTAGTTTTGCCCCTTGATCGTGCCGGTCACCACATGCTCGATATCGAGCCCGTCAACCGTGAGCACGACTTTGGCGCTGAACTCGCGCCCCGCCGTATCGCCCGCGTTGCGCATGCCTTCTTCGATGGCTTGCTGCGAGGTCACGCCGACCTGTTTGAGGAATTTGCGCATCGACATGTTGAAATCTTCGCTCATGGCTCTCTCCGTTTCATGTTCAAGGTGGTTGACGCAGACATGCGGCTGTTTCTAACGTGGGACATGCAAGGATGGAACCCAAGCCCCAAACGCGTGCTGCGGATGATCGTTTTCTGTCTGATGGCGCTCTTGCCCGTCAGTGCGATGGCCGACGAGCGGCTGTTTCGCCTGAGCGCGCCGGAGGCGCTGATTGCCAGCGGGGTGCTCGATTACCTGCGCCCGCGCTTTTCGCTCAAGACCGGCGTGCGGATCGAGATCGTGGCACCGGGCGCCGAGGCCGAAATTGCCCTTGGTAACGCCGAGGGGCGCGCGGTCTTTATCGGGGAGGGCGCAACATGGCGGATGCAGCTGCGCAGCACGCATGCCGGGGCGGCGCGGTTTGCCGATTGGCTGACTTCCGAGATCGGACAGCGCACCCTGACCAGCTATGAGGTCGAAGGACGCGCGCCGTTTTCCCTGCCAGAGGCCAAAGATGAGGCCGAAGTCGCGCTTGTGTTCGAGGGCAATGCCGTGCAGGGCAAGGCCCTGTCGCTGCGTCATTGCGGGCGCTGTCATGTGGTGTCGCACGAAAATCGGATGAACGCCATCGGTTCGACGCCCTCTTTTGCGGTGCTGCGCGCATTGCCCAACTGGGCTGCCCGGTTTCAGGGGTTCTTTGCGCTCAACCCGCATCCGGCGTTTACCCAGGTCGCCGATATAACAGAGCCCTTTGCCGCACATCGACCGCCGCCCATTGTGCCGGTCGAGATCACGGTTGATGATCTTGAGGCCATCCTGGCCTATGTCTCGGGGGTTGTCCCCGCCGACCTTGGCGCACCGATCGAACATCAGTGATCCTTGCGCTTGCTGAGGTAATCCTCGGTGGTGCGCACAGCCGGGCGTTCGGCCCCGGCGAAGGGGTTGTTTTTTGAGTGATACTGCGCGTTTATCCGGCATTTATCGCACATCTGGATCATCTTGGCGGTGTCCGAGGTGGCGAACATCGCATGCTTGCCCGCCAGCTTTTCCACCACTTTTTCGACGGTCGATTTCACCCCGAACAAGGCGCCGCATTCGATGCAGGCGAACGGCTCTTCCTCGTTCAGCACGACCTGTGTCAGGGCTGAATCGGCAAGGTTCATGCGCGGCTCAAGCGTGATCGCCTGTTCGGGACAGATCGTGGCGCAGATCCCGCATTGCAGACAGGCATCTTCCTGAAAGCGCAGCTGCGGCATGTCGGGATTGTCAAGTAGCGCGCCCGACGGGCAGAGCGATACACAGCTCAGGCAGAGCGTACAGCTCTCGGTATTGACCAGAACCGCGCCATAGGGGGCGGCCTCGGGCAGTGGCAGGATCGCGTCATCGGGGCTCAGCGTCTTGGCGGCAAGGCGCGCCACCTGACGGCGGCTTCCCATCGGCAAAACCGGATCGGCGCAGGGCGCGGGGATATCGGTGGCGCCGTAAAGCGCGTCGCACAAAGCATCGGGATCGCTGAGGTCGAGCAGGGTTACACGACCCGCACCCGCCATGGCCTGCGCCAGCGGAATCTCCTGATCAAGCGCGTCGCGCTCGGTGCGCGGCGACACAAGGATCGACACCTCGGCAAAGCCCGAGGCCAGAGCCGCAAGGATTTCCGCATGCCCAAAGCCCGACTGGGCCGTGACCTCAAGCGGGATCACATCGGCGGGCAATCCGCGCCCGTGGCGGGCCGCAAGGCTGATCATCTGACTGCCGTGATCGTGGTCACAAACCAGCAGGCGCGGCGCAGTGCCCCCCGCCTTGCGATAGGCCGAGGCCAGAGTCTGAATGCGGCGAAAGGTGACATCGGGCGTGGGCGCGTCATAGGTGATCGCGCCCGACGGACAGCGCGCCGCACAGGCGCCACAGCCGGCACAGATCATCGGGTCAATGCTCACATGCTCGCCGTCCGGGGTAATCGCGCCGGTGGGACAGATATCAAGGCATTTGCTGCATCCGGTCTGTTCGGCGCGGCTATGGGCGCAGATCAGCGGCTCAAGCGCGACGTAAAGCGGTTTTTCAAAGGTGCCGATCATCTGCGCGGCCTCGAACACCGCGTCTGACACGGCATTCAGGCTACCGGGATCGGCGCGCAGATAGCCTTCGCGCTTTTGCGGGGCCGGGAACATCGGGGTGGCCCCTGACAGGTCAAGAATGACGTCGCAGGCGGTCTGTCCGCCGTCGCGCGGCGCCCCCCATCCAAGCGCACCGCGCCCCGCCGGGTTGACCTGTTGCAACGCGTCGATGGTAAGCTCGAACTGGCCAAGCGCGCCCTTGGCGCCGGCAATACGACCCCGTATGGCATCAAAATCGCGGGTCTCGGGCGGGGTGCACTCATCGGTCAAAAGTACCGTGACGCCCAGAATGGGCGCCAGCTTTTCAGCCGCCGGAAGCACTACGTCAGAGGCCCCGATGATCAGGCAAAGCCCTTCAGAAATCACATCCAAAGCCTTTTCACGCGGCGCGGGCAGGCTCGCCTCGGCCAGAAGAGCGGCCATTTTGGGTAGTTTCGAGGCGCTGTCATCGCTCCAGCCGGCCCGGTCGCGCAGGTCGGTAAAGGCGGGCTCTGCGGCCCCGAGATCGGCGGCCAGTTCTTCGAAAGCACGCTGTTCCTGACGACAACAAATAATTGCCTCGCCGGTCTCGATTGCCCTGGCGGCCAGCCCGATTTCATCGGTGCAAAGCGCCGAATGCACCCGCGAACAGCTTAGACCGCTCGCCGTTTCAAGGGCGTCACGGTCCAGCCTTTGCGTGCCGGAACAGTCACACAAAATCAATTGCTTAGGCATTTTAACCCCAATGTTTCCGCGATGTTGAGAAAAGCGTTGCTCGCGTCGATGCGGGCTAAGAGTAGGCACGATTCGATCCGGTCGTAAACAGCAATTCTGAGAGTGCCGCCGCCCTGCCACGATCCGCAAGCGGGACGGGTGATTCGATTTCGAGAGGCCCGCTGCGGCAATTGCTGCAAAGCGGCGAAAGCGGCGTTCGGGTCAATCTGACCGCGCTCGACCCTAAGGTGCAGGAATTCGGTCCAAAATGTCCTGTCTTTTTGCTTGGTGGACCGTTGCACACAAAAAACGCTTTGAGTGGTCAGGAATCTGTACCAATCTAGGGGCGTGCAGCCGGGGAAGAATGCCAAGCGTGATCTACAATCCCAAAACCTATGCGACGATCCCTGTCGGGGTCGTTGTGCGACGGGCGCCCGGAGTGACCCGTTGGGCGGCATGGTCGTGGCGTGCGGTGTCTGTCCTGCCAGGTGCCGGGTCGGCGGATTGGCGAGAGTTGCGCCGCGATGGCGACACGGTGGATTATCACGCCGCGACGGCGGTGATGGAATTGCACGGCGCGGAAACCGAAAGCTACCTTCAGGGGATTTCGGCGCGGGTGCCTTCGGTCTATGTGGTGATGCGCGCGCGCATCGCCGAGGATGCGGCGAGCAGACCGTTCGAGGTGGTGCTTGTGACCGCCTCGCCGTTTGAGGCCCAGGATTATGCCGATACCGGCGAAGAGATCGTCGAGAAGGTTGCCATGCCCGAGGGGCTTGTCGCCTGGGTGCGCGAGTTCGTCGAAGAACATCACCAGGAAGAAGAATTCAAAAAGCGCCGCCGCGACAAGACCGACGTTAATGGCGTAGAGGATGGCATAGGCGATCCGCGCATTCACCAGATCAGCGATGTCTACCGCGCGCCCGACGCCAGCCGGAAGGGGAGGGTGCATTGAGCCGGGGGGATTTCTGGTCGCGCCGCAAGGCGCAGGTCGAGGCAGAGGCCGAGGCCGAGGCGCGCGCCAGCGAGGCCGAGACGATTGCGGCGCGTGATGCAGAACTTGCCGAAAAAACCGATGCCGAAATTCTGGAGGAGCTTGATCTGCCCGATCCAGATACCTTGGGGCCGGGCGATGATTTCCGCGCCTTCATGGCCAGGGCGGTGCCGGACCGGATCAGGCGCCGCGCGCTGCGTCGGCTTTGGGCGTCAAATCCGGCGCTCGCCAACCTTGACGGATTGCTCGATTACGGCGAAGATTTTACTGACAAGGCCAAGGTGCTTGAGCACATGCAGACCGCCTATCAGGTGGGCAAGGGCATGACCGCCCATGTCAACGAAATGGCCCGCCAGGCCGAGCTTGAGGCGAACCCGCCCGACGAGGACGCGCCGCTTGTGGAAGAACAGCCCGAGGCGAGTGTCGCCCTGGCCGAGGATGAGACCGAAGAAACCGCCGCGACAGGCGACGAGGATGACGCGACCACGCCGCCGACCGAGGCGGTCACGCAAGAGGCCGACGAGGCCCCGCCGCGCCGCCGCATGAGTTTCGTATTTCAAGATCAGACCGGAGCATCGGTATGACCAACCAAGAGGCCCTGATGGAAAACCCAAGTCCTGCGCATGAGATCACCGAAGAGGATCGCCTGCGCGCCGATCTTTACGACTATCTTGGTGTGATCCTGGCCCGCCCGCCGACGCAGAAAATACTCGACCAGACGGCGGCGCTAAGCGGCGGTGAAACCGACCTTGGCACGGCGATTGGCGCGCTCGCGCGGATCGCCGGGCTAAGCAAGGCGCGTGCGGTGGAAAGCGAGTTCAACGCGCTGTTCATCGGTCTTGGCCGGGGTGAATTGCTGCCCTATGCCAGCTATTATCTGACCGGCTTTCTCAATGAAAAGCCGCTGGCGGGGCTGCGCCGGGACATGGCCGCGCGCAGCATGACCCGCGCCGAAACGGTTTATGAGCCGGAAGACAACATCGCCTCGCTGATGGAGATGATGGCCGGGATGATCACCGGGCGCTATGGCAAGGCCGCCAGCCTTGCAGATCAGAAACAGTTTTTCGGCAAGCACATCGGCCCCTGGGCTGGTCACTTTTTTACGGATTTGGAAGCCGCAACCAACTCGGTTTTCTATGCTTCGGTCGGCGCTGTCGGTCGGGTATTCATGGAGATCGAGGCGCAGGGCTTTCGGATGAGCGCGGGCTAGCCCGCATAACCGGCGGGGCAACCCGCCATCACCCAAGGGAGGAACACCCTTATGACCAAGAAGACCGAAGGCGACACCAGCCGCCGCGATTTTCTGAAACTGGCCGGCACTGCTGCGCCTGCTGCGGCGGCTCTGGCTGTTGCGGGCGGGACCGCTGCCGAGGCGGCCGAGCCTGATCTGTCATCCGACAGAATGCAGGACACTGCGCATACTCGCGCCTATCTCGACAGCGCCCGGTTCTAAACCGCCGGACGACGTCAAAAACCGCTGACGACTGGTTGCGTTAGGCCCGACTGTCAGAGGAAACATCAGTACCCAGCATGCCCTGCGAGGGATGCCAAGGGAGGAGAGAAACATGCTTAGGAAAAAGACCAACGGGGTTGCGAGACGCCCCCAGCGGACCAGTATCCTGTCCGAGGTCGCCGAAAAGTCGGTCGACCGCCGCGCGTTCCTGCGCGGGTCCGGTCTGGCCATTGGTGGCCTGGCCGCAATTGGCGCCATGGGCGGCACAGTCACGCGGGCAAACGCGCAGAGTGCAGCCAATGAAGCCGTCGAGACGATTAAATCCGTCTGCACCCA
Organism: Roseovarius lutimaris; assembly: GCF_900115165.1. GTDB lineage: Bacteria > Pseudomonadota > Alphaproteobacteria > Rhodobacterales > Rhodobacteraceae > Roseovarius > Roseovarius lutimaris. The sequence goes on along the minus strand of NZ_FOVP01000005.1, from coordinate 111,852 downwards.
CTGCTCGGTCGGCTGTACGGTCGTCGCCGAAGTTCAGAACGGTGTATGGGTCGGGCAAGAGCCCGGCTGGGACAGCCCGTTCAATCTTGGTGCGCATTGCGCCAAAGGCGCTTCGGTGCGTGAACACGCCCACGGCGAACGCCGCCTCAAGTACCCGATGAAAAAAGAGGGTGGTGAATGGAAGCGCATCAGCTGGGAACAGGCGATCGACGAGATCGGCGACGGCATGATGAAGATCCGCGAAGAAAGCGGACCTGACAGCGTCTATTGGCTCGGCTCTGCCAAGCACAACAACGAACAGGCCTATCTGTTCCGCAAGTTCGCCGCTTATTGGGGCACGAATAACGTGGACCACCAGGCCCGGATTTGTCACTCGACCACGGTTGCCGGTGTTGCAAACACCTGGGGCTATGGCGCGATGACCAACAGCTACAACGATATTCACAATTCGCAAGCGATGTTCTTGATCGGGTCGAACCCGGCCGAGGCGCATCCGGTATCGTTGCTGCACCTGCTGAAAGCCAAAGAGCAAAATAACGCCCCCCTCATCGTGTGCGATCCACGTTTTACCCGCACCGCCGCGCATGCGGATGAATATGTGCGGTTCCGTCCCGGCACCGACGTGGCGCTGATTTGGGGCATTCTGTGGCACATCTTCGAGAACGGTTGGGAGGATAAGGAATACATCCGCACCCGTGTCTGGGGCATGGATCAGATCCGAGATGAGGTGAGCAAGTGGAACCCTGAAGAAGTTGAGCGCGTTACCGGCACCCCCGGTTCGCAACTGCGTCGGGTTGCCCGGACATTGGCCAATAACCGGCCCGGTACGCTGATTTGGTGTATGGGTGGTACTCAGCATGCCAACGGCAACAACAACACACGCGCCTACTGCATCCTCCAACTGGCGTTGGGCAACATTGGGGCCGCCGGTGGCGGCGCCAATATCTTCCGCGGCCATGATAACGTGCAGGGCGCAACCGACCTTGGTGTGCTAAGCCACACTTTGCCGGGGTATTACGGCCTTAGCAAAGGTGCATGGGGCCATTGGGGCCGTGTCTGGGGTGAAGATGACGACTGGCTTGCTGGTCAGTTTGACAGCATCAAGGACAAGGATGGCAAGGATCAGTCGCTGCAATACCTCAAGGGTATTCCTGTTAGCCGCTGGATCGACGGTGTTCTGGAAGACACGGAAAACATGGATCAGCCCAACAAGGTGCGGGCCATGGTTCTGTGGGGCCATGCGCCCAACAGCCAGACGCGCGGCAAGGAAATGAAAACGGCGATGGAAAAGCTGGACATGCTGGTCGTTGTTGACCCGTATCCCACCGTTTCCGCCGTCATGCATGACCGCACCGATGGCGTTTACCTTCTGCCGGCCTGTACGCAGTTCGAAACCCGCGGTTCCGTGACCGCCTCGAACCGCTCGCTTCAGTGGCGTGACCGCGTGGTGACACCGCTGTTTGAAAGCAAGCCGGACGAGGTCATCATGGCCAAGTTCGCCAACAAGTTTGGCTGGGCTGACCGTTTGTTCCGCAATATCGAAATGGAAGATGCGGAAACGCCGAATGTCGAAAGCATCACCCGCGAATTCAACCGCGGCATGTGGACCGTCGGCTATACCGGCCAGAGCCCGGAACGGCTCAAGATGCACATGGCCAATCAGCATACGTTCGACAGAACCACGCTGACGGCTCTTGGCGGTCCTGCGGATGGCGAAACCTATGGTCTGCCCTGGCCCTGCTGGGGAACGCCCGAGATGAAACATCCCGGGACGCACAGGCTCTATGATATGTCCACACCGGTTTCCAAAGGTGGCCTGACCTTCCGTGCGCGCTTTGGTGTCGAACGGGATGGCGACAACCTTTTGGCCGAGGGTGTCTATTCTGCGGGGTCGGAAATTCAGGACGGTTACCCTGAATTCACCATGCAGATGCTGATGGATCTTGGCTGGGACGGTGATCTGACCGCCGAGGAACGCGCGTCGATTGATGCGGTTGCCGGACCTGCCACCAATTGGAAAACCGACCTTTCGGGCGGGATTCAGCGGGTGGCGATTGCCCATGAATGTGCGCCCTTCGGCAATGCCAAGGCGCGGGCCGTCGTCTGGACCTTCCCCGATCCGGTGCCTCTGCACCGCGAGCCGCTCTATACGAACCGGCGCGATCTGGTCGCGGATTATCCGACATACGAGGACCGGCACGATTACCGTCTGCCGACCATGTATGCCTCGATCCAGAAGAACGACTTCTCGAAAGAGTATCCGATCATCCTCACATCCGGCCGTCTGGTCGAATATGAAGGTGGCGGTGACGAGACCCGTTCAAATCCCTGGCTGGCCGAGCTTCAGCAGGACATGTTCGTCGAAATCAACCCGCGTGACGCCAACAACCTTGGTGTGCGGGACGGCGCGCAGGTCTGGGTTGAAGGTGCCGAAGGTGCCAAGGTCAAGGTCATGGCGATGGTCACCGAGCGGGTGGGCGAAGGCGTTGTCTTCATGCCCTTCCACTTTGGTGGTCACTTTGAGGGCAAGGATCTGCGGGCGAATTATCCCAAAGGGGCAGACCCCTATGTCTTGGGTGAAGCGACCAATACGGCCCAGACCTATGGCTACGATTCAGTCACGCAAATGCAAGAGACCAAGGCGACTCTTTGCAAAATCAGTGCAGCATAAGGAGATACTGACATGGCAAGAGCAAAGTTTCTCTGCGACGCCGAACGCTGCATCGAATGCAATGCATGCGTAACGGCCTGTAAGAACGAGCACGAGGTTCCGTGGGGGATCAACCGCCGCAAGGTGGTTACGATCAACGATGGTAACCCGGGCGAGCGTTCGATCTCGGTGGCCTGTATGCATTGTTCAGATGCGCCGTGCATGGCGGTTTGTCCGGTGGATTGCTTCTATCAGAACGAAGAAGGCATCGTTCTGCATTCCAAGGACCTCTGCATCGGCTGTGGCTATTGCTTTTACGCGTGCCCGTTTGGCGCGCCGCAATATCCCCAGGCCGGTAACTTTGGCAGCCGCGGCAAGATGGACAAATGTACCTTCTGCGCCGGCGGTCCCGAAGAAAACCACTCGGCAGCCGAGTTCCAGAAGTACGGGCGCAACCGGATTGCAGAAGGCAAATTGCCGATCTGCGCCGAAATGTGCTCGACCAAGGCCCTGCTGGCGGGGGACGGCGATGTTGTATCGGCGATCTATCGCGAGCGTGTAGTGGCGCGCGGCTTCGGCTCGGGCGCCTGGGGCTGGGGAACGGCCTATGAACAGAAAGGCGGCTGACCTTTGGTCAGGGGCGCCCCCGATGTGGGGCGCCCAACCGCAATTCGGATCGGGTGGGCGGCGGTCACGTCGCCCCCCTTACCAATGTTTGAAATTCCCAGACAGGATGACACGCGATGACCCGCATTCTTATGACGCTCTTGGTGTCTCTTTTTCTGACGGTTCCGCTGGCCGCGCAAGAGGCGGTCGAGGCACCGCAGCCGGAGCGTTCGGCAACCGGTGGGGCGCAGACACTGGAGGATATTCTTGCCCGGCAACGCGGCGAGAAAATTGACGATTCATTCCGCTCTGACGCGACGGGCGACCCCGACAGCGCCGCAGGGGTGGCAAATCAGCTTGGAACATTGGGCGGGGCATCGGATTCCGAAGTCTGGCGCGCGCTGCGTTATGGCAAGGGCGATGTCACCGTTTCGGCCGGCGGGCCGGTGGCGGGTGTCTTGATCCAGGATGGCGGCATGAGATGGCTGGAATTCCGCCAAGGGCCGCTGGCGCAATATGGCGCCTACCTTCTGGGTGGCACGATCGTGGTGCTGGCGCTGTTCTTTCTGCTACGCGGTCGTATCCGCATTGATGGCGAAAAGACCGGGCGCACCGTGACCCGCTTTCAGGCGATCGAGCGGTTTGGGCACTGGCTTATGGCGGGCGCTTTCGTGGTGCTTGGCATCACCGGGCTGATCACGCTGTTTGGCCGCAAGGTGCTTATTCCCGCCTTTGGCCACGAGATGTTCTCGACCATGGCGATTGCGTCGAAATGGGTTCACAACAATATCTCATGGGCCTTCATGATCGGCCTTGTGATGGTGTTTTTCATGTGGGTGATGCACAACATCCCCAACAAGATCGACCTGAAATGGATCGCAGTGGGCGGGGGCATTTTCAAGAAGGGCGTTCATCCGCCTGCCAAAAAGTTCAATGCCGGGCAAAAGATGATCTTCTGGTCGGTGATCCTGTTTGGCGCCTCGATCTCCGTGTCTGGCCTGTCGCTTTTGTTCCCGTTCGAGTTGCCGATGTTTGCCAAGACCTTTGTCCTTCTGAACCAGACCGGCCTGCCGCAGGCGGTGGGGTATGGCGAATTGCCGGTCATGCTTGCGCCGCATGAGGAAATGCAGCTTGCGACGCTCTGGCATTCGATCATGGCCTTTGTCCTGATGGCGATCATCCTGGCGCATATCTATATCGGCTCGATCGGGATGGAAGGCGCCTATGATGCAATGGGATCGGGCGAAGTCGAAGAGCAATGGGCGCGCGAGCACCATAGCCTCTGGCTTGACGAAATCCGCAAGGCCGAGGGTCAGACCGAAGGCAAAGCGACCCCCGCGGAATAGCCATGCGCGCGCTTGCGATTGCTCTGTGGTGTCTTGGGCTGGCGGCGATGACCCCGCCGCTGGCCGCGCAGGAGTTTACCACGCTCAAGGGTCATGGCGGGCCGATCATGGGCCTTGCCGTGAACGATCAGACCGGGCAGGTGGCCTCGGCCAGTTTCGACAATTCTGTCGGCCTCTGGCAGGGGCGGGCGCCACACTGGCTTGAGGGGCACCGCGCTGCGGTGATCAGCCTTGAGTATCTGGACGAAACCCGGCTGGTGTCGGGGGGCGATGATTTTGCCCTGATGATCTGGGATATGCAAACCGGCACCCAAACCCGCCTTGAGGGGCACAAGGGCAAGATCGCGGCGCTTGATATCTCGCCCGATGGGCAATGGATCGCCTCGGCAAGCTGGGACGGCTCTATCGGGATCTGGCCGCTGGCGGGGGGCGCGCCACGATTTCTGACCGGCCATGACGCGGCTGTGACCGACGTGATGTTTGGCCAAACCGGGGCGCTGCTTTATTCGTCGTCCTCGGATGGCACGGTGCGCGAATGGCACTGGCAAGAGCCGCAGGTGCGCCCCCGCGTCGTGATCAATCAGGGGTTCGGCGTGAACCGGATCATCCTTGGCCCCGATGACACATGGCTTGCCTATGGCGCGGTCGATGGCGCAACGCGGGTGATCCGCCCCGAGACTGGCGCGACGCTGGCGGATTTCACCCTTGATCGCCGCCCGATCCTGGCGCTCGCCCATGATCCGGGTCGGGGCCAGTTGGCGGCAGGGGACGGGCACGGCTATATCATGGTGATCGACACCGATGACTGGCAGATCGAACGCGATTTTCGCGCCATGCAGCGCGGCCCGGTCTGGGCGCTGCAATTCTCGCCCGATGGCGAGATGATTTATGCCGGCGGCCTTAACGATGTGGTTTATGGCTGGCCGGTGGCCTTGCTGAGTGAATATGATCCGGCGGTGGCCTCTGAGCACAGCTTTTTGCGCGCGCCCCGCGAGATGGGCAACGGCGAGCGGCAATTTATGCGCAAATGCTCGATCTGTCACGCGCTCACGCCGCCGCCCTCGCGCAAGGCCGGGCCGACATTATACGGGGTGTTCGGGCGGCCAGCCGGCACCGTGCCGGGCTATGCCTATTCCGAGATCCTGACCGGATCTGATATCATCTGGTCGGACGATACGATAGACGCTTTGTTTGATCTTGGGCCGGATCACTATATTCCCGGCTCAAAGATGCCTATGCAACGGATCACGGCAGCGCAGGACCGTCAGGATATGATAGACTATCTGCGCGATGCCACGGCCAAACAGGAGAACCGAGAATGAAAGCCATGATTGTGGCCTTTGTGGCCTGCGCCATTATTGCCGCCGCCGCGCCCCACGTCATTGAACTTGCGGGCTACACGACCGAGGGCCAACGCGCGGGCGATGCGGTTCGCCTTGGTGACGCGGCCCAATGAGCCCTGCTGCGGCGCATGCCAGGGCCGCGCAGGACGACCGTGACGACTACGGCGAAAACCTCGCGCTTGCGTCGGTTCTCGTGATCGACGACGAACCGGGCATGCGCAATTTTCTGGTCAAGATCCTCGGCCCGCGCTGCAAGCGGGTCGAGCAGGCGCGCTCTTGCCGCGAGGCGGGCGATATCCTTGATCAGGCACATTTCGATCTGGTGATCCTCGATAATATCATGCCTGAAAAAACCGGGCTGGATTGGCTAGAGGAACAGCGCCATGTCGGCTTTTTCGCCGATACCATCCTGATCACCGCCTATGCCGACCTTGATACCGCGATCAAGGCGCTGCGGGCGGGGGTGACCGATTTCGTGCTGAAACCGTTTCGCGCCAACCAGATCTTGAACGCGGTGGCGCGCGCGCTTGATCGCAAATACCTGCGGCGCGAAAACTATCTGCTGCGACACGAGCTATCCGAGGGCGGGCAGGCCGCGCGCGGGCGCTTGCTGGGCAATTCCGCGCCTATTCAGGCGGTGCGCGAGATGCTGGGCAAACTGGCGCCGATGCCCACCTCGGTGCTGTTCACCGGGGCCAGCGGCACCGGCAAGGAGATTGCCGCGCGCACACTGCACGGGATGTCTGATCGCGCCGAAAAACCCTTTGTCGCGATCAATTGTGCCGCGATTTCACCCGAGCGCATCGCAGAAGAATTGTTCGGCGTGGTCGAGGGCGAAAGCCACCGCAAGGACGGTCTTTTGCTGCATGCGGATGGCGGCACCCTGTTGCTTGATGAGGTGGCGCAGCTTTCGGAAAATGTGCAGGCCGCCTTGCTCCGGGTGCTGGAGGACAAACGGATCAGGCCGCTTGGCTCGGAACGTGAAATTCCGCTGAACCTGCGGTTTCTTTTCGCCACCAACGCCGATCTGGAAGCAGCGGTTGCCGAGGGCCGCTTTCGCGCCGATCTTTATCACCGGATTAATGTGGTCAATATCGAGATGCCGCGCCTGAAAGAGCGCAAGGAGGATATCGTCGAACTGGCCGCGCTGTTCATGAGCGAATTCGTCAAGACGCTTGGCATGCAGGCGCTTGAGCTTAACGAAGAGGTTCTGTTGAAGCTAAGCCGCTATGACTGGCCCGGAAACGTCCGCGAATTGCGCAACCTGATCGAGCGTTCGGTGATCCTTGGGGCCTTTCCCAATGAGTTTGCCGGCTCTGGCCGCGTAAGCGGCGCACAGGCGATCGAGACGCTCGAACTGGTTGAACAGCGCCATATCATGACGGTGCTCGATGCCTGTGGCGGCAACCGCGCCGAGGCCGCGCGCCGACTTGGCGTGGCGCGCAAGACGGTGGATCGCAAATGTGCGGCCTGGGGGCTTTAGCCGCTCTTCGGGCTCAGGTCTGCTCACCTTGATCTTCGGGCAGCCAGACGGTGAATTCGGCGCCGCCCTCGGCCCGGTTGCGCACCGAAATAAGCCCCTTGGCGCCTTGAATCAGGGTCTGGCTGACCGAAAGGCCAAGCCCGGTGCCTTCGCCAAGCTTGGTGGTGAAGAACGGATCGAACACCGAGGCAAGCTTGTCGGCGGGAATGCCGGGGCCGGTATCGGCGATGATCAGGGCCGCACCGCTTTGCCCCGTCTGATCGCGCCTTTGCAGGGTGATCGTCAACGCGCCGCGATCCCCCATTGCCTGGACCGCGTTGACCACAAGGTTGATGATCACCTGCTGTAGTTCGCCGGGGTTGATGGACACAAGTGGCGCATCCTCGGCCATGTCGATCGAAAGCCGGGTTTGCGCATTGGCGATCACGTGATCGACCAGCACAAGACAATCCTTGAGCACGGCGGCGATATCGACCTGTTCCTCGAAGGTGCCAAATTCGGTCGGCCGCGCAAATTGCAGGAGTTTGGATACGATGGCGCTTATCCGTCCAACCTGCCTGTCGATCAGCGACAGCTCGGTGTCTACCGGTGCGCTCTCCTTGCCAAGGGTCTGGCGGATCACATCGACATTGCCTTGAATGACCGCCACCGGGTTGTTGATCTCATGCGCGACGCCGGCGGTGATTTCGCCGATCGAGGCAAGCTTTTCGGACATGACCAGTTGCTGATAGGTGGCTTCCAGCTTTTGATTGGCCTCGCGCAATTCGGCCGTGCGTTCTTCGACGCGGGTATTGAGCACATCCGCCCAGGACCGAAGCGCGCGGTCACGTTCCTGCACCTGATCAAGCAGGCTATCGAGATGCGCCGCCACGGTGCCGATTTCATCGCGAGAGCGCACCGGCCCGATGCGCGCGTCAAGCTGGCCACTCTCGACCTTGCGCATGGTTTGCGTCATCCGTTCAAGCGGCGAAAAAATCCCGCCGGCGAGCCGCAGGAAAAGCGGGATGGTCAGCGCCAGAATGGCCAGAAATGCCGTAAAAATAAGGATATAGGCGCTGCGCTTGACGGCGGTGAACGGGGCCTCAAGAAAGCCGACGTAAAGCATGCCGACGCGATTGCCAAAGCTGTCGGTGAGCGGTTCATAGGCCGAAATATACCAGTCATTGACCACAAATGCGCTATCGAGCCAGGTGCGCCCGCCGTCCAGAACCGCGCCGCGCACCGCCGCCGACACCCTTGTGCCTAGCGCGCGCTCGCCCTCGAACAGGCGCACATTGGTCGAGATGCGCACATCCTCTAGAAACAGCGTCGCGGTGCCCTTGCGCGCGTCACCATCGCCGGTCGCGCGATAGACAAGCGCATTGATCGTGTCGATGAAATCCAGGTTCCGGTTAAGCAGAATCCCCCCCACCAGTACCCCGCTGCGCCCCTGTGCGGTTACTGCCGTCGCGGTATGCACGACCATGCCGCGATCCTCGGTGGTGCGTTTCGTCGGCACGGCGGCGCGGGTCTCGACCAGGGGCACGCGCGCGCGCGCCGCAAGGCCGGTGGCACTCGGCAGCGCGGCCAGATCCGCGCCTGAAAGAATGTCGATTTCGGTGGCCGAACCACCGCGCACCGCCGCCGCGATCACCGGCCAGAGATTGGCCTGTTCACGGGCCGCGGGGGCAGGCAGGAAATAGAGGAAATCAAGCCCGAGCACCGCGCGATTGTTCTGCAAAAAGCGGTTGAAGCGGTCCGGGTCATGCCCGCTCGCGCGATCAAAATCTATCGAGCGGGCAAGGCTTCGCACGTCATTGCCGGTGGTGGTCAGGATGCGTTGCAGATACTGATCGGCGATGCGCAGATCGCTTTGCACATTGGTGATCAAAAGATTGTCGTAATTCACCGACCAGCGGTTGACGGCAAACAAGAGCAACAGCGGCATCAGCACCATCAAAGGCAGCAAGGCCAGGATCAGAAGTCGAAGCCGAACTGAGGTCATGAATGTGCCGGGCCCTGTGGTCTGGGCCCGACACTAGGATATTTGCGCCGCGCCCGCAATCACGCGCGCGGCCAGGTAGGGGCGGCCTAGTTCCAGCCGACCTGATTGAAGATCGCCTGCGCCTCGGCTGCATTGCGGCTGAAGGCCGAGGTATTGGTGGTGGTGTCGGGCTTGAACGTGCCAAGCCGCGCGGTGCCCTCATCTGCGGCCATGTCCTTGACGGCCGGGTATTCGTGGTTGTCGCGCGCGAATTGGGTTTGCGCAAATTCGCCAGTCAGGAATTCCAGAAGGGCTGTCGCCTCTTCGGGGTGTGGGGCGGCGGCGGTCATTGCGGCCACGGCAAGATTGACATGCGCACCGCGCCCGTCCTGATTGGGCCAGACCCAGCCGATGCCCTCGATGCCGGGTGTCAGGCCGTCGACCTCGCCATCAAACCCGCGCAGGAAGTAATAGTTGTTGGCCACGGCGATATCGCATTCGCCCGATACAATCCCGCGAAGCTGATCGGTGTCACCGCCCTGGGGCGGGCGTGCCATATTGGCGACAACGCCTGCGGCCCACTCCTTGGCTGCCTCGGCGCCATCGGCCTCGATGATCGAGGCCAGCAGCGACTGGTTGTAGACGTTCGAGGACGAGCGGATGCAAACCTTGCCCTGCCATTTCGGATCGGCCAGTTCTTCATAGGTTTGCGGCGGGGTCTCGACGCGATCCTTGGCATAAAAAATGATCCGTGCGCGCTGTGACAGGCCAAACCAAAGGTCATCCGGGTGACGCAGATGCTCGGGCACGCGCGATGTGATGGTCTCTGAGGTGAAGGGTTGCAGCACGTCGGCCTCTTCGGCGCGGGCCATGCGACCCACGTCAACGGTGATGAACACATCGGCGGGGCTATTGGCGCCTTCGGCGGTCAGGCGGGCGATCAACTCGTCCGCGTCGGCCTCGATCCGGTTCACGGAAACGCCGGTCTTGGCGGTGAATTCTTCGTAAAGCGCGTTGTCGGAATCATAGTGGCGACTGGAATATACATTGACCTCCTGCGCCAGAACCGGAGTGGTCAGGGCCAGGGTTGCAGTCATGCCTATGACAGCTTTAAGCGATTGCATCGGGTGTCCTCTCTTGAGTGTCCGCGTGAAAGATGTCCCCGTTCTCCATTTTCTGACTAAAAGAGTCAATATATAATTCAGACTAAAAGAGTCGGGTCTAATTTCCGGGTCATTTCAACGCGCCGTTACCGCATTTGGCGTCTGATCATACTGCCGCCGAGGCTTGTCGTGGCAAAGATCAGTGCCGCAAGACAGACAATGGTCGGCCCCGTCGGCGTATCAAGCCGGAACGATGCGCCAAGCCCGCCAAGCGCCAGAACGCCGAGCAGCGTATCCATCGCAAAGCCACGCCCCGAGAGCGCAGAGACCGTCATCGCCATGACAAGCGACACCGCAAGCGCGCCGATAAAGATCGAGGTCGAAAACGCCAGGGCAAACGCGACGCCAAGGATCGCGGCATGGGCGGTCGCATCGCCGAAATAGGCCATCCGTCGCCAAACCACGAAACACCCCAAAGGCGCCGCTGCAAGCGCCACGCCAAGCCCGGCAAGCGCGGTGCGGAGCATGAAATCGTCAAGCAGGATCATTCGGCGGCCTCATGTGTGGGATCGTGGTCGTGATAGTGGTTATGTTCGTGCCGGTAAAGCGCCAGGGCGCCTTGGGTGCCGCGCCCGAAAATGGCGCGGTATTCTTCGGCCTGTGCCACCACCTCGGGGCGCCCCTCACAGCAGATATGTCCATTGAGGCAGATCACCCGGTCGCTGGCGCTCATCACCACGTGAAGCTCATGGCTCACCATCAAAACGGCGCAGCCAAGGCTTTGGCGGACCTCTTCGATGCGCCGGTAAAACGCGGCAGAGCCGGGTTGGTCAAGCCCCTGCGTGGCCTCGTCGAGGATCAGAAGATCGGGCTTTTCCATCAACGCGCGCGCCAGCAGAACCCGCTGAAACTGTCCGCCGGACAGATCGGCCATCTGGTGATCGCGCAGATCGGGCAGGCCGGCCTGTTCCAATGCGGCGCGCAGAGCCCCGGCGGGGTGGCGGCGCGGCAGGCCGAGAAATCGCGTCACCGTCAGCGGCAGCGTCGGGTCGATATGAAGCTTTTGCGGCACATAGCCGATGCGCAAGCCCGGCGCGCGGATGACCGCACCGCTGGTCGGGGCAAGCGCGCCAATGATGGCGCGCAACAGCGTTGATTTGCCCGACCCGTTGGGGCCGACGATGGTCACGATCTCGCCGCGCTCAACAAAAAGGTTGACGCTTTGCAGCACCATATCGCCGCCAAGGCGCACGCAGAGGTCTTTGGTCTTGATCAGGCGCATGCGGGCGCCCCCTTGCGGCAATTGGGGCAAAGGCCGAGCGCCTCGACCACGGCCTGTTCGATGGCAAAACCGGTGTCAGTGGCGGCACGCGCGCGGGTGGTCGAGCTTTTGGCGGCCGAGGAAACCCGCGTTCTTGATTTGCGCGAGGGGGTTGCCTTTGGCGCGTCGGGCGATATGGCGGGGCATGAGGACGATCGCGGCCATGATCACGGTCATGAGGGCCTTGATTCGCACGCCTGGCTTGACCCGGAAAACGCCCGCCGCTGGCTTGGGCTTTTGGCTGACGAGTTGGCGGCGCTTGATCCGATGGCAAGCGATCATGCACCGGGGCCCGATCTTTATCCCGATCTGCTGCGCGCGATGGCAGGTGCGCTGGTGACGTGCCTGAGCGCGCCGCGCTAGGCGCGTCGAAACCTGCACCAAAACGCAGCGTAAAACTTGCGCCGCCCGGCAATCCCGCACATTCTTGCGCGCAGGGAGAGAGCCGTGCGGGGTCGTGCGGCCCATAGGGAGGACACGACATGAGCTTTACGTGCCGACAGGACGTGATTGACATCCAGAACGAAGTGACATGGGAGGCGCGGGATAAACCCGAAACCCTTTACCAGATGCTCAGTCATACGGCGCGCAGCTTTCCCGACCGCCCCGCCGTCAGCTATCAGCTGTTTTCGGGCGCGGGCGATCCGTCACATACCCTGACCTGGAAACAGTTCCACGATCAGTGCTGTCAGGCGGCCAACCTGTTCCGCAGCCTCAAGGTGGGCGAAGGCGAGGTTGTCGCACTTGTCCTGCCCAATTGTCTTGAGACCGCAGTTGCAACCATTGGCGGGGCGATTGCCGGGATCGTCAACCCGATCAACCCGCTGCTTGAGCCTGAACAGATCGGCTCGATCCTGCGCGAAACCAAGGCCAAGGTGGTCGTCACCCTCAAGTCGTTCCCCAAGACCGACATCGCCCAGAAAACCGCCGAGGCGGTGCGCCATGCGCCGGGCGTGCATACGGTTCTGGAAATCGACCTCAACCGCTATCTGAGCCCGCCCAAAAGCTGGATAGTGCCGCTGCTGCGCCCGAAAATCCCGACCGGGCATCACGCCGATATCCTGAATTTCAACAAGGCGTTGGCAGGTCAGAAAACCGCGCTCGATTTCCCTGATTCCGCCGGAGACCGGGTGGCGGCCTATTTTCATACCGGCGGCACGACCGGCATGCCCAAGGTGGCGCAGCACCGCTATTCCGGGATGATCTACAATGGCTGGATCGGGCATACCCTATTGTTCACCGAACATGACAACGTGATGTGTCCGCTGCCGCTTTTCCATGTGTTTGCCTGTCACGTGATCCTGATGGCAATGATCAAATCGGGCGCGCATGTGGTGTTTCCGACACCTGCGGGCTATCGCGGCGAGGGGGTGTTCGACAATTTCTGGAAGCTGTGCGAGCGCTGGAAGATCACCTTTGTGATCACCGTCCCCACCGCCGTTTCCGCGCTGATGCAGCGCAAGGTCGATGCCGATCTTAGCACGGTCAGAAACGCCTTTTCCGGCTCGGCGCCGATGCCGCTTGAGCTTTTCAACCGGTTTGAAGCGGCGACCGACATGACCGTGATCGAGGGCTATGGCCTGACCGAGGCGACCTGCCTTGTGTCCTGCAACCCGCCGGAAGGCGAAAAGAAGGTCGGCTCGGTCGGGGTGCCGTTCCCCTACACGGATGTGCGCATCTACAAGACCGATGCCGAGGGCAAGCCGATTGAATGCGCAGCCGACGAGGTGGGCGAGATCTGTATCTCGAATCCGGGCGTCTACCCTGGCAATACCTATACCGAGGCCGCGAAAAATATCGACCTTTATCATCATGACGACTATCTGCGCACCGGCGATCTTGGCCGGATTGACCCGGATGGCTATCTTTGGATCACCGGGCGGGCCAAGGATCTTATCATTCGCGGGGGGCACAATATCGACCCGGCCGAGATCGAAGAGGCGCTAATGGCGCACGGCGAGGTGGCGATGGCCGGCGCAATCGGTCAGCCCGATGCGCATTCCGGCGAAATGCCCTGCGCCTATGTCGAGCTGGTCGAGGGTGGCACCGTCACCGGCGAGGCTTTGCTGGAACATTGCAAGATCCACGTTCATGAACGCGCCGCGATCCCGAAATATGTCGAGGTTCTGGCCGAACTGCCGAAAACCGCTGTTGGCAAGGTGTTCAAGCCCGACCTGCGCAAACGCGCGATCACCCGCATCTATAATGCTGCTTTGGACAAGGCAGAAATCGCGGCCGAGGTGGTGGCTGTGGTCGATGACAAAAAGCGCGGGCTTGTGGCGCAGGTCCGCAAGACTGGCGATGTGGACGAGGAAAAGCTTGGCCACACTCTTGGGCAATTCGTTCGCCCCTGGGAATGGGCCGACTAGGCAGGCTTCAGGCGCGCGGTGGCAGGGTTAGCTCGCTGCGCGCAAGCCCCTTGATTGTTTCGATATAACGCTCTTGCGGCCAGCCGCAAAGCTGGGTCAGATGCTCCCAGGTGGGGATCGACAGCAGCGTCCAGAGCAGATCTGTGGCGCTGTCCTTGCCAAGGCAGAGCGCGCCATCGCGATCAAGCGCCTCGACCGCGGCGGCGCAGCCCTCTCGCATGTCTGCCATTCTTTCGCCCCAGGCCCACCCGACGGGTGCTCTGCAATCAGGTGCTTGGATTTTGCGGAATCAAGGCGCGCAAGGTGGTGCAACTCGGCTCGGTCAAGCTTGCCGATGCGGCCAAGATCGACCGCTGGATCGGCACGGCCCGCGCCATGGGACAGGCGGCCGCCTGAGATGTCAAGGAAAGGACAGGATCAATGACACATATGGTTGAAGTGACAGTTTTTGCGAGCGCTGCCCTTGTGATGGCGCTTGTGGCGGGGGTGTTCCTGGCGTTTTCGGATTTCGTCATGCGCTCGCTGCGCGTCGCGACGCTGACAACGGGGGTCGAGGCGATGCAACAGATCAACCGCAAGGTTTACGGCTCGGTCTTTCTGGTCGGATTGCTCGGTCTGGCGCCGGTGTCTCTGGGGCTGGCGGGCTATGGCGTGATGTCCATGAGCGGACCTGCGGCGGGGTGGATCATCGTCGGCGGGCTGATCTATTTTGCGGGTACGTTTCTGGTCACGATGCTGGGAAATGTACCGATGAACCAACGGCTTGACCATATGGTCCTGTCTGCGCCTGAAACCCGAGACTACTGGCAGGTCTATGCCCGTGACTGGACCCGCTGGAACCACCTGCGCACGGCGGCCTCGGCGATTGGGTCGGCCTGCTTGCTGATCGGCCTGGTGCTTTATGCCTAGAGCGGCCACTCATCGCGCCCTTGCGTGCGCGCCTCGTGCGAGGCAGCCACGCAAGGGGCTGAAGAGCGCTCACCTAGGACAGGTCTTTGTAGTTCACCTCGGGCGTATCACCGCCCGATTTTTCGCGCCGCACCAAGAGATTATTGAGCGCGTGAACATAAGCCCTGGCACTGGCCACGACCGTATCGGTATCGGCCGATTGCCCAGTCACGATGCGCCCGTCCTCTTCCATGCGCACGCTGACCGTGGCCTGAGCATCGGTGCCCTCGGTCACCGCATGCACCTGATAAAGTTGCAGGCGCGCGCCATGCGGAAACAGGTTGCGCACCGCATTGAAGGTCGCGTCGACCGGCCCGTCGCCTGTGGCCTCGGTCGTGTGCTCGGTGCCGTCAATCACCATGGTCAGGCTCGCCTGTTGCGGCCCATCGGTGCCGCAAACCACTCGCAAATGCTTGATCTGAAGGCGTTCGCCTTCACCATCAATCCCGATGTTGACCAGCGCGATCAGATCCTCGTCATAGACCTCTTTCTTGCGGTCGGCCAATTCCTTGAAGCGCACGAACACATCGTTGAGCTGATTATCGGCCAGATCATAGCCCAGATCATGCAGCTTCGAGCGCAAGGCGGCGCGCCCCGAATGCTTGCCCATGACGATATTGGTTTCGGCCAGGCCCACGTCGGACGGGCGCATGATCTCGAAGGTTTCGGCATTCTTGAGCATGCCATCCTGATGGATGCCCGATTCATGGGCAAAGGCGTTCTTGCCGACAATCGCCTTGTTGAACTGCACCGGAAAGCCCGACACCGTTGCGACGCGGCGCGAGATATTCATGATCTTGGTGGTGTCGATGCCGGTCGCATAGGGCATGATATCACCGCGCACCTTGAGGGCCATCACCACCTCTTCCAGCGCGGTGTTGCCGGCGCGTTCACCAAGGCCGTTGATGGTGCATTCGATCTGGCGCGCGCCGCCCGCCACCGCCGCCAGGGCATTGGCCGTGGCCATGCCAAGATCGTTGTGACAATGGGTGGCAAAGACAACCTCATCGGCGCCGGGCACGGTTTCGATCAGGCGGCGGATCAGGTCGGCAGATTCAACCGGCGCCGTATAGCCCACCGTATCGGGGATATTGATCGTGCTCGCGCCGGCCTTGATCGCGATCTCGACCGTGCGGCACAGATAGTCCCATTCGGTGCGCGTGGCATCCATCGGCGACCATTGCACGTTGTCACACAAGTTGCGCGCATGGGTAACCGTCTCGTGAATTCGCTCGGCCATCTGATCCATGTCGAGATTGGGGATCGCCCGGTGCAATGGCGAGGTGCCGATAAAGGTGTGAATGCGCGGTTGCGCCGCGCCTTTCACCGCCTCCCAGCAGCGGTCGATATCCTTGATATTCGCCCGCGCCAGCCCGCAGATTACCGAATTTTTCGAATTCGCCGCAATCTCGCTCACGGCGCGGAAATCGCCTTCCGAGGCGATCGGAAATCCGGCCTCGATGATATCGACGCCCATCTCATCCAGAAGCCCGGCAATTTCGAGCTTTTCCGCATGGGTCATGGTGGCGCCGGGGGATTGTTCGCCATCCCGCAGGGTGGTGTCGAAAATCACCACACGCTCTTTTTGGGCCTGCGAGGGAACGCGGTTTTTGGTCTGATCAGTCATTTTGAGTCTCTTTTTATTTGTCCTAAGCCTGTGGCGCGAAAAGGCACATCCTCTGAGCGGTCGCGCCGGGCCGGCACGCTCAGAGGCGGCTTAGGTCTAGCAGGGCAGCCGGAAACGCGCGCAAAATCGCGCGAGTCATGGGCAATGTCATATGATCCTGCTTAGTCATGCGCCGGACTATAGGATTGGGCGCGCGAGATGAAAACCCCGAAATTGACCTTTGATTCGATTGAACGCTCGGGCAGGGCGCGATTGGTCTTGAAGCGCGGCGCAATCCGTCTAGCTCTGTGGTCATGGAAAACGCATTGATCATCGGCGCCTCGGGCGGGATCGGGGCTGCGCTATGCGCGGCGCTGAGCGCACGGGGCGTCGCCGTAACCGGCCTGTCGCGCAGCGCGGACGGTCTGGATGTCACGAATGAGGCCTCGGTCGCCGAAGAACTGGGCCGCCTTGTCGGGCCGTTCGACCTTATCTTTGTGGCCACCGGCGCGCTTGAAATCAACGGCGCCGCGCCCGAGAAAACCCTTCGGTCGCTCGACGCGACTGCGATGATGGATCAGTTTGCCGTCAATTGCATTGGCCCGTCCCTGGTGCTCAAGCACAGTCTTGGCCTTATGCCGCGCAAGGGGCGGGCGGTCTTTGCCGCACTTTCGGCGCGGGTCGGGTCGATCGGGGATAATGCCAAGGGCGGCTGGAACAGCTATCGCACCGCCAAGGCCGCGCTCAACCAGATGATCCATACCGGCGCGATTGAGCTGGCGCGCACCCACAGCGATGCGATCTGTGTCGCGCTGCATCCGGGCACGGTGCGCACGCCGTTCACCGAGAAATACCTTGATCGCCATCCCGCCGTGGCCGCGCCCGAGGCGGCCGATAACCTGCTTGGCGTGATCGACGCGCTGACCCCGGCGCAAAGCGGGCAGTTCTTTGACTGGCAAGGCAAACCCGTCGCATGGTAGAGCGTCTTGTTCTGGTGCTCGGCGATCAGCTTTCGACGCGCCTGTCGGCGCTAAGCCGCGCGGATAAATCCAGCGATATCATCGTGATGGCCGAAGTGATGGACGAGGCGCGCTATGTGCCCCATCATCCCAGGAAAATCGCGCTTATCCTGTCGGCGATGCGCCATTTTGCGCAAACGCTACGCGATGACGGCTGGCAGGTCGCCTATACCAGGCTCGATGATCAGGACGCGTCTAAATCAATTGTCGGAGAATTGATGCGGCGCGGGCAAGAGTATGGCACCAGCACGGTACTGGCCACCCAACCGGGCGAATGGCGGCTGCTTGAGGCGCTTGAAAACGCGCCACTCTCGGTGACGATCCTGCCCGATGATCGCTTTATCTGTTCTCTGCCTGAATTTACCGAATGGGCCGAGGGGCGCAAAGAGCTGCGGATGGAATATTTCTATCGCGAGATGCGCCGCAAGACCGGCTATCTGATGGAGGGCGACAAACCGGCGGGGGGCAAGTGGAACTATGACCACGACAACCGCAAGCGCGCGCGCGCCGATATGCTGCGCTCTGCCCCGCTGCAGTTTACACCCGACGAGATCACCGAAGAGGTGCTTGATCTGGTCGAGGCGCGGTTTGGCGATAATTTCGGTACGCTGCGCCCGTTCTGGTTTGCGGTCACACCCGGTCAGGCCAAGCGCGCATTGGATCATTTTGCCGGGCAGCTTTTGCCAGAGTTCGGCGATTATCAGGATGCGATGCTTGCGGGCGACAAATTCCTGCATCATTCCGTGCTATCGCCGTATTTGAACATCGGATTGCTTGATCCTGTGGATATCTGCACCCGCGTGGTTGAAGAATGGCAAGCCGGAAACGTGCCGATCAATGCCGCCGAAGGCTATATCCGTCAGGTGATCGGCTGGCGGGAATATGTGCGCGGTCTCTATTTTCACGAGGGCCCCGAATACACGGCGCGCAATCATCTTGGCCATGACCGCGCCCTTCCGGCCGCCTATTGGGGCGGCGAAACGCGGATGAATTGTCTGGCCCATGCGGTCGATCAGACCCGGCAAGAGGGCTATGCGCATCACATTCAGCGCCTGATGGTGACCGGCAATTTCGCGCTTTTGGCCGGGGTCGAACCGGCGCAGGTGCATGACTGGTATCTGGCGGTCTATGTCGATGCCTATGAATGGGTCGAGGCGCCCAATACCATCGGCATGAGCCAGTTCGCCGATGGCGGGATCATCGCCAGCAAGCCCTATGTCTCGTCAGGCAATTACATCAACAAGATGTCGGATTATTGCGCGGGCTGCGCCTATTCCGTCAAGGAGAAGACCGGCGAAAAGGCCTGTCCGTTCAACCTGTTATACTGGGATTTCCTGCACCGTCACCGCGACCGGTTTGCGAAAAACCCGCGCATGGGCCCGATCTATCGCACCTGGGAGAAGATGGCCGAGGACCGAAAAACCGCCGTTCTGGAAGGTGCCGCGCGCATCCTTGACGATCTTGACGCGGGCAGGGCGGTCTGATCACTCTGACGGGGCCGGGGCCTCTTCGCTCGGTTGTGCGGCCTCTGCCGGGGTGGTGTTGTCGGTCAACGCACCGTCCTGCCATTCGCCGCTGGCCTCTTGCCCGGTGGCATAGCGCATCGTGCCTTCGCCCTGACGCTTGCCCTCTCGGAACATGCCCTCATAGACATCGCCGTTGACATAGGTCGCGGTGCCCTGACCGGAAATCTCGCCATTCTGCCAGGTGCCTTCATAGATAAACCCGTCCGGCATGGTGATTTTTCCCTGACCGTGGCGCTGCCCATCGGCGAACGCGCCGCTATAGATGGTGCCGTCGGGATAGGTCGCGACGCCCTGACCGTGGCGCTGTCCATCGCGCCATTCGCCCTCATAGCGATAGCCATCGGCATAGGTCATCACACCCTGACCATGGTTGCGGGCATTCTCGAATTCGCCCTCATAGACAAGCCCGTTGGGATAGGTCGCGCGGCCCGTGCCCTCGATCACGCCACCAACCCATGAGCCCTCATAGGTCGAGCCGTCGGGATAGATGATCTTGCCCTCGCCATTGGCAAGGTCATCGCGAAACTCGCCCTCATAGACCGAGCCATCAGGATAGGTCACGCGCCCCTCACCCGAGATTTTGCCGGCCACCCAGGAGCCAGTGTATTCATAGCCATCGGTGCCGGTGAAGGTGCCTTGCCCGTGGCGGCGATCCCCCTCGAATGCGCCCTCGTAGATGTCACCGTTTTCATAGGTGACACGGCCCATGCCTTCGCGCTGACCGGCGACAAGATCGCCTTCATAGATATCGCCATTGGGCTGGATGAGTTTGCCCTTGCCGTCAATCTGGCCCGCGCGCCACGTCCCCTCATAGATAAGACCATCGGGCATGGTCAGCTTGCCCTGACCTTCGCGTGCGCCCCGCGCGACCGCGCCTTCATAGACCGCGCCGTCGGGATAGGTGATCTTGGCGGTGCCTTCCTTGACGCCATTCACCCAATCGCCGTCATAGATATAACCACCCGGTGACTCCATGCGCCCGCGCCCGTCATGCATCG
This sequence comes from Roseovarius lutimaris, assembly GCF_900115165.1. Lineage (GTDB taxonomy): Bacteria > Pseudomonadota > Alphaproteobacteria > Rhodobacterales > Rhodobacteraceae > Roseovarius > Roseovarius lutimaris. Next base: position 91,571 of record NZ_FOVP01000005.1, on the reverse strand, counting down.
CGTTGCGAAATCCGCCCTGATAGCGCACGCCATTGGCATAGACCGCGACGCCCTGACCGGTGATTTTGCCATCGGCCCAGGCCCCCTCATAGGTGCCGCCATCGGTGAACACGATCTTGCCGACGCCATTCGGTTTGCCGCGCGCGAATTCGCCTTCATAGACCGAACCGTTGGGAAAGCGCGCCACGCCCTTGCCCTTGATTTCACCGTCAACCCATTCCCCGGAATATTCATACCCGTTGGGCAGGGTATAGGTGCCGGTGCCATGCTGAAGGCCGTTCTTGAACGTGCCCTCATAGGTGCCGCCGTCGTCATATTGCTTTACACCCACCTCGCCATCCTGCGCAAATGCAACATTTGCCCCGCCTAGCGCGATGGCGAAAATCACGGTTCGTGTCAGCGAAAAGTTCATAATTGCCCCGATGCCCTATCCCGCCTGGTTGAACGGCGGTTCCTGCAAATCTAGTGGACACGGCAGGGGCTGACAACGGGTTTTGGGCAAATCGGCTTTCCCTCGGGCGGTGATCTGCTAAATCAGACGTGAACAGCAGCAAGGGGCATGCATATGTCTGACAGGTTTCGCCTCACATTGGCACAGTTGAACCCGACCGTGGGCGACCTTGACGGCAACGCCGCATTGGCGCGCGGCGCATGGCAAACCGCGCGCGCGGCGGGGGCCGATCTTGTGGCCTTTCCCGAGATGTTCATCACCGGCTACAACACCCAGGATCTGGTGCAGAAACCTGCCTTTCATCAGGCAGCCATCGGCATGATCGAGAGGCTTGCGCGTGACTGTGCCGATGGACCGGCCATCGCGATTGGTGGCCCGGCGCTTGAGGGTGTCGGGCTATACAACGCCTATTACATCCTGCAAGGCGGGGCGATCACGGCGCGGGTGCTCAAGCATCACCTGCCCAATGAGACCGTGTTCGATGAAAAGCGGATTTATCAATCCGGCCCGGTCGGCGGGCCCTATTCGGTGGCGGGCGTGCGCATCGGAAGCCCGATTTGTGAAGACAGCTGGCACGAGGATGTCACCGAGACGCTGGCCGAAACCGGGGCCGAATTCCTGCTCGTGCCCAACGGGTCACCGCATTATCGCGACAAGATGGACCTGCGCCAGAACCTGATGGTCGCGCGGGTGGTGGAAACCGGCCTGCCGCTGATTTATCTCAATCTTGTCGGCGCACAGGACGATCAGGTGTTTGACGGCGGCAGTTTCGTGCTCAACCCCGGCGGTGGATTGGTGTTGCAAATGCCGATGTTCGAAGAGGCCATCGCGCATGTCGATCTACGGCGCGGGCCCGAGGGCTGGAGCGCCGAGCAAGGCGCGCTTGCGCCGCTGCCGGATGCTCTGGAGCAGGATTACAACGCCATGGTCCTGAGTTTGCGCGATTATCTGCGCAAGACCGGGTTTTCCAGGGTTCTTCTGGGGCTTTCGGGCGGGATAGATAGCGCGATCGTGGCCAGTATCGCGGTTGATGCGATTGGCGCGCAAAATGTCCGCTGTGTGATGCTGCCGTCTGAATATACCTCTGAGGCCTCGCTTGCGGATGCGCGCGCCGTCGCCGAGGCCCTTGGCTGTCGCTATGATTTTGTCCCGATCACCGAAGGGCGCGCCGCGATCACCAATACCTTGGCACCGCTGTTTGAGGGCAAAGAGCCCGGCCTTGCCGAGGAAAACATCCAGTCGCGCCTGCGCGGGCTCTTGCTTATGGCGCTGAGCAACAAGTTTGGCGAGATGCTCTTGACCACCGGCAATAAATCCGAGGTTGCCGTGGGCTATGCAACGATTTACGGCGATATGGCGGGGGGGTATAACCCCATAAAGGATATGTATAAAACCCGCGTTTTCGAGATTTGCCGCTGGCGTAATGCCAATCACCGTGACTGGATGATGGGGCCAGAGGGCGAGGTGATTGCGCCGCGCATAATCGACAAGCCGCCAAGCGCAGAGTTGCGCGCCGATCAGAAGGATAGCGATTCCCTGCCGGATTATCCGGTGCTTGACGGCATCCTTGATATTCTGGTCGATCAGGATGGCAGTATCGCCGATTGCGTTGCCGCAGGATATGCGCGCAGGGATGCCAGGCAGGTCGAGCATTTGCTCTACATCAGCGAATACAAACGCTTTCAATCCGCGCCCGGAACACGGCTGAGCAAGCGGGCGTTCTGGCTTGACCGGCGCTATCCGATCGTGAACCGCTGGCGCGATGAAAGTGCCGAGGGCTAAGCGGTCGCTCTGCGGGTAAGCCGCCGCTCATTCGGCGGCTGTTTGCGGATTGGGGCCGGTCGCGTCTGATCTGGCTTGGTGATCTTCGGCCTCTGCCCGGTTTTGGCGCAGGTCCGGGGCGTGCCTTTCCACATAGGCGATCAGATCGGCCTTGCGCAACGGCTTGCCCAGGAACCCATCCATGCCAGCCATTTGTGCGGCCTGCTTGTGCTGTTCCAGCACATTGGCCGTCACGGCCACCACATGCGCGGGGGCAAGGCCCTGCGCGGCTTCGCGGGTGCGGATCAAGCCGGTCGCCTGATACCCATCCATCCCCGGCATCGACACATCCATCAGGATAAGATCGGCGGGCGCCTGACCATATTGCGCGACGGCGTCATGACCGTCTACGGCCAGCCGCAGTTCGGCCCCGGAGGCGCTGAAATATCGGTCAAGCAAGAGCCGGTTGGTGGCATTATCATCCACCGCCAGCACCCTGACCCCCGTGGCCCAGCCGGTTTTGACCGCGGGTTTTGAGGTGTCCGTGGCAGGCAAGGAGGCAATTTTTGCAGTGTTTTTCATGCTGCCGTTCAGCGCCCCGCGCACGGTCTCGATCAACAGCGTTTCGCGCACCGGCTTTCGCAACTGGCCGCTGTCGGCGGTATTCTGCGACATCAGGATATGCGGGGCGGACGCAGGCAGGGTGCCATTGGCAAGGATGCTGTCGAGCAGGATCAGGTCCGGGACGGTCTCGCCGCAGGCTGCCGAAAGGGCCAGCGGATCGCGACCGCTGTGAACCTCGCATCCCAGATGGCGCAGGCAGGCGGCAAGCCCGTCGCCACGCCCAGACAGCGGGTCAAGCACCCAGATGAGAGGGGCGGCAACGCCAGGGTGCCCGAGCGGAGCCGCGCGCAGCCCCTGACCTTCGGCCTCCTGCGGGACAAGGGGAAGGGTGATCTCAAAACACGTGCCATGCCCTTCACGCGAGGTTACCGCAAGCGTGCCGCCCATAAGCGTGGTCAATTGACGGCTGACCGCGAGGCCAAGGCCGGTGCCGCCAAAACTCCGGGTGGCGGTGTTATCGACCTGCTCGAAGGCGCGGAAAATTGTGTCTATCTGATCGTCGGGGATACCAACACCGGTATCGGTGATCGAAATGGTGAATTGCCCCTGAACGCCTGGGGCAACACGCAGGGCGACATGGCCACCAAGCGTGAACTTCAGGGCATTTCCGACGATATTCACCAGAATCTGGCGCAGCCGTCCGGCATCGCCCAGCATGACGTCTGGCATTTGCGGTGCGACGTCAGAGAAGAATTCAAGCTTTTTGCGCGCAGCGAGGGGCGCCAGCAACTGGGTAACATCCTCGACGATTTCGCGCAGGCGGTAAGGCTCCTGCGCGAGGGTCAGCTTGCCCGCCTCGATCTTGGAGAAATCGAGAATGTCGTTGATGATCGTCAAAAGTGCATTGCCCGAACGGATGATCGTGCTGACATAGCTGTCCTGCTCGCGGTTCAACTCGGTTTCGCCAAGCATATCGGCCATGCCGATGATGCCATTCATCGGGGTGCGGATTTCGTGGCTCATCTTCGCCAGAAAGGCCGATTTCGCCTTGTTTGCGGCCACAGCCACGTGACGCGCCTCTTCAAGGCGGCCGATCAGGGCGCGCAGGGGGCGCCCGACGATGACGCGAAAGGAAATCCAGTTGGCCAGAGAGGCGATCAGGATACCGCCCGCCAGCAAGAGCAGCATGAAATCACGCTGATAGCGTTTGACGGTGGCGATTTCGCGCTCGTCAAAGCGGGTTACCATCTGGGTGATTGGCCAGGAATAAACCTCATAGGGCAGAGACAGGGCGGTATCGCTTCCCTGACAGCCAAGCCCCTGTGGCACCACCGCCAGAACCTTGCCGGTTTCAGGGGCTATCAATTCGACACAGCGGATCGCCGGATCGCCGAGCATCGTTTGCATGAGATCTGTGACATAGGGGCTGGACCAGTCCACCGCGCCGTCGCTCTGGTCGCTGAAGCGTTCAAGCGCACCGCCGACACGGGCGGTGGCATTGCCGATTCGCATCGCCATTCCCTCTTCACTGCGCAGCAGGGTCTTCTCGCTCATCCATAGCAAACCGCTGACCGCGAACAACAGGAAGGTCGGCACCATCACAGCGGTCAGTTTCAGGTAAAGACCGAGTGTCGGCGTGCGCAGCTTGGCGCTGTCTGTCATCGACATTGCTCTACTCCAGCCGAACCGCGCGCCCGGCCTCGATCAAAGACTTGATCGGGCCCCGATTGTCGATCTCGGTACGAATAACGCCATAACTCCCGCGGTTTTGCGCCATGTAATAGTCAACGGTCGATTCGGTGCCATCGGCGGTCACCAAGGTTGCGCACATCACGTAAATGTCGTTCATCCGCAGGATGACCTCGTGGTTCTCGGTTGGATATAATTTGGTGATTTCACCGGTTTCGAGGTCGAGATGTGGCAATGCACCGTCGATCATCGCGCGGCTCAGGCTACGTTGCAGGGCGGCCTGAAGCTTGGTCCTGACCTCAGTCAGGGATTGCGCCTGTGCACCGGAGGTCAGCATCAGGACAAAGGCCATGAGCGTGGGCAGAATATAGCGTTGCATAGAGGGGCCTCCTTGGATGAACAGGTCACGCGTCGCCACAGGAAAGCCAACCAAGGTTACCAAAAGGTTGAACCAGAACGGTTATTTCTCGACAATGCATATCAAATACCGTCCAAGCACGCGCTTGTGAGTTGCCTTTCAGCGCGCGCAACGCACATTTGAACAGTCTCAAAACGGAGTTTTCCTTATGCGATTTCTGGCATTTTTCCTTGCGATTTCGATACCTGCTGCAGGGGCTCCGGCGCTGGCCTGCGGGCCCGATACGGACTGTCGGCTTGGGGACCGGCACTATCGCATTGCCCTGCCCGAGGGCGAAGACGCCACCACACCGGTCGGGGCGGTCGTGTTTGCGCACGGGTATCGCGGATCAGCGGCGGCTGTCATGAAAAACAAAGGCTTACGACGCGTTCTGTCTGATATGGGGCTGGCGTTGATCGCGTTGAAATCCGCCGATGACGATTGGGTCATTCCCTTCGCCCCACGCCATATGGATGCCGATGGATCAGAGGAATTCAATTATGTCGAGGCCGTGTTGAAGGACGCCACCGCGCGATTTTCGATCGACGAGAACCGGATCATGGCAGCCGGCTTTTCTGCGGGGGGGATGATGGTCTGGAATCTGGCCTGCAGGATGCCGGAGAAATTTGCAGGATTCGCGGCGATTTCCGGCACATTCTGGGTCAAACCGCCGGATCATTGCGCCACACCTGCGGCAAGTCTTGTGCATATCCATGGCGATTCGGACCCGACCGTGCCTCTTACCGGGCGCGCGATCCTTGAAACGCGTCAGGGCGACGTGGAAGAATCCCTCGCCATGTATAAAAGCCTTGGCGGGTTTAGCCCATCGGGAAAGATGAGCGTCAAGGATCTGTCCTGTCAGTTGGAACGCAATGCCAAGGGCGATATCCTTGATTTCTGTCTGCATCCGGGCGGGCATTCATTCAAGAGCGCCTATGTCAAATTCGCCTGGGAACGGTTTGAGGCGGCGGGCAAACTCTGACGCCCGACCCCGAAGCAAAATGCGCGCCTTCTTGCGAAAGGCGGGCATTTTCCTTTTATACCAACGGATTGCCCGGATTTGTCAAAGCATTACATGAGCGTCAGAGCATGAGCTGATAGCTGCTTGGCACATAGGTGAACCCATTATCTTTGGCCTCGACAAACCCAACAGCAGGCCATGGCATGTGATAGCCGATGAACGGGATGTTATCGCTGGCCAGCATATCCAGAATACGGCGCCGGGTCGCGGCGGCGGCGGATTTATCCATGTCGAATTTCACCTCCCAGTCGGGTTGGGCCAGGGACCAAACATAGTGATTGGCAAAATCAGCCGCCAGCAACAGCGATTTGCCGCCGCTTTCAATCATATAGGTCATATGGCCGGGGGTGTGGCCAAATGAGGCCACCGAGGTGATACCCGGGGCGACGCTTGCGCCATCGCCGATCATGGTCGTTTTTTCGGCCAGCGGGCGCATGTTGCTGTCGAACCGCCCATTCCCGGCGTCCGCCCAGTGATCAAACTCGACACTTCCGGTGACATAGCGCGCATTCGGGAAAGTCGCCTCGCCGCCCTCGCGCATCAGCCCGCCGATGTGATCGCCATGCATATGGGTGATCACCACAATATCGACCTGATCGGGGGTATAACCGGCCCCGTTGAGGGCGCTGGTGATCGCATCGGGGCCAAGGCCGGTGTCAAACAGGATCAGGTCAGTGCCGGTATTGACAACAGTCGGGGTGAAAAAGAACTGCGCAGCATCGGTCGGGATATTGGCCTCGGCTGAAACCGCGTCAAACTCTTCGGCGCTGACGTTCAGCCCGAAAATCGAATGCGGATCGGGGCGCGGCATGGTCGCGGCCAGCAAGGCGGTCACCTCATAGTCGCCAAGCACAAAACGGTTATGGCGCGTGGTTGACGCGCCCATCATCGGGGCGCTCGCGCGGGCCGGGCCAAAGCTTGCGGCAAGCGGGGCGGCAGCAGCGGCTGTCAAAAGGTTGCGTCGTGTAAGGGTTGTTTTGGTCATGTGATTCCTCCTGTTGATCGGCACGATGATAGGGCATTTCAGGCACACTCCCGGCGTCTCACGATATTTTGACGCATCAACGCCGGAAAATCCGCAGAGCGGGGCGCGAAAGCCGGGATTTCTGGACAAAGACGCGCACCTGTGACACATCCACCGCGAAGCAGGAGAAGCCCATGACCACCACACGTTTTGCCCCGTCGCCCACCGGATACATCCATGTGGGCAATCTGCGCACCGCGCTGATGAATTACATGATTGCCGCCAAGGCAGGGGGCAGCTTTATTTTGCGCATCGACGACACCGATCCTGAGCGGTCCAAGCAGGAATATGTCGATGCGATCAAATATGATCTGGAATGGCTCGGTCTGCACTGGGACAGGACCGAGCGGCAGTCAGAGCGCCTCGACCGCTATGCCGAGGCTGCCGATAGGCTGCGCGAAATGGGCCGGTTCTACGAGGCCTTCGAGACCCCGACCGAACTTGACCTCAAGCGCAAGAAACAGCTCAACATGGGGCGCCCGCCGGTCTATGACCGCGCCGCCCTTGCCCTGAGCGAGGCCGAGAAAGACGCGCTGCGCGCCGAGCGTGGCGCCGGCGTCTGGCGCTTCAAGCTTGATCAGGAACGGATCGAGTGGAAAGACGGCATCCTTGGCGACATCTCGATTGATGCCGCATCGGTCAGCGATCCGGTGCTGATCCGGGGCGACGGCCAGGTGCTTTATACGCTGGCCTCGGTTGTCGATGACGTCGAGATGGGCGTGACCCATGTCGTGCGCGGCTCGGATCATGTGACCAACACCGCGACGCAGATTCAGATCATTTCCGCGCTGGGCGGCACCCCGCCGGATTTTGCGCATCATTCGCTTTTGACCGGGCCGCAGGGCGAGGCGCTCTCGAAACGTCTTGGCGTGCTGTCGCTGCGCGATCTGCGCGAGCAGGGCGTCGAACCGATGGCGCTTTTGAGCCTGATGGCGCGGCTTGGCTCGTCTGACCCGATCGAGCTTCGCACCGATATGGCCGAGCTGATCGAGGGGTTCGATATCGACCGTTTTGGCGCGGCCCCGACCAAGTTTGACGAACAGGACCTGTTCCCGCTGACCGCGCGCTATCTTGCCGCTCAGCCGCTTGACGCGATGGCCGAGACCATCGCAGAGGTCGGTGTGCCCGACGATCAGGCGGCGCAATTCTGGCAGGTGACGCGCGAAAACATCAACACGCGCAAAGATATCGCGGGTTGGTGGGCGATGTTCCGCGATGGCGCAGAGCCGGTGATCGACGACGAGGATCGCGAATTTGTCGCCGAGGCGATGACGCTTTTGCCCGACGGCCCGCATGACACCGAAACCTGGGGCACGTGGACCGCCGCCGTCAAAGAGGCGACCGGCCGCAAGGGGCGCGGGCTTTTCATGCCGCTGCGCAAGGCGTTGACCGGACAGGCGCACGGGCCTGACATGTCGCAAGTTCTGCCGCTGTTGCAGGTGATCAAGGCAAAGGGCTAGGGGTGTCATTCCTGTCACGCAGCCGCTGTTTTTCGCTCTTGAGCGGCAAAGCGAGATCGGCATAGTCAAGCGCGCGCGCGGCCAGATCGCGCGCCGCATTGGCCAAATCCGGCTCTGGCACCTCTGACAGGGTATGCAGCGTGTCTTGCAGGCGTTCGGCCACCTCAATTAGGCCCGCCCCGTCGCGGGCGGTGCTGGCAAAGGCGTTCTCGATCAGGGCGCGGCGCGACACATCCGGCAGAAACAGCCGTGGAAACAGCGGCGTATCGCTATCGGGTTTGCCATGCGCCCAGTCCAGCAACAGCTTTTCCTGACGGCAGATCACCGCAATTGCCGTGCCGGGATCATTGATGCCCGGCGACAGGGCGCGCGATGCGGTTTCCGACAGCACCAGCAACCCGTAAGAGGCATCCTGTTCAAAGGTGCGATAGCGCCCGATGGTCAGGCTTTTGGTGATCAGGGTTTCCTCCCTCTCACCAAGCCCGGTGGCATGGCCGATGACCTGCCCTTCGATCACGTAATCGCCCGGGCGTACATAGAGATAAACCCGCGTCTGATCGTTGCATAGCTTGTCGCTGATGGCGCGCAGGTCGATGAATTGCACATAGCCGGTGGCGCGCGCCGCAAGGGGCCGCGCATCATTCGGCAGAACCGTGTCACGCGTCATCCGGCGCGCCCCGAGCGAGGGCAGGCGGCGGGTGCGCATCAGGCAGGCGCGGGTGATATCCTCGGTCGAGGCAAGCGTGGCATCCATGCTTCCGAGATCGCTGAGGTGATGAATCCAGCGCAACAGCGCCAGAATGACAAGCACCACCACCGCCACGGTAAAGCCCAGCACAAGAACGCTGGCACCCTCGGGATAGAACCCGGCCTTGAACAAGATGATCGCGCTGAGCGAATAGACAAAGGCGCCGATAAAGGTGGCCAGAACCGTATGCGTGGTGGTGTCGGCCAGCAAGATGCGATGCACCCGCGGCGTGGCCTGACCGGCCGCCGCATTATGCGCGGTGACCATGACGTTAAGCGAAAACGTGCTGACCGCGAGCATGCCGGAGGCAAGGATCGTCAGGATCGGCATGACCGAATTCGGCGTAAAGCGGTCTTGCACGCTCTGTGGAATATAGCCTTCGAACAGGATCGCGATGGCCGAGGCGACCACCGCCAAAAGCGCCATCAGCGCGATGCGCAGCCACAGCTTTCGGCTGAGCCGCAAAAGCGTCATGCCGGTGGTTGAGAGAAGCTCAAGTTTCACGAGGATCACGCCCTTTTTCGCGCCAGTGTGACGCGGGGCGTGCGGCATGTCCATATGCCGCCGTTCAGGCCATATCGCGGATCACCCGGACGTCAAGCCGGGCCAGATGCTCGTCGCTCAACACGCGCTCGGCGGCGCTCAGGGTCTGGTGGCGCGGGTAGCGCGGGCGCGCGCGATCATCCAGAACCGGCGCGTCCCAGCCATGAGTCGTGTCGAAAAACCGGGCCACGCCCTCGGGGCCGAATTCGCGCAGATAGCCCTGTACGACCACATCTATATAACTCAGCAGAATGGGATGCGCGGTGCTTGGGGTGCCGTGCCGCCCCTCGGGGATACTATAGACCGCGATCTCGGGGCGATGTGGCAAGGGGTGGGTGACCTGATCATGCGCGGGCACGCGGGCATAGGCCGCCTCGCGCAGATCAAGAGCGGGCCAATCGGCCCCCGGCACCGCCGCGATCAGCCCGTCGATGGTGCTTTCGGGGTCGGGAAGCGCGGTCAGAAAGGCAACGGGGCGCATTTCGGTATGGCGCCAGACCCGCCGCCAGCCGCGAAGCTGTGCGGGATGGGCCTCGGCAAAGACATGCGTGGCGCGGTTCACGAGGCTACCATAGCCAAAGAAATATGCGTCGCTGAAAGAGGTGATGTTCTGGCCTTTGATCTGAATCATGGTCCCCGACAGTTTTGCAGGCAAAGCTTGTGACATTCAAGCAAGGGGGCGATTTCGCCATGCGGATTACCAAACGCACCAATATTGCCATCAGGGTTCTGATGTTCTGTGGCACCAATCCCGGCCGCATGGTCACCAAGACCGAGATTGCAGAGCGCTGCAATACCTCGGAAAGTCACCTTGCGCAGGTCATCAACAAGCTGGCGCAGCTTGGCTATCTGCACACCCAACGCGGTCGCCATGGCGGGGTCACGCTTGGCCGCGAGATGAGCCAGATCACGGTTGGAGAGGTGTTTCGCGCGATCGAGGCCAACACCCCGGTGGCGGAATGCTTTGCCGATATCGACAATACCTGCCCGCTGATTGATGCCTGTCGGTTGCGACTGGCGCTTGTCGATGCCGTAGAGGCGTTTTACGACCATCTCGATCAGATCACGCTGGAGGCGCTCGTGTGCAACAATGAGGCGTTGTTCACACTGTTTTCATCGCCGCCCTGCCTGAAACGGGCTTGAAGCGGCGCGGGCAGTATACTAGCGTGTACCTGAATCGGATAGGGAGAACTGGCCACGCCAGTGCCGAAGGAGCAACCGCCCCGGAAACTCTCAGGCAACAGGGACCTGCCCGACGACAAGACACTCTGGAGAGATCCCGGATTATGCCGGGGCGCCGAAGGGATAGCGATCTCAGGCCAAAGGACAGAGGGGGCATCGTGACGCGGCATTCAGGGCCAATGCGTCGTAACGGTGCCGGTGTGATCATCTGATTATCCGGGCCCAAAGGTAAGGGAGGATGCAGATGGCTGATTTGCTCACAACGCCACTGAATGCATTGCACAGGGAATTGGGCGCCAAGATGGTGCCCTTTGCCGGGTATGACATGCCGGTGCAATACCCGGCTGGCGTGATGAAGGAACATCTGCATTGTCGCGCCAGGGCCGGCTTGTTCGACGTCAGCCACATGGGCCAGGTGATCGTCCGCGCCCCCGGTGGTTATGCGCAGGCCGCGAGAGAGATGGAAGCGCTTGTTCCGGTTGACCTTTCGGGCCTTGGCGTGATGCGCCAGCGCTATGGGTTTTTTACCAATGATCAGGGTGGCATTCTCGATGACCTGATGCTGGCCAATCGCGGCGATCATATGTTTGTCGTGGTCAACGCCGCCTGCAAGGGGGCCGATATCGCCCATATGCGGGCGCGCTTGCCCGGCTGCGAGGTTGAGGAAATCACCGACCGCGCGCTTGTTGCGCTGCAAGGCCCGGCCGCCGAGGCGGTGCTTGAGGCGCTTGTGCCCGGTGTCGCGGCGATGCGGTTCATGGATGTGGGTATCTTCGGCTCTGACTTTGGCGAATTGTGGATTTCCCGCTCGGGGTATACCGGCGAGGATGGGTATGAGATTTCGGTCAGCGAGACGCAGGCCGTGGCGTTTGCCCGTGCCCTTTTGGCAAGCGACGATGTCGAACCGATCGGCCTTGGCGCGCGCGACAGCCTGCGCCTTGAGGCCGGGCTTTGCCTTTATGGTCATGACATCGACGAGACCACGACCCCGGTCGAGGCCAGCCTGATCTGGGGCATCCAGAAGGTGCGCCGCGCGGGTGGCGCGCGCGCAGGCGGCTTTCCCGGTGCGGATAAGATTTTCGCAGAGATGCAAGGCGGCGCCGCACGTGCCCGTGTCGGCCTGCGCCCCGAGGGACGGGCGCCGATGCGCGAGGGCACGTCGCTTTTCGAGGCCGCCGAGGGCGGCGCGCCGGTGGGTCAGGTCACCTCGGGTGCCTACGGGCCGACGATCGAGGCGCCGATGTCGATGGGATATCTGCCCAAACCCTTGGCAACCGAGGGCACGGTCATTTACGGAGAAGTGCGCGGCAAGCGCCTGCCGGTCAAGGTGGCGAAACTGCCGTTTACACCTGCCAATTTCAAACGCTGAACATCATCATCAGGGAGAAAAGCATGAAATTTACCGAAGAACACGAATGGCTGCGCGTCGAAGACGACCTTGTTGTGGTCGGGATCACCGAACATGCCAGCGAACAGCTTGGCGACGTGGTGTTTGTCGAACTGCCCGAAGTCGGCACGCAGGTCACCAAGGATGACGAAGTTGTCGTCATCGAAAGCGTCAAGGCCGCAAGCGATATTCTGGCGCCGATTGATGGCGAGATCGTCGAGGTCAACGAGGTGCTGGTCGATGCGCCCGGCAAGGTCAATGACGACGCGACCGGCGATGGCTGGTTCTTCAAGATCAAGCCAAGCGATCTGGGCCAGATGGACGAGTACATGGATGAGACCGCCTATCAGGATTACATCAGCTAGCACCTGATCGCGCGGTGCGGGACGCGCGCCGCGCGGGAGTATTTTTGGAAAGATGAAAGCCGGGACGCTGGACCATGACGGTCCGGCCTCCCGTGTCCGTCAGAGGGAGATCTGGGATGCCTTTCAAGCCAACAGACTATTTGCCGTATGATTTTGCCAACCGGCGCCATATCGGCCCGTCGCCCAGGGAAATGGGTGAAATGCTGGAGCGTCTTGACGTGCCCAGCCTTGAGGTGCTGATTGACGAAACCGTGCCCAGGTCGATCCGGCAGGAGGCACCGCTCAACTTTGGCAAGCCCAAATCCGAAAGCGAGTTGCTGCACCACATGTGGCAGACCGCCTCAAAAAACAAGGTTCTGACCTCGCTGATCGGGCAGGGCTATCACGGAACGGTCACGCCGCCCGCAATTCAGCGCAATATTTTTGAAAACCCCGCCTGGTATACGGCCTATACTCCCTATCAGCCGGAGATCAGCCAGGGGCGGCTTGAGGCCTTGCTGAACTTTCAGACCATGGTCAGCGATCTGACCGGGCTTGAGATTGCCAATGCCTCGCTTCTGGACGAGGCGACGGCGGCGGCCGAGGCGATGACGATGGCGCAGCGCGTGGCCAAATCCAAGGCGCGCGCGTTTTTCGTCGATGAAAACTGTCACCCGCAGAATATCGCGGTGATGCAGACCCGCGCAGCGCCGCTTGATATCGAGGTGATCGTTGGCGCGCCCGATGATCTTGAGGCCGACAAGGTCTTTGGCGCGATTTTCCAATATCCCGGCACCCATGGTGCCCTGCGCGATTTCACCCCCGAGATCGAGGCGCTTCATGCGCAAAATGCCATCGGGATTGTGATTGCCGACCCGCTGGCGTTGACCATTTTGAAAGAGCCGGGCGCGATGGGCGCCGATATCGCCGTCGGCAGCACGCAACGCTTTGGTGTACCGGTCGGCTATGGTGGGCCGCATGCCGCCTATATGGCCACCAAGGATGCCTATAAACGCGCGATTCCCGGGCGGATTGTCGGCGTGTCGATCGACAGCCACGGCAACCGCGCCTATCGGCTTAGCCTGCAAACCCGTGAACAGCATATCCGCCGCGAGAAGGCCACCAGCAACGTCTGCACTGCGCAGGCGCTTTTGGCGGTCATGGCGTCGATGTATGCGGTGTTTCACGGCCCCAAGGGCCTGCGCGCGATTGCCGAGCGCATTCACCGCAAAACGGTGCGTCTGGCCAAGGGGCTTGAGGCGGCGGGGTTCAAGGTGGAACCGGCGGCGTTCTTTGACACGATCACGGTCGATGTCGGTCTGTTGCAACGCGGTGTTTTGCAATCGGCAGTGCGCGAGGGGATAAACCTGCGCCGTGTCGGCGAGACCAAGATCGGAATCACCCTTGACGAGCGCACCCGCCCCGCCACCATCGAGGCGGTCTGGCGCGCCTTTGGCATCATCATGGAGGATGCCGATTTCACCCCCGATTACCGCGTCCCCGAGGCGCTGCACCGGCAGACGGATTACCTTGATCATCCGATTTTCCACATGAACCGGGCCGAGACCGAGATGATGCGCTATATGCGTCGGCTTGCGGATCGCGACCTTGCGCTTGATCGCGCGATGATCCCGCTTGGCAGTTGCACGATGAAGCTTAACTCGGCCGCCGAGATGATGCCGGTCAGCTGGCGGGAATTTGCCCTGTTGCACCCGTTTGTGCCGCAAGATCAGGCGCTTGGCTATAAGGAGATGATCGACGACCTGAGTGCTAAGCTTTGCGATATCACCGGCTATGCGGCGATCTCGATGCAGCCCAATTCCGGCGCGCAGGGCGAATATGCCGGTCTGTTGAGTATCTCTGCCTATCACCGTGCGCAGGGCCAGGGGCATCGTAAGGTCTGTCTTATCCCGGTCAGCGCACATGGCACAAACCCGGCCAGCGCGCATATGGTCGGCTGGGATGTGGTGGTGGTCAAATCCGCTGCAAATGGCGATATTGATGTCGATGATTTCCGCGCCAAGGCCGAGAAACACGGCGATAACCTTGCCGGTTGCATGATCACCTATCCAAGCACCCATGGTGTGTTCGAGGAAACCGTAAAAGAGGTTTGCGAGATTACCCATCGTCTTGGCGGGCAGGTCTATATCGACGGCGCCAATATGAACGCCATGGTCGGGCTAAGCCGCCCCGGTGACCTTGGCGGCGATGTCAGCCACCTCAACCTGCACAAGACGTTTTGCATCCCGCATGGCGGCGGTGGGCCGGGCATGGGGCCGATCGGGGTGAAAGAGCACCTTGTGCCGCATCTTCCGGGTCATCCCGAAACGGGCGGCGAACAAGGCCCGGTGAGTGCGGCGCCCTATGGCTCGCCGTCGCTCTTGCCGATTTCATGGGCCTATTGCCTGATGATGGGGGGCGCAGGCCTTACCCAGGCGACGCGGGTCGCGATCCTCAATGCCAACTATATCGCCAAGCGGCTCGAAGGCGCCTATGACGTGCTCTACAAGGGCCCGACCGGCCGGGTGGCGCATGAATGCATTCTCGACACGCGCCCCTTCGAGAAGAGTGCGGGCGTCACTGTGGACGATATCGCCAAGCGCCTGATGGATTGCGGCTTTCACGCGCCCACAATGAGCTTTCCGGTCCCCGGTACGCTGATGGTGGAGCCGACGGAAAGCGAGACCAAGGCCGAGCTTGACCGCTTTTGCGACGCGATGCTGGCGATCCGCGAGGAAATCCGCGACATCGAAGAAGGCCGGATTGATGCGGAGAACAACCCGCTCAAGAATGCCCCGCACACGATGGAAGATCTGGTGCGCGACTGGGATCGGCCCTATAGCCGCGAACAGGGCTGTTTCCCGCCGGGGGCGTTTAGGGTCGATAAATACTGGCCGCCAGTGAACCGGGTGGACAATGTGTACGGCGACCGGCACCTGATCTGTACCTGCCCGCCGCTTGAGGATTATGCCGAGGCGGCCGAATAACTCGGTCCTCGGGACAAAACGCGACTTGCGGCCGCGGGGATCCCTCGCGGTCGTGTCATTCAGGGGCAGATGTAGAGACGAAAAAGGCGACCCTTGCGGGTCGCCTTCACTCGTAATGGAAAACTCTTAAAAAAAACAGAAATCGACCCAATACACGGTCAATTTCAAGCAGGGCCGGGTGCGCCATCACGTCAATCCAGTCCACTCACGTGTGATCACGGTAGCGTGAAAAAGGTGATTCTGTCATACCCCATATAGGGTAAAATCCGGATTATTCGGAGAGCAGGGGCGTCAGGCGATCAAGAACGTCGCGCCAGCGCCGGAAAAACGCCAGTTGCCCGGCATCCTCGAACAGGTGGAATTCGATCCAAGCGTAATCGCGGGTGAAGTCGTGATAGGTTGCCAGCGGCACCTGCGGGTCTTGCGCGCCGTTCATCAGGATCACCGGAAGCTGACCGCGCAATGCGTCGATATCGCCACTCCAATCGGCGAGTTGGCCCGAGACAAGCTGTTGTGAGAACGGTTCATGCGCGCAGTGCTGATCAGACAGGCAAATATCTGATCCGGTGACGATCGCTTCGAACACTTCGGCATTTTCAAAGGTGGCAATATCCGCGGCCGAATTGGCGAACACGGCGTGGACAAAACCGCGCTTGCCAATTTTGCGCGCCAGAAGAAACCCGGACTTGACCATGAAGGGCAACAAATGTGGGGTGTATTTCGCGCCTGCCAGAATGAAGCGGTGCCATTTGTCCATGCGCTCGTACTGTTCGCGCCGCGTGAGCGGCAGCATGCCGGAGCAGGCGATGATCCCGCTGAACATCGTGGGGTGCTGACGGGCCAGCCTGACGGCGTAATAGACATCGCCACTCAGGCTTATGATCGGGCAGCGGGTAACATGTTCGGCCCTTAAGAGCTGCGCCGTGTCGGCAACAAAGGTGGCGTCGTAATCGGTTTTGGGCCGCACCATATCCGATGCGCCATAGCCCGCGCGCACCGGCACGATAATGCGCAGACCGCGCCTTTTGGCCTCGGCCTCGGCAGAGGCGGGCCAGCGTACAAACCCAAAATCCATTGGCAGATAGAGCACCGGCGTTCCGGTCGGATCGCCAAGCAAAAGGTAATCGAACCGCCGCCCGTCTGCCGTGATAATTGATTTGAAATCAAGCTCTTGCAAGGTGCCATGGCCGCCACTGACCACGCGCGGCCCGGGGATGGATGCGAGGGCCAGATTGGTCATGTCCATAACCGAGAGCGCCAGGCGCACCAGTTCCAACTGAGAGTGGGTTTCGGTTTTGGTGAGGATTGATTTGATCTGGGCGCGGATTGTGTCAACTGAGCGGCTGCGCTGTGTGGCGATCTCGTTGACAGAGCGGCAATCGACAAGGTGGCGCACAATCTCGGCCTCGGCGCCGCTCAGACTGAACGCACTGCGCAGGATGTCGCAAAAGCCCTCGGGCCAGGCGACCTCGTTTGACGCGGCAATCACAAGCGCCGTGCCATCCGGCGCCAGGTGACGTTGCAGACGCAGGACGATCAGATGCCCTTCGACGCGCGATCGCACCCGCAACACGGCGCTGTCCTTTTGGCCATCATGGATCAGCAGGCGCACGGTGGCGGCAACGGCCTCGATGTCATCGGCATTGATCGGCAGATCACCAAGCCGCGCCTTGGCGGGCAGGTTCAACCGGGTACGGGCCGCCTCATTTGCGGCACGAATGCGATTCTCGTCGTCAAACACAAGTGCCGCCACCCTGTCGAAGGGGGCAAGGATGGCGTCAATCTCATCGGGGGTTTCGGTTACGGCGATCCGATCCAGAAATTCCCCGGCACGGCGGAAATGGCTGGCGATCTGTGGGTCATCAAGCAGGCGTGGCGCGGCGAAATCGGCGCGTGCGCGCAGCGGGCTGATCGCACTTTCCCAATGATCCAGAAGCGCCTCGTATCGGGCCGGATCAAGCGCGACATCGTAAAGACAGTCAATCGCCTCGTCCCTGTCCTTGTCGGAAAGGGTGGGGAAATCGGTATCATCCGCCTGTCGTCGGTTGGAAACCATGTTTGGGCCTGTCTGAGGTCAATCTGGAATGATTTTACCAGATGTCAGCCGGACATGTCGATATTATGACAGCGATGAGGCAGTTTTATTCTGACCCATCGCCCAAGGAACCGGCAAAGTGATCGCGCAGGCGGGTCCAGCTGTCCTGATTTGCCGCGCAAAGCAGAACGCCGTCGCTGATCTCTGTATTATAGGCGCGCCCGTCCAGCATCATGGCAATCCCACCCGCCTGTTGGCAGGCGATGACGCCAGCCGCATGATCCCAGGGGTTGAGCATGCCCGACATCACGAAATCCACCGCCCCCTGTGCCAGCATACGGTATTCATGGCATGAACAGCGCAGCGCCGTCACCCGCGCGAGGCCGGCCAGACGCGGCGCCAAAAGCTCTTGCTGCTCCTGTGCCATCAACGAAAAATGCATATACCCTTGTAGGTCGGATAGCGCCCCCCCCGAGGAAACCTTTGTCGGGCGCTCAGAGCCAAGGGCGGCGCCAAGACGGGTTGGCGTCGCCTCATCCGCGATGATCCAGTCATCGGCGACAGGATCATAGAGCAGGCCAAGCACCGGCCGACCAAAGCGTGTCACGGCGATGATCACCCCAAACAGCGGCAGGCCATGCGCGAAATTCCAGGTCCCATCCACAGGGTCGATGATAATCGCCAGCTCCGCGCCAGATATATCCTCGCGCAGCGACGGCTTGGCGGTCACCGCCTCTTCGCCGACGATAAGGGCGTGCGGAAACATCCGCTGCAAGCCGCGGGCAAGCATCGCCTCGGCTTGGTGGTCTGCCTCGGTCACAAGGTCATGCGGGCCCGATTTGGTGGTGATATCGCCCTGCGCCAGATTGCGGAACCGCGGCATGATCTCGGCGCGCGCGGCGCGACGCACCAGATTGATAAGCGCGGTCTGCTGGGCCGATGTCATTGGCGAGGTAAGCGGGATGGGCAGCGAATCTGTCATGGTGTCTCCTGTCACGGGGGCCTTATGTCTGCCACTGTGCCTGCCGGGTTTCAATGCGGCTTACTCGCGCGCGCGCAGGGTTTGCGCCGGTCGCGCGGTCAATGGCCCAAGCGCGAACCCGAACCCCGCCAGAAGGGTCACAAGTGCGCCGCCAAGGATGATCAGAATGGCCGAGGGCCAGATCACCGCAAAGCTGGTTTCCATCACAAAATGGCTCACGGCCCAGCCCCCGGCAAGCCCCGCGCCAAGCGCCACAAGGCCCGCCGCCGCGCCAAGAATGGCGGCGCGCAACACGAGGCTTGTTAAAATCCGGCCCCGCGTGGCACCAAGCGTCTTGAGGATAGCGGCCTCATAGGTGCGTGCGCGCTGATCGGCGGCGGCGGCACCAATCAGCACCAGAAACCCGGTCAATAGCGTCACCGACGCCCCCCAGGATGTGGCCGAGGCCAGCCCGGCCAATAGCTCTGACACCTGTGCAATCGCATCGCGCACCCGGATCGCGGTGACATTGGGAAAGCGGTCGTTGATATCGTTGAGGATCGCCGCCTCGGCCGCTTCCTCGGCATAGACGGTGGCGATGAAGCTATGCGGCGCACCGGCCAGGGCCGAGGGGTTCATCAGCATCACAAACCCCATGCCTGCGGTCGAAAAATCAACCTCGCGGAATGAGGTGATCGGCGCGGTGATGTCGCGCCCCAGAATGTTGAGGGTGATCAGATCGCCCAGTTCAAGGCCGATTTCCTCCGCTTCCTCGGCGGCAAAGCTAAGCTGTGGCGTGCCGGTATAATCCTCGCCCCACCATGTGCCGGCGGTCAGCCTGGTGCGCGCGGGCAGGGTGTCGGCGTAGCTAATCGCGCGATCGCCCTCGACCACCCAATGACCGGGCGCGACCTCGGTTGCGGGGCGGTCATTGATGCGGCTGATGATCCCGCGCAGCATCGGTGCGCTGTCGATCCGGCTCACGGCGGGGTCATTTTCCAGCCGTTCCAGAAAGCCGGGCATCTGGTCTTTTTGCATATCGACAAAGAAATAGGACGGCGCGCGCTCCGGCAGGTCGGCGGCAATCGCGCGGCGCAGGTTGCCGTCAATCTGCCCCACAGCGGCCAGAACGCT
Source organism: Roseovarius lutimaris (assembly GCF_900115165.1). GTDB lineage: Bacteria > Pseudomonadota > Alphaproteobacteria > Rhodobacterales > Rhodobacteraceae > Roseovarius > Roseovarius lutimaris. The sequence continues at coordinate 71,883 of NZ_FOVP01000005.1, read as the reverse complement.
CAGACCGAGACCAAGCGACAGCATCACCGGCCCCGCCGTTGTGCCCGGTCCACCGATGGCGGCAAGCGCCCAGCTGAGCGCCGGGCGGCGGCGCAGGCGCGGGCGGATCATGCGCGCGGCGCGTTGCACCAGCCAGGCGGCGACGGCCAATGCGGCCAATGCTCCACCGATGCCACCTGCCGTCCAGAGGGTCAGGCGCAGATTGCCGGAAAACAGGATGGCCGCCCCCAGAAGCGCCGCGACAAGCAGCGCCGTGGCGAGCAGATAGGGCCAGCCTGGCCAGCGGCTTGATCCCGAAACCGCATCGCGAAACAGGGCGGCGGCGCGCACATCGCGGGCCCGCGCCAGCGGCCAGAGGGTAAAGATAAGCACGCTCAGGGTGCTGTAAAGCGCGGCCTCGGCCATCGGGCGGGGATAGGGCGCAAAGACCGCCGGCACCGGAAGGCTATCGGCAAAAATCGGTGCCAGAGCGATCGGCACGCCCACGCCAAGAGCGATCCCGAGCGCAATCCCGACAAGCGCCAGAACGCCCACCTGAATGAAATAGGTCTGAAAGATCGTCCGCTGATCCGCGCCAAGCGTGCGCAGGGTGGCGATGACCCGAGTCTTGCCCGCCAGATAGGACCGCAGGGCCGATGAAATCCCGACACCGCCCACCGCCAGCCCCGAAAGCCCGACCAGCACCAGGAACGCGCCCAAGCGTTCGACAAACTGGGCGACGCGCGGCGTGCCGTTGCGCGCATCAAGCCAGCGAAAGCCGCTGCCGGCGAGGCCGACCCTGGCGTTTTCCTCGGCCGCCGTTAGGTCTTTGCCATCGGGCAGATCAAGCCGGTACTTGGTCTTGAATAGCGATCCGGGCGTCAAAAGGCCCGATTTTTCAAGCGCCGTCGTCGCCACGATGGTGCGCGGGCCAAGGCCAAAACCGGCGCGCGACTGATCGGGTTCCCGCACCAGTTCGGCCATCAGGCGAAATTCCTGCGTGCCAAGGCGAAATCTGTCGCCGATGGCAAGGTCAAGCCGCTGGATCAACAGCGCATGCATCACGGCACCGGGCAGGCCATCGCTGCCGGCAAGGGCCACCTCAAGCGGCATCTCGGGCAGCAATTCGATGCTGCCGACAAGCGGATAGGCCCCGTCGACCGCCTTGACCTGGGTCAGTTCGCGCGCGCCTTCGGGGTTCACCGCAAGCGAGCGGAAATCGGCAACCTCCGAACTGCGCAGAGCGTTTTCATCAATCCAGTCGCGCTCGGCACGAGTCGCAAAGCGATAGGTCAGCTCAAGCTCGGCGTCGCCGCCCAGAAGCGCCGCGCCTTGCGACACCAGCCCGGCCTTGATGCTTTCGCGGATCGTGCCGACGGCGGCAATCGCGGCCACGCCAAGGATCACGCAGGCCAGAAAGATGCGAAACCCCCGCAAACCGCCGCGCAACTCGCGCCGGGCCAGCTTTGCCGCGACTCCAAGGCTCATGCGGGCACCTCGATGCGGCCATCGCGCAGGGCGATCACCCGATCACAGCGCGCCGCAAGCTCCGGGTCGTGGGTGACAAGAACAAGCGTGGCATCATGGCGGTCGCGCAGATTAAACAGCAGGTCGATGATCGCCGCGCCGGTGCTGCTATCAAGGTTGCCGGTGGGTTCATCGGCCAGAATGATCGCCGGGCGCGGCGCGGCGGCGCGGGCAAGCGCCACGCGCTGTTGCTCGCCCCCTGAAAGCTGTGATGGGTAATGCCCGGCGCGCGCGCCAAGCCCGACCGCCTCAAGTTCCTGAGCGGCGCGTTTGCGCGCATCGGGCTGATTGGCAAGTTCGAGCGGGGTGGCGACATTTTCGATCGCGGTCATCGTCGGGATCAGGTGAAAGGATTGAAACACGATGCCGAAATTGTCGCGGCGCAGGCGCGCAAGCTGATCCTCGTTCATCGCCGAGAGGTCATGATCAAGCGCCATGACCTTGCCGGATGTGGCGCGCTCCAGCCCGCCCATCAGCATCAAGAGCGAAGACTTGCCAGAGCCCGACGGCCCAACCAGCCCGACCGTTTCGCCCCGGTGGACATCCAGCGAAATCCCGTGGAGTATCTGGACAAGACCGGCGTTTCCCTCAAGCGAAAGCGTGGCGTCGGTAAGCGATAAAATCGGAGAGGTCATGCGGGTGCGCCTGATAGGAAAAGATGTTGTGACATATGGGGCCTGCCGGGCCATGGGCAAGGCAATAGCGGCCTTTCTTCTGCTTGTCAGCCCCGCCTGGGCCGGGCCGGTCACTGTGCTCGCCTTGGGCGATAGCCTGACCCAGGGATATGGGCTTGTTCAGGATCAGGGATTTGTGCCGCAGATGCAGAAATGGCTTGACGATCAGGGGATTGAGGCGCGCCTTGTCAATGGCGGTGTGTCGGGTGACACCACCGCAGGTGGCGCGGCGCGCGTCGAGTGGAGCCTGACGCCAGAGGTCGAGGCGATGATTGTCACGCTTGGCGGCAATGATTTGCTTCGCGGGTTTGATCCGGGCGTGAGCCGCGGGAATATCGAGAAAATTCTCAAGGTGGCCGAGGCCAAAGAGATCGAAGTCCTGCTTGTCGGGATGAAAGCGCCGGGCAATTACGGGGCCGGGTACAAGGCCGATTTCGACGCGATCTATCCAGAACTGTCAGAGGCCTATGGCACGCTTTACGTGGGCAATTTCTTTGCCGGTCTGGGCGAGGGCTCGCCTGCCGATCTTCAGGCCTATTTTCAACCCGATGGTATTCACCCCAATGCCGACGGGGTGGGGCGGATCGTAGAGGCGCTTGGCCCCAGGGTGATTGAGTTGATCAACGCCACAAAATGAAAAGGGCCCACGCGGGGCCCAGATCGCAACGCAGGATCGCGCGCCTTATGCGAGAGAGATATTTGTCGCCGATTCGCGACCGTCACGGCCCGCTTCGACGTCGAATGTCACTTTCTGGTCGTCGGCCAGACCGGTGAGGCCTGCGCGCTCGACAGCCGAAATATGAACGAATACATCCTTGCCGCCGCCATCGGGCGCAATAAAGCCAAACCCTTTGGTTGCGTTAAACCATTTTACGGTGCCACTCGCCATTGTGTGGTCTCCTTCTCAGTTTTCGCTGCCCGCGTTGGTGCGGCAGCCCGGCAAAGTCGTGCAAGATCGAGTGACTGAGCCGTTGATAGGAGCAGGTGGTCGATAGCTGTAACGTCGCAGTCAAAAATATGAGTGCAGATTTAAAAAAAATCAAGCCACAAGAATCGAGGCGCGGATTGGCGCATCAAGCCAGAGATTTCGCGCGTTTATTGCTGTTTAATGCGAAACCGCCGGTCCTGCGATGGCAGAACCGGCGGGCAACCTTGGTATGATCTGACTTAGAGAACCGTGACAACCGTGCCGGTCGGCACCCGCTCGTAAAGGTCCTGAACATGCGCGTTGATCATCCGAATGCAGCCATTCGAGACCGAGCGCCCGATCGAGCTAGGCTGGTTCGTGCCATGGATCCGATAATAGGTGTCACGCCCGTTCTGGAACAGGTAAAGCGCGCGCGATCCAAGCGGGTTGCCCTTGCCGCCCGGCTGAACATAGTCGTTGCCCTTGAAGCGCCCATAGGCACCGGGATCGCGTTCGATCATCTCATTTGTAGGGCGCCAGGTGGGCCATTCCTTTTTCACGGCAATCGTGGCGGTGCCGGTGAATTCAAGCCCGGCCTTGCCCACGCCAACGCCGTAACGACGCGCGACGCCCGGTGCGGTCACGAAGTAAAGAAAGTGCGCGCGCGGCAGGATGATAAGCTGGCCGGGTTGATATTTGGGGTCAAAGGCCACCTCTTGCGGGGCGTACCTTGGATCAAGCTCGAAGGCGCTTGCCATGGCAGGCACAAGCGCGGGGATGGCTGTGGCAGCAAGGCCGGTGGCCAGAAATTTGCGGCGGTCGATCATTGGTCATCTCCTGAAATACGCGTCGCAGTATACAATAGCCCCGGAAAGTTACGACACTCAAAACCCGGTGATTTGATCACCTTTTGCGTAACTGTGGCGATGGGGCCGCGATTTTGGCGATCTTTAGATCGCCGCCCAATCGGTAAAGGTAAACGTCAGGGCGATTTCAGGCGCAGGCGGCCTGGTTTTGGCATCCGTCTCGGGGCGGGTCGGGGTCATTCAGGCCTCCTTTTGGTTGGTTCTTCCCCACGTGGGGGCGCATTGCGCAAAAACCAGAGAAGGTCGAATAATCGTGAGTGGATGTGAGTGAGCCTTCAGGACAGGCCAAGCCGACGTTCGCGCCGCATCACCAACAGGATTGTCACGATGGCGGCAAGCCCGGTGATGAGCATGATCCAGAGCAAGGTGAACGCCCCGTTCTCAGGGGTCAGAAGCAATCCCGCAAGCGCCGATAGCGCCGCCCCAAGCCCGATCATCAACGCCCCGGCCAGACCGCTCGCGGTGCCGGCAAGCTCGGGGCGCACAGACAGGGCGCCCGCCGTGGCGTTGGGGATGACCATGCCATTGCCCAATCCCATCAGCGTCATTAGCCCGAAAAACGTGACCGCCGTGCCAAGGTCGAGGTAAAACAGCGACAGGTTCACGGCGATTCCGATCGCGTTGGCCAATGTGCCCCAGAACACCATTCGGTTGACGCCAAGCCGGGTGGAAAAGCGCCCCGAGGCGAAATTCCCCAGGAAATAGCCGATTGCCGGGGCGCCAAAAAACAGGCCAAGCTGCGCGGGGGGCAGGCCAAAGACCTCTGCTCCGACAAAGGGTGCGCCGCCGAGATAGGCAAAGAACGATCCTGATGAAAACCCCGACGCCAGGGCATAGCCCCAAAAGCGCCGTGAGGTCAGAAGTTCGGGGTATTCGCGAAACTGCTGGCCAAGCGTGCGCCCGCTCAGGGGGGCCGTCTCGCCAAGATCGGACCAGGAAAGCCAGAGGATCAGCGCACCAAGCGCGAACAACGCCCAGAAATTGGCCTGCCAGCCAAACAGATCATCCAGCACCCCGCCAAAGGCCGGGCCAATCATCGGCACCACGGCCATGCCCATGGTGACATAGCCGATCATGCTCGCGGCGCGGTCCTGTGGGACCATGTCGCGCACGATGGCACGGCTTAGAACCATGGCCACGACCACGCTGGCCTGAAACATGCGAAAGGTCAGGAAAACATAGACGTTGGGCGCAAAGATACAGCCAAGCGTGGCGATCAGAAACAGGCCTAGCCCGCCGATAATCACCGGCCGTCGCCCCCAGCGATCCGAAATCGGCCCCATCAGCAATTGCAGCCCGGCATTGACCCCGAGATACAGCGCAACAGACAGTTGGATCAGCCGGTATTCGGTGTCAAACCACTCGGTCATGCCCGGCAGGCTTGGCAGGAAAATATTCATCGCCAAGGCAGAAAGCCCTGCCAGCAGGATCAACGTGATTATATGCGGTGGTGTTGAGCGGTCCAGAAACCGGACCTTGTTTTCCCGGTTCATGCAAATGGCGTAAAAGGCGCGCGCGGGGAAGTCCATGGCGCCCGCCATATATTCGCAAATTTACAGGTTTGCAATTCTAGGTTTTCATATCTTTGCAAATTTGCGGGATTCTGCTTTGTGCTCGCGCCTAAAATCCCTATGCTATGCGCAATATTGCAAGGGGAGTGCCATGAAAGACATCCTTCAGGAATTGGAAGGCCGCCGCGCCGAAGCCCGTCAGGGCGGTGGACAGCGCCGGATCGACGCACAGCATGCCAAGGGCAAGCTGACAGCACGCGAACGTATCGAGCTTTTGCTGGACGACGCCAGCTTTGAAGAGTTCGACATGTTCAAGGCGCATCGCTGTACCGATTTCGGCATGGAACAGGATCGGCCTTATGGCGACGGTGTTGTCACCGGCTGGGGCACGATCAATGGCCGGATGGTCTATGTGTTCAGCCAGGACTTTACCGTGTTTGGCGGCTCACTGTCCGAAACCCACGCCGAAAAGATCTGCAAGATCATGGATATGGCGATGCAGAACGGCGCGCCGGTGATCGGGATCAACGATTCCGGCGGTGCGCGCATTCAGGAGGGGGTCGCCAGCCTTGCCGGCTATGCCGAGGTGTTTCAGCGCAATATCATGGCCAGCGGCGTCATCCCGCAGATCAGCCTGATCATGGGTCCCTGCGCCGGGGGGGCGGTCTATTCGCCCGCGATGACCGATTTCATCTTCATGGTGCGCGACAGTTCCTACATGTTCGTGACCGGGCCCGATGTGGTCAAGACGGTCACCAACGAGGTGGTCACCGCCGAAGAGCTTGGCGGCGCCAGCACCCATACCCGCAAATCAAGTGTCGCCGATGGCGCGTTTGAAAACGATGTCGAGGCCTTGGCTGAAGTGCGCCGTCTGGTGGATTTCCTGCCGCTCAATAACCGAGAAAAGCCGCCCGTGCGTCCGTTCTTTGACCAACCGGGGCGCGTCGAGAATAGCCTTGATACGCTGATCCCCGACAATGCCAACTCTCCCTATGATATGAAGGAATTAATCCATAAAATCGCCGATGAGGCTGATTTTTATGAGATTCAGGCCGAATTTGCCAAGAATATCATCACCGGGTTTATCCGTCTGGAAGGTCAGACTGTCGGGGTTGTCGCCAACCAGCCGATGGTTCTTGCGGGATGTCTTGATATCGACAGCTCGCGCAAGGCGGCGCGCTTTGTGCGGTTTTGTGATGCGTTCGAAATTCCGATCCTGACGCTGGTCGATGTGCCGGGCTTTCTGCCGGGAACAGGCCAGGAATTCGGCGGCGTGATCAAACATGGTGCGAAGCTCTTGTTCGCTTACGGCGAGGCGACGGTGCCGAAGGTGACAGTGATCACCCGCAAGGCCTATGGTGGCGCCTATGACGTGATGGCGTCCAAGCACCTGCGCGGCGATTTCAACTATGCCTGGCCCACGGCGGAGATCGCAGTGATGGGGGCCAAGGGGGCGACCGAGATCATCCATCGCGGTGATCTCAAGGATGCCGAGAAGATCGCGGCCCATACCAGGGATTACGAGGATCGCTTCGCCAATCCGTTCGTCGCCGCCGAACGCGGATTCATCGACGAGGTGATTCAGCCGCGCAGCACGCGGATGCGGGTGAGCCGGGCGTTTGCATCCCTGCGCAACAAGAAGCTGACCAACCCTTGGAAAAAGCACGACAATATTCCGCTTTGAGGGAAGGGCGACTTGGGGGCCAGCCCCCAAACCCCCGGGATATTTAGGGCCAGAAGAAATAGGGGAAGTGGACAGGGCATGGGCCGGGATCGCTGGCATGAGATCGAGGAGGAGGGCGGCGCGCTTGTGGTGGCGCGGCGCTGGCCTGTTCGCTTTGATCTGGCGGTTGCGACTCGGCTTCCAAAGGGTGGGCGACGCTATCTTGCGCATCTGATCCGCCAGGATATGTGGCGCGCGTTGCAGACCCTGCGCGGATTTATACCGGCGGTGCGGGTGACGCGCTCTTACGGCGGCCTTGAGGTTGTTGCCGGTGGCGAGGTTCAGGGCCGGTTTGACCGGGCCGATGCCGAGGCAAGGATCGCGGCGGTGCTTGAGGATCCGGCCAATCGTGCGCGCTGGATGCGGAGGGCGAGATGAGGATCGCGGGGCTGATTGTGACACTCTGCCTTGCGCAACAGGCAGCGGCGGCGCAGGAGGAGACGCTGCTGCTGCCTTCGGGACTTGAGGCGCGGCTTCTGGAGGTGCTGACGGATCGGCCGGGCGGAGGGCTTACGTATCGGTTTCGCTTTGTTGCAGAAGGGTTTACGGGCGGCGAGGCCGCGCTGGAGATGGTCATGGGGGATATGGATTACTTGTGTCAGACCTACGCCGTGACGCGGCTTCCGGGCATCGGTCCAATACCGAACCGGATTGTTATATCACTGGCCGACCGGCCGTCAGAATTCGGGGCGTTCGACCCCGAGGTGACACAGGTTTTCGAGGCTTATAGCGTGCAGGACGGGGTCTGCATCTGGGAGATGTTTTAATGCAAACACAAGATGTTGAGAGACGCAGTTCACGTGGGGGGCGGAATGAGGCTTTGGCGTCACATGAGCGGGTGTTCGCCACTGGCGCGTATTCATTTTCCCGAAATTCGGCTATGATGAGGGCTGGTTACACCAGAGTAACCTTAACCTCGCCATTCGGGCGGTCAGGGGGATGTGTCCCTGTGGCCTCCGTTTATGCAGACAAGAGAGACAGGAGAAATACATGTCGAACAGCATCAAGAGCGTTCTCGCAATTGGCCTTGTGGCCTTTGTCGCAGCTTGCGCACAGCCCGCACAGGAAGAATTCGTCGTTGTCGAGCCCGAGCCGATTTCGACCGAGCCGGTTATCACCGGTAAGTACAAGTAACCTTTTCAAGGTTGAACAGGGACAGGCGGCACCGCCTGTCCCGCTTTTGGCGCGATGCGTCAAAGCTCGCGATTTGCGCTATCGTGTAGCGGCAAGCTGCGGCTATCACCATATTTTTAGGTCTTTTCAGCCTTTTTCCGGGCCCTGCGCTCTATTGTCAGCCGTGATGCGGGCGGCCTCGGGAATGTCCGCCCCCGTCTCTGTCGGATCAGGGGGGGTGTCATGATCAAACACCGCGGGTTCCCCGGGCGTCTTCCGGGCACGGATTTCCAGTTTGTCATTCGCCGCGCCAATCCCAGGGGCGCCACACCGCTGACCGAGCGCGAGCGATTTCGTGATCGCAGGCCCGCAGACCGGCGTGCCGATGTCGGCTTCTTGCGTGCGCTCTGGGAGCATTTCGGCGATCAGCCGTTTGAGCGTGGCAATCTTGATGCCGGGCGTCTGGCGTGGTTGTTCGGACGTGAGGTGAAGCCCTTTGAAGAGGGCTTTGACCCTGAAAGCTATGACGCCTTGCTGGTGATTGATCTGGCCGTTGCGCGGTCGTCTTTTCCCGAAGTGTTCAGCGACCGGGAGGCTGAGGGATGACGCGGGTCGGCATGAACTTGCCAGTCGGTTGTGAAAACACGCGGAATACAGCCGATGCGGTTGTCCCGCGTGATTTCGGCTTGGCCGCAGCCTGCGATATCGGCAGTATGAAGCAGGTGATGGAAGCCCTTCCCCAAGGGGCGTTGACCAAACGTCTGATCCGTTACCCTTCCCCTTACGGGCGGCGCTGTGCTGGTTGGCATAGACCGCCCGTTTTTTCTTTGAAACACCGGCTTTACGGATCTCGGCGGCGGTTTGCCGATCGGCATTATGTCGGGCGTGGCGGCTTTGACGGTGCACGTGATATGGCGTTGACTGACGGCGATATCCAATCGCGTATTTCAGGAGGCGATCCAACATGCACACCATCCAACGCAAAGTTATTCCGATGCTCTCGGCACTTGCCCTCATGGGGCTTGCGGCCTGTGGCGACACGGTGCCCGAACAGGCGCTTTTGGGTGGCGGTGCCGGTGCGGTCACCGGCGCTGTGGTGGGCGGAAGTGTCATTACCGGCGCCGCTGTCGGGGCCGCGGGCAACGTGGTTTATTGTCAGGCCTACCCAAGCCGCTGTAACTAAAGAGAATTCAAGCCGCACGCCGGGCCAATGGCCCGCGCGCTGCGATGCTGAGACCCGGACCATCGGTGCAGAACGCGCCGGTGGTCTTTTTGTGCAAGACCCGTGCGCGCAGACGCGCGGCCAAGAACCGGAAAGAAGGGACCTAAGATGTTCAAGAAGATCCTGATCGCGAACCGTGGCGAGATCGCCTGTCGGGTGATCAAAACCGCGCGGGCCATGGGTATCAAGACGGTGGCGATCTATTCGGATGCCGACCGCAATGCACTGCATGTGCGCATGGCCGATGAGGCGGTTCATATCGGTCCCGCACCGGCCAATGAATCCTATATCGTCATCGACAAGGTGATGGCGGCCATTCGCCAGACCGGCGCCGAGGCGGTGCATCCGGGTTATGGTTTTCTGTCGGAGAACCCCAAGTTCGCCGAGGCGCTTGAGGCCGAAGGCGTCGCCTTTATCGGGCCGCCGGTCGAGGCCATCAAGGCGATGGGCGACAAGATCACCAGCAAGAAGATCGCCCAAGAGGCCAAAGTCAGCACCGTTCCGGGCTATATGGGCCTCATTGAGGATGCCGAAGACGCGGTCAAGATTTCCAATCAGGTCGGCTATCCGGTGATGATCAAGGCCAGTGCCGGCGGCGGCGGCAAGGGCATGCGGATCGCCTGGAACGACGACGAGGCGCGCGAGGGCTTTCAAAGTTCCAAGAACGAGGCCGCCAACAGCTTTGGCGATGACCGGATTTTCATTGAGAAATTCGTCACGCAACCGCGTCATATCGAAATTCAGGTGCTGTGTGACAGCCATGGCAACGGCATCTATCTGGGCGAGCGCGAATGCTCGATCCAGCGCCGGAACCAGAAGGTGATCGAAGAGGCGCCAAGCCCGTTTCTTGATGAGGCCACCCGCAAGGCGATGGGTGAACAGTCGGTCGCGCTGGCACAGGCGGTGGGCTATACCTCGGCCGGGACGGTGGAATTCATCGTCGATGGTGAGCGCAACTTCTATTTCCTTGAGATGAACACCCGCCTTCAGGTCGAGCATCCGGTGACCGAGCTGATCACCGGGGTCGATCTTGTGGAACAGATGATCCGCGTGGCCTACGGTGAAAAGCTTGGCCTGACGCAGAGCGACGTCAAGCTGACCGGCTGGGCGATGGAAAGTCGGCTTTATGCCGAGGATCCCTATCGCGGTTTCCTGCCTTCGATTGGCCGTCTGACCCGCTATCGCCCGCCGCAAGAGCTTGCGATCGAAGGGGCGGTGGTGCGCAATGATACCGGCGTCTTTGAGGGCGGCGAAATCAGCATGTTCTACGACCCGATGATCGCCAAGCTATGCACATGGGGTCACACCCGTCATGAGGCGATCGAGGGCATGCGCAATGCGCTTGACGCCTTCGAGATGGAAGGCGTCGGGCATAACCTGCCGTTCCTGAGCGCGGTGATGGATCACCCCAAGTTCGTGGCCGGTGAGATGACCACCGCCTTTATCGAAGAAGAATATCCCGACGGATTTGAAGGGGTTACCCTTGGCGAAGACGCATTGCGTGCGATTGCGGCAAGCAGTGCGGCGATGCACCGGGTGGCCGAAATCCGGCGCACCCGCGTGTCGGGCCGGATGGACAATCACGAACGCCACGTCGGCGAGGATTGGGTGGTGTCGCTTCAGGGGCATAGCTTTGCGGTGACGATCGCCGCCGACAAATCCGGCGCGACGGTCCGCTTTGAGGATGGTGATAATCTCCGGGTGACAAGCGACTGGACGCCGGGCGATCAGCTTGCGACGCTGATGGTGGATGACAAGCCGCTGGTGTTGAAAGTCGGCAAGATTTCCGGCGGTTTCCGGATCCGCTCGCGTGGGGCCGATCTCAAGGTGCATGTGCGCACCCCGCGTCAGGCCGAATTGGCCGCGTTAATGCCCGAGAAACTTCCGGCTGATACATCGAAACTGCTGCTCTGTCCGATGCCGGGTCTGATCGTCAAGGTCAACGTCGCCGTCGGCGACGAGGTGCAGGAGGGTCAGGCACTTTGTACCGTGGAAGCGATGAAGATGGAAAATATCCTGCGGGCCGAGAGAAAAGCCACGGTGACCAAGCTTAACGCAAACCCGGGCGACAGCCTTGCGGTTGACGATGTGATCATGGAGTTCGAATAAGCCAATGCCACGGGCCGCCGCCCATATGCGCAATGCGATGTCGATGCTGGTGCTGATGGCCCTGGCAATGGCCTGCGTGCGCGATGAAGAGGTGGCCCAAAGGGACCGGATTGAGCAATGGTTCAGCCTTGGCGAGACCGTTGAATTCAAGGCCGGGCGCGACTGTGCGGCGGGGGTTTACCGGGTCAAGGGCGACCGGGTAAAGGCCGCCATGCCCCTGACCGACAATGTCGGCGAGATGGGTCGTGTTCTGGCGGCGCGCGGGCTTGCGGCGATGACGCGCCCCGGGCAGTCGCCGGATCAATCAATGGTGGCGCTTGCCAATATCGACCGCCCAGCGGGCATGCGGATGCGCCGCGCGGGCCTTGAGGCGCGCGCCTGCATGGGCGAGATCACCGAAAGCGCGTTTCGCCATGCCATCGTGACCATGGGCGCGACCCTGGCCTTTGACAATGAGAGCGGGGCCCTGATGTTGCTTGAGCCGCAATCAGGGCTTTTGGTTGTTGCGATGGGGGCGGGATAGATGGTGCGCCGGTTTCAGCTTCCGCTTGTATGGTCGCGCAATTCCTGTTGGCGCACCGGCAATTTGTCGATGCTGCGGGTGATTTCGCGCACTCGCCAGGGCGCCGGTTTGCGCAGGTATATGACCCCGTCCTTGCCCACCAGCACCAGAGAGAATCCGCGTGGGCGCAACGTCTTGCGCAGCTCCGAGCGCGCGGCAGGGTCGGTATCGGTCAAGACCACCACATCGCGCTCTTCCAGCACATCAAGCCGCTCGGCGATATACCCCATCTGTTCCACATATCGCGGATCGGCAGGCGTATCGGCAAAGACAACAAGCGGTCTTTTAATCCATAGAAATTCATTCAAATTTGCCGCTGTCCCATCAAGGATGGGGATATCTACCGCATCCTGGGGCGCGTCCTGCGCGATGGAAGATGTGGCAATAAATGCCAGAAAAACAAGGGAAATTAGTGGTTTCATGGGCTCTCCTACCCGACAAGATATAGGGGGGATGGCAGCAATTGCGAAGAGACAATCTCGACAGGTCCGAAAAATTTTACGATTAAGGCCATGCTCAGGATTTGGCGCGCAGGATGACGGAGTCAAAACAAATACTCCGCAAGGCGCGGCGATCTGGCGAAAGGCACGTATTGATATGGAAATCATCCTGCATCTGGGGGCGCATAGAACCGCCTCGACCAGTTTCCAGCACTATATGCACGCCAATCGCAAGGTGCTCGCGGCGCGGGGCATCGGCTATTGGGGCCCGGATGTGACGCGCGACGGGATTCTGACCGGGGTCATTCCGGTGGCCGGGCGCAGTTCGGTCACCGAACAATTGCATCGTGCCCGTGGCCGCATCGCGCTGCGCCTGCGCAAGGCAGAGGCGGCCGGGCTTTGCCAGCTTGTGGTCAGTGACGAGAACATGATCGGCGCGCCGCGTCGCAATCTGCGTGGCAGCCGGCTTTACGGCGACATCGGCGATCGAATGGCGCGCTTTGCCAATGCCTTTGACGGGCGCATAAGCCGGGTTGCCATTTCGGTCCGGGGTCAGGATGCCTGGTGGTCGTCGGCGATGGCCTTTGCGGTCGGGCGCGGGCACCGTGTGCCTGGCCCGGACGATCTTGATCGGCTGGTGACGGTGAACCGCCATTGGCGCGATGTGATCACCGATCTGGCCTGTGCCATGGGTGGGCCGGAAATCATTGTGCTGCCGCATGAGGTCTATGCCGGCCTGCCGGACGAAAAGCTGCGCCAGATGACCGGCATTGACAGCCCGCCGCGCAAAGCGGCACGCGACTGGCTCAACCGCGCGCCCGATCTTGCGGAGCTGCGCAAACTGGTGACGGCGCGGGGCGGTGACGACGCACGTCTTGGCGAAGGCACGGGCCGCTGGCGCCCGTTTGACCGCTATCAGACATTGGCCCTGCAAGAGGCTTATTCCGACGATCTGTTCTGGCTTGGTGCCGGGGCCGATGGTCTGGCACGATTGACAGAGGAAACCGGACCGGTGAAGGCGGGACAAAACCCGCCCATCGGCCAGACGACAAGAGGACACCCCAATGACGAAGAAGAAAGACGACTGGCGTAATCTGGCCGAAGCAGAACTGCGGGGGCGCCCGCTGGATGATCTGACCTGGAACACCCTTGAGGGTATTCCGGTCCAGCCGCTTTACACCGAAGAAGATGTTGCGGACCTGCCTCATATGGGCACGATCCCCGGACAGGCGCCCTTTACGCGCGGCGTCAAGGCGACGATGTATGCCGGGCGTCCCTGGACGATCCGGCAATATGCCGGCTTTTCCACCGCCGAGGAATCCAACGCCTTTTACCGCCGCAATCTGGCCGCCGGCCAACAGGGCGTTTCGGTGGCCTTCGATCTTGCCACCCACCGCGGTTACGACAGCGATCACCCTCGCGTCGAAGGCGATGTCGGCAAGGCCGGTGTGGCCATTGACAGTGTCGAGGATATGAAAATCCTGTTTGACGGCATCCCGCTTGACAAGGTCAGCGTGTCAATGACGATGAATGGCGCCGTGATCCCGGTTCTGGCCAGCTTTATCGTCGCCGGTGAAGAGCAGGGGCATGACAAAAGCGTGCTCTCGGGCACCATTCAGAACGACATTCTGAAAGAGTTCATGGTGCGCAACACCTATATTTATCCGCCCAAGCCGAGCATGCGGATCATCAGCGACATCATCGAATATACCAGCAACGAGATGCCGAAATTCAACTCGATCAGCATCTCAGGCTATCACATGCAAGAGGCCGGCGCGAACCTTGTTCAGGAGCTGGCCTATACGCTGGCGGATGGTCGCGAATATGTCCGCGCCGCAATCGAGGCGGGCATGGATGTGGACAAGTTTGCCGGACGGCTCAGCTTTTTCTTTGCCATCGGCATGAACTTTTTCATGGAGGCGGCCAAATTGCGCGCCGCTCGTCTGTTGTGGCATCGCATCATGACCGAGTTTGGCGCCAAGAACGAGCGCTCGAAAATGCTGCGCACCCATTGCCAGACCAGCGGCGTGAGTTTGCAGGAGCAAGACCCCTATAACAACGTGATCCGCACCGCCTATGAGGCGATGAGCGCGGTCTTGGGCGGCACGCAAAGCCTTCATACCAACGCGCTTGACGAGGCGATTGCCCTGCCGACCGAATTCAGCGCCCGGATTGCGCGCAATACCCAGTTGATCTTGCAGGAAGAAACCGGCGTAACCAATGTGGTCGATCCGCTGGCAGGCTCTTATTACGTTGAAAAGCTGACGGCCGATCTTGTCGATAAAGCCTGGGAGTTGATTGAAGAGGTCGAGTCGATGGGCGGCATGACCAAGGCCGTTGAATCCGGCATGCCCAAGCTGCGCATCGAGGAAACCGCCGCCACACGACAGGCGATGATCGACCGGGGCACCGAGGTAATTGTCGGGGTCAATAAATACCGCAAAGATAAGGAAGACCCGATCGACATTCTCGATGTGGACAACGTCGCGGTGCGTGAAAGCCAGATCGTGCGCCTGAAAAACATCCGCGCCAGCCGCGATGAGGCCGTCTGTCAGGCGGCGCTTGACGAGTTGAGCCGCCGCGCCAAAGAGGGCGGCAACCTTCTGGAAGGGGCGGTCGAGGCCGCGCGCGCCCGCGCCACCGTAGGAGAGATCAGTATGAGCCTTGAAAAGGAATTTGGCCGTCACCGAGCCGAGGTGAAAACCCTGGCCGGTGTGTATGGCGCCGCCTACGAGGGCGATGCAGGCTTTGCCGCAATCCAGAAGTCGGTCGAAGATTTTGCCGCAGAGGAGGGGCGCCGCCCCCGCATGCTGGTGGTCAAGATGGGCCAGGACGGTCATGACCGGGGTGCCAAGGTGATCGCCACGGCCTTCGCCGATATCGGCTTTGACGTCGATGTTGGCCCGCTGTTCCAGACCCCGGACGAGGCGGCGCAGGATGCGGTCGACAACGACGTGCATGTGATCGGCATCAGCAGCCAGGCGGCCGGGCACAAGACCCTTGCGCCCAAGTTGATCGCGGCGCTGCGTGAGAAAGATGCAGGCGATATCATCGTGATCTGTGGCGGTGTCATTCCGCAGCAGGATTACGAATTCCTGAAGAAAGCGGGGGTTAAGGCCATCTTTGGCCCCGGCACCAATATTCCCGAGGCGGCCAAGGATATCCTGCGGCTTATCCGCGAGGCGCGCGCCTGAGGTAAGGGCGCCCGGGGGCTGTTCCCCCGGGCGGTTCGGTCCCTGTGGCCGCTGTTACGACTGGTTTTCAAATCGGCGAAAGTGCGCAATGCGCGCCAACCCTGGGTTGTCTGTGGTTTTGTGAGGGCCTGCGTTTCACGCATGCCACACCGATTCGAAAACACAGTGTTTCCGTTTTAAAAATTTGACAGGCGAACTTTGTCCTATACCGTATCCGGTAATCAATTCGGGCTATTAACCATATTTACGAGGGTCTTATGCGTTATCTTTCCTCACTTGCCGCCGGTCTTGCTTTGGCCGTTCTTGCCACCCCGGGCTTTGCCGAGGGGCCGCGTGTTTATGCCTATGAAAGCGCGGTCAATTACTGCCCGGCAGGTCTTCAGCCGGTATCGCTTAACGGCGTGATCTGTTGTGGTCAGCCGAACCAGGCGCAATCTTATCAACAGGTTATGGCGCACCCAGTGCGCAAGAAAATCCGCCACTACAGCCCCAGGGCGCGCAGCGCGCGTGCGCATCTGAACTGCCCGGCGGGTGCCAAAGGCTGCTACTGATCCGGACGATCAAATAGACCATGGAAACAGGGCATGCGGTCTGCGCGCCCTGTTTTCTCTCACTCTGCCTGCGTTGCGCTCAGAGGAGCGTGATATCTGACGCCATCTTGCGCCCGTCACGCCCATCCTGAAGCTCGAAACCGACCTTCTGATCGTCGGCAAGGCCCGTCAGCCCCGAACGTTCGACCGCAGAGATATGCACAAACACATCCTGACCGCCGCCATCGGGGGCAATAAATCCGTAACCCTTTGTCGTATTGAACCATTTCACGGTGCCAGTTGGCATTCCGCTTCTCCTTTTCGTCGCTTCCCCGGTATTATGCCGGGCCATGTCACACTGCCGCATCAAGACGCCTTAAAGGCGGCCGATGCGCCACGCGTAACACCGTCGATGATTGCATTGCCTTGGCAAAAATCAAGCGAAACTCCGTGACTGGCGGGAACTTGCCCGTTATTGAGGCACGAAAAGAGGGGGCCCGTGATGATCCTATATGGTTTGAAGACCTGCGATACCTGCCGCAAGGCATTGAAATCGCTTCCTAATGCAGAATTTCGTGACGTCCGCACAGATGGTGTGCCACAAGATGTGATGGGCGCCGCGCTTGAGCGGTTCGGCGGAGCGTTGCTCAACCGCAAGTCGACCACCTGGCGGGGGCTAAGCGAATCTGAGCGCGACCAGAGCCCGTTAGAGCTTTTGGCCGCGCACCCAAGCCTGATGAAGCGGCCACTGATTGAGGCGCAGGGCGCGCTTTATCTTGGCTGGGGCAGCGATACCCAGTCGGCGCTTCTTGGATAACGCCTCAAAATTCTTACATGAAAGAATAGCTTAACAAGGAGAGATCATGCGCAGCGCAGCGATGGTATTGGGGCTTATCGGCGGTATTCTGGCGATTCTCGTGGGGTTTTTCAGCTATGGCTATACCGAAGCCATCTACCGCTTTGGCGAGATCGAGGGGCTGGCCCATCAGGTCAGCAACCCCGAGTTGATTCGCACCGCAAGCTTTCTGGCTCCGATCCTCGCCATCGCAGGCGGTGCGATGGCCAAAATGCGCGCGCTGTGGGGGGGGATCCTGCTGCTGATCTCGGCGGGGTTGATGTATTACGCCTTCGGGTTTGGCGTGTTTACCATGTTCCCGCTCGGCTTTACCAGTCTCGCGGGTGTGCTTGCGATCGCGGCGGGCAAACCCGACGAACCCAAGTCGCATTTTTGACGCATCTCCCGCGCGCCCGGTTAAGGGCGCGCGGGGCAGGGATCA
Source organism: Roseovarius lutimaris (assembly GCF_900115165.1). Classification (GTDB taxonomy): domain Bacteria; phylum Pseudomonadota; class Alphaproteobacteria; order Rhodobacterales; family Rhodobacteraceae; genus Roseovarius; species Roseovarius lutimaris. The sequence goes on along the minus strand of NZ_FOVP01000005.1, from coordinate 54,249 downwards.
TGCAAGATCGGGGGGTGTGGCCTCTTTCGCAAGCGCCACGGCGACCTCTTCCAGCGTTTGAACGCTGGATTGCTTTTCGCCCAAGCGCCTGACAGACAGGGTTTTCTCTTCGACTTCGCGCATGCCACAGGCAAGAATGACAGGCACCTTGCCAAGCGAATGTTCGCGGACCTTATAGTTGATCTTTTCGTTGCGCACATCGGCCTCGGCGCGCACGCCAAGCGCGACCAACTTGGCGGTCACCTCTTGCACATAGTCATCCGCATCCGACACGATCGAGGCGACAACCACCTGTCGCGGCGCTAGCCAGAACGGCAGTTTCCCGGCATGTTCCTCGATCAGGATGCCGATAAAGCGCTCGAAAGAGCCCAGAACCGCCCGGTGAAGCATGACCGGGCGATGCTTGGCCCCGTCAGTGCCGATATAGCTCGCATCCAACCGCTCGGGCAGGTTCGGGTCAACCTGAAGCGTGCCACATTGCCAGTCGCGGCCAATCGCATCTGTCAGCACAAACTCAAGCTTGGGCCCGTAAAACGCGCCTTCGCCGTCCTGAATTTCATACTCATAGCCGGCCGCCTTGCAGGCATCGCCAAGCGCGGCCTCGACCCGGTCCCAGCTTTCCTCTGATCCGATCCGCTTTTCCGGGCGGGTCGAAAGCTTGATCGTCCAGTCATGGAACCCGAGGTCGGCATAGATACCGGCGAGAAATTCGATGAATTTCTTGGTTTCCACCTCGATCTGATCATCGGTGCAGAAAATATGCGCGTCATCCTGGGTAAAGCCGCGCACCCGCATGATCCCGTGCAGCGCGCCCGAGGGTTCATAGCGGTTGCAACTACCGAATTCGGCCATCCGAAGCGGCAGGTCGCGATAGGATTTAAGCCCCTGATTGAACACCTGCACATGGCAGGGACAGTTCATCGGCTTGAGCGCGTTCACCGTCTTTTCTCGGGCATGCTCTTCATCGACTTCGACGATGAACATATGCTCCTGATAGTTGTCCCAATGGCCGGATTCTTCCCAGAGCTTGCGGTTGACCACCTGCGGAGTGTTGACCTCGACATAGCCATCGCGATTTTGCTTGCGGCGCATGTAATCCTGAAGCGTGGTGTAGATTTTCCAACCGTTGGGATGCCAGAAAATCTGACCGGGCGCCTCTTCCTGCATGTGGTAGAGATCCATCTCGCGGCCAAGCTTGCGGTGGTCACGTTTTTCGGCCTCTTCAAGGAAGGTCATGTATTCCTTGAGTTTTTCCTTGCCGGTGAAGGCCACGCCATAGATGCGCTGCAACATCTTGCGGTCGCTGTCGCCGCGCCAATAGGCCCCGGCCACCGACATCAGTTTGAACGCATCCGCCGGAAGTTGACCGGTGTTCTGCAAGTGCGGCCCGCGACACAGATCCTGCCAGTGCCCGTGCCAATACATGCGCAGCGGCTCGTCGCCGGGGATCGCTTCGATCAACTCGACCTTGAAGGGTTCGTCATTGTCCTGATAATGCTTGACGGCGCGCGCACGATCCCAGATTTCGGTTTTGACGGGGTCGCGCAGATTGATGATTTCCTTCATCTTTTTCTCGATCAGGCCCAGATCCTCGGGCGTGAACGGTTCGGCGCGATCAAAGTCGTAATACCAGCCATTGGCGATCACCGGCCCGATGGTCACCTTGACGTCGGGCCAAAGCTCCTGCACCGCGCGTGCCATGACATGCGCAAGATCGTGGCGGATCAGCTCAAGCGCCGGGGTCTCATCCTTGAGGGTGTTGATGCTGATGCGGGCATTCTGGTTGATCGGCCATTGCAAATCCCAGTGCTGATCGTCGACATGGGCCGAAATCGCCTTTTTGCCAAGCGAGGTCGATATGTCGGCGGCCACCTCGGCAGGGGTAATGCCGGGGGCATAGTCGCGCGCCGAGCCATCGGGAAAAGTAAGGGAAATCTGGGCCATATCGCGGCTCCTCGTCGGTTTGGCGCCCACGGAGCGCCCGGTTGCGGGTCAATCCCGCCCATATGCCCCCCGGTGGCGCGCGCGTCAAGGCCCGGTCCGTGCCTGTAGTGTGGCCGTTTCTCTGTGGTCTTTGGTATACAAGCGGAAAAGGTAACACATTGACGCAGTTTGGGAAAATCAGTGGACTTGTCGTAAATGATGCCTAATTTGCCGCATATGGGAATCATGGCGATTCCACCCATCCTCAAACAGAAGGGCCGCAGTGAATGCCAACCTATAACTCGAACTTCGAACTGACCGTAGAAGATATGGACCTTATCGAGAACGCGTTGCGCCAGACGAAAGCAGAGTTGGCCGCGCCGAATGACGAGGTTGGCGAGAGTTCGGCTGAATCAAATGACACCCTGCGCCGGATTCAGGATCTTCTGGGGCGACTGCATAACCAGAAAGTGTTTTACCGTCCCCGCCAGGGATCGTATGTCGGGGGCTAAAGGGCCTCGGATAAACATTGAAACGCGTTGTAAAAAGCCTGACGGCTCACCTTGTTTCGTCAGAGATGTCGGAGCCAGAGGCGCGCAATGCGCGCCGTCACCTAGTCGCGCTTACGCTGACGAAAATCGCCGATGGGCTGATTGACCCCAAGCTGGTGCTGAGCTGGCTTTTGGGGATCCTGGGCGCGCCGACCGTTTTCGTGGGCCTGCTGGTCCCGATCCGCGAGGCGGGCGCGCTCCTGCCCCAGCTTGTGTTCGGCGCCATCTTGCAACGCCTGCGACAGCGACGCTGGGTCTGGGTCATCGGCAGTGCGGTTCAGGGATTGGCGGCAGCAATGATCGCGGTGGCCGCGTTTTTCCTTACCGGCTGGGCCGCAGGGCTTGCGATATGCGCGTTTCTGGCGCTTCTGGCCTTGGCGCGCGCGGCCTGTTCGGTGTCTTACAAGGATATTCTCGGCAAGACCGTCGGCCAATCGCGGCGCGGCGCCGTGACCGGGCTTGCCGGGTCGGTTTCGGCGGCGGCGGTGCTGGTCTTTGCCGGGCTGCTGTTGACCGGTGTGTTGCAGACGCGCGGCGCGGTCATCGGCGTTATTGCGATTGCGGCGCTGGCCTGGGGGATCGCGGCGATGGTTCTGGCACAGCTTAATGAGGACGACAGCACACCCGAGACCACTGATGCGACGGGCGGATATCTTGCGATCCTGCGCGGTGACGCCAATTTGCGCCGCTTCATTCTGGTGCGCGGGTTGCTGGTTTCGACCGCTCTGGCACCGCCCTACATGGTGGTTTTGTCGGCACAGGGGGGCGCGGGGCTCAACACGCTCGGCGCGCTTGTTCTGGCCTCTTCGGGGGCGTCGTTTCTAAGCTCTTATATCTGGGGGCGGATGGCCGATGAGCATAGCCCGAAGGTGCTTTTGCTGACCGGTGTCGCCGGCGGCTGCGCCATGCTGGCGGCGATTTTTGCCGAGGGCCTTGGGCGTGCCAACAGCCCCGGCGTGATCCCGGCGATCCTGTTTCTGTTGATGCTTGCCTATCACGGGGTGCGTCAGGCGCGCTCGGTCTACCTTGTTGATATTTCGGATGAAAACAAGCGCTCGCAGAATGCCGCACTGGCAAATACGGCGATCGGGATCATCCTGTTGTTGGCCGGGGCCTTTGGTGGCGCGCTTTCGTTCATCGGCCCGACCGGTGCGCTTGCTGGCTTTGCGGTGATGGCGTTTCTTGGCGGCGCTCTGGCCCTGACGCTGCGGTCGGTCGAGGGCTAGCACGCAGGTGCGAAAACCGGTTTGCCCGTGACGGCGTCGCGGGGCATTATTGCGCGATGACACGACGGAGGATGCCATGCCCGATCCCGCTTACCTGACCACCGACACCGGCCGCAAACTGGCCTATCACCAGACGCCGGGCACGGCGCCGGGCGTGGTGTTTCTGGGCGGATTCAAATCCGACATGGAGGGCACCAAGGCGATCCATCTTGAAGACTGGGCGGCTAAGACCGGGCACGCTTTTCTGCGGTTTGACTATTCCGGCCATGGCCAATCATCGGGCGCTTTCAGCGACGGGTGTATTGGCGATTGGGCCGCAGATGCCGGGGCGGCGATTGCTGCGCTCACCGATGGGCCGCAGGTTCTGGTTGGCTCATCCATGGGCGGCTGGATCTCCTTGCTGATCGCGCGCGCCATGCCCGAGCGCGTGGCGGGGCTTGTCACCATCGCTGCCGCACCGGATTTCACCGAAGACTCGATGTGGGCGGGATTTGACGAGGCGCAGCGCGCCGAACTCGTCGAAACCGGACAGATCGCCCTGCCAAGCGAATATGGCGAGCCCTATATCATCACCCGCCGCCTGATTGAGGAAGGCCGCACTCAGCTGGTTTTGCGTGAGCCGCTGAATCTGCCCTTCAATGTTCGATTTTTGCAAGGTACAGCCGATAAAGATGTGGATATCTCGGTCGCCATGCGGCTTTTGGACCATGCAACAGGAAAAGATATACGTCTGACACTGGTGAAAGGGGCCGATCACCGCTTTTCCGATCCCGATTGCCTCGACCTGATCGTGCGTTCTGTCGAAGAGGTGATCGCGCGGGGCGGCGGCCAGAGGGCGCGCTGAATTTGCGCCGGGCAACACCCAAGGCGCGATCACACTTATGCTAAGCCGGATCACCGGCATATTATAGCCCGCGCGGGCGCATTGGCTTGACCGCAGGGCTACATCTGGTGTCAATCTGGGGGCGAGGCAGTTTCGGTCCAATATCGAGCAAAGGATATTTCATGACCCAGGATCCGGTGGTCTTTTTACCCGGCATGATGTGCGACGCGCGGCTTTTCACCCAGCAATTGACAGATCTAAGCAGGGATACGGCCGTCACCGTGGCCCCGATTACCGGCGGTGACAGGGTTGAGGAAATTGCATCGGGCCTGCTTGATGTGCTGCCACGGCGCTTTGCCCTTGCGGGGCTGTCGATGGGCGGCATCGTCGCGATGGAGATCCTGCGCCGCGCCCCTGACAGGGTGTCGCGGATCGCGCTGATGGACACCAATCCGCTTGCCGAGACACCGCAATCGGCCACCGCTTATGAGCCGTTCATCATCAAGCTGCGCTCGGGCGGTCTTGGCGATGCGGTACAGAGCTTCTTGTTGCCCGATTATCTTGCGCCGGGCACGGGCCGCGCGGCGATCATGGCGCAACTTGCGGAGATGGCGGAAAATATTGGCGCGGATGCGATCGTTCGCCAAGTTCGCGCTTTACAGCGCAGGCGCGATTATCAATCGGTTTTGCGACGTTGCAAGGTGCCGACCCTGGTGCTTTGCGGGCGTCATGACGGGCTGACGCCGGTCAAGCGGCACAGCTTTATGGCTGACCTTATTCCCTATGCAAGCCTGTCGGTGATCGAAGGGGCCGGGCATCTGCCCCCGATGGAGGCGCCCGAGGCGACGACGGTGGCGCTGCGCGCCTGGCTGGATCAGCCGTTCGTGTTGCAAAAGCGGGTAGATGCGTAAACGTTGCAGAGGCGAGAGACACCAAAAGGGCCGCCGAGATCTCCGGCGGCCCTTTTGGTTGTCAGGATTGATCTAACCGTTTGCGGCCAGGTTCTTGTTGGCCGCCTTGGGGGTCGGTTTTGCCGCTTTCGGGGCGGAAGGGGCCGAGTTGGCATCAATGAAATCAAGCACCAGCGGGCGAATGTTGTTGCGCCAGCTACGCCCGGCGAAGATGCCGTAATGACCCGCCTCCGGTTCAAGATAGCTGGCCTTTTTCTCATCCGGCAGGCCGGTGCAAAGCGCCAGGGCGGCGACGCATTGGCCGGGCGCCGAGATGTCATCTTTGCCGCCTTCGACGGTTTTCACTGCGACATTGGTGATCTTGCCAATATCGACCTTATGGCCCTTGATGGTAAACTCGTTCCGGGCAATCTCTAGACCTTTGAATATGCGCTCGACCGTGGATAGATAGAATTCGGCGGGCATGTCCATCACGGCCAGATATTCATCGTAGAATCGGTTGTGCGGGTCGTGATCGCTGGCTTCCCCGCGCGCGACGCGCATGATCTGATCTTTAAAGGCGGTCATGTGGCGCTCGCTGTTCATCGACACGAACGACGCAAGCTGCAACAGGCCCGGATAAACCGATCGACCAACGCCCTTGTGCTGAAAGCCGACACGCTGAATCATGGTTTCTTCGAGTTGACCCATGGTGACGCGGCGGCCAAAATCGGTGACGTCGGTCGGGCTGGCATCGGGGTCAATCGGCCCGCCGATCAGGGTCAATGTACGCGGCTGTGCCTCTGGATCCAGCTCGGCCAGATAGGCGGTGGCGGCCAGGGTCAGCGGCGCGGGCTGACACACGGCGATGACGTGGGTGTCAGGGCCCATTTCGCGCATGAAATCAACCAGATAAAGCGTGTAATCCTCGACGTCGAATTTGCCTGCGCTGACCGGGATGTCGCGGGCATTGTGCCAGTCGGTGACATAGACTTCGCAATGCACCAGCAGGCTTTTGACGGTGGAGCGCAGGAGGGTGGCATAGTGGCCCGACATCGGTGCGACCAGCATCACGCGCCGTTTCATCGGCTTGCGGCCCGGCACGGCGAAGTGGATCAGATCGCCAAACGGGCGTTCGACCACCTTTTCGATGCTGACCAGATGATCCTTGCCATCCTCGCAAGTGAAGGTGCGGATGCCCCAGTCAGGCTTGGTAACCATGCGCTGGAATGTGCGCTCGGTTACCTGTCCCCATGCGGCCATCCAGTTCAAAGCAGGGTTTGGCACCATGCTGAAAACAGGGTAAGATGCCATTGAAAGAGCTGACGCACCGAGCCATTGATTGGTATTACGGAGGGTTTCCATCAGGTCGTAAGTCGCCATGTAACGCATAGTTCGTCTCCTACGTAAGGCAGGTATGCCTATATAAGGCAGGTAAGCCCGGTTCCATCCGTCGCACTGCCCCTCCGGCGGACAACGGTATGCTGCATAGCAGAAAGAGTTAAAGGGAAATGGTATAAATGGCAATGCAAGACGATGTCGCAGGCGAAAATATAGAAAAGCTGAATGAAAATCTCGCGAAGGTCGAGCAATTGTCGCAGCGCCTGATTCAGGCTCTGGCGTCGCGCACTCCGGCCAATCCGACCTTGAACACGCCCTCGCAGGATTTGTTTGCCAAGGCGGCCAGTTCATATTGGACCGAGATGATTGAAAATCCCGGCAAGATTTATGAGCAACAGCTGGAATACTGGGGCAAGTCGGTGCGCCACTTCATGGATGCCCAACAGCTGATGTTGCGCGGCGATGGCGCAGAGCTTGACGAGATGCCGGATATTCTGGCGGGTGATAAACGGTTTGCCAACCCGCTCTGGCAGAGCCACCCTTATTTCAAGTACATCAAACAGCAATATGCCCTAAACGCGCAAGCAATCGAGGATGCGGTCGGAGATGTCGATGACCTTGATCCCAAGGAAAAGCGGCGGTTGGATTACTTCGCGCATCAGATCATCGACATGATGTCGCCGACCAACTTTCTTGGCACCAACCCCGATGCGCTTGAACGTGCGGTGGAAACCGAAGGCGCGTCGCTTGTGAAGGGGTTGGAAAACCTGATCGCGGATCTTGAGGCCAACAAGGGCGAGCTTGTGGTGCGTCTGGCCGATGAGACATCGTTTATCCTTGGCGAGAATATCGCCACAACCCCCGGCGAGGTGGTCTATCGCAATCGCATGATGGAACTGATCCAATATGCGCCGACAACCGAAGAGGTGCACGCGACCCCTCTGATCATCTTTCCGCCCTGGATCAACAAATTCTATATTCTCGATCTCAAGGCCCAGAACAGCATGATCAAATGGCTCACCGATCAGGGCTATACCCTGTTCGTGGTGTCCTGGATCAACCCCGATACGACCTATGCCGAGGTCGGTCTTGATGAATATGTCGAAGAAGGCTTCCTGACCGCCATTTCCGAGGTCAAGGCGATCACCGGCCAGAAAAAGGTCAACACCGTGGGCTATTGCATCGCGGGAACGACGCTTCACCTGACGCTGGCGTTGCTGGAAAAACGCGGTGACAAATCTGTCAAATCCGCCACCTTCTTTACCGCGCTCACCGATTTCTCGGAGCAGGGCGAGTTCACCCCCTTCCTACAGGACGATTTCATTGACGGGATCGAACAGGAAGTCGCCCAACAAGGCTTGCTGCGCTCGTTCATCATGTCGCGCACGATGTCGTTCCTGCGCTCCAAGGATCTGGTGTATCAGCCGGCAGTCAAAAGCTATATGATGGGGGAAACCCCGCCCGCGTTTGATCTGCTGTATTGGAATGGCGATGGCGCCAACCTTCCGGGCCGAATGACGACGCAATATCTGCGCGGGTTGTGCCAACGCAATGAATTCATCGACGGCGGTTTCAAGCTTCTGGGGGAGACGCTGCATATCAGTGACGTCAAAGTGCCGCTGATGGCGATCACCTGTCAGACCGATCACATCGCGGCCTGGAAAGATTGCTATCGCGGCTTTCAACAGACCGGCGCCAAGGATCGCAGCTTTATCGTATCTGAGTCGGGCCATATCGCGGGCATCGTCAATCCGCCCTCTAAAAAGAAATACGGCCATTATACCAATGACGACCTGAGTCTGGCGGCCGATGACTGGCTTGAGGGGGCAACCTTTACCGAGGGGTCATGGTGGCCACGGTGGGAAGAGTGGCTCAAGGCGCGGTCCGGCAAGATGATTCCGGCCCGCGAACCGGGTGATTCGAAGCATCCCGCATTGGCTCCGGCCCCCGGAACCTATGTGCGTGCCAAGGCAAGCGACGGATTTTAAACGGTTTTCCCTTCGGTTGAGAAAAAATTGCTGCGATGCAGAAAAAACTTGAATTGCTGCGGTGCAGCATGTATATCTGTTTCCAGAATACAGAACACGGCAAACACGCCGCTCAACCGAAAGGACTTACCAAATGGCTAAGACACAAGACTTCAACAGCGCAATGAAAGACATCATGGGCGCGTTCCCCGTTGACACCAAAGCAATGGAAGATGCCTTCAAAAACCAGGCAACCCTGAACGAAAAACTGTCGGGCGTTGCTCTGTCGGCTGCCGAGAAATCGGCCGAGATCTCCAGCAAATGGACCAAGGACACCCTTGCCAAGCTGAACGAAATCTCGAAAGCCAAAGCAGAGCCCGCAGATTACGCCAAAGCCGCAACCGATTTCGCATCGGCCAACGCTGAAGTTGCTGCTGAAAACATGGCCGCTTTCGCTGAAATCGCGAAAAAAGTGCAAATGGAAACTGTTGAGCTGATGATGTCGGCTGGCAAATCCATGCAGGACGACGCAACCAAAGCCGTCAAAAAAGCAGCGGAAGACGTGACCGCAGCGACCCAAAAAGCCACTGCGGCGGCCAAGTAATAGCAGGTTACATACCCAGACCCCTCCCTGACGGGTATGGACTGCGAAGAGCGAGCTGAAAGGCTCGCTCTTTCTTTTTGCCGCACTTGCGTCTAAGCTACGCTGCAGCGCTGCATTTTCCGGGAGGATACCCTTTGGCCGACACCAAAAAACCGCTGCTGATCAAACGCTATGCCAGCCGCCGGTTGTATAATACCGAGACGTCCGATTACGTCACGCTGGAAGATATTTCGGAGTTCATCCGCGATGGCCGCGAAGTTCAGATTATCGACCTGAAATCCGGCGATGATCTGACCCGTCAGTATCTTTTGCAAATCATCGCCGAGCACGAGAGCCGCGGGGAAAGCGTTCTGCCGCTCAATGTGCTCAACGATCTGGTGCGCAGCTATACCACCCAGGCCACAAGCGTTGTGCCCGAGTTTCTCGCGGCAAGTTTCGAGATGCTGCGCGATGGTCAATCCAAGGTTCTGGAGAATATGACCAAGGCCAATCCAATGGCCACAATGCCCGGCATGGAAGCGATGCGCGCCCAGCAAGAGGCCTTCATGAAGGCGATGACCGGAAATTTGCCGGGAATGGGAACCACGCCCGATAAATCCGACGCCAAGCCCGAGGCCGAAGACGACAACCTTGACGACATCAAGAAACAGCTGGCCGACCTACAGGAAAAGCTTTCAAAGCTTGGCAAATAGCCGCGGATGGTTGAAAGCCCCGGTCGGATAACCCTTTGGGGGATCGAGGTGTTTATGGCCGCGGCCGATGAACGCTCGATTTCCGCTGCGGCGCGCCGTCTCGGGGCGAGCCCGTCGGCGGTCAGCCAGCAGCTTACCAATCTTGAAGGCGCGGTCGGGGCCACATTGCTGCAACGCAATGCCCGCCCGATTCGCCTTACCCCTGCGGGCGAGATCATGCACCGCCGGGCGCAGGCGATCCTGAACGAGGCCGCACAGGCGCGCGCCGAATTGGCGATGTCGCAACTTTCGACACTCACCCGGTTTCGTCTTGGCATGATCGAAGACCTCGAGGCCGATGTAACACCCCAGCTTTTGACCCATATGGCCGCCGAGTTGACCCGCTGCCAGTTCCTGCTCGAAACCGGCGCCAGCCATCACCTCTATGATCAGCTTGACGCCCGTGCCCTCGATGTGATCGTCGCCGCCGAATTTGGCGCCGAGACCGATTGGGTCGAGGTCCACCCGATCCTGCGCGAAGGCTTTGCGGTGGCGGCCCCCAAGGGGGTAATCGACAAGGATGGCGATGTGCTGCGACAGCTCAAGCGCCTGCCGCTGATCCAGTATACCCAACGCCATTACATGGGGCGGCTGATCTCGTCGCATCTGGCGCGCCAGAACCTCACGCTGCCGCATCGGTTTGAACTCGATAGCTATCACGCCATTCTGGCGCTGGTCGGGCAGGGCACCGGCTGGAGCATCTTGACCCCGCTGGCCCTGATGCGCGCGCGCCGCTTTGCCGATCAGATCGACGTGCTGGAACTGCCGATGGCGCCGCTGACGCGCACCATAAGCGTGACCGCCCGCAAGGGGATTTTACAGGATATGCCCGCAACCCTGGCCGAGACGCTGAAGCCGATCCTGCGTCAGGCGGTGGTCGATCCCGCCATCGCGCGGCATCCCTTTCTGGTGGATGCGCTGACGATCCTCTAGGGTCTGTTGCTCAAAAGTGGGAACCGGTATTGAGCTTCTAGAACATGCGAAATGAGCAGGTTAAAGATCCGTGTCGCGCCGCCGGTCTTGAAAAAACGCTTTCAGCAGGGTCTCCCCCTCACGGGCGGCAATCCCGTCATAAACGTCGGGCACATGGTGACATTGCGGATGGGTGAACACCCGCGCGCCCTGCGCCACGCCGCCGGACTTTGGATCGCTTGCCGCGTAATAAAGCCGTGCGATCCTTGCGGCGGCGATTGCACTGGCGCACATTGCGCAGGGCTCCAGCGTGACGTAAAGATCATGGCCCACCAGCCGCTCGCTGCCCTTGGCGGCACAGGCGGCGCGCAGCGCAAGGATTTCCGCATGTGCGGTCGGGTCACTCAATTCCCGCGTGCGATTGCCCGCCCGCGCGACGATCTGGCCTTCGGCATCAACCACCACGGCGCCCACCGGCACCTCGCCGCGCCCGGCGGCGGCGCGCGCCTCGTCCAGCGCGGCCCTCATATGGCTTTTGAAGGTCATAGGGCGTCTTTGCCCCGCCATCGCCACTTTCGCAAGCCCCGCGAATAGGCTAAGCGAGGCCCCATGAGCACCAAACCCCCAGAAGGCGACCGGATCGCCAAGGTCATCGCACGCGCAGGTATCGCCAGCCGCCGCGAGGCCGAGCGTCTGATCGAGGCCGGCCGCGTGACCGTCAATGGCGTCAAGATCACCCGCGCCGCGCTAAACGTGACACCCGCCGACAAGGTGGTGGTGGATGGCCGCGCATTGGATGCGCCCGAACCGGCACGGCTCTGGCTTTATCACAAACCCACCGGCCTTGTGACCACCAACCGCGACGAACAGGGCCGCGCCACGATCTATGACGACTTGCCCGAAGACCTGCCACGGGTGATGAGCGTGGGCAGGCTCGATCTCAATTCCGAAGGGCTGCTGTTGCTGACCAATGACGGCACGCTCAAGCGCAAGCTTGAACTGCCCTCAACGGGCTGGCTGCGCCGCTACCGCGTGCGCGTCAATGGCCGCCCGACCGATGCCACGTTCGAGCCGCTGCGCAAGGGCCTTACGGTTGATGGCCTACGGCTTCAGGGGATGATGGTGACGCTGGATCGCCAGCAGGGCGCCAACGCCTGGATCACCGTGTCGATCCGCGAAGGCAAGAACCGCGAAATCCGCCGCGCGATGGAGTCGGTCGGCCTCTCGGTCAATCGGCTGATCCGCGTGTCCTATGGTCCGTTTCAGCTTGGCCAACTCAAACCCGGCGCCGTCGAGGAAATCCGCCCGCGCGTGATGCGCGACCAACTTGGCCTGCCGCAAGAACCCGAAGTCGAAACGCCGACCAAACCAGCGCGACCGCAACGCCCCAAACCACAGCGCCGCCGTCGCAATACCTGACCGCTTTCATCTTTCCGGAAATACTCCGGGGGGCCCAAGAAAATTCGGCGAATTTTCTTGGGCGGGGGCCGCGCCCCCATGCCCCGATTGCCGAATTGTCAGATCGTGATCGGCTCCATCACCTGCGGTTCAATCACGGTGACGCCGGGCAGGGCCTTGACCAATGCCTCTGCAGATTGCTCCAAAATCGGGAAGGTGCGGTAATGGCAGGGGATCACAGTCTTGAAATCAAAGAATCTTTTCGCCGCATAGCCCGCGCGCCGCATATCCATTGTGAAATGTCCGCCCGCGCATAAGATGCCGATATCGGGCTGGTGCAGGTCGTGAAACACACCCATATCGGCCATCACATCGGTATCGCCCGAGACATAGATCACATGATCCTCGCCCGCGATCATATAACCGCATTCGGTGCCGGGCACCTGTGGCCCGTCATCGGTGCCAAAGCTGGTCGAATGGGTGGCATGCACCATCGTCACCTTGACCCCGCCAAGATCGACCGTGCCGCCCTTGTTGAACCCGACAACCTCAATCTTTTCCGTGGCTTCCCAATGCGCCATCAGGTCGTATTGCCCGACCACCGTCAGGCCCTGCTTGCGCGCCAGCGGCAGAACATCAGCCACATGATCAAAATGCGCATGGGTCAACAGGATATGTGTCGCCCCATCGGTGGCCGCTGCGTGGCTGTCTTCGGGCAGCATCGGATTGCCGGTTAGCCAGGGATCTAGTAGCAAAACCAGTTCGCCGATCTCGATCCGAAACGATGAATGCCCAAGCCAGGTGATTTTCATTCTGCCTATCCTTCTTTTCAGTTTTCCAAAGACTAGCAAGACTTGCGCCACAGGAAAGGGCCAAGGCCGAAATTCTGCGCGATCCTTGCGCGGGCAGGGTTTTGGCGCGCTCAGATGCTTGCGCCCAATTGCACCGGGCGCTAAACGCAGGGGCAACACGATTACCGGAGAGACCCATGTCGATCGACCGAGAGACCGCCGCCAAAGTGGCCAAGCTGGCCCGCATCCGTGTGCCTGAGGACGCGCTGCCTGCGCTGGCCGAGGAATTCAACACCATTCTTGGGTTCATTGAACAGCTCAACGAGGTGGATGTGGAGGGCATCGAGCCGATGACCAGCGTCACGCCGATGCGCCTGAAACGGCGCGAGGATGTGGTCACCGATGGCAATCAACAGGCCAAGGTGCTGGCCAATGCGCCCGATGCGCGCGAGGGTTTCTTTGCGGTTCCGAAGGTGGTGGAATAATGGCTGATCTCAACAAATTCACGATTGCCGAGGCCCGCGATGCCCTGCGCAAGGGCGATGTTACCGCGGTTGAGCTGACCGAGGCCTGCCTGAGCCAGATCGAGGGCGCCGGGGCGCTCAATGCATTCGTGCATCACACCCCCGATCTTGCCCGCGACCAGGCGCGCGCCGCTGATACCCGGATCAAGGCGGGCGACGCCCCGGCGATGTGCGGTATCCCTCTGGGCATCAAGGATCTGTTTTGCACCAAAGGCGTGCCAAGCCAGGCTGCGAGCCGCATCCTTGAAGGCTTTAAGCCCGAGTACGAATCGACCGTCACCCAGAACCTGTTCGAGGCTGGCGCGGTGATGCTGGGCAAGCTCAACATGGATGAATTCGCCATGGGTTCGTCGAATGAAACCTCGGCCTATGGCAATGCCGTCAACCCCTGGCGGCGCGGCAATGACGACACGGCGCTCACGCCCGGCGGCTCGTCCGGCGGCTCGGCCTCGGCCGTGGCGGCGGATCTGTGTCTGGCCGCGACCGGCACCGATACCGGCGGCTCGATTCGCCAGCCTGCGGCCTTTACCGGCATCACCGGCATCAAGCCGACCTATGGGCGCTGTTCCCGCTGGGGCGTTGTGGCCTTCGCCTCTTCGCTCGATCAGGCCGGGCCGATGACCAAATCGGTGCGCGACGCGGCGATCATGCTGAGCGCCATGTGCAGCCACGACCCCAAGGATTCGACCAGCGTCGATTTCCCGGTGCCCGATTTCGAGGCGGCTCTGACCGGCGATATCAAGGGCAAGGTCATCGGCATCCCGAAAGAATACCGGATGGAGGGCATGCCCGCCGAGATCGAACAGCTTTGGGCCGATGGCACCGCGATGCTGAAAGACGCGGGCGCCGACATCCGCGACATAAGCCTGCCGCACACCAAATATGCGTTGCCGGCCTATTACGTGATTGCGCCTGCGGAGGCCTCAAGCAACCTCGCGCGCTATGACGGGGTGCGTTATGGCCATCGCGCCAGGCTTGCGCAGGGCGATGGCATCACCGAGATGTACGAAAAGACACGTGCCGAGGGCTTTGGTCACGAGGTTCAGCGCCGCGTGATGGTGGGCACCTATGTGCTCTCTGCCGGGTTCTATGACGCCTATTACAACCGCGCCCGCAAGGTACGCGCACTGATCAAACGCGATTTCGAGCAGGCCTTTGAGGCCGGCGTCGATGCGATCCTGACCCCGGCGACGCCAAGTGCGGCCTTTGGCCTGGGCGAGATGAAAGACGCCGATCCGGTGCAGATGTATCTCAACGATGTCTTTACCGTCACCGTCAACCTTGCCGGTCTGCCGGGCATTTCGGTGCCGGCGGGGGTCGACAAACAGGGGCTGCCGCTTGGGCTGCAACTGATCGGGCGCCCCTGGGAAGAGGGTGATCTGCTCAACACTGCCTATGCGTTGGAAGAGGCTGCGGGATTTGTGGCCAAACCCGGCAAATGGTGGTAAACCCGCCCGCAAAACAGCTTATGGCAGGAAATAGCAGATGCGTTTGATCCTTGGCACGCTTGCCCTTACGGCCCTTACGGCCTGTGCGCCCGCAGTGCCCGATAGCGGCGCGGGCGTCGGCTTTAACGATTACAGTCAATACCAACGCGAAAAGGCCGCGCGCGAGGCCGCCCTGGCGGGCAATGCCCTGCCGGCGCCAAATGCTGTCTCCTCGGAGCCTTTGGGCGCGGTGCCCCCCGCCGCCGGAAGCAGCGCGACGACGCAACCGGGCGCAGATGTTGCCGCCGATGCGCGCGCAGCCCTTGCGGCCACCGCCGCCAATTCCGGTCAGCCGGTGCTTCAGGCCAGCCCGTCAAACCCGGCACCAGAAGGCATCATGAATTCCGTCGGCATTTCGCGCGAGAACAGTTTCGAGGCGGTCGGCGCGCAGCGCTCGATCGAGGATGACGCGTCGCGGATCGCGCAGAACCGCGCCCAATATCAGGTGATCGCCCCCGAGGCCGTTGGCAATCGCCCCGGCGATGTTGGCCCCAACATCGTGGCCTATGCGCTTGCCACCAAGCATCCGGTCGGAACCCCGGTCCATCGTCGTGTCGGGATCAACAAGGCCAGCAAATTCGAGCGCAATTGCGCCGAATATGCCTCGCCGGATCTGGCACAGCTTGAGTTTCTCAAGCGCGGCGGCCCCGAACGCGACCGCCTTGGCCTCGATCCTGATGGCGACGGCTATGCCTGCGCCTGGACCCCGGTGCCCTTCCGCAAGGCGGTTGGCCGGTAAAGGGGCGGGGCGTGGGTTTCACCCACCCTACGTGCAGATGGCGGGCCTCGCCGAATTTTGGCGCGCGGCGGAGGGGCGCCTTGCCCGATATGATCGTGCTGCATTACACCGCGATGCAGAGCGCGCGCGCGGCGCTTGAGCGGCTCTGTGATCCCGGCGCTGAGGTGTCGGCGCATTACCTGATCTCAGAGCGCGGCGAGATTTGGCAGATGGTCGGGGAAGATCAGCGCGCCTGGCATGCGGGGGCGGGCCAATGGGGCGCGGTCAGCGATGTGAATTCGCGCTCGATCGGGATCGAGTTGGCCAATACCGGCGCGCATCCTTTCCCGGAGCCGCAGATGCAGGCGCTGGAAGGGCTCATGCACGCGATCATGGCGCGCTGGAGCATTCCGCCCGAGCGGGTGATTGCCCATTCCGACATGGCGCCTCTGCGCAAGTTTGATCCCGGAGCGCGGTTTGACTGGCGCAGGTTGGCGCGGGGTGGCCTGTCGGTCTGGCCCGGGCAAGCGCTGCCCGAGGCTGAAACCGGGGCAGGGGCGTTTCTTGCCGCTGCCGAACGCTTTGGCTATGCACCGGGTGGGGCGGATAATCTTGAGCCGATCCTGAGCGCCTTTCGCCTGCGCTTTCGCCCTAACGCCATTGGCCCGCTGGCGGCGGATGATTGCGGGGCGATTGAGGCGCTTGCCGCACGCTTCCCCGTTGACCGCGCGCGCCCGACCGCCTAAGTCAGCGAGGCGCGGAGGGCCGGATGGCCGCGGGGCCGAAAGGTGTCGAGGAAAGTCCGGACTCCACAAGACAACGGTGCCGGGTAACGCCCGGCTGGGGCAACCCAAGGGAAAGCGCCACAGAAATGATACCGCCCGTCGCACCTGCGGCTCGCCAAGGGAGACTGCGCATGGGTAAGGGTGAAACGGTGGGGTAAGAGCCCACCGCGGGACGGGCAACCGAACCGGCACGGCAAGCCCCACCGGGAGCAATGCCAAATAGGGACCGCGCGCGGGGCAGGTCGGGCAACCGATACCGTCCGCAGGCACGTCTTGGCCCAGTGGTCCGGGTTGGCAGCTAGAGGGGCGTTGGCAACAGCGTCTCAAGATGAATGGTCATCCAAGGGGGGCAACCCTCTGGACAAAATCCGGCTTACAGGCCCTCCGCGCAAATTGCGGCCTCGGTGATTTTCAAGAATTGAGCGCCTTCGGCGCGCGTTTAACGTTATGAATGAGGGGCTTTGCCCCTCAAACTCCCCAGGATATTTTCAGGCCAGAAGAAACCGGGCTATGGTGTGATGCTGGCCGGGCTATGCTCGTCGGGAATGTCTGGGGGTTTGGCCGATTGCGCGCGCCCCCTTTTCAAACCGTTCTCATGGGCTAAAAACAGGACATGCCGTATGAATGGACATCATCGCAGGACACGTCAGAGACCAAGCTGGTGCTTTGGCCGCACCGATCCCTGCCGCGGCGCGGGTTTGCGGCCTTTGTGCTGGCTACCTTTACGCTGATCACCATTCCGCTTTATCCGCTGCTGGGGACGGTTGTTCTCTGGGGGTTGCTGCCGTTCCTGATGCTGACGCTGGCGGGGGTCTGGTGGGGGCTTGAGCAGTCCTATCGCAGTGCCAGGATCACCGAGGTGCTAGAGATCGGGCCGGAGACGGTGCATCTGGAGCGCACCAATCCGCGCAGCGATGTGCAGGACTGGGATTGCAACCGCTATTGGGTCAAGGCGAGCATGCACCCCTCAGGCGGGCCGGTCGCGCATTATATCACCCTCAAGGGCAAGGGCCGCGAGGTCGAGATCGGGGCGTTCCTGTCCGAGGGCGAGCGCAAGGTGCTTTACGGCGAATTGAGCGATGCCCTGCGCCCGCCACGGCCAATGACGGGTTAGGCGAGGCGGTCTTTGACCTGCGGGCCGACCGTGCCGAAATCCATCTGTCCGGCGTGACGCTCTTTGAGCTTGCCCATGATCTTGCCCATATCGCGGATCGTGGTGGCGCCGACATCGCTTATGGCCTTGTCGATCGCAGCGGCGACTTCAGCGTCGTCAAGCTGGCGTGGCAGGAATTCTTCGATCACCTCTATCTCGCTGCGCTCGCGTTCAGCCAGATCAAGGCGACCGCCCTCTTCATAGGCGCGCGCACTTTCGTTGCGCTGCTTGGTCATCTTGGCCAGAATCGCCATGATTTCGGGGGTGCCAACGCAGGTGGCGCCATCGACGCCGCGCCCGGCGATCTCTTGATCCTTGATCGCCGCGCTGATCAACCGCAGCGTCGCAAGGCGCGCCGCGTCCTTGTCTTTCATCGCCTGTTTAAGGGCCTGAGTGATGCGATCCCGCAGTTCCATTCCGTTCCATCCCATGGTTTGTCACAAGTCCCTCAGACTATCCAAAGCGGGCGGCATAGGCAACTGTTGACCGACAGGCGCGGGGGGCTGGTATTCGCCGGTAAACTGGGCCATCTAGTGCCTTGACCCGGCCCGGACCCCCCCTTAGGTTCGCGCCAATTTGCACATATCCGGAGAATCCCTGTCATGGCCCACGCGCCCCAGACCCGCCCGACCGCCTGCCTGGCCCTTGCGGATGGGACGCTGTTTTATGGCCATGGGTTCGGCGCCACTGGCGACACCACGGCAGAGCTGTGTTTCAATACCGCCATGACTGGCTATCAGGAGATCATGACAGACCCGTCCTATGCCGGGCAGATCGTGACCTTTACCTTTCCTCATATCGGCAATACCGGCGTCAATTCCGAGGATGACGAAACCGCCGATCCGGTGGCCGAAGGCATGGTCGTGAAATGGGACCCGACGCAGCCCAGCAACTGGCGCGCGCAGGAACATCTGGCCGAATGGCTGGCGCGGCGTGGTCGTATTGCCATTGGCGGCATCGACACGCGCCGCCTCACACGCGCGATCCGCCAGCAGGGTGCGCCGCATGCCACGCTTGCGCATGACCCCGAGGGAAATTTCGACACTGCCGCTCTGGTCGCCAAGGCGCGGGCCTTTGCCGGGCTTGAGGGGATGGACCTGGCCAGGATGGTCACCTGTGCGCAATCCTATCGCTGGGATGAAATGCGGTGGGCCTGGCCCGACGGCTACACCCGTCAGACCGAGGCCCGCCACAAGGTGGTTGCGATCGATTACGGCGCCAAACGCAATATCCTGCGCTGTCTGGCAAGTGCCGGTTGCGAGGTGACGGTCCTGCCCGCCACCGCCACCGCCGAAGAGGTTCTGGCGCATGGTCCTGACGGTGTGTTCCTGTCCAACGGCCCCGGCGATCCGGCGGCCACGGGGGCCTATGCCGTGCCGATGATCCGCGGGGTTCTTGACTCTGGCCTGCCGATGTTCGGGATTTGCCTTGGGCATCAGATGCTTGCCCTGGCGCTTGGGGCGCAAACCGTCAAGATGAACCACGGCCACCACGGCGCCAACCACCCGGTCAAGGATATCGAGACGGGCAAGGTCGAGATCACCTCGATGAACCACGGCTTTGCGGTCGATAGTCAGAGCCTGCCGACGGGAGTTGCCGAAACCCATGTGTCACTGTTTGACGGGTCTAACTGTGGCATCCGCATGATGGACCGCCCGGTGTTTTCGGTTCAGCATCACCCCGAGGCAAGCCCTGGTCCGCAGGACAGCTTTTACCTGTTCGAGCGGTTTGCGGCCTCAATGGCTGGTTAATTACCGTTTAAAAACAGTTTATTTTTACCCGTTGTTAACCTGTTGTTAAAGCATCGTTAACCAACAGCGCGCTAGATTCATCCTCGCAAGATGGGGAAGGAAGGCGGCATGGGTATCTCGGAGCTGAGGCACGTCAATGCGCAGGATTGGGGACACCCTGTGCAGGTAAACCCCTTGTCACGAGAATTGGTGCGTACCGGCAAGATCACCAAGTCGGACGCGGCACTTGCGGAAATGGTCAGCCGACATTGCGATACCTCGATGGATCGCATTCTTCAGGCCGAGGGGCTGGCTGGTGAAGACGATCTGTTGCGCGCGCATGCCCGGCGCTTTGCCACGCGGCGCCTGTCGGACCGCGAGCTTGGCCATGCCAAGGCGATCGAGACCGGGCTTGATCCGCGCATCTTGCTGAAACACGGCGCAATGGTTCTTGAGGGGCAAAAGGGCAAGCCTGTCATTGCCTCGGGCTCTCCCGATAGTCTTGAGGCGCTGCGTCAGATCATGCCCAACGCCCTGCACGGGGCGCGCGCGGTCGTGGCACCACGCCGCGCGCTACAGGACCGGGTGGCGAACGATCATCGTGAGCACCTGCGCCTGATGGCGCAAGCCCGCGTGCCGGAAATCGAGAGCTGCCGCACATGGGGCGGCACATTCGCACGGCGCCTGCGGTTCACACTGGCGATGATCGCTATCGTTGCGGTCCTCACTCTCGCCTTTCCGGTGGCGGTGTTCGGGGTGTTTGCGCTCTGGGCCTGTTTTACGCTTCTGGTTTCGGCCGGGATGAAAACCGCGGCTTTTGTCGCCCATATGGCCCATGACACCGACAGGCTGGATGTGCCGCAGAGCCCCAAGGCGCCGCTGCCCAAGGTGTCGATCCTTGTGCCGCTCTTTCGCGAGACCGAGATTGCCCATGCCCTGATTGCGCGGCTGAGCCGTCTGACATACCCCAAATGCCTTCTCGATGTCATTCTGGTGCTCGAGGAAGAAGACGAGCTGACGCAACAGACGCTGGCCGAGATCGACCTTCCGCCCTGGGTGCGGCCGGTGATTGTGCCCGATGGCAAACCCCGCACCAAACCCCGCGCGATGAACTATGCGCTTGATTTCTGTCAGGGCGATATCATCGGCATTTTCGACGCCGAAGATGCCCCCGACCCGGATCAGATCACCGTGGTGGCCCGCAGATTTCAGCAGGTGCCAAACGATGTGGCCTGTCTTCAGGGCGTGCTGGATTACTATAACCCGCGGCAAAACTGGCTGGCGCGGTGTTTTACCATCGAATATGCCACCTGGTTCCGGGTCATGTTGCCGGGCATGGCGCGGCTTGGTCTGGCGATTCCGCTTGGCGGAACGACGCTCTATTTCCGCCGCAATGTGCTTGAGAGTATCGGCGGCTGGGATGCCCATAACGTGACCGAGGATGCCGATCTTGGCTTCCGGCTTGCGCGTCATGGCTATCGGACCGAAATGGTCAATACGGTGACCGAAGAAGAGGCCAACTGTCGCCCCTGGCCCTGGATCAAACAGCGGTCGCGGTGGCTAAAGGGCTATATGACCACCTATCTGGTGCATATGCGCAAGCCGAGGCTGCTTTACCAACAATTGGGGCCCTGGAAATTCTGGGGGTTTCAGGCGCATTTCGTTTCGGCCCTGTCGCAATTCCTGCTGGCGCCGTTTCTGTGGTCGTTCTGGCTTGTGCTTCTGGGGCTGCCGCATCCGCTTGATCCGGTCCTGGGCCGGGCCACGCTTATCGCAATCGGTAGCCTGTTCCTGATGGTCGAGGCGCTCAATATCACGGTGCATGTGATCGCGGTTTCGGGGCGCAAACACCGACATCTCATGGCCTGGGCGCCGAGCATGCACTTTTATGCCCCACTTGGGGCGATTGCCGCCTACAAGGCGCTCTATGAACTGGTGCTGAAACCGTTTTACTGGGACAAGACGGCCCATGGCCTGTCGATCGCCGCCGGGGGCACACGCACCTCAGGCGGTGGATTTGACCTCGCCGGAGTCAAGCTTGAGCCGAGTCACGAAGGCTTTTGAAATATGCTTGCGCAGGGCCTCGCTTGCGGCCTCGCTGTTGCGCGCCTCGATTGCGCTGACAATTGCATCGTGTTCTTGCAGCGCATCCTCGTCGCGCCCCTCCGCCGCCAGTGACGTGGTGGCCAGGAGCGCCATCGAGCGATGCACAAGGTCGAGCTGTTTCACCAGAAACCGGTTATGCGAGGCAAGATGGATCTGCTTGTGAAACCGCCGGTTGGCGCGCGCCAGGTCTGCGGGTTTGCCCAAAAGCGCGCGGTCATCCTCGACCATGTCGCGCAGAACGCGGACCTCTTCGGCAGTGGCATGACGCGCCGCGAGACTGGCCGCCAGCCCCTCAAGTTCGGCGCGCACGACGTAAAGCTCTGCAAGCTGGTTATAATCCAGCGACGCCACGATAAGGCTGCGCCCGTCGCGGGTCAGCATGGATTGCGTTTCCAGCCGTTGTAGCGCCTCGCGGATCGGCGTGCGCGACACACCAAAGCGATCCGCCAGATCGCTTTCCACAAGCCGGTCGCCGGGTTTGAAAATGCCTACGTCAATCGCCTCGAGGATAAGCGAATAGGCGTCGGTCGGCTGGGGTTTCATCGGCTTGTCCGTTTGGGTCAGGTCTTTCATTGCAAGACCTTACGCGCGCTTTGCCCGAAGGATCAAGCCTTGGCAGATTGCGCCCTTTGTCGCGCCGCCCTATGGTGCGCCTATGCCAAAGCCGTATTTCAGCCATGTCACCGCTTGGGTCTTTGATCTGGACAACACGCTCTATCCGCCCGCTGCGCGGCTGTTTGACCAGATCGAGACGCGGATGACCCAATATGTGATGGATACCCTGCGCGTGCCCCGCGCCGAGGCGGATCAATTGCGCCATCAGTATTGGCGCGATCATGGCACCACCCTGGCGGGGTTAATGCGGCTGCATGATATTGATCCGGGGCCTTACCTTGATCATGTCCACGACATATCGCTTGATCATCTGGAGGCCGACGCCGAACTTGCCGCGCGCATCCGGGCGCTGCCGGGGCGCAAGATCGTTTATACCAACGGCTGTGGCCCCTACGCCGAGCGGGTGATTGAGCGGCGCGGGCTAAGCGGCGCGTTCGATGCGGTCTACGGCGTCGAGCACGCCGGGTTTCTCCCCAAACCCGAGACCGGGGCCTTTGCCGCCATTTTCGCGCGTGACGGGACCTGCCCCGAAACCGCCGCGATGTTCGAGGATGATCCGCGCAATCTGGCGGCACCTCACGCCCTGGGGATGCGCACCGTTCATGTCGCGCCCGAGCGTCTTGAGGCGGCGCATATCCATCATCACACCGATGATCTGAGCGGGTTTCTGGCGCGACTGGTCTGACGGCCTGCTGCGGCAAAATGTGGCTTTGTCTGATGGGCGTGGCATCCTATTTAAAGTGCTGAACAAAAGCGCAAAAAAGGACAGCTATGACCCGGAACTCCAAGCCCCCCGCAAACCAGCCGCCACGCGACCCGGATGCCGCCGCCGTGGTGCCGATCCTGCTTGGCGTGGTGATTTTTCTGGCGCTCTGGGGCGGCAGTATTGCGCTTTGGGGCGTTCCGGGTCTTTATATCCCGGCGCTGGTGATGGTGCCGGTGATCTGGGTGGCGTTGCTGCTGATTTCACGCGGCTAGGGCCGGGGTCGCAATGACGAAAGGGCGCGCGGATGCAAGACTTTGATATTGTCGTTTCGGGCGGGGGCGTGGCCGGGCTTACGGCGGCGGCCGTCTTCGGCAAGGCGGGCTTCTCGGTGCTTTGCGTCGATCCCAGCCCGCCGATCACGACGCGTGCCGCGCCCGGCTCTGATCTGCGCACCACCGCCTTTTTGCAACCGGCGCAGGCGCTTCTGGATCGTGCCGGCCTCTGGGCGCGGCTTGCTCCGTTTGCGTCTGAGCTTGAGGTGATGCGGATTGTCGATGCCGGCGGCGAGACACCGGAGCCGCGCATCACCAAGGAATTCAACGCCTCCGATATCTCGGAGCGCCCGTTTGGCTGGAACCTGCCGAACTGGCTTTTGCGGCGAGAAATGGTGGACCATCTCGATAGTCTCGCGAATGTCACGTTCCGCCCCGGCACCGGCACCACGACGCTTTTCACCCGCGAGGGCGAGGCGCGTGTCGGGCTAAGCGATGGCACCCGCGTGCGTGCCCGCCTTGTGGTTGCCGCCGACGGGCGCAATTCGCCGATCCGTCAGGCCGCCGGGATCGAGGTGAAAACAACGCGTTACGGGCAAAAGGCGCTTGCCTTTGCGGTGACGCACCCGATCCCGCATGCCAACGTATCGACCGAAAACCACCGCTCGGGCGGGCCGTTCACCCTGGTGCCGCTGCCCGATCACGAGGGGCGGCCGTCCTCTGCGGTGGTCTGGATGGAAGAGGGCCCCGAGGTGGCGCGTCTGGCCGCCTTGCCCGAGGCGGATTTTGAGGCAGAGATGAACAGTCGGTCGTGCCACCTGTTTGGCCCGCTGACGCTGGCCTCGCGGCGCACGGTCTGGCCGATCATAAGCCAGATCGCAGAGCGTCTTTACGGTGAGCGGGTGGCGCTTGTGGCCGAGGCCGCCCATGTGGTGCCCCCCATCGGCGCGCAGGGGCTGAATATGTCCCTGGGCGATATGCGGGTGCTGCTTGAACTGGCCGAGGCCGCGCCGGGGCGGCTTGGCGACCGGCAGATGCTGGAAACCTATCACTGCCGCCGCCACATGGAGATCAGGGCACGGGTGACGGGAATCGACCTTTTGAACCGCGCCTCAATGATGCGCGCGCGCCCCTTGCGGGATGCGCGCGCCATGGGGTTGAACGCGATTTATTCGCTGGCCCCGGTACGCAAGACGCTGATGCAACTGGGCCTTGGCGCGCGCGGTTAAAGCACCCTGTCCATGACCGTTTGCAAGCGGCCAAGGGCGGCGGGCACATCATAAAGCTTGTCCAGACCGAACAGGCCAAGCCGGAAGGTTCTGAACCCCTCGGGCTCGTTGCACTGAAGCGGCACGCCGGCTGCGATCTGCATGCCTTCGGCGGCGAATTTCTTGCCGTTCTGGATGTCGGGGTCGTCGGTATAGGCCACCACCACACCCGGCGCGCCAAAGCCCTCTGCGGCGACCGATTTGACGCCCTTTTCGGCCAGCATCGCGCGCACGCCATTGCCAAGCTCCCATTGCGCGGCGCGCAGCTTTTCAAAGCCATAATCGCGGGTCTCGACCATGGTGTCGCGAAATGCCCGAAGCGCATCCGTCGGCATGGTGGCGTGATAGGCATGGCCGCCATTCTCATAGGCCTGCATGATGGCATGCCACTTCTTGAGATCGAGCGCAAAGCTGTCCGAGGTGGTGCCTTCCATCCGCTCGACCGCGCGGGCCGACATCATCACAAGGCCCGCAGAAGGCGAGGCCGACCAGCCCTTTTGCGGCGCCGAAATCAGCACATCGACGCCTGTGGCCTTCATATCGACCCAGGCACAACCCGAGGCAATGCAATCGAGCACCAAAAGCGCGCCGACCTCATGCGCGGCACTGGCGAGCGCCGTGACATAGTCATCCGGCAGGATCACCCCGGCCGAAGTTTCCACATGCGGCGCAAAGACCACATCGGGCCTGGCCTCGCGGATTTTGGTGGTGACCTCGTCAATCGGCGCCGGGGCAAACGGGGCGACGGTGCCATTGCCGGTCTGGCGCGCCATGCAAACGGTGGTCTCTGCGGCAAAACCGCCGGCCTCGAAAATCTGGGTCCAGCGATAGGAAAACCAGCCATTGCGCACGATCAGGGCATGTGCATCGTGGCCAAACTGACGGGCCACGGATTCCATCCCGTAAGAGCCGCCGCCGGGCACAAGCGCCACCGCATCGGCGTTGTAAACCTCTTTCAGCATGGATGAGATGTCGCGCATAACATCCTGAAAAGACGCGGACATATGGTTAAGGGAGCGATCCGTGAAGACAACTGAATATTCCAGCAAGCCATCGGGGTCGATCGTGTCGAGAAGGGCGGTCATCAAGCTATCTCCTGTTCGTTTGGCCTAGGGCTAACCTGCCCCCATGGTTTGGGCAAGTCTACTCTATCCTGTCGCAGGCCGGGCCTTGTTTGCGCCACATTTTCGACGTATTCCGAAAAGGTAGATTATAAGGTTTGAATAAATTCGGGCGTAAGACCTGAAAACTTGAGGCAGATAAGGGAAGATATGGCCGATACAACGCTGTTGTTGAACGGTTTCAGCATCATTGGCGATCCACACACCAACACGAACGCCAGTAAGGGCGGTAATTTGCTGATCCATGATGGCACTGCTATTTTTGAAGTTAGCGATATCATCGTGTTTCAGGTTGAAGGGGCCAATGCTGACGGTTCGCTGAACGGAGATTCAGTCATTACCGGCGTAATTGTCTACGACAATGCCTCGGACTATTTCAACGAAGTGGCGAAATACACCTATTCCGCCTCGCCGGGCGGTGGCGCGGAAATTGACCTTGGGCGTAACAATATGGGTGACCGGTATCTTGAATTTGATGCCACATTGCTCGTATCGACCGATGCTGGCGCACCTCAATTGGGCGACATGGCCGTGGTGGCCGGGGTTGATATTCTGGGCACGCTCGCATCCACAAGCGGGCCGCTGGTGATCCCCACCAACGAAAATATCGACCTCGACGGTGATGGAATTATTTCCGGAAACGAGGTTGCGGATGGGGTGTTCTCTAGTGATGTCAATATTCTGGCGGAAAACCTTATTGTCTGTTTTGCGGCGGGCACCTTGATTGAAACCGCCACCGGGCCTCAGCCGGTCGAGGCCCTGCGCCGTGGCGACATGGTCAATACGCTGGACGCGGGACCGCAACCGATCCGCTGGATCGGGGGCACGACGGTCTCGGGCCTTGGTGCGAATGCACCTGTTCGTATCCGACGCGGGACGATCGGTAATCTGCGCGACCTCTGGGTGTCGCAGAACCACCGCATTCTGGTGACCGGTGCCAAGGCCGAGTTGTTGTTTGGCGAGGCGCAGGTTCTGGTGGCGGCAAAACATCTGGTCAACGACAGCACAATTCGTATCGCGCCTTGCGAAACGGTGTCTTACTGGCATTTCCTCTGTGACAGCCATCAGATCGTCTTTGCCGAGGCGACCCCGGTCGAAAGCCTCTATCCTGGTCAGCAATCCCTCAAGGCGGTCACCCCGGTTGAGCGCGATGAAATCATTGCGCTTTTTCCCGATCTGGGTGCGCAGGACTGTGACTATGACATGTCACGCTATACGCTCAAGCGGTTCGAGGCAGACGCGATGCGGCTTATGGCCTAGCCAATCGGTCCGGGGCGGCGTTCCTCGCTTAAAAGCACGTTGGCCTCTACATCCCCGACGCCCGGCAACATCATGATCCTGCGGCGTAAAACCCGTTCGAAATCCGAAATGTCGCGGGCCACGACCCGCAGGCGATAATCGAAAAGCCCAAGGATATGCTCGACGCTCTGCACCTCGGGAATGGCCGATACCACGCGCTCGAAATCCTCAAGGCTGACGCGGCCTTTGGTCGCAAGTTTGACGCCAAGAAAGACGGTCACGCCAAAACCCAGCTTTTCGTGATCCAGATCGAGCCGCTGGCCCTTGATTGCGCCGCTGTCGTACAGGCGGCGAATGCGCCGCCAGGTGGCGGGCTGTGACAGGCCAAGCTTGCGCCCGAGGGCGCTTGCGCTGATCGTGGCGTCTTGCGTCAGGGCGCGCAGGATAAGACGGTCGGTTGTATCAAGCTCGATCATAGCGGTAGCCCCTCATCGGATTTGATCCGGGCGACATGCATCAGCGCCTCGATATCGGCGATATGGGGCAGGGTCAGGATGGCGCTTCGATAGATCTGTTGATAGTGCGCCATGTCACGCGCAATCACCGAAAGCCGCAGATCGACGCGACCAAGAAACGTTTGAATTTCAACCACATCCGGTACGTCCCTTGCGGCCTGCATGAACTCGTCAAAGGCGCGCGGTTGGGTCTTGTCCAGCGTGATGCGCAGGGATACCTCAACCTCATAGCCAAGCGCGCGCCAATCAATCACCGCGCGGTTGGCGCGGATCACGCCCGAGGCCTGCATCTTGTCCAGACGCCGCGCGCAGGTGGCGGGGGTGACCCCTGCCAGCTCTGCCAGATCGGCCGGGCCGAGCATCGGATCGTGCTGATAGTGGCGCAGAATGCGACGATCGGTGTCGTCAAGCATGAAATTATACCTAAATCTGTTTATGACGAATGATTAACACTTGGATGCGGGAATTAGAATGGTTTTTGTCCGAAATTTCGGCGTCCAACCCCTATCCTGCGCCCAGACCACTCAAAAAGGAGAACGCCATGCGCGTCTATTATGATCGTGACTGCGATATCAACCTCATCAAAGACAAGAAAGTCGCCATTCTCGGCTATGGCAGCCAGGGCCACGCCCATGCGCTGAACCTGCGGGATTCGGGCGCGAAGAACCTTGTCGTCGCCCTGCGCGAAGGTTCGAAAAGTGCCAAAAAGGCCGAGGGTGAAGGCCTGACCGTCATGGGTATCGCCGAAGCGGCGGCCTGGTGTGATGTGATCATGTTTACCATGCCCGACGAACTTCAGGCCGAGACCTATAAGAAATACGTGCATGACAACATCAAGCCCGGCGCGGCGATTGCCTTTGCCCACGGCCTTAACGTGCATTTCGGCCTGATCGAGCCGAAAGAAGGCGTCGACGTTATCATGATGGCGCCCAAGGGCCCCGGTCACACCGTGCGCGGCGAATATGTCAAAGGCGGCGGCGTGCCCTGCCTTGTTGCCGTCGACAAAGATGCCTCCGGCAAGGCGCTTGAAATCGGCCTGAGCTATTGCTCGGCGATTGGTGGCGGGCGCTCGGGGATCATCGAGACAAACTTCCGCGAAGAATGCGAAACCGACCTCTTTGGCGAACAGGCCGTTCTCTGCGGTGGTCTGGTAGAGCTGATCCGCATGGGGTTCGAGACGCTGGTCGAGGCGGGCTATGCCCCCGAGATGGCCTATTTCGAGTGCTTGCATGAAGTGAAACTGATCGTCGACCTGATCTATGAAGGCGGCATTGCCAACATGAACTATTCGATCTCCAACACTGCGGAATATGGCGAGTATGTCAGCGGCCCGCGCATCCTGCCTTATGACGAGACCAAGGCGAAGATGAAGGCAGTTCTGACCGACATTCAAAACGGTAAATTCGTGCGTGACTTCATGCTTGAAAACGCCGTTGGCCAGCCGTTCTTCAAAGGTACACGTCGGATGAACGACGCGCATCAGATCGAAGAAGTCGGCGCGAAACTGCGTGGCATGATGCCGTGGATTTCTGCCGGTAAACTGGTCGATCAGGAAAAGAACTAAGCGGGTGTGGGTTTCACCCACCCTACGTAAGTTCGACCTGTAGAGACATGAATTGACCCCGGCCATCGCCGGGGTCATTTCGTCTTAGCCCCTGAAGAAAGCCGCGCGAATGCCTGAGATAACCGGAAAAAGCTGGGTCATGGTCGGCGTGCTCGGGCTTGTCTGGGGCGCGACATTTCTGGTGATTTCGCTGGCGCTTGGCGGCATTACGCCGTTCTGGCTTGCGGCGGCGCGGATTGGTTTTGCGACCGTGCTGATGCTTGCGATCTGGGGTTTGCGTGGCTTTCGGTTATTCGACGCCCCGCTTGCAAGCCGTACCCTCTTCAACCTCATCGTGATCGGCGCGCTCAGTAGCGCGGTGCCCTTCATGTTGCTGAGCTGGGGCTTGCAATCGGTCACCTCGGGGTTTGCCGGCGTGTCGATGGCGGCGGTGGCGCTTATGGTCTTGCCGCTGGCGCATTTCATGGTGCCGGGCGAACGCCTTACGCTGCGCAAGGGCCTGGGCTTTGTGATCGGCTTTTTCGGGGTGGTCTTGCTGATCGGCGGGCAGGCGTTCGAGACGACCGGCAACCCGATGGAGCCGCTTGGCCGTCTCGCCTGTCTTGGGGCGGCGGGGTGTTATGCGTTAAGCTCGGTTCAGATGCGCGGCCTGCCCAGGGTTGATCCGATTGGTCTCAATGCGGTGACCTTGCTGATCGGGGCGGTGATCGTGATCGTGGCGGCCTTTTGGGTTGAGGGGGCGCCGCCCGTAACCGACCGTAACACGGTTCTTATCCTGATCTTTCTTGGCCTGGTGCCAACTGCCGGCGCAAGCCTGTTGCGGGTGCTGCTGATCCGCTCGGCGGGGCCGGTGTTCATGTCATTGGTGAATTATCAGGTGCCGGTCTGGTCGGTGATCCTCGGTGCGCTGATCTTGTCAGAACCGTTGCCGCCTAGTCTTTTGCTGGCGCTGTCGCTGATCCTCTGCGGGGTCGCGCTTAGCCAATATGGCGCGCTCAGGCGGCTATTCGGGGGCGGCTGAGGCGCCATAGGTGGCCGCCTTCCAGAGGCGCAGCGCGGCGCGGGTTTCGGCCACGTCATGCACGCGCAGCATCTGCACCCCCTGCGCCACCCCCGCAAGTGCCACCGCCAGCGAGCCGGGCACACGATCTGCGGCATTTGGCGTCTGGCTCAACTCGCCGATAAAACGCTTGCGCGACGCCCCCAGAAGGATCGGACAGCCAAGCCCATGAAACAGCGACAGGTTTTGCAAAAGCGCAAGGTTATGCGCCTGGGTCTTGCCAAAGCCGATGCCCGGATCGGTGATGATCGCCTCGCGCGCAATGCCGAGCCCCACAAGCGCGTCGATCCGCGCCGCGAGCCAGTCGTAGACGTCGAGGATCACATTGTCATAGCGCGGGTCACGCTGCATGGTTTCGGGCGTGCCCTGGGCGTGCATGATACAGACCGGCAGGCCATGGCTCGCGGCATAGGGTGCGAGGTCGGGATCAAAGGTAAGCCCGGCCACGTCATTGATAAGATCGGCGCCAACGGTGTGCGCGGCTTGGGCCACGGCGGCCTTGCGGGTGTCGATCGAGATCGGCGTTGCGATCTGCGCCCGGATCGCGGCAATCACCGGGGCGGTGCGGGCGATCTCATCCTCGATCTCGACCGTGGCCGCGCCGGGACGGGTTGATTCACCACCCACGTCGATCATCGCGGCGCCGTGCTCTGCCATGGCGCGGGCATGGGCGAATGCGATGGCGGGATCGAAATGCGCGCCACCGTCGGAAAAGCTATCGGGGGTGACATTGAGGATGCCCATGATCCGCGGTGCATCAAACCCGATCCCGGCCAGTGGCGGGCGAGGCACGGTCAGGCGGGCGCGCATATCTTCGGGCAGATTGGCGGCGGGCATCAGGTACGGGCGCGCGTCGCGATGCAGCACCTCGACAGTGTCGAACCAGCACCAGCCCCCGGCAAGGCGCAACGCGTCTGCGGGGCGGGCGTGATCGGTGCGCGCAACCGGGCGAAAATAGGGGCCTGGCATGGTCACAGCCCCGATTGCGCGATGTCCTGAAGGTACACCGCTACAGAGCAGGATGTCGGCGCAGCCTCGCCGATGATCAACAGGTCAGAGGCTTCGACATGGCCCGCAAACCACGCCGCAAGGGCGACCGGATCATCGGTGCTCATGCCTGGCCCGTCGACAGCGTCGAGCACGATTTTCGAGGGCGCCCAGACGCTGATCTGGCCGTTCTTCATCGCCCAGTCAAGCTCGGTCCGTGTGGCAACCACGACACAGCGGTCATCGCGCCCGCCCAGCACCCAGGCGTTTTGTTCCATCGCCAGAAGGTCAACCCGTCGCTGGGTCATGCGGTGGCCGGTCTGCGGTGCGCTGAGGTCGGCGCGCCCGACGCAGAGGATCACCGGCTCGGCACGCGCCGCCAGCTGATCCAGCCAGGCCGCCAGATTGGGCGAGCGGATCGCCGGATTGCTCAGAAACACCACATGAGGATGCAGGGTCGTATCGGCATGCGGGCTGGCGGGTTTGGTGGCAAGGTCATCAACCGAGCGTACGATTTCAACGCCAAGCGCGCCGGGGCCCCGGTCAAGCTTTTCGATGCGTACAAAGGTGCGGACGGCTTGCGGCTCGAACAGGATGCGTTCGGCGATCCGCTCGGCCAGGGTTTCCAGAAGGTTAAGCCGCTCTGCGGCGAGTTCTGCGGCGATGGCCTCGGTCACCTTGTCATAGCTCAGTATGCGGTCGACATCGTCCTCCAGCGGATCGGTGACGGGGCGGACCTCGACCACAACGCTGAACGAGATGCGTTGGGTGGTGCCGCGCTCGGCCTGAAAGGCGCCAATCTCGACCTCGACCACGTGATCGCGCACCGATATCCGGTCAAGCGGGCCATCGGGCGCGGTGGCATGCGCACGTTCGGACGGGTGCTCAAAGGCGAGGCGGATTTCATGGCTCATGGCGCGCTCCGGGGTCTTGGGGCGGTCTGTGCCCATGGTGGCGGCATAGCATGCGCACGCCTTGGGGTGAATGGGGGAATGCGACGAATAGGCGGGCGACTACGTCAGGCATGCACGTAGGGTGGGTGAAACCCACGCGGCTCACCTCAGCCGACAGACGTGGATGCCCCCCGAACGAAAACAGGCCCCGGATTTCTCCGGGGCCTGCGTTTTTCATGTTAGCCGAGGCTTAATGCGCATGCACCTTGTCCCAGTCTTCGCGCTTGGGAAGCTGCTCGAACGTATGTTCGGGCGGCGGCGAGGGCAGGGTCCATTCCAGCGTATCGGCGTATTCGTTCCAATAGTTGTTCTCGGTGATCCGGGCGCCACGCATCAGCGTGTAGATCACGATCCCGAAGAAGAACACGAAGCTGGCGAAGGAAATGAACGCGCCGACCGACGACCAGTAGTTCCAGAAGGCAAACGCCTCGGGATAGTCGATATAGCGGCGCGGCATGCCCTGACGGCCAAGGAAGTGCTGCGGGAAGAACGTGAGGTTCGCCCCGATGAACATCGCCCAGAAGTGAAGCTTGCCAGCCCAGTCGGGGATCATCCGACCAGTCATCTTGCCGAAGTAGAAATAGATCCCGGCGAAGATCGCGAACACGGCCCCAAGGCTCATCACATAGTGGAAGTGCGCGATCACGTAATAGGTATCGTGATAGGCCCGGTCCACAGCCGCCTGGCTAAGAACGATACCGGTCACGCCGCCCACGGTGAACAGGAACAGGAAGCCGAACGCCCAGAGCATCGGCGGCTTGAACTCGATCGAGCCGCCCCACATGGTGGCAATCCAGCTGAACACTTTCACGCCGGTTGGCACCGCGATCACCATCGTGGCCAGCATGAAATAGCTCTGCTGGGTCAGTGACATGCCGACAGTGTACATGTGGTGCGCCCAGACGACAAAGCCAAGAACGCCGATCGCGATCAGCGCCCAGACCATCGGCAGATAGCCAAAGATCGGCTTGCGCGAGAAGGTGGCGATCACGTGGCTGATGATACCAAAGCCCGGAAGGATGATGATATACACCTCGGGATGGCCAAAGAACCACAGGATATGTTGATAGAGGATCGGGTCGCCGCCACCGGCAGGATCAAAGAACGTCGTGCCAAAGTTGCGGTCGGTCAGCAGCATGGTGATCGCACCCGCCAGAACCGGCAGCGACAGCAGGATCAGCCACGCGGTGACAAAGATCGACCAGGCAAACAGCGGAACCTTGAACAGGGTCATGCCCGGTGCGCGCATGTTCAGGAAGGTGGTGATCATGTTGATCGCGCCCAGAATCGAGCTTGCGCCCGAGACGTGCACGGCAAAGATCGCCAGATCCATCGACATGCCGGCCTCATTGCTCGACAGCGGCGGGTAAAGCACCCAGCCAACGCCCGACCCAAGCTGGCCATTGCCGCCCGGCGCCAGAAGCGAGGCCACACCCAAAGAGGTGCCTGCAACATAAAGCCAGAATGACAGGTTGTTCATCCGCGGGAACGCCATGTCCGGCGCACCGATTTGCAGCGGCATGAAATAGTTGCCAAAGCCGCCGAAAAGCGCAGGAATCACGACGAAGAACATCATCAAGACACCATGATAGGTGATCATGACGTTCCACAGGTGACCGTTTGGCGTACAATCCGCCGTGGCCTGAGCGATAAAACGCGCACCTTCAAGGCACATGTATTGAACGCCCGGCTCCATGAGTTCCATCCGCATGTAAACGGTGAAAAGAACCGAAATCAGGCCGACGATTGCCGAAACGACCAGGTAAAGGATGCCGATATCCTTGTGGTTCGTGGACATGAACCACCGGGTGAAAAACCCGCGCTGATCTTCGTGCTCGTGGCCGTGAATGGCTGCATCTGCCATTGTTTGCCTCCTGCTGGTGTGTTGCCAAGCGTGACGTGAGAGCCGGTCTCACACGCCTGTGATCCCTTTAGGTTTTAGAGCGGATGCCCGGGCGCGGCAATGCGCGAAATTGATCCAGATCAAAGAATTTTGTCGCACCCCTTGCGGATTGGCACCACAGACCCTTGCAACGGGGGCAGGGGCGGCCTGGCACCTGCGATTATGCACGCCACCGGGTAAATCGCCGGTTAAAATCAGGAAATCTGCCCTTGGTGTGGAACGTCGCACATCTTTGACTCGGCGTAGCGAAGCTCCAGACTCAAACCGCGTTGGTCTGTCAGGCACTATTGGCCCGAATTTCGGGCATTTCTGACCCAGACCGGACCTTCATCACGGCTTGCGCCAAGCTCGGCAATGCGGACAAAGTGGACATTTGACTTATGTAGATTAGGGACTAGGGTGCCCACGCAAGACGAGCAATCCACCAACCGACGCCAATAACAACGCCAATCAACAGCCATTTGAGAAATGCACGCCTCTTGAGCGCTTTATGGAGCC
This sequence comes from Roseovarius lutimaris, assembly GCF_900115165.1. Taxonomy (GTDB): domain Bacteria; phylum Pseudomonadota; class Alphaproteobacteria; order Rhodobacterales; family Rhodobacteraceae; genus Roseovarius; species Roseovarius lutimaris. The sequence continues at coordinate 19,888 of NZ_FOVP01000005.1, read as the reverse complement.
AATCAATAAGCGAGTCTAAGAGTATTTCCATGCTTGTCCGCAGTTTCTCAATCACAATACTATGTATGGAATGATTGTTGGAAATTCAACTTAGCTGTTGAAAGGGTTCATATCAGTAATGTGATGGTTTCAGCCGGACAAAAAACAGATACTTGGGTACGAGTGGAAGCTCGGCGGACGAACAAGGATATGGGTTACCAACTCGCATTCAACAATAGTATCTCCCGATAAATCATAATTTGCAAGGTAGGCAACCATATGGGCAAATCGTTAGATCGTGCCATGATCCCTGTGTTGTGCTTTTTAGCGAGCACTTTTCCAGTCTTGTCTCAGCCCACGCACAGCTCTGACGGGCAACCTTTGTTTGGCATAATGGATGTCGCAGAGTTTGGCCCCTTTGACATACCCGCAGAACTTCCGCGCCGTCCGAATAATTGGCGAAAGTTCAACTTGAAGTATTATGAATATCAGACCTACTATGTCCACCAGCAGGATAACTTCTACAAAGTGTATCCTATTTTCAGAATTGGTGTTCGTCAGAAGTATTCAAAAAGCGGCAAAGGCTTTGCCGTGCCAATCATAATGCGCATCGATTCGCGCAGGATCAAGCCCAAGCAGTGGGGAACCAACGACATAGGATTGATGCGGAGTAGAAGAATTACCTTAGGCAATGATTATCCGGTATCGGGCAGAGTTCACGCAAAGCGGAATCGTTCGTCGATCGTTAAGATGGCGAAGGAGGTGTTGGAAAAAACCGTTTGCTCTGGCGGCACAGTAACAGAGGATCACAGTGATGGTTCGTTCGCCACTTCCTACAATGGTAAAACCCGAAACTATCAAGGCATCAAAATTTCGGCAGGTTGGCTCATCAAGTACCGCTGCTCTAGATGGCGCGCTAGATGACAAGGCCACTGTCACCGCAGACGGGCACCTGTCACCCAGACAGGACAAGCATGCTCGATCACCACGCCAAATTCAATCAAGAGTCTGGCTATTTATATAGACTTTATTTGAGGCTGCGGTGAACATTACAACGTTGTATCCACAAACGGCTCTAACTAACTGGAGAAAGAAATGCGTGTGTCGTCGAAAAAATTTGGTGTAATTTCGTTGGTTTTATGCTTGACCCTGTCGGCCTGTGGCGGATCATCGTCCGGAACAGGTTTGGCATCCGATGGTTTCAGCGAAACACGTAGCAATGGTGCTAAAATCATCGTGGACGGCACCCCAATTAACTGGCTTGTCACTCGTGGATTGAAACATAGCTCCGGCGCAGATGCAGCGCTATTTCTCTTTTTTGAAAAGAACACAAACAGTCCAGCAATGAATACATCTCTTTCCATTCCACAACGCGTTGCTTTGGCCGAGAAAGCCGTTTCAGCCCATCCAAAATGTGAATGGGTTGGATATGATTCCGCATTTCATAAAAGCTTGGCTGGCAACACCGGTCGGCCTAAGAGCGAATTATGGGTGCCGGTCAAATGTTAGGTAGCGCTGGATCTTCTACAATAACTTGAGGGAGCGGAGGCTCTTTGATGTTTCTAGTGGTAAGGTCTAATTCCATTCTAGCGTGAATTCACTTTCACCCGTGGTCCGCTTCGGGCTCTTTCCACACCTTCGCTGCGATCCGCGCAAACGGCAGCTTTGCCGTTTATCGCAGTTTTGGACCAGTATCGTGACATGAAAGTCAAAGCTCTCTGACGCTCAAGCCTTGGACATCCAATTCGGCAGGCAGGGTCCAGCCGACCCAAGCGCTGTTTTACGGCCTCTTGTGGCGATCACCCGAACGCGAAAGCGCCGCGCAAATCGGGTTTGCGCGGCGCTTTGCAGTGTTGGTCGAGAGGCGGCTTATTCCGAGAAGGTCGCCAGATAGGCGGCAACATCGTCGGCGCCCTTGCGCAGCTTGAAGGTCATTTTTGAACGGCTGCCCAGGTATTCCTTGGGATCTGTAATAAAGGCGGCCAGTTCTTCCTCGTCCCAGACAAGCCCTTCCTCGCCCTTGGCGGCCAGACCGTCAGAATACTTGAAGCCGTCGAAAGACCCCGCAGTGCGGCCAATCACGCCATAAAGATTGGGGCCGGTCTTGCCGCCCTTCACGATCGTTTCGCTGTCGGAGGCGATCATGTGGCAGGCCTTGCATTTTCTGAATTCCTTTTCGCCTTTTTCGGCGTCGCCCTCGGCGAAGGCGGGAACGCTTAGTGCGATAAGCGTGGCGGAAGCTGCAAGAATGGTCTTCATAAGATACCTCATTAGCGGTTTGGTCTATCCGTGGCTCTAAGCATAGCCCGGCAACAGGGGCTTGCAACCTCGAAGTTTGAAATCGGCGGCAGGTCGCGCCGTCAAAAAATCCGACCAAAGCAGCGCTGCAAGGCGACATCCAGATCATCCATCGCCACCGGCAGGCCAAGATCCACAAGGCTCGTGACGCCATGTTCAGTGATGCCGCAGGGCACGATGCCGGTGAAATGGTCCAGATTCGGCTCGACATTGATCGAGATGCCGTGAAAACTCACCCATTTGCGCAGCCGGATGCCGATGGCGGCGATCTTGTCTTCGGGTTTTTTCCCGGTGACGGTTAGCGGCTTGTCATCGCGCACGACCCAGACACCGACGCGCCCCGCGCGGATTTCGCCGGTCACGTTGAATTCGGCAAGCGTCGCGATCACCCAGTTTTCAAGCTGCTCGACAAAACGGCGCACATCGCGCCCGCGCTTGCCCACGTCAAGCATCACGTAAATCACACGCTGGCCGGGGCCATGATAGGTATATTGCCCGCCGCGCTTGGATGGGTAGACCGGAAACCGATCAGGATCGGTCAGGTCGGCAGGCTTGGCCGAGGTGCCGGCGGTATAGAGCGGCGGATGTTCCAAAAGCCAGATCGACTCGGATGCGTCGCCCATAGCGATTCGCGCGGCGCGCTCTTCCATGGCGGCAACAGCGGCCAGATAGGGCACAAGCCCCTCTGAGCGGTGCCATTCAACGCCGTTTTCATCAGTTGCGAAGGGTATTGTGAGGGGCAAGGCTCGACTCTGTGCGGATATGGGGGGAAGAATGTGCTATAATTGAGAAAACGTGTGCTGCACCTGATTAGGGGAGATGAAAGATGTTTACAAAGCGATTTGTCATGAGCGCGGTTGCGGCCAGCATGGTTGCGATGCCCGGAACGCGCGCGGCGGCGGATTTTGCCGATGGTCTGGTCGGCGGTCTTGTCGGCGGGGCGGTGAGCGGGATCATTGTAAACGAGAGCGCCAAGGCGCGCGAGAACAAGCGGGCAACCACAAGGGCAAGGACGCCGCGCAAAACCTATCGCGCTCCGGTCAATTCCGTGGCGCGCCAGCAAGTGCGTGAAGAACAGACATCGCTCAATTATTTCGGCTTTCCGGCGGGCACCCCGGATGGCGTGCGCGGGCGCAACACGCGCAACGCGGTCTCGCAATTTCAGGCGCATATGGGCTATCCGGCCACCGGCTATCTCGCCGATTACGAGCGACAGTTCCTGATCAGCTCTTATTACCGCGCTCAAAGCAGTGGCGCCGCCACCTCACAGTTGATCGCGCAACGCGGTCTGGGCACGCGTGGGCTGTTGCATGCCTATCGTGACGAGGCGGTCGGCGTACCACAGACCTATGCGGCGGCCCCGGCGCCTGTCCCGGCGGCGCAGGCGCCTGTGATGGCTGCGATTCCGCAAGAGGCGCAGGTGCCAGAACCCGAGGTCGGGCTGGCGGCGCTGCCCAATCTGATGGCTTCGGGCGGGGATGGCCCGTCGCTGGCCTCGCATTGCAATCAAGTCAGTTTGCTGACCAATTCGAATGGCGGGTTCGTAACGGCGGCCTCACTGAGCGATGCGCGCTTTGCGTTGAACGAACAGTTTTGCCTGGCCCGGACCTATGCGATTGCCGAGGGCGAGACCATGGCGGCGAGCCTCAAAGGCGTGTCGCCCGCGCAACTTGAGGATCAATGCCGTGCCTTTGGGCCGGCGATGCGCGATCATGTGGCGGCCTTGTCGCTCAGCCCCAAGGATGAGGTCGTGCGCGAGGTGCGCGGATTCGTTCTGCAATCCGGGCAGTCGCCCGCGCAGCTTTCGGGAACAGCCAAGATTTGCCTGTCGGTGGGATACCGGATCGACAACATGAATGTGGCGCTCGGCTCGGCTCTGTTGCTGACGGCGCTTGGCGAAGAGGCTTACGCCGAATTGATGGGCCACCATCTGAGCGAAGGCTTTGGCACGACGCGCCGTCCTGATCTGGCCCTGGCGTGGTATCAGGGGGCGGTCGAGGCCGTGGAACGTGGTGCAGAGCCAGTATTCGCCCCCGGAGACGCAGGCCGGACGGCCCTTATTCGCAAGGCGGCCTTCCCGGCCGATGGGGCAAATGCCACAGGCGGTGCGTCGGAGGTTCAACCGGCATCGACACTGCCGACCTTTACCTTGGAATGAGGCAAATACCCCTGGCGTGAAAAACCGGAGGGGCAATGCATTTTGCCCCTTCACAAGCCCCAACCGTTTGACTATACGGCGCGAAACTACCTGATCACGTGCGGTCGTGGCGGAATGGTAGACGCGCAGCGTTGAGGTCGCTGTGGGGTAACACCCGTGAGAGTTCGAGTCTCTCCGACCGCACCATTTCAGTTGGCCTATCGCCTCTGGCCGAGTCGATCTGAGAGTGATCCACTCAATATTTTCCATAGTTTCAAGGCCTTGCGGCACCATGACTCTGACGGTGTTTCCAGATAGTGAGCCAAATGCTTTTGCACCAGTGGATTGATCCACCGCAAGGCGTTGATGCGGCCGTGATGCAAAGGTCAGACGCGACGTAAGAGCGCGCGTTCAAACACTGGTGACCTGGCATGGCCTACCCGCACACCGACCTTTTGCAAAACCTGTTCAAAGAGGCCGAGAGTTTTGCGCGCCAGACCGTCCTGCTCAAGTCGAACCCGGAAAATCCGTCGTATCAAAAGTTCTATGGCGAGGGGATCGACAAATTCGACAAGGCGATGACGGCCTATTTCGGGACATTTGCCACCACCGCGCCGGTCGAGAAAACAACGCTTGTTTTGAATACCGAGCAAGAGTGCCGCCGGGCGATGACCAAGGGGCGGTTCATTCCCAAGGATGTCGCGATTCTACTGCCGATCATGGAAAAGCTGGTCGAAACCTGCATTTTCAGCGTCGGGCACAAAGAAGAGCCGCATGACGTCTGGGGCCAGCTTTCGCGCAGCTGTCGGGCCACGACGGCCGAAATCAAACGCCAGATTACCGGCTGATGCGCGCCCGGTGGGGCAGGGCGATGATCAGGCGCTCACCGCGCTGTGCCGGTGGTCCTCCAGCACCATCTGAGAAAGCTTTTCGCCAATCATGATCGCGGGGGCGTTGGTGTTGCCCGACACGATTTCCGGCATGATCGAGCAATCGGCCACCCGCAATCCGCTGACTCCATGCACGCGCAACTGCTCGTCGACCACCGCATCAGGCCCCTGACCCATCTTGCAGGTGCCGGTCGGGTGATAGATCGTCGTCGAGAAGTTGCGCGCCCAGTCAAGCGTGCCTGCGTCGTCGTCGATATCAAGGCTGGCATCGGGGCGGAATTCGGACGAGATCATCCCCGTCAGCGGCGCATGCTTGGCGATCCGGCGGGCGATCTTGATGCCCTCGACCACGGTGTGGCAATCGGTTTCGGTCGCAAGGTAATTGGGGTGGATCTTGGGGTAGGTCTTTGGGTCAGACGAGGCAAGGCGGATCTGGCCACGGCTTTCGGGGCGCAACTGACAGACCGACGTGGTGAAGGCCGAAAACGGATGCACGCCCTCGCCGGGGCTGTCGGCGGACCAGGGTTGAACGTGGAACTGAATGTCGGGCGTGTCCACATGATCGCCGGTGCGCAAAAAGCCGGTGGCAAGGCTGGCAGCCATCGCCATTGGCCCCGTGCGCGACACCGCATATTTCAGCGCCATTCGCGCCTTGTTGAGCAGGCTGCGCACCTCGTCATTCAGGGTCGTCTCGTTGCATTTGAACACAAGGCGCGCCTGCAAATGGTCCTGAAGGTTCTGACCCACACCGGGAAGATCGCGGCGCACAGTGATTCCATGCTCGGCAAGGTGATCGGCAGGCCCAAGCCCCGACACCATCAGGATTTGCGGCGAATTGATCGCGCCGGCCGACAGGATCACCTCGCGGCTTGCGGTGATCTTGTGCTCGGCCCCGGCGCGATCGTTGTAGACAAGGCCGGTCACGCGGCTGCCTTCAAAGCTCAGCGTCTTGACCTGCGCATGGGTCAGGATGGTCAGGTTCTTGCGCGTGCGCGCCGGGTTCAGAAACGCCACCGCCGAGGAACAACGAAACCCCTTGCGGGTGGTGAGTTGAAAATATCCCACGCCCTCTTGGCTGGCGCCGTTGTAATCGGGGTTGAACGGATAGCCGGCCGCCTCTGCCGCCTTGACCCAGGCATCACAGATCGGGCGGCTGAGGCGCATGTTTGACACCGACAGGTTGCCGCCGGTGCCGTGAAACTCATCCGCGCCGCGTTCCTGATCCTCGGAGCGCTTGAACAGCGGCAATACCTCATCCCAGCCCCAGCCGCGATTGCCCATCTGTCGCCAGCGGTCATAATCTTGCGGCTGGCCACGCACATAAAGCAGCCCGTTCAGCGAGGACGATCCGCCAAGCACCTTGCCGCGCGGCCACTCAAGGCGGCGCCCGTTCAGGCCGGGGTCGGGCTCGGTCTCATAGCACCAGTCAAGTTTCGGGTCATGCATGGTCTTGAAATAACCGACCGGGATGTGAATCCACGGGTTGAGATCGCGCCCGCCCGCCTCGATCAGAATGACCCGTGTTTTCGGGTCGGCACTTAGTCTGTTGGCGATGACACAGCCCGACGATCCGGCCCCGACGACGATATAATCCGCTTGCAAAATACGCCCCTCCTGAAGGTTGTTGAAAAAAAGTCTATGCAGGTTGCAGGAAATATACTAGCCTTTTTTGATACTGAGAGTCTCAAAAATGGAATTCAGGGAGGAATGACAATGGGAATCAATCACAAAATGGGCCAGATTTCGCGACGGGATCTGTTCCGTCTTGCGGGGCGTTATGGCATGAGTTCGACCTTGCTTGCCGCCGGCGGCTTTGGTGGCGCGATGAGCCTTGCCAATCTGGCGAGCGCAGCCGAGTCGACCTACGAGCGGCGCTTTTCCAAGCCGGCCAAGCATACGCTGAAATTTGGCGCATCCGGCTTTAACGCCCGCAACCTGCTGATCGAGCGGGCCGGGGCATTGGAATTCGCCCGCGATCTGGAAGCGCGCACCGATGGAGAGATCCGCATCGAATTCATCGGCGACAACCAGATTTGTGGTCAGCTGTCCTGCGTTGAGAAAACCCAGCAGGGGATTGTCGACATCTATGCGGCCTCGACCCAGAACTCGGCCGGTGGTGCGCCTTATCTCAACGTGCTCGACTATGCCTTCATGTTCCCCGGTCGCGCCTCGCAATATCATTTCCTCTATCACCCCAAGAGCCAGGAAATCCTGCGTGATCCGCTTGAAAAGCGCCACGGTCTGAAATTCCTCTTCAGCCACTGCGAGTTGCGCGGCATTCAGCTTGGTCTGAGCTGGGAAGACAAGCCGACCGTGACCAAGCTTGAACAGCTGTTTGGCACCAAGAACCGCGTGACGGGCACACAGCTTGGCCGCATCGCGATGCAGGCGCTCAACCTCAACCCGGTGCCGGTCGCCTGGGAAGAAACCCTTGACGGTCTCAAGCAGGGCCTGATTGATGGCGCCGAAACATGGGCCTCGGCCGTGGCCTATGCCAATATGTCGCCAGTGGTAAGCCAATGCGTCGATCTCAAGTTCTTCTGCGGCACCGAGCATACCTCGATGAATGCCTCGGTGTTTGACGGGCTTGAAGGCTATCTTCAGGATGCGGTGATGGAATCGTCCTATTGGGCGCAAACCCATGTGCAGGCGGCGAACGAGGCGGCACTGGTGAAAACCGTCGGCTTTAGCGATCCGCAACTGCCCGGCACGATCTTTGCGCAGAACAACGTGCGCAACGCCTTCCTCGCCGATGATCAGATCAAGATGGCCGAGGAAATGTGCAGCCCCGAGTTTCAGCCGCAACTCTGGACCGAATGGCGCGACCGCCTCAACAAATGGTCGGGCGGTCTTGATACCTATCAGGAAATCTATGACGTGGCGCGCGAAGTGCCCGCCGACATGCTGCCCGAGAATGTCGAGCCGCGCCGCTGGTGGAAAGGCTAGGATTTCGCCGAAAGCTTTTGCAATCAGGGTCGGTGCGGCACGCTGCACCGGCCCACACCCGCGGCCATCAGACCCATAGCGAAAAGGAACCTAGCGGATGTCCATTCTGTCCGAAGCCTGGGCCATCATTCCGGCCTTTGCCAGCAACGATTCTTGGGAAATCAATCAGGCCCTGCGCACACCCGGGGCCTGGGTTTTCGGCGGTATCCTGTTGTTGCTGGGATCAATGCTTGTGCTCTGGATTTACAAGCTTGTGCCGCTTCTGGACAAGCATCTGGAACGCACGATCATGGTCTACAGCTATCTGCTGATCGCCGCGATCATCTTTGTCGAAGTGTTCCGGCGCTTCGCCATGAACCAGCAGGTGCCCTGGTCAACCACGGTGCCGCCGCTCTTGTTCATGATTATGGCCTGGTATGGCTGTGCCTATAACGTGCGTCTGCGCACCCATCTCAGCTTTGCCGAGTTTCGCACGATGATGCCGCGCCTGGGGCAGATGACCTGTCTCGTGCTTGATTCGATGCTTTGGTACGGGTTCTGCGTGATTGTGTTTACCGCCACGATGCGGGTCACGGCGCTTTCTGCCACCAATTTCCAGATCGTGAGCGGCACCGACAATGTCATGCTGTGGTGGTTCCTGGTGACCATCCCGGTGGCTTTCGTGCTGATGAGCGCGCGGGTGCTGGAAAACCTGCTGGAAGATATCGCCAAATACAAATCAGGTGAGCCGCTGATCAAGCAGGCCATCATCGGGGAGGAACCGGCATGACCGACGGTACTTGGGTCACCTTGATCTCGGTCGGGGTCACGTTCTTTTTCATGATGGGCGTGCCGGTGTTTCTGGTGATTGCCTATTGGGTGATCGGCTGTTCCTTTGTTCTGGGGCTGACGCTTGATAATATGGGGGCCGAACTGCTGAACGTGTTCAGCAAGGGGTTCGCCCTTCTGGCGATGCCGCTGTTCATTCTGACCGGCGATCTGATCAATAAATCGGGCATTGCGCGCCGGTTGTCGGATTTTGCCTATGCCTGTCTTGGCTGGCTGCGCGGCGGTCTGGCGATGGCGGCACTTGGGGCTTGCGGGCTTTTCGCGGCGATTTCGGGCTCAAACAGCGCCACGACGGCGACGATCGGCTCGATGCTGCACCCTGAAATGGTCAAGGGCGGTTATGACGAACGCTTTTCCGCGGCCACGGCGGCGGCGGGGGGCACGGTGGGCATCATCATCCCGCCGTCGATCATTTTCATCGTCTATGGCTTTCTGATGAACCTGCCGATTTCCGAGCTTTTCGTAGCCGGCATCCTGCCCGGCGCGATGATGGTGATCGGCATGCAGTTCGCCTGTTGGGTGATCTGCCGGATCAACGGCTGGGGTCATCTTATCCCGCTGCAACTCAACCGCGTTCTCAAGACCGCCTTTGGCGCGTGGCTTGGCTTTTTCGCCATCGGTCTGGTGCTCTGGGGGATTTACACGGGCAAGTTTTCACCCACCGAGGCGGCCGGTGTGACCGTGGGCTTTTGCGTCATTGCGGGGCTGGTCAGCTATCCGCTCAACAAGTTGATGCGCGGTCAGCGCGATTTGCCCGCGACCGAGCGGTCCTATGCCGGGATGCTGGTGGTTGACGGGTTCCGCCTGCGCGAAATCCCGTCGATTGTCGTGCGCTCGGCGCAGATCTCGGGTATCCTTGCGCCGCTGATCGCGATCTCCGTGGTGATGCAGCAGATCCTGTCGCTGCTTGGCGCACAGGCGGTGATCGGCGATTTCGTGACCTCGATGGGCGGCTATCACGCGGTGCTGTTCACCTCGATGGTGATCGTGTTCTTTTCCGGCATGGTGCTTGAAAGCCTTCCCGTCACCATCATCCTTGCGCCCATTCTGGCGCCGATTGCGGCCTCTGTCGGGATTGATCCGATCCACTTTTCGGTGATCTTCCTTGTGGGCGCCTCGATCGGGTTCATCACCCCGCCGTATGGGCTGAATCTTTATGTAGCATCCGGGGTGACCGGCGTTCCCTATTTCAGGTTGCTGCGTTATACGGTGCCCTATCTTATGGTATTGATAGCCGTGTGGATTCTGGTAGCCTTGGTGCCGTTCTTCTCGACCGTGCTATTGCCACAACATTGATGAAAGGCCGGGTATGGACGAGGACAAGCACGACACCATCCCGACGAACCTGAGACTGTTGATGGTGATCGAAGAGATGGCGCGCGTCGGCGTTCCGGTGACCCCAACCGAGGTAAATGCAAAGCTTGGCCTGCCCAAGCCGACCATTCACCGGCTGTTCCTGACGCTTGAGGACGAAGGCTTTGTGCAGCGCGATCTTGACGGGCGAAGCTATTCGCCGGGGCCGCGCCTGCGCACCATGGCGGGGGGTATCCTGTCCTCTCTCAGGATCAGGACCGCCCGTCAGGCGATCCTGCAAAAGCTGAGCCGCGAGGTGGGCGAGACCTGCAATATCGCCCTGCCGGATCGCGATGCGATGATCTATGTCGAGCGGGTCGAAACCGAATGGCCCCTGCGCATCCAGCTTCCGGTTGGCACGCGGGTGCCGTTCTATTGCACCGCCAGCGGCAAAATGTACCTTAGCTCTTTGGCGCCCTCGCACCTTAAACGCTATCTTGCGGCGACCGATCTTGTCGCCAGAACGCCCAATACCATCACCGATATCGACCGGCTTCTGGCCGAGATACACACGATCAGGGAGCAGGGCTATTCGCTTGATCGCGAGGAATTCATGACCGATATGATCGCGCTTGCGGTGCCGCTTTTGGAGACCAACGACCGGTTGATTGCGACGCTGGCGTTTCACGCCCCGACCCAACGGTTCGATGTCGCGCGCGCGCTTGAATATCGCGGCGCGATGCATGCCACGGCGAAAGAGCTTTCGGCGCTGATCATCTAGGCGATCTCGGGAAAACTTTCCCAGATCATGCGCCCGGTTTCATCAAGCTTTTCGGGCGAGCAAAACAGCGAAATCGTCATCCGTGCCTGCCAGTCGCGCCCGCCGACACGCACCAGTTGACCGCTGGCCAGGTCCTGCGTGACCGAGCTTTCGGGAAGCCACGCAACGCCGCTTCCACCCAGAGTGCGCCGCTTGAGCGCCTCGGCCAACGCATCCATGTAACGCAGCGAGAGCGAGGTCGCGCGATTGCCGATGATCTGATCGACGACCGTGCCAAGAAACGTGTTGGGATCATACGACAGATATGGAATATCCTGCCCGGCCTTGCCCGGCAGATACCAGCCCCTGCGCGCGGCGACCCCGGCCTCGGCCACCGGCAATAGTATCTCGCGCCCGATATCCTTGCGCACAAATTGCGTCTCATCCAGAATTGGCGCCACATCCTGATGGCGGTAATACATCAGAAATTCGCAAGACCCCTCGGCCAGCAATTGGCAACAGGTTGTAAGGCTGTCGGAAATCACCCGCGTGCGCAACTCGGGATGCGCCGCCTCAAGCGCCCCCAGACGCGGCGAGAGAAAATTGACCGAAATCGCATGCAGCACGGCAAAACGCTGAAACCGGGCATCGGAGCTGGCGGCCTGACGGATCGCCTGACGCGCCTCGGTGAGCTGTGCGATGGTATCCTGGGCAATCGGCAAAAACGCCGCCCCGCCCGATGACAGGCGCACCGGATAGGTCGCGCGGTCAATAAGCGGCTCACCAAGCCAGTTTTCAAGCGACTTGATGCGACGGCTAAAGGCCGATTGGGTGATGTTTCTCTCTTCCGCCGCGCGGGTAAAGTTGAGCGTGCGCCCAAGGCAGACAAAGTCTCGCAACCAGTTGATATCCATCGCCCTAATCCCCGCGTTTATCGCGATCAGAATGCGGCGGTTTCGGGCGTCATGCAAGATCGGAATAGTTTTAGACCATGTTTGAATTGGCATTTTGACGCCGTTCTTGCCTAGGCTTGAGACATCAAAATATGGCCGATCAACGGTCAAAGCCCATTCTTCAATCCAACAGGAGAGACACATGACCCTTCAAAGCAAAGCGCTGGCCCCGATGATTGCCGCCGCTCTCGCAACCACCGCCATGCCCGCCACCGCCGAAACCGTGATCCGCCTGTCGACCTATGTGAACGAGGCCGATATCCGCTATGACGGCTTTGTGCATTTCGCCGATCTGGTCAGCGAAAAGACCGGCGGCAGCGTCAAGGTTGAAATCTTTCCCTCGGCCACGCTGCATGGCTGGTCCGAAGGGGTTGACGCGGTACAGGGCGGCGTCTCTGACATGAGCTGGATTCCTGCGGATGAGCGTTTGCCCTGCTACCGGGTGACCTCGCTTTACCCCGCCGCGATTGATCTGGAAAACCAGGTCGAGCTTGACGCGGGCTATGCCGCGCTGGTCAAGGACGAGGCCGCCAAGGTCAATCTGGTGCCGGTCTTCAACTCGAACTATTCCTACGATCAGGAATGGTGGTTCGAGGACGGCATCGACGATCTGGGCAAGCTTGATGGCAAGCTCGTGCGCTCGATCGGGCCGCTGGTCAGCCTGATGATCGAAACCTGGGGCGGTCAGCCAGTTTTCGTGGCCCCCAAAGAGGTGTTCCAATCCGCCGAGCGCGGCGTGGTGGACGGCATCAACATGGGTGTTGCCACCTATTCAAGCTGGAAGCTCTGGGATGTGATGCCCTATATGGTCAACGCCAACCTGTTTTACGGCAATATCCAGTACATGATGAATCTGGACAAGTTCAACAGCATGAGTGCCGATGAACAGGCTGCCGTCATGGCCGCTGCAAGCGAGACCGAAACCTGGCTCAAGCCGCGCTATGAGGACTGGGTTGATCAGCGGGTCGGCAATGCGGTGATGAAGGGGGGCGGTGCTGCCGTCTCCATTCCGCAGGAGCAGCGCATGGCCCTGATCGACAGTGTGCAGGGCACCTGGGACAAAGAAGTCGATACGGCCTGTGGTGGCGATCTTGCGGGTGATATCCGCGCGCTGTTTGCCGCGCACGCGCCTTAAGGCGCGCCAAATCGACCCGCCCCGCGCAAGGCCGGGGCGGGTCTGTTCCGCATAATCGGAGGCAGTCACATGTCCCTCTCTCGTATGATCGCGCTGTTTGAGCGCGTGGTGATCTTCATGGCCGCACTGGGGGGCGCGATTGTCCTGATCCAGATGGTCTGGATCAGTTACGGCGTCTTTACCCGCTATGCCCTGAACGCCCCCGACCGGATGGTCACCGAGGCGACCGCGCTCCTGCTGTTTCCGGTGGCCTTTGCCGGGCTCGCCTATGCCCTGCGCGAGGATGCCTATCCGCGTGTCACCATGCTGACCGACCGGTTCGGGCTGCGAGCGCGCAAGGGGTTTGCCTTGCTGAACATGGGGCTGATGCTGGCGGTGGGGCTGTTTTTCTCGCTGGCGGCGATCAAGGCCACCACCGGGGCGTTCAAATCCGGGGCCTCATCCGAGATCCTGCTCTGGCCGCGCTATGCGTTCTGGGCGCCGGGGGCGGCGGCGCTTGTCCTGTTTTCAATCTACGCGGCATTGCGGTTTGCGCGTCTGGTGGTGACACCGGCCAGCGACCTGAAATCGGAGGTCTGAGATGGAATGGTATGAGGTTGGTCTTGGCCTTTTGGGTCTGTTGATGGTGCTGATCGCCATCGGATTGCCGATCCCCTTTGCTCTGGCGGCGGCGTCCCTGCCGTTTCTCTGGCAAATCCAGAGCTTTCAGACATCGCTGGTTTCGTCGCAACTCAAACTCTGGGGGGTTTGGATCGACTATATCCTTCTGGCGGTGCCGCTGTTCGTCTTTCTTGGCGAGTTGATCGGCAAATCGCGGATCGGCCCCAATCTTTACCAGTTCCTGCATCAGGGCGTGCGCATTCGCGGCTCTGCGGCCTATGGATCAATCGGGGCCTGCGCCGGGTTTGGCGCGGTTTGCGGCTCGTCGATGGTCGGCGCGCTGACGATCGGCGGCGTGGCCCTGCCGGAAATGCTTCGGCTTGGCTATGGCAAGCGCCTTTCGGCCGGGGTTCTGGCGGCGGGGGGCACGCTTTCGGTGTTGATCCCACCTAGCCTGATCCTTTTGTTTTACGGCATTGTCACCGATCAGAGCATCGGCGATCTGTTCATCGCCGGCGTCATTCCGGGGCTGGTTCTGGTCTCCGCCTTTGTGGGTGTGGTGCTGGTCTGGGGCATCCTGCGCCCGCAGGACATCCCCGATAGCGAAGACGCGATGCGCATGCCGCTGATGCAGATTCTGGCGACCGTTGGGCCGATCCTGTTGATCGGTCTGGTGATCACCGTCGCGATCTATGCCGGCATCGCCACCCCGACCGAGGCCGCCGCCGTGGCCGCGCTTTTGACCGTCGCCCTTGCCTTCGGGGTCGGGGGCCTCACCTGGCAGGGCTTCAAGGAGGCGCTTTTCGCGACCATGCGCACCATGGGCTATCTTGGCCTCTTGTTGTCGGCGGGAGTGCTGTTCGGCTTTGTTTTGACCTATTACCGGGTGCCGCAGCAATTCACCGACTTGTTCCTGAGCTTTGATCTCTCGCCCTATGTGGTGCTGATGATCGTGCTGGCGTTTTACATCGTGCTTGGCATGTTCCTAGAGCCGGTCTCGATGACCTTCATTACCCTGCCGACGATATATCCGCTGATGTCGGCGGCGGGGTTCGATCTGATCTGGTTCGGGGTGGTCTATACCATCACCATGGAGATCGCGGTGCTGACGCCGCCTGTGGGGCTGAACCTTTATGTCATTCAGGGCATCGGGCGCGGGCAGGTCACTATCGGCGATGTCATCATGGGCTGTCTGCCCTTCATCGGCGCGCTTGTGGCGTTGATCGCCCTTCTTATCCTCTGGCCGGAGACCGCCCTATGGCTGCCCGATCAGATGCGCTAGGCGCCGTACCGGTCGCCGTGCCGCAGAGCTATCGGCGCGCCGGGTCAGGGCCGCCGCTGGTGCTGGTGCATGGCTATCTTGGCGGCGCCGATCAATGGCAGGACATGATCGCGCATTTCGCGCCGGGCTTTGACGTGATCGCGCCCGATCTGCCCGGCTGTGGCGGCAATGCGGGCCTTCAGGGCCCGGATCGGATTGGCGATTTCGCCCGCGCTGTTCTGGCGCTTCTGGATGATCTCGACGTGACCGAGTTTACCCTGCTCGGGCATTCGATGGGCGGTATGATTGCCCAGGAAATGGCGCGGCTTGCGCCGACCCGAGTCACCCGGCTCGTGCTATATGGCACCGGGCCGCTTGGCATGATGCCGGACCGGTTCGAGCCGCTTGAAACCTCGCGTGAGCGTCTGCGCGCGGATGGTGTGGCCGACACCATTGCCCGGATCGGCGCCACATGGTTTCGGCGTGGTGCGGCAGGGCAGGGTTATGGTCTTGTCGCCGCGCTTGGCCGTCAGGCGAGTGTCGCCACGGCGCTCGCGGCGCTGGACGCGATGGCGCATTGGGACGGGCGCGCGGCATTGGCCGGGCTTGCCATGCCCGCCCTCGTGATCTGGGGCGATGGCGACCGCTCCTATCGCTGGCCACAGGTGCAGGCCCTCTGGGAGGGCCTGCCGGATGCGCGCCTGGCGGTGGTGCCGGGCACGGCCCATGCGGCGCATCTGGAAAAGCCTGCGCTGTTCAACATGATCCTCGCGGATTTTCTCGGCCCTGATTAGGCCCTGCTTAACCCGGCGGCGCACCGCCAAGCTTTTGCGTAAGCTCGCGCGCGGCCTCGGCTACCTGTTTTCCGATGGCGTCAAGGCGCGCATCCGGCAGCCGCGCCGCCAACCCCGAGACCGAAATCGCGCAGACCGCTTCGCCCTGCGCCGACCAGACCACCGCCGCCAGACAGCGCAACCCGGTCACATGTTCCTCGTCGTCAAGCGCATAGCCCCGGCTGCGGATACGTTTGATATCGACCATCGCCGTGGTCATGTCGCGATGCGAGCGTTTGGTCATCGGATGAAACCCGGTGCGCGCCACGAACGCCGCAATATCTGCATCCTCCCACGTGGCCAGAATCGCCTTGCCCATGCCCGAGCAAAACGTCGGCACCCGCCCGCCGGGGGGCGAAATGGCGCGCATGATCTCGCGGCTTTCCACCTGGCTTATGGTCACCAGTTCGTCCTGGTCGAGAATGCCGAGATTGGCCGTCTCGCGCGTCAGATCGCGCAACCGGCGCAGATAGGGCAGGGCAGGCGCCACGAAATTATGCCGCCGCCCAAAGGCCGCCCCCACCGCAAAGGCCTCGCGACCGACATGCCAGAGCGCGCGATCGGGTTCAAACTGGGCAAAATTCTGACGTTCGAGCGTGGTCAGCAAACGATGCGTGGTCGAAACCGCAAGCCCGGCCTGACGCGCGATGTCGCTCACGCGCAGGCCCTCGTCATTCAGGCTCAGGAGCTTGAGAAGCCTGAGCGCGCGCACGACGGATTGAACGCCTTCTGTCTTTGGGGTAGTCACTTCGGTATACCTTTCCATACAATGGAAAACATTTTTCCTTTTCTTACAAGTTCCGCGATCCCGCGTTACCCCCCGAGCCAAATAAAAGGAGACCGGATATGACCACATATGTTGAGCGCCACGGCCTGTCAGTTGCCGAACCACTTGCCGCGCTGATCGAGAACGACATCCTGCTCGATGTCACCGCCGATCAATTCTGGTCAGGTTATGCCGCAATGCTGCGCGAGCTGGGGCCTGTCAATGCCGCACTGCTTCAAAAGCGCCAGGATTTGCAGGCAAAGATCGACGCCTGGCACATCGAGCGGCGCGGTCAGCAGCTTGACGGCGCGGCCTATCGCGCCTTCCTGAGCGAGATCGGCTATCTCGTGCCGGAACCGGAACCGTTTTCGGTCGATACACAGAATGTCGATGCCGAGATCGCCACCGTCGCTGGGCCACAGCTTGTTGTGCCGGTGATGAACGCGCGCTTTGCGCTCAATGCCGCCAATGCCCGCTGGGGCAGCCTTTATGACTCGCTTTATGGCACCGATGCGATTGAGGGCAAGCCCGAGGGCAAGGGCTTTGACGCCGCGCGCGGCGCAAAGGTCATTGCCTGGGCACGCGCGCATCTTGATCGCGTCGCCCCGCTCGCGGCGGGATCATGGGCCGATGTCACCGCACTTGAGGTCGCGGATGGCGCGCTTGTCGTCACCACCAAGGGGGCTGTCACCGGTCTTGCCGATGCGAGCCAATTCGCGGGCTACAAAGAGAACGGTAATATCTTTTTGCGGGTGCATGACCTCTTGATCGAGATCATCATAGACCGCACATCGCCGATTGGCAAAGACGATGCCGCCGGCATTTCGGATCTTCGCCTCGAAAGTGCGATGACCGCGATTCAGGATTGCGAAGATTCGGTTGCCGCCGTGGATGCCGAGGACAAGTGCCTGGTCTATGCCAACTGGCTTGGCCTGATGCGCGGCGACCTGAGTGAAGAGGTCGAGAAGGGCGGCAAGGTGATCACCCGCCGTCTCAACCCTGATGTCGAATATCTTGACCCTACGGGCAGGCCGGTGACGCATCCGGGCCGCGCGCTTCTTCTGGTGCGCAATGTGGGGGATCTGATGACCACCGATGCGGTGCTTCTGGACGGTCAGGAAACCCCCGAAGTGATGCTGGATGCCGCCGTCACCGTGGCCGCCGCGATGCATGATCTGGCCCGGACCGGCGCGCGCAACTCGCGTGCGGGATCGGTCTATGTGGTCAAGCCCAAGATGCACGGCCCCGAAGAGGTTGCCTTTGCCAACACGCTTTATGGTAGCGTCGAAGATATTCTTGGCCTTGCGCGCAACACCGTCAAAATCGGGGTGATGGACGAAGAGCGTCGCACCTCGGCCAATCTTCTGGCCTGTATCAAGGCCGTGAAAAACCGCTGCGTGTTTATCAATACCGGCTTTCTGGATCGTACCGGTGACGAAATCCACACCTCGATGCAAGCCGGGCCGGTCATTCCCAAGGGCGAGATGCAAGGCGCCATCTGGCTGGCCGCCTATGAGGCGGGCAACGTCGATGCAGGCCTTGCCGCCGGCATGTCCGGCAAGGGTCAGGTTGGCAAGGGCATGTGGGCCAAGCCTGATGCCATGGCCGAGATGCTCAAGGTCAAGATTGCCCATCCGCTTGCCGGCGCCAATACCGCATGGGTGCCCTCGCCGACGGCGGCGACGCTGCATGCCACGCATTACCATCAGGTTGATGTAGCGGCGTTGCAGAGCGAATTGAAAGGGCGCGAAAGGGCATCGCGCGAGGATCTTCTGACCCCGCCATTGATGATCGGGCGCAACCTCTCTGGCGAGGAGATACAGCGTGAACTCGACAATTCCTGCCAGTCGATCCTTGGCTATGTGGTGCGTTGGGTCGATCAGGGGATCGGCTGTTCCAAGGTGCCCGACATCAACGATGTGGCCCTGATGGAAGACCGCGCAACCCTGCGGATTTCGGCGCAACATCTGGCCAACTGGCTTGTGCATGGCATTTGCACACCCGAAGAGGTGGACGCCTCGCTGCGCCGCATGGCCCCCAAGGTCGACAGCCAGAATGCGGGCGATGCGGCCTATGTGGCGATGGCGCCGGGCTTTGACGGGGTCGCGTTCAATGCCGCGCGCGATCTGATTTTCAAGGGCGTGGAACAGCCTTCGGGCTATACCGAACCGCTGTTGCATGCCGCGCGCCGTGCGGCCAAGGCCGCCTGAAGGAGAGACGGACATGATGACGATC
The DNA here is from genome assembly GCF_900115165.1 of Roseovarius lutimaris. Lineage (GTDB taxonomy): Bacteria > Pseudomonadota > Alphaproteobacteria > Rhodobacterales > Rhodobacteraceae > Roseovarius > Roseovarius lutimaris. The sequence goes on along the minus strand of NZ_FOVP01000005.1, from coordinate 974 downwards.
AAAAGACTGGACCTTGAGGATGCGGGCGTTCTGCTTGCGGGCGCGCGCGCCCGTGCCGCAGAGATCGGCGTGCCGATGTGCATCGCGATCACCGACGAGGGCGGCAACCTTGTTGCCTTCGAGCGGATGGATGGTGGCAAGGTGACTTCGATCACCATCGCTATCGACAAGAGCTTTACCGCCTCGGGCGCCAAGAAAGCGACCCATGAATATGGCGAGGTCAGCCAGCCCGGCGCGCCGGTCTATGGTATCGCCTCGGCGATTGGCGGGCGCCTTATGGTGGTCGGCGGTGGCCTTCCGGTGATGGTTGACGGCGATGTCGTCGGCGGCATCGGCGTGAGTTCGGGCACACCTGCCCAGGATCGCGATGTTGCCCAGGCCGGGATTGATGCGTTTCTGGCGGCGCAAGCCTAGGCAAGACCGGGTTTGACCCAAGGATGAGATACGGCCCTGCCCGATATCCTGGCGGGGCCGTTTTGCGTCTAGCGGTTGGAGTTAGTGACCGTAAAGCGCCGACCAGATGCCGAACAGCCCGACGCAGACAAGGCTGAGCGCCGCTCTTCTCGACCGGCTCACGCATAATGGAACGGATCCCGCAAGGGCGACAAGGAAGCGATGGACCGCGAGATGTATAGCCGCGCTGACGGTGGTGTCAGACGAATTCGAACTCGTCTCAGCTAGGTCTGGGTGGCCGCCTTTTATGCCATGCAAAGACCGCGCCACTCGATAAGAGCAGCGGCTCGGTTTTGTTTGAAAATCTGTCGGCTGGAGAGGCTTCGTTCCGAATTGAAGTGGTTGAAAACTGAAGAATGAACGACGGCGAATTTTTGCAGACTTCGCAGACGCCGGAAGCGGGTCATGGCGCGTTCTCGTCGTCGGAACGGCTGATGCGAATTCTCGGCGCGATTGTTCAGCCAGCGTCCGGTCATCTGGCGGTCAGCATTGCCGATTTCCTTCATGGCGGCGCCATAGGA